>NZ_JCAXDX010000007.1:0-342080 GCF_059758575.1 Sinorhizobium sp. GQ132 | reverse complement strand
GTCTGAGATCCCGGAGGATTCCGGCAAGGATTCCGACCTCCAAAAAAAATAGTGTTGAGGTGCCGGATCGAAATCGGGCGGCCGTGTCTCGAAGGGGTCAGATGCAGTAGGCAATTGGTTTCGAGTCGAAGGGAGGCTCAGCGTGAGTTTTGCAGAGTTGGAAGCTGGTCTGCGCGGCTTTTCATGCCCTCAGAATGCGTTTGATGACGACCTACTGGCCGGTGTCACCGTGGAATATGCCCAAGGTGTGGTCGAACGATTCATCCGCCGCTATGGCGTGCAGTTGGCGGAGCGTGGAGGAACGGCACGTTTGTTCAACGAGTGGCTGCAGTTGGACCTCGGCTTCGATCAAGCCTGGGAACCGGTTTTCGGAACGCTCGGTGAAATCCTCCAGAACAGATCGAAGATCGACATCTATGAAGCCTCCGCACGCCTTGCCCTCTTGATCCAGGAGCAGGGAACACCCGGCGAATGGAGAATGCGGCTGAACGGGCCTGCGAACCTCCGCTGGAATCGCTGGCAACTTGATGCAGACGTCATCGAGCTCGGTGTGTGGTCCAATGGCGTCGATGCCACAATCGAAACGCTAAATAAGACCGGAGACGCCCGTGCGTACACGGCGTCGCGTCGCGACGGATATTGGACGGTGACCAACGCCACACGACATCCCCAGGTCGACTTCGAGCATCGCGCCTCTACGCTGCTACGTGGCAGCGGCATTCGCTCGGCTGAATTTTCCTTCCTTGAAGAGGATGTGGCGGATGCGCAGGGCGATCAACAACTCGTCGACCGGTTTGCCGAGGCGGCCGCGCTGTTGCGCCTCTACGCACCCGAATACCTGCGCTGGGTGGACCGGGTGATGCGATACATAATCCCACTCAAGGGCGGTTCCAATCGCATCGTCAGCGGCAGTACCAGAGGTCAATCCGGCGTCAGTCACATTTCCGTCGACGCCGGTGCCGCCGAAATCGCGGAGATGCTGGTTCACGAGTCGGCGCATCACTACTACTATCTCATCACCCGACTGCAGCCAGTACATGACGGTAGCGATGAGAACCTTTACTACTCGCCTATCAAGCAGCGCGGGCGCCCCATCTACTTCATTCACCTAGCCTACCACGCCTTCGCCAACGTGCTGCTACTAGGGGAAAAGTGCCGGCGCAGCGGATACGACCCTGACGGTTATTTCGCCAACAATGAACGTACTTTAGTTCCGCAATTGGCGAAGCTGGAGGAGGCACTCAGGACGACCCACAGTCTGACGCCCGTGGGATTTGCCCTTTGGGAGCCGCTGTCGGAACGCGTCCGGGCGGCGGCATGAAACTGGAGGACCGAGCTTGAGGCAAAAGATCCACTCCATTGTCCTCAAGGTCGTCGGTCACTGCAACATAAATTGCAAGTACTGCTACATCTACAACCACGAAGACCGTTCGTATTTGGACCGCGTCCCCGTGCTCTCTACGGCAACGCTACGCGCGCTCACGGAACGCATCAACCAGTACTGCGATGGCATCCAGGGACATCGATTGGGCGTAGTGTTCCATGGTGGCGAACCAACCCTCATCGGTCCCAGCCGATTTCAGGAGTTCGCCCGGATCCTGAATGACGACCTCGGGCCGCGGTTGAAATCGTTGGCCATCCAGACCAACGCGACTCTGATCAACGACGAATGGATTGATGCCTTTCACCACTGGAATGTCTCCGTCGGCGTAAGCCTTGATGGCCCACCACAGATCCATGACCGCTTCAGGGTCGATCATCAGGGTCGTGGCACCCAGGCCCGCACGCTCTCAGGCATCGAGCGGCTGCAGCGCGCCGGTTTTGATCCGGGTATTTTGTCCGTCGTAAACCCTGGCGAGGACGGGCTTGCAGTGTACCGCTACTTTCGGCGGCTTGGTCTGCGGTGGATGGATTTCCTTCTGCCCGACGTTTCCCACGATAATGTCACCAAGCTCTACGGGCATCACGGTGCGACACCTGTTGCCGACTACCTGCTTCCGATCTTCGATGCGTGGTTTGCTGAAGACGATAGTGCAGTGGTCATTCGTATCTTTCACGATCTGCTGCAACGACTAATGGGGGGCCCGGGGATCATGGACTGCTTCGGTAACCCCCTGCTTCCTTATTTGGTGATTGAAACCGATGGCGGGATAGAGGCTATGGATTCGCTCCGTACGGGAAGCAGCGGCCTCGGGGCAAGTGGCCTTAACGTGCTCGATGACGGATTCGGCGATCTGCATCGTGGCCAACAGATCTTCGCAAAGGCCATCCACGATGGCTTCCCGCTGAGCGATCCCTGCCAGCGCTGCGAATTCGCGGTAGAATGCGGAGGTGGCTTCCTGCCACATCGGTACGCCAGGGCCAACGGCTTCGACAACCCCTCGGTTTGGTGCGAGGACATCAAGACCCTAATGAGTCATATGCAAAGGAGACTGAACCGCGATGGATTTGCGTTCGGCCCGAACCCCAGTCCTTCTCTTCATGAACGCGCGGGGTGACCATTTGCTCAATCTGCCGGCGATCCGTGCCCTGGCCCTGGCCTTTGAGGGCCGGTTGACCCTTGTTTGCCGAACCGGCGCCCGTTGGACCTTTTTCGGCGACGTCGAGTTCGCCCGCGTCGTCGAAGTCCCCGCCGAATGCATCGGGCTGCAGTACTGCTTCAATGATGTGCCCGTGGCGGAGGCACTGGGCGACACGGACCTATTTATGTGCTTGAATCCCATATACGGAGAATCCGTCAAATCCCTCGTCCGCTCGTTACGACCGCCGGTTACGATCGGCTTCGATGCAGAATGCGTGCTGCCGCTCGAACTCGACTTCACACTACACAATGCAGACCTCGCCTTTCGGCTGCCGCAGTTGGTGTCGCCCGGTATCGTAATCGAGCCGTTCGCTGCCAAGCCGGCCGTGGGGCAATCCGCAAACGCACTCGCAGCGAAAATCCGCGCGACCCTGCCCGGTGACGCCACGCTGATCACCGTGCACGGTGACACTAAACCGGAAAAATGCTGGGCACACGAGCGATGGACCGCCTTTGCGGCGCTAGTGCAGCGCGAAGAAGGGACCTTCATCGCCGATCTTGGCGTTCGCCCCATCGATTTTGGGGACGGCATACTGGACGAAGACCGGATTATTCGGTTTGGAGAGCTGCCAATGCGCGAATCCATGGCAATCGTCGCGGCATCGGACTGCTTTGTCGGCGTTGACTCCTGTTTCTTACATGCGGCAGACCTGAGTCGCATCCCCGGTGTGGGCATCTTCGGCCCTACCGATGTCCATGAGTTCGGCTTCAGGTTTGCGCCGCACCGACATTGTGCTCGCCGGGATCTTGCGGGCCTCGAAGCCACGCTAGTATATGAAGCGCTGCTCCAGCTGCGTGACCACCATGTCTGATGGTACCCCGTCTATGTCGGGTCATGCAACCAGAGCCGGCACCTTAGGCGTCGCGCAGGCGGGCATCGCCGCTACAACTAGCGGTTTTTTTAGGGACTTCGCAGGCGGTCTGACGGTGTCCTCGATCGGCTTTGGGACAGGTGGAATCGACGGGCAACTCGAACTCAGCTCGAGAGAAGGCATTTTCTCAGCCTTCCATCTGGCCGTCTCGGGCGGCATTAATCTCATCGACACCTCCGATATCTACGGCTTTGGAGAGGCCGAAGCAGTCATCGGCCTCGCGCTCGCAGATCTTGCCCGCGATTTAGGCTCTAGACGTTCCGGACTCGTCATCTGCTCGAAAGGTGGCTACTTTCGACCGGGGACCGCTCTGCTCGAGCGGCGCGGGCGCTCGCTGCAGTCCGACCTTGGTATCGTTAGACAGTGTCATTCCATTCACCCAGCATATCTCGACAACGCACTGAGTCGTAGTGCCGCGCGATTGCGGTTGGGCACGATCGACGCCTACCTGCTTCACAATCCTGAGGAACAACTTCTGGCAGGTCCGGACCAGTTCGCCCACCGAGTACGTAGAGCCTTTGAATTCCTTGAGCAAGCCGTGGCGGACGGCCGGATTCTTTTGTATGGGATATCGACCGCTGACGCCCTGCTTGAACCCCATCCAGGGCCGCATACGTTGGATAGATTAGTCGGGTATGCCCGTGACGTTGCCGGCGATACGAACCACTTCAAGGTAGTGCAAGTGCCGTTCAACCTTGCTAGGCCGGATGCATTGTTTCGGCTCAATCATTTGGTGGCGGGGCGAAGCGTTTCGACCTTCGAGGCAGCGGCGCATCTCGGGCTAGCCGTAATCACGAGCGTTTCAGTGAATGGCGGAAGCATTTCCAAATTCATTCCTGGGGAATTGCGCGAGGCATGTCCGAGATTGAAAAAAGACATCCAGATTGCGTTGCAGTTTGCCCGCTCGGCCCCCGGCGTATGTGCGTCTCTCATAGGCCTTCGCAGCGTCGCCCACGTGTCCGATGTGCTCGGCCTTTGTCAAACATTGCCCCTCGCTTTGTAAGCGGCGCGTCAACTATGTGAACATCATCGGCAAGTCTCTCGTTAGCGCCGTCTCCAGCATGTGCTCCGTGGTGTGCCAGACGCTCGATAAACAGTCGGCGCAGCCCGATTTTCCGTAAGCGACAAGTTGAGGCCGTTCAGGCGGCGTAGTTCCACGGCATGAGTGCGTCGATTTCGCTGCTCGGCCAGCCGTTGGCGATGCTCTCGAGGGTCTGGGTGAGCCAGGCGACCGGATCGACGTTGTTCATTTTTGCCGTCTGCAGCAGCGTCGCGATGGTTGCCCAGCTTCTTCCGCCGCCGTCGCTGCCGGCAAAGAGTGAGTTCTTTCTCGTAATGGCCTGGGGCCGGATTGCTCGCTCGACGATGTTGGAGTCGAGCTCGATGCGGCCGTCGGTCAGAAAGCGTTCGAAGATGGCACGACGCGAGATCGCATAGCGGAGCGCCTCAGCCAGCTTCGATTTGCCGGAGACCCGCGGCAGGGTTTTCTGCCAGAGAGCGAAGAGCTCGGCGACAACCGCGGTAGAGGTTTGCTGACGCGCCGCGACACGGGCCTCAGGTGCCGATTCCGATGAAGCCGCCCCTTTGTTCCGAGATGATTGCGCCCCTGGATTCCGGGATGATCTCGCCCCCTGTTGGTGGGGTCTGCAGGCGATAATTGTTGTCAGTTCATTCAGGCGAGGTGTCAAGCTTTTCGCGGTAGGTTTCGGCGCAGACTGTCGCCGCTCAATTCGACACGGTGGGCATTGTGGACGAGGCGATCCAAGATGGCATCGGCGTAAGTCGGGTCTCCTATGACGCTGTGCCATGCGGATACGGGAAGCTGGCTGGTGATGATCGTGGATCGACGGCCATAGCGATCTTCGAGGATTTCGAGGAGGTCGTGTCGGGCCTGTTCGTTGAGTGGCTCAAGTCCCCAGTCATCGAGGATCAGGAGCTGAACATGCCCCAAGGTCCGTTGGAGCCGGGCATACCTGCCGTCACCGCGAGCGAGCGCGAGCTGAGCAAACAGTCTCGGGACACGCTGATAGAAAACGGAGCGATCGTCTCGGCAAGCCTTGTGACCAAGAGCACAGGCCAACCAGCTCTTTCCGACACCCGAGGGTCCGCAGATGGCAAGATTGTCGTGGGCATTGATCCAGTCGCCAGCGAGCAGCTTCATGAAGAGGGCGCGGTCAAGGCCGCGTTCGCTGCGATAATCGACATCTTCCGGGGTAGCCTGGTGGCGCAGCTTGGCGAACCTGAGGCGTGCCGCAAGCTTTCGATCGTAGCGGCAACTCCATTCCCGTTCGAGCAGCAGTCCGAGCCATTCGGCGTGTGAGAGATGTTCGGCTTCGCCGTTGGCAACGAGCTCGCCAAAAGCCTTTGCCATACCGGCCAGGCCCATGGCGTTCAGCCTATCAAGTGTTGGATGAGCTAGCATCTTTCCTTCTCCTTAGTGGTAATAGCGGGGTCCGCGGATGTTGGCGTGATGGATCGGTTCATGAGACGCCGATCCGTTCGGGGCAGTCGTTCGGTCAAGATGATTGTCGAGGATGGAGCGCACCGAGCCATAGGTCCGAGCCCCAATCTCCAGCGCCCGGCCGCAAGCGGCATTGACCCTGTCGCGGCCAAAGCTCTTGTTGAGGCGGATGATCCCGAGGCAAGCTCGAAAGCCCTGCTCGGGATGCGGCCTGTCGGCAAGGATGCGCTCGCACAACAGCGCAACATTTGGCCCCATGGCAGAGGCTTCGCGTTGAATCCGTTCGATCGTCCAGTCGGCGAAACGGCGATGTGCCGAGGGCATATGATCGGCGATCGTCGTGTGCTTGCCGTTGCCGCTGGAACGGCGATGGGCGGCAATACGCTCGCCCTTGTGGAAGATCTCGATCGTATTGGCGGTAATACGAGCCTCGACCTGCTCGCGGGCGAAGCGATAGGGCACGGAATAATAGTGCCGCTCGATCTCGACGTGATAATCCAGCCCGGCACGGCGGATACGCCATTCGGCAAAGACATAACGTTCGACAGGCAGTGGCCGCAAAGCCGGACGATCCAGTTCGTCGAACAAATGGCGGCGTGTGACGCCGACGCGGCGCAAGACACGCTTGTCGTTGAGGTCATGAAGCAAGTCGGCAATCGCCGCATTAACCTCGGCCAGGCTGTAGAAGGCGCGATGGCGCAACCGGCCCAACAGCCAGCGTTCGACGATACGAACCGCAGCTTCCACTTTTGCCTTGTCACGCGGACGTCGGGGCCGCGTCGGCAGGACGGCACTGCCATAGTGAGCCGCCATCGCGCAATATGTCCGGTTTACCTGGGGATCGAAGTGGCAGGCCTTGATGATCGCCACCTTGGCATTGTCGGGAACCAGCAAGGCTGGCGCACCGCCAAAGAACTCCAGCGCCTGGATATGGCATTCAATCCAGTCGGGTAGTGTCTCACTCCAGCGTGCCTGCGCGAACGAAAGGCTGGACGCTCCCAGAACCGCCACGAACAGGTGGGCCTGCCGTGTCTTGCCGGACAACCGATCAACAACCACCGTGACCGTGTCGCCGGCATAGTCGACGAACAGCTTATCGCCGGCCGCGTGGTCCTGCCGCATCGTCACAGGCAGCTTCATCGCCCAGCCGCGGTAAAGGTCACAGTACCGACTGTAACGATAGCCGTCCGGATGTCGGCTGATGTATTCGTCCCAAAGGATTTGCAGCGTCATGTGCTTACGCTTCAATTCCCGATGGACCAGCGCCCAATCCGGCTCAGGGCTCCGACGGTGCCCTGTCTTCGTCCCGGCCGCTTTGTAAAGCGCCCCCTCCAGGACGGCATCGCTCACATCGTCACCCAACGGCCACGATAGCTCCGCGATGGCCGCACGTCGCAGCGTCTCGCGCACCGTTGAGGGCGCGGCTCCAACCCGGATCGCAATCGACTTGTGCCCAAGTCCTTGCTCGAAGCGATATTTCAATATCTCGCGGACACGCCGCATCTCCAGTCTCTCCGCAGGCATCCCGTTCCTTCCTCGTCACAGTCGAAGGAAGAAACTTCACACCAGCAGAACACCCACGCCAGATGCCTCACCAAGGGGGCGGCATCATCTCGGAATCAGGGGGCGACTATTTCTCGGAATTGGGGGGCGAGATCATTTCGGAATCAGGGGGCGGATTGCCTCGGAATTTGCACCTCAGGGCTTTGCCCGCGCACGGTCTCCTCGATCTGCCAGAGCTTCGCCATCCGCTCGACCGTCTCCGTTGCGACCTTTGAGCTTTCCGCAGCATGCAGCTCGTAGAACTTGCGCCGGCTGTGTGACCAGCAGCCAGCCAATGTGACGCCGTCATTGCCGCCATCGGAGCGGACCAGCTTGTTGTAGGCGGCATAACCATCCACCTGCAGAATGCCGCGATAGCCGTTGAGATGCCGGGCGACGCATTCGCCGGCTCGGCTATCTTCGAAGCGATAGGCTACCATCGGCGGCCCACTGCCTCCGAATGGTCGATCATCCCTGGCATACGCCCAAAGCCAAGCCGTCTTTGTCGATCCGGAACCGGGCGCGAGCGTGGGTAGCGTGGTCTCGTCGGCGAAGATCCGCTCGCCCTTTTTGATCTCATCGAAGAGGTAGTCGGCCAGGATCTCCAACTCGAACCCCAGCTTTCCCATCCACTGCGCCATCAGCTTGCGATCGAGCTCGACTTGGTCGCGGGCGTAGATCGCCTCCTGCCGATAGAGCGGCAGGCCATCGGCATATTTGGAGACGGCGATCTGGGCCAAAAGCGCTTCCGTCGGAATACCGCCTTCGATGATGTGTGCCGGCGCTGGTGCCTGGATGACGCCGTCCTCGTTTTTGAAGGCATATTTCCGCCGGCGGGTGACGATGACGCGGAACTTCGCCGGCATGACATCCAGCCGCTCCGAGACGTCCTCGCCGATCAGCACCTTCTGCTTGCCGGAATGTTCCGGCAGATCCTCCGGCTCGATCACCACTTCGACCCGCTCCAGATGCGGTGCGAAGCCCTTGCGCGGCCGCGGCGGACGTTTGCCATCCGGACGCTCGCGGCCCTTGTTGACCTTCGCCCTGATCGCGGCGATGCCGGTCTCGATCTCCTCGAAGACAAAGGCCTGCTGCTCGTCGTCGATGGTGGGAGAGCCGAGCTTTTCCGATCGCCGGCCGAAGCGGGCGCGATCAAAGGCTTTCAGGATCTGCGTCAGCCGCTCGATGCGCTCGTCGGCATCGGCGTTGCGCGCCTTGAGATCGGCGACCTCGCTCGCTAGGGCCTCGGCCCGCGCCGCCTTTTCGGCCATGGCAAGCACCATGGCTTTCAGCGCTTCAACGTCGTCTGGGAGTTTGAGATCGGGCGGCGTCATCGGCCCGACCAGAGCACATTTTGCTCCGGTTTTCCCGCCCTTTCAGGCTGCTGATTCACTTCGCCGCAGGGCTTTTACCCAACAATCTCCGGCGGCTTCACCGGCACGGCGCGAACCCGCTTCCAGTCCATCCCATCGATGAGCGCCAGAAGCTGGGCATGGTTGAGCTGAACTCGGTTATGGCCGATCCGCGGCCAGCAGAACTGCGCTTTTTCCAGCCGCTTGGCATAAAGGCAGACGCCGGAGCCGTCCCACCAGACGATCTTCACTCTGTCCGGACAACTACCGCCATTCTGCATACGTTTCTCGCTTTTCGACGATTGCCTACCCTTGGCACCCGCTGTTCGGAAAGAAGGTGCAGGTCTCGCCGTTCAGGCGTGGCAAGAGTTTAACCTGCATCTACACGGATGAGCGTCCTGATCTGTGCCGCGAGTTGCCGAATTGGATGTTCGATCAAAGCTACTGCGCCAACATGGCGCTGGGGCTGCCCGAGATCAGCATCGCCGGCCTCAACGAGTTGGCAGCGGCGCTGGCATCGTTCGACGCGACTCGCTCACGAGGCGCAAAATCCCGTCCTTCGAGGAAGAAGGAGAAGGATGATGCGAAGCAGGCGACATCAAAATCGCGACCAACTCATTCTGCAGTTGGAGCGCCAAAATCTTCAGGTTCCGGCCGTCAAGAACGTCAAAGGGTTGGTGGAAGCGCTAGCGGATCTTCTGCTGGAAGCTTTGGAAGCGAACAGAATGACGAAGACGGGAGGCGTTGATGAACACGAAGATCACGCCTGACCATCTTGGCCGCGCCGCTGTGGTCTATGTCCGCCAGTCCACAATGACTCAGGTCACCGGCAATCTGGAAAGTCAACGCCGGCAGTATGATCTGGCTGGAGCTGCCGCAACGACCGGCTTCGCATCGGTGAGCGTAATCGATGACGATCTTGGCCGCTCCGGTTCAGGCAGCATGGAACGGCCTGGATTCGAACGGCTTGTGGCACAGGTTTGCTCCGGCAATGTAGGAGCGGTCTATTGTATCGAGGCATCTCGCCTGGCGCGCAATGGCAGGGACTGGCATCATCTGATCGACCTTTGCGCGCTTGCGGGGACGCTGGTCATCGATCCGGATGGCGCCTATGATCCGCGGCTCGTCAACGATCGTCTGCTGCTTGGATTGAAAGGCACGATGTCGGAGTATGAGCTTAGCTTGATGCGTCAGCGCGGCATCGCCGCACGTGATTCTAAGGCAGGACGCGGGGAACTGCGGTTCATGCTGCCGCCGGGCTTGTGCTGGAGCGAAGTGGGCAAGATCGAGATTGACCCGGACGAACATGTGGCAGAGACGATCAGGCTCGTTTTTGCCAAATTCCGGGAGCTGGGAAGTGGACGACAGGTCTTTTTGTGGCTGCGGTCGGCCGATATCAAGATGCCGGTTGTTCTGCGCAATGTCGACGTCTGCAAGCTTGTCTGGAAGGCGCCGGCCTACCACAGCGTCATGCAGATTCTCCACAATCCACTCTATGCAGGCGCCTATGCCTTCGGAAGACGCGCGCAGCGAACGCGGATCGTCGATGGCCGCGCTCGCAAGGCTACGGGGGTGCGCAAGCCGAGGGACGAATGGAGCGTGCTGTTGCGCGACAATCATCAAGGTTACATCAGTTGGCGGGAGTATGAGGAGAACCACAAGCTTCTGACCGAGAACGCGCACATGAAGAAGAATTGCGATCGCAAGTCAGCGCGTGGCGGTCGTGCCCTTTTGACGGGACTGATGCGATGCGGTCGCTGTGGCCGAATGATGCGCGTCTTTTACGGCAGCGCAAAAGGCAACGCCCATCGCTATCAGTGCCGCGGCGACGATGCTCACGTGGGTGTCGGCCTTTGTATCGGCATTGGCGGCGTCAGGTCGATCGCGCCGTTGCGATGCAGATTTTAGAAGCGGTGTCGGACCGTGCTGTCGAAGCGGCAATCTTCGCCTCGGATCAAGTCGAGCGGTCCCGAAGAGATGTCATTGCGGCAATCGAGCGGGACCTCGAAGGCGCACGCTACGAAGCGCTGTTGGCCAGTCGCAGGTATGAGCTTGTGGACCCGGCCAAGCGGCATGTTGCACGCGAACTGGAGGCCCGATGGAATGATGCCCTGGAGCGAGTAGGCGTGCTTGAGCGCAAGATCAAGGACCTGTCTGCACTGTCAGCAGCACGCCCCGTCATCGATCGTGGCCGTCTCCTGCAGCTTGCCCAGGATTTGCCGACCGTATGGAATGCACCCTCCACGGAGACGCGAACGAAGCAGCGGCTCATCCACATCCTGGTTCAGGAGATTATTTGCGATCTCGATGATGCGACCAACGAGGCGGTGCTCCTGATCCATTGGACCGGCGGTCGGCACACAGAGGTACGTGTGGCGCGCGTCAAGACCGGAAGATATCCTGCCGAGCTCGCACCATCGGCCGTCGAGGCACTGCGCAAACTAGGCGGACATTGGCCAGATCGGGAACTCGCGGTCTCCCTCAATAGGATGCTTTGCAAGACAGGTGATGGCGAGAGCTGGACGACCGTGCGTGTTCGTGACATGCGCGAGCGCCTGGGAATTCCCGAATATGATGCGACCAAAGTGGACGTACCGATGATCAGCTTGATGAAAGCGGCGGAGAAACTCGGTATTTGCGTCGGATCGGCCAAAAGCCTGGTGCAGAGAGGAATTTTGCCTGCAACGCAAATCCTTCCCGGCTCGCCGTGGATGGTTCCCGTCGAAGCATTATCCTCGGAAGCCGTCCGGATAGGGGTGCAGGGTGTCGTCGATCGACGCCCCAAGTTTTATGAAGATTATCAATACGATAAAGTCGTCCGGTTGCCCGGAATCTAATGGAGGGATGCATTATGAAGCGCACTGTGCCCGTTTGGCCCGGAAGACGTAAAGCGCGCCGTTGAACGGTTATGTGGCGCGCCACATAACCGTTCTTATGCGTCGAGCGAGATTATGTGGCGGAGCCCGTCTCGGCGCCAGCCGAGGCCTGCCAAATCTAGAATTCTCCGCCACATAATATTCAGATGCTGTTCAGCAGTTGCAGAACGGCGTCATTTGGTCGGAAACGCACGCCGAGATCGCCGGAGACTCCAGCCTTCTCGAGTCCTTTGCGCATCATTTCGACATCCGCGGCGGCATAGCGGTGGGTCGTGGCGACCTGTGCGTGCCCGAGCCAGGCTTGGATCGTCAAAAGGTCCACGCCCGACTGGAGAAGCTTCATGGCAAGTGAGTGTCGGAAGATGTGCGGCGATATGGGCTTTTGGGCCAAGGCAGGCTTGATGGTCACGGCCTGGGCCGCCGCACGCCGCACGATATGGGTTGCTCCGAAGCGCGTCAGGCGCTCTTGGCGGGCGCCGATAAAGATCGGTCGTGGCTCGTGGTTCGCAATACCGTGCTCGGCCAACAAGGCTGTCAGTGCTCTCGCCAGATCCTGAGGAATGGGGATGACGCGGTCTCTGCGCCCTTTGCCGCGCAGCAGCACTTGCGGGTGCGACCGCTCCAACTGAAGGTCGTTTGCGTTGACGCCGGTAGCTTCGGAGACCCGCGCGCCGGTCCGTGCCAGGAACAGTAGAAACGTACGGTCACGCCGACCACGGGACGTCCTTGGATTGGGCGCCGCAATGAGGGCGTCCACTTCGGCCTTGGTGAGGTGGTGTGTCACCTCGATGTGCGCCCGTTTTATGGGAATCGTCAGCACGCGTTGGGCGACACCGAAGGACGCCGGGTCGGCGGCTGCGACATGGTGGAAGAAGGATCGTATCGCCGCAAGGCGGGCATTGCGCGTGGCGACGGCATTGTTCCGCTTCTCTTCGAGTTCGTCGAGAAAGGCGAGAACGAGGTCTCGATCGAGATCTTCGAGTGCCAACGCCGCCGGCTTCTTCCGCAGCCGGGCGGCAGCAAAGAGGATCAGCATGCGCAAGGCGTCGCGATAGCTGGCCACGGTCGCGGGAGTGGCGTTGCGTTGTTTGGTCAAGCGCCGGCGAAAATAGGACTCCAAGAGCGGCGCCAGGAGTAGGTGTTCACTCATGCTGCGCCTCCATCGAGGAAGGCGCGCTCCGCCGCCATGGCGAGAAGATCCACCGAGCCAGTGAGGTAGTAGGCTGTGTCGCTGTAGCTGGCGTGGCCGAGATAGGTGGCGAGCAACGGGAGCAGCGCCTGGACGTTGGCGCGCTGCTGGTGCCAAAGGCTCAGGCGGGTCACGGCAAACCGGTGCCTCAGATCGTGCGGCCGCAACGGCTTGCCGTCATCAAGGCCGGCGAACTTGCGGACCTCAGCAAAACCGTTTTTTAGGCCGGTCGCAGAGAGACGGTTGCCACGGGAACTCAGAAAGAAGGCCTGGTCCTTAGGCTGAGGAAAAGCTGTGTCGCGCTCACGCACGTAGTGGCGAAGGGCAGCCTGGGTCGTCGTGTGAACTGGAACGAGACGGTCCTTGCGGAACTTCGTCTTCCGAACGAGGAGAACCCCGTTGGTCAGATCGACGTCGGTACGATCAAGCCTGACCACTTCGCCCGATCGCAGTCCCGAGCTTGCCAACAATCCGATCAGCGTCGCCATCGTGCGCCCCCTGAGGGGGATGTCTGGGGAAATGCGGGCGCATGCGTCGATGAGCGACGCCAACTCTGACTCGCTGAGGATCCGCGGAGGCGGAATCGCCCTGGACCTGGGAAATACTCTGCGCTCCAAGGTCTCGGTTTGGGCGTCATAGACGGCGAGGTACTCGTAGAATCGGGTGAGCACGCCGTGACGAGTGGCGCGGCTGTTGGCGGCGCCGCCAAACGACAGGACGAAGTCCAGCGCCATCGTTCGGGTGGCGGGCGCATCGAACTGAGCGCGTTCAACGTAGCGGACGAAAGCCCGCAACGTGCCGGCTTGTTTGCTGAAAGAGTAGCCGAGCGAGTGGCGCAGTTCGATGTAACGCTCAGCCTTCTCGCCGAGGAATCGGGCAAAGGCGGTCATGCCGCGCCTCCCGGAAAGGGGAGTGCGACCTCGGCGAGCTGCGAGGTCGCAACCTTCACGTACAGCGCCGTTGTGTTGATGCTGCGGTGGCCAAGAAGATCGGCGACCTCGTTGATCGGCCTTCGCTGCCCGACAAGCTGGGTAGCAAGGCTGTGGCGCAGGAGATGTGCACCTGCGACCCGCCCGAGTTCGACCCCGCCATGCCGCAACCGCTTCCGCACGATCCTTGAAACAGGCGCCGCACACTTGAACGGTCCCATCGGCGGCGTGAACGACAGAAACAGATACGGACTATCCACCTTCGGTCGAGCGCGCAGGATGTAATCGGCGAGTGCGGCGCCGGTCTCCTCGAGGAGTGGCACCACCCGATCACGCTTGCCTTTGGTCCGCCGGACAAAAACCTCGCCAGTACGCCAGTCGATATCGCGAAGCCGAATGGCGCGTAACTCGCCGTTGCGAATGCCCGTGGTGGCGAGCAGCAGCAGGACGGCTCGATCGCGGATGCCGACCGGCGTCGTTGCGCCGATTGCATCGATCGCGTGCCGAACGTCATCCCATGCAAGGCGCGGCGGCAAATGCGCCAAACGCCAAGAGGGCGTCCTTGGGACGATGCGGGCGAGATCTTGGTGATGGCGACCAGCCCAATATAAAAACCGAAGAAATGTTCGAATGTGAGAAGTCGCTGCCGTGCGACTGCCGGAGGTTGCCGATAGCGACAGCCGATGCTCGACAGCAGCAAGGACCTGCTCAGCCGTCAACGCCTCGAGGTCCTGGTCGGGATGGTCATGGCGGAACCAATCCAGAAAGCGGCGGCCGCCCAGAAGAACGCCTTCGCGGGTGTTCGGCTCCAGCCCCCGTACCCTATGCAGATAGTCCGAAAAGGAGGCCAGAAGCGGAGCATCCGGATCATCCTCTTCACTTGGAACAGCAATAATGAACCGCTCCGGAGCCACTCGCCGTGCGTGTCCTAGCGCCGACATTGCTCCAATGCGCGGCGTATCCGTAGGAAACGTGCGCAAATAGCTATCGACGACATCTTGATGGATCGGCATCGGACCGCAGCATGCCCCGGCAAACCGGCTGAAGCGCGCAATTCGGCTCAGATAAATCTTGGCCGACGCTCGTTTGTAACCAAGTCTGAAAAAATGCTCCGCGAGGCGATCCATCTCGCCACCGAGCGCACCACTACGCAGGCGCTTGAGCACCCCACCATACGAAAAATAGAACTCGAGCATCTTGCCTCTCCGGAGTAGCGGCGCAGGGGGATCCCACACCCATCCGAGAGGCACGAAATATTATGTGGCGCAGAATTCCAGACCCGGCAGGCCCCGGCTGGCGCCGAGACGGCCTCCGCCACATAATCTCGCTCGACACATAAGAACGGATCATTGCCGGCATCCCGCACCAGCGACAGCAAGCTGTCCGGCCCCTTGCGGAAGTCGACCGGATGACTGGCGAGGAACACCTTTACGCCGGATGGGATCATGCCGACCGCACCGCTCGGATCACCCGCTGCAAGTGCGCCTCACTGACGTCAGCGCGAGCACGCACGATCACATCGCCAATGACGATCTCGATCACCGCTTCGCCAGCAGACGCCGCGACTACCTCGCAACGCGCCGGTTCCGTGGGAACCTTCCGAGCGTCTAAGGCTGCACGACGCCAGCCAAAGAGCTGCGACGGGTGAATGCCGAGCCGATGAGCGATCGCCGAGACGCTCGCGCCTGGCTCCAATGCATCCGCCACCGCCCGTGCCTTGACCTCATCCGACCAGCGCCGGCGAAGCTGCCGCGGGGCACCCTCAAGGCGGTCGGCAACAGCTTCGATCATATGGAAGGTTCTAGTTCCAGAACTAGGCGCAGACATAGAAGCTCACAGCAGCTCATCGTGTCCGCTACCGATATCCCACCGCTCACCCCTTCCGCCAGACGGGGTCTGCTTGCCGCTTACGATTTTCCTGAATTTAAAGCCCCATTAAATCTCAGTCGGCGGCGCGCACAGATATTTTCACTACAGCACCACGTGCTGAGAGGTGGTACATTTAGGTAGATAGTTTAGTGTAATATATTTATTATGCAGTAAGCCTCTCTCTGATAGCGTGGTTATACATGCCAGCAAAGATTGTTCCTGTCATCCTTGCAGGAGGCAAGGGCACCAGGCTTTGGCCGCTGTCACGTGCGACGGCTGCAAAACAATTCTTGCAGATGCTAGGTGAGAAGACCCTGTTTCAGGAGACCTTGCAGCGAGTATCCGATGCATCGATCTATGAAGCACCACTCGTCGTAACTAACAAGGACTACCGTTTTTTGGTTGCCGAACAGGCGCGCGAGCAAGGCATCACGCTTTCAGGCACCGTGCTGGAACCTCTGCCCCGTAGCACCGCCGCCGCGATTGCTGTTTCCACTCGGATCTTGGCCGATCGGTATGGTGACGACGCATTAGCGCTGGTTCTGCCGTCTGATCACGCGATCAAAGCCGACGGAACCTATGACGCGTGCATCCGTAAAGCTTGTACTACCGCTGCAGCGGGTAAGCTGGTGACGTTTGGTATAAAACCGTGCGGCCCAGCAACCGGCTACGGCTACATCGAACTTGGTGGCGACCTCGGCAATGGCGCCCACGCTGTTAATCGTTTCGTGGAGAAGCCGGACGTGGAAAAGGCAACTGAGTTCTTGAAAGCCGGCAACTATTACTGGAACTCGGGTATGTTCTTGTTCCGTGTGGGCAGCTTCATCGCCGAGCTGCAGGAGTATGCACCCGAAGTCCTGTCGGCTGCCTACGCAGCGGTGGATCGCTCGGAAGTTGATGCTGACTTTCTGCGCCTTGAGTACGAGGCATTCAGCCGGGCTCCTTCAATCTCGATCGACTACGCTGTGATGGAAAAAACGAAGAACGCCGCGGTAGTTCCCTCATCCATAGATTGGTCTGATCTCGGCACTTGGGACGCCGTATGGAAGATCAGTGAACGAGATCCAGAAGGCAACGTGATACAAGGGAATGCGACGGTCCAGGGCACTAGAAATTCGTTGGTCATGTCTCGCACAATTCACCTAGCTGTGCAGGGTCTTGATGGTGTCGCCGTTATCGCCAGCGAAGACGCAGTTCTCGTCGGGCGTCTAGACGATGCCCAGGAGATTGGCAATCTGGTGAAACGGCTTGCAGCTGACAAGGATACAGCTCGCTTCACTGAATCGCACCCAACGTCACTGCGGCCATGGGGTGGCTACACCATCATGTTCATCGGTGACGGGTTCCAGGTTAAGAAATTGTTCGTGCACCCTGAGAAGATGCTCTCACTGCAGCAACACTTCCACCGCGCAGAGCATTGGATCTGCGTGAAAGGTATTGCTGAGGTGACCATCAATGACACGGCGACGATCTTACACGAGAACCAATCGATCTACATTCCACAGGGTTCAGTCCATCGGCTAAGCAATCCTGGCAAGATCTTTCTTGAGATGATTGGAGTTCAGGTCTTTTTTGGGCGAGGATGACATAGTGTGCCTCGTTGACGCTGAACCTGATCAGAAATGCTGCCTTCCGCGCACTCACCATCGGCGATGTCAAGCCACGGCCAGGTGTGTAGACTTTTCGCGTAAGCCCGCGGCGACGACCTGTTGGATGTCCGTTGACGATCCATGCCGCGAAACGAGGATGTTCCGCTCGTCGAAAGGCTGATTAGGCCACGATCGAACATCAGTAGGCGGTCCCGGAAAGCGCGATACCCTTGCTAAGGTTATCAGGACCGACGGCTGCGACGGGCGAGTGAGCGCAGCAACCACTTCGACACGACCATCGCAATCACTCAGCTTCAGTCCGGTGGTCGCGCATCCCCTATCGTAGGCTTTGACGAGAAGGCAGCGCAAAGACTGTCAAGCGAATCGAGGAATTGACCCCTCCTATTGCCTCACCCAGGAATGTTACCGAAGTTTGGTGCGCTGAGCCCATTATCTTCTCCTGCCGCGGCGGGGGAAGATAACGGCGCGCGCTTCATCCAGTCTCCATCGAGAATAATCTGCCCGGCTGTTTCGATACGCCAAGCCTTAACGGCCATTTGCACCGTCCGCAGGCTTTTCTTGGTGAAGCGTGACGGATCGGCGCTCATGAGGCGCTCTAGGACCGAGGCGGCCGAGACCGCCGGATCCGCCTCAAGCCACGCTCGAACCTGGGGCTCGAATGGCTCCAGCATGCTTGGCCTTTTCGGGTAAGGCTTGGTCCGACGATATGGCCTCCGATGTGTCGGCCGTTTCTCGCCAACCTGCCAGGCTGTCTTCAGGCTCAAGGTGAAGCGTTGCAGATCGACGGCGACCGGTTCTTCGGATCTGGCGTTTAGGCCACGTCGATCGACCCGCTTTCCGAGCTCCTCCTGGGCGGCGCGGATCCCGGCAAACAGTATCACTGGATCCGCCCTTCCAACATCGCCTGCAGCCGATCCTTGTCGGCCTCGGCCACACCGGAATGGGCCAGCACCCGCGCAACAGGGCGGCACGGGCGGATGGTAGCGTTTGATCACACGAGCGCCGATCCGTGTCTTCTCCCGCAACTTGAACGAAGGTTGGAACAGGTTGCCATGCAGACGCACCACCTCATAGAGGCGAGCCAGTGCTGTCGTCGCCTCCGCGCCGACGAACCCTTCCGTAACCGACCAGCCTTCGCACGATCGCACCGTTCTTCTGCTCGACCCAGGCTTGATCGTTCTTTCGATACGCGCGCGAACGGGTCACCTCCAAGCCCTGGCTTCGACACCAGCAGACCACCAGTTCGTTCATGAAGGCACTGTCATTGTCGAAGTCGACGCCAAGCAGCGGAAACGGAAACTGCGAGCGGGCCTGCTTGATGGCAGCGATCACGAGGCCGCTTTCGCGCGTCCGCACCGGCACGCACTCGGTCCAGCCCGTGGCGATATCGGTCAGCACCATCGTCTGCACGAAGCTGCCGGACGAAGAGGTGCCCGAATGGGCCACGAAGTCGACCTCGACGTAACCGGGCAACGGATCGTTCCAGTCCCCGAAAGTGCGCACCGGGACCGACCGGCGAACCGCGGAACTCATTCCGGCACGCCGACGCTGGGCACCGCGAGCCACCACACGTACCCCTGACAGCAACCGATCCATCGTCGCTGCACTGACCATTAGCAGTTTATCGCGAAGCTCGCTGTTCAGCTCGAGCCGACCGTGACGCTCAAGGGCTGGCAGTAAAATCGGAATCAGCGGCTTCAGGCGTTTCGAGCAAAGACGATCGGACGCTTCCCAAAGAGCCACCAGCGCTTCCCTGACGTCGGGACCATACTGGACAACATACTGCCGGGCGGAAGGCGGCTCGGACGGGCTTGGCGATCAGCTTAGTGGCCGACCTGTTCTGGCCTTGCAGTAGGGTGGCGGCCTGCTTTAGCTCGGGAGGAGCCAGCAGTTAGTCTTAGTCTAGCACCATTTCTGGTTGCGATCTTGCCCGACATTTTACACTCGCCGCCAACAGCGGCGACAATTCGCCATACCCAGTATTCAAGATTTCCGCATGGGTGCGCGGCTTGCCTTGGTCGTAGTACGCGAAAACGCTCGGGATATCCTCCCGCAAGTTCACGACCCAGCTTGTGAAGGTCATGTCGGACAGCAGGCCGTCTATGATACAGTGTTGCAGGTCGACGCCATTGCCATGGACGTTGAAAATTGGCGGAGCACCGTCTTCCTTGAACTCACCGATACGCATCTGATGGACCAGGTAGCGAACTTGACCTGGTGGGGCGTGACCATGGGTTGCGGTTCCCAGCGTTCTTGATCACCGCTTTGAGCTAAAACGTTCGGTCAATGGTGCTTCAACCGTCAGGGTTTTCGACGTCGTTGGCGAAGGCCTCCTTGGTCTCGGTCACGCCCTTACGTCGGCCAACCAATAGCGGCAGGTTTGGTTGTTTGCGGAATCGATGTCGATAAGGGAAAGACAGACGCCGGCGTCGGTGACGCATCGATTTCTGCGGTGATGCTGACCACCTGAGTTGCCGAGCGCTTGCTGAGGCCATATGACCTGTAGCTCTCTGGGTGACACAAGCATGCTCCCGAGGAAGTACGATTAGTAAACCTAATATGGGTGACGCTCGACCGCGCTGTCCGCTGGGCCGCTAGTTAACTCAACTCTGACAGCAGATTGGCTTTCTCCCTCTTCGCACCGGGGCCCCACGATTGCCTGCGCAAGCTCCGCCGGATCGGACGCGCCCGTCCCGCCCCGCCACTCCCCCGATCGCATCTGCACCGGTTACCGCACCGCACGGAGCCACGTCATTGAACAATTAACCATATGAATTAATGTTTGAAATTTCAGAAACAGAACCTAATGGCGCCAACGTTTCCGTCATCCGGACGCCAATTTTCACGCGCCATCATTATCGATAGTATTCAAGTATCGATAGCGAGCCATCTGAAGGTGATTTCCTTGCCATCTGGAGCCAAAATCGTTATCTTCGAAGGGATTCGATCGAGGAAACGCAATGTCCGAACCGCAACTGTCCGTCCGCAGCACCAAGGCCCGGGATCTGGCGCACGCGCTGGCGCGCCGCACGGGTCAGCCGATCAACAGGCTCGTCGAGCAGGCGCTCGAGCACTACGATCTGGAACTACGCCAGCAGTCTGCCCGGACGCCGATCGACGTCCTGTCGGACTTGATGGCCGAAGGCCGGCGTGCGGTCCCGGCCGGCACGACCTCCGCGCATGACGATTTCTACGACGAATACGGTTTGCCGCGATGATCGCTGTCGATACGTCGGCCATTCTGGCGATGGCGTTGGCAGAGCCGGAGGCCGAACGATTCACGGCGTTGGTCGGTCGGGAGGCAATTGCGATCGGCTGGCCTACCCTGCTGGAGGTGCGTATGGTGCTGACAGGCAAAGGATTTCCCAACTCTTCGGACATTGTCGATCAGCTTGTCGAGCTGCCCAACGTCGCGGCGATTGCTTTCGACGAGGCGCATTACCGGGAAGCGGAAAGAGCGTTCGACCGCTTCGGCAAAGGTCGCCATCCGGCCACGCTCAACATGGGCGACTGTTTTTCCTATGCTGTTGCGAGGATCGCCAAGGCGCCGCTGTTGTTCAAGGGGAACGATTTTGGCCAGACGGACCTGAAAATTCACCCGGCATCATCCGGTTGAGGGACAATTGCCGACCAAGCCCGAAATGATCGACAAACATAGAGCGGCGGAATCGGACAGCCAAGCGGTCCACCGCCGCGCCGAAGAACTCGACGTGCTCGACGCCATACTGCCCTTCGACCGCCGCGACCAGCTCGCCGCGCTGCTGACTGACGACGACGTCGCCACACTCAAGCATCTGGCTCAGGAGGGCATGGGCGAGAATACGCTACGCGCGCTGGCCTCCGATCTCGGTTACCTCGAGGCCTGGTGCCGCCTTGCCACCGGCGCTCCCCTCCCCTGGCCGGCGCCGGAAAGCCTGCTCCTGAAATTCGTCGCCCATCACCTCTGGGATCCGGTCAAGCGGGCCGAGGATCCCTCTCATGGAATGCCGCCCGATGTCGAGGCGGGATTACGCGCCGAGCGCCTGCTCAGGACCCCCGGCCCGCACGCGCCGGGCACGGTGCGCCGGCGGCTGACCTCCTGGTCGATCTTGACCCGATGGCGAGGCCTGACCGGCTCTTTCGGTGCGCCATCGCTGAAGAGCGCGCTGAGGCTGGCGGTGAAAGCCAGCAGCCGGCCGCGGCAACGCAAGAGCAAGAAGGCGGTAACCAGCGACGTCCTGCGAAAGCTTCTCGAGGCCTGTGCCAGCGATCGGCTGGTCGACTTCCGTGACTGCGCGCTGCTGTTGACCGCCTTTGCCTCCGGCGGCCGTCGCCGTTCGGAGGTGGTGGGGCTTCGGGTCAAGGACCTCGAAGATGAGGAGCCGGTGCGCGCGGATCCGAACGACAAAACCTCCCCTCCCCTTCCCTGCCTCAGCATCCGCCTTGGCCGCACCAAGACGACTAATGTCGACGATGACGAACAGGTGCTTCTCATCGGCCGCCCCGTGACCGCCTTGAAACGGTGGTTGGCGGAAGCCGGGATCAACGACGGGCCGATATTTCGGCGTATCGATCAATGGGGCAATGTCGACCGCCGTCCACTGACGCCGCAATCGGTCAATCTGATCCTGAAAGGTCGTTGCAAACAGGCGGGCCTTGATCCGGCGCTGTTTTCGGCACATGGGTTGAGATCCGGATATCTGACCGAGGCCGCCAATCGCGGTATTCCGCTGCCCGAAGCAATGCAGCAGTCGCTGCACAAATCGGTGACCCAGGCGGCCAGCTATTACAACAATGCGGAACGGAAGAATGGACGAGCGGCCCGGCTGATCGTCTAAGCAGTACTATGCGCCGAAGAATGCATCGGCTCGTTTCTCGAACGACTGCCCGCTAACGGCTCTTAGGACATTTTTGCCTCCGCGAGGTCCCGGGGAGTAACCTGGAACCGACTGGCGCGACACTGGGAAAGCATATCTGGCACTCTGCGAGCGGCGGCCAGCGTTCCCGACATCGCTGAACCGCCTCACCATTCGATCGCCTCCTTCGGCGATTGAATACTCAAGCGTGCAGATCTTTGGATCGGTTGCCGCTGTGAACGGTCTCGGCCTTTACGCCGCACCCTTTTGCGGGGCGATCGCGATGGCGGAGAGGTCGGTCTCCGGGTTAACCGGCGTTTTCGCTTCCTTGCGCTCTGAATAGCGGTCGACCAATTGAGCCGAGTGCGGCCGCAGGAGGATCGTAAAGCGGACGAGTTCCTCCATTACATCGACGATGCGGTTGTAGTAGCTGGAAGGCTTCATGCGCCCGTTCGCATCGAATTCCTGGAACGCCTTGGCGACGCTCGACTGGTTTGGGATGGTGTACATGCGCATCCAGCGTCCAAGGATACGCAGCGTGTTGACTGCGTTGAAGCTCTGCGAGCCGCCCGACACCTGCATGACAGCGAGGGTACGGCCTTGCGTCGGACGGATGCCGCCCATGTTCAGCGGCAGATGATCGATCTGCGCCTTCATGAGTCCGGTGATCTGGCCATGGCGCTCTGGTGAGCACCAGACCATTCCTTCGGACCAGATCGCATGCTCACGGAGCTCCTTCACGGCCGGGTGATCGTCGCCCTTGACCTGGTCGGGCAGCGGCAGGTCCGAAGGGTCGAATATGCGGGTCTCCGCGCCGAAGTACTCGAGAATTCGCGCCGCCTCCTCTACCGAGAAGCGGGAGTAAGAGTGCTCGCGCAGCGATCCGTAGAGGAGCAGGATGCGGGGCTTGTGGTCCATCGCACCGAGGCCTTCCGCCGGATTGCGATGTGCGTAGGCAGGGTCGAGAGCCGGCAGGTGGTTGATGTCGGAAACGGTGCGCAATCTCATTTCAGGGTCTCCTATGCTTCAGACAACCGCGGGAGCCGTTTCGGCGAAGTAGCGGCGGCCGAGCCACAGTGCGAGCTGCACCAGCAGAATCAGCACGGGCACCTCCACCAGCGGTCCGATGACCGCGGCGAAGGCCACTGGCGATGCAAGACCGAAGGCGGCAATGGCAACCGCGATCGCCAGTTCAAAATTGTTGCCCGCTGCCGTGAATGCCACGGCGGTGGTGCGCGGATAGTCGGTGTCGATCAGTTTCGCCATGAAGAAGCTGACGGTGAACATAATGACGAAGTAGATCGTCAGGGGGATCGCGATCAGGACGACATCGAACGGCAGCCTTACGACATCGCCGCCCTTCAGACTGAACATCGCCACGATGGTGAACAGCAGCGCCGCAAGGGTGATTGGGCTGATCTTCGGAAGGAAGGCGTTCTCGTACCAGTCCTTGCCCTTTGCCCTCGTAAGAATGCGACGCGACAGGTAACCGGCGAGGAACGGTATCCCGAGATAGATCAGCACTGCTTCGGCGATCGTCCAGAAGGACACGTCGATCACGCTTCCTTCCAGGCCGAAAAGCGGCGGCAGAAAAGTGAGGAAGAACCAGGCGTATATGCTGAAGAAGAGTATCTGGAAGATCGAATTGAAGGCGACGAGACCTGCAACGTATTGATTGTCGCCGCGGGCAAGCTGGTTCCAGACGAGAACCATGGCGATGCAGCGGGCGAGACCAATCAGGATAAGGCCCGTCATATATTCCGGATAGTCGCGCAGGAACAACACGGCGAGGCCGAACATAAGCACCGGGCCGATCAACCAGTTCTGCACCAGGGAGAGCGTTAGTATGTGCTTGTCGGCAAAGACCTGATGGAGTTCCTCGTAACGCACCTTGGCCAGCGGCGGATACATCATCAGGATGAGTCCGATCGCGATCGGAACGTTAGTAGTCCCGACGGAAAGACCGTCGAGGGCTGCCGGCAAGCCCGTGAACACGGTGCCGAGCACAAGGCCGAGCGCCATGGCGGCAAATATCCAGACCGTAAGATAGCGATCGAGAAACGAGAGGCGGATTGTGGGTTGGGCGGGACGCAACTGCGTTCTCCTTGAAAATGAAGTCCGGTGCGCAGCCTCGATCGAGGCGTCGCTTCGCTTGCTCTGGTCTGCTCTGCTTCGGCTAGACGCGCCGGCCGCTCGCGTCGACGACGACCTGGCCGTCTTCCTTCGCGAAAGCGCCCTTCTGCTCCTGGGGCAGGATCTCAAGGACGACCTCGGAAGGTCGGCACAGCCTGACGCCAAGCGGCGAGACGACAATGGGGCGGTTGATCAGGATCGGATGCTGCAACATCGCGTCGAGGAGCTGGTCATCGGTGAGAGCCGGATCGCCGAGGCCGAGTTCTTCGTAGGGTGTACCCTTTTCCCGAACCAACTCGCGAACGGGTATACTCATACGGACGACGAGCTGCTCCAGCAGCCGCCGGCTTGGCGGAGTCTTCAAATACTCGACCACATGCGGTTCGATTCCGGCGTTGCGTATCATCGCCAAGGTGTTCCGAGACGTGCCGCAATCGGGGTTGTGATAAATGACGATGTCGATCGGCTCTTTCATGCGACGTCGGGCCTCTGTGCAGTGGAACCTTCCATCTGGCCGATCTCGTGCAGTTTTGCCGTCAAGCTGAGCCGCTCCAAGCTTTCCACCGGGAGCGCTGCGAAGGCGGCAATGCGGAGTTTCATGTAACGAAGCGTCGTGGCGAACGCGACGCGCTTCTCGGCGTCTGTCCCCTCGACGGCTGCCGGGTCTTCGACGCCCCAGTGCGCTGTCACGGGCTGTCCCGGCCAGACGGGGCAGGCCTCGCCCGCGGCATTGTCGCAGACGGTGAAGACGAAATCGAGTTGGGGAGCGCCGGGCACGGCAAATTCGTCCCAGCTTTTCGACCGAAGCCCTTCGACGGGATAGTGGTGGCCTGCGAGCGTCTCGATGGCGAACGGATTGACCTCGCCCTTGGGTTGGCTCCCCGCGGAATAGGCATTGAACTTGCCGGCTCCGTCCTTTCGCAGAACGCTTTCTGCGATGATCGAACGTGCGGAATTGCCCGTGCAGAGAAACATCACATTGAACGTCGTCTTGGTCATCCGGTTACCTTTTCCTTTGAACGACAGGGATTGAGTTCCTCGATCAGCGGAGCGCAGAGATCGGCATCCCCTCCGCAGCAATCCTTGAGGAGAAAAAGGGTGAGATGGCGCAGACGCGAAACATCCGCGCGGTAAACGATGAGGCGGCTGCGGCGTTCCGAAGACACCAAGCCCGCCCGAGCAAGAATATTCAGATGCGTCGACATGGTGTTGTGGGGGACCGCCAAGGTGCGCGCAATATCGCCGGCGGGCAGCCCATTGGGCTCATGCCGGACAAGAAGGCGGAAGGTCTCCAGCCGGGTCGATTGAGCGAGCGCCGCAAGGGCCAGAATTGCATTTTCCTGTTCCATATGTCGAGAATACTCGAAATGTGGACAGTGTCAAGCGTCAATGCCGTGGACCATCGCCTTCGAGGCACTGGGCAACGTGAACACCGTCCCATACGCGGAAGCGACTCTCGGAATTGATCGGAAGTGCAGGTAAGTGGATTGCAGGACTCCTCTTTAATAGCTAAAGCGGTGTCGACATTCATGTGGAGGACATCGCCGTGGCGAACGCACGTAGAATCGCAATTCTCTCTGCTCTTCTGGCAGTGATGGCAGGAGGCCCCGCTCACGCCCAGGACAGCAAGACGCTGACGATCACCGACGACCGTGGCGTGAAGGTGGAGGTACCGCTTCAGCCGAAACGCATCGCCTCGATCTCCTACTTCGCGGATGACGTGGCTCTTGCCCTTGGCATCAAGCCCGTGGCGAGCACCTATATGACGGCGGGACGGGAGCCGGACTTCCTCCTCGGCATGACGGCAGGCATGAAGCAGATCGGCCAGCGGGCCAAGCCAAACCTGGAACTTCTTGCGGAAGCCAAGCCCGACCTGATCGTCGCCATCCGCCGCTACACCGTCGGCAATGCGCCGCACCTCGAGAAGATCGCCCCCTATGTCGCTTACAACATGGAGCTTTTGGACGGGAGCGACCGTGAGATCGCCGAGCTCTCGAAGATCCTCGGCAAGCCCGAGCGCGGCCTCCAGTTGAACAAGGAGTTCCGCGAGCACCTAGCGGAATTCGCCGCCGGGGCTCCGAAGGAGGTGAACCCTCGCTTCGCGATCATGTGGGGTGGCGAGACGCCGTTCGCATTCCACACGGAGAACACGGCTGCGTCCATCGTCGCGGCGATTGGTGGCGAGAACATCGCCGGCAACATGACGCCGGGCGGCGAATTCGGCGTCGATCTCAGCCTGGAGACCATGCTCGAGAAAGACCCTGAAGTCCTCTTTATTTACGACTCGGGCCCCGATCGCCCGCATGAGAACAACCCGATCTGGCAGGAACTGACGGCCGTCAAGAACAATCGGGTGTTCTATGTCGGCGACCAGTGGGTCGAGACCAACGGCCCCATCGCGCGCGAAATCGTTCTGCGCGAGGCCGCCCACTACCTCTATCCCGACGTCTTCCCTGCCGTGGACGTGAAGGCGGAAGCCGCCAGGATCATTCCCGCCGAGGCTCAGAAATAGCGGACGAGCGATCGCGACGGCGATGGGCACCCGGAAATCCTCCATATCCATAGGCCTCGTCTTCGCGGCGACCTTGCTGATCGTCCTCGTCGGGCTGCTGTTTGGGGCGCGGACACTTTCCATCGACGCCGTTCTGCGCGTGCTCTTTGCTCCCGACGGCAAGATCGAGTCGATCCTGGTTTGGACCCTGAGGCTGCCGCGAAGCCTGGCGGCCGCCGTCGCGGGTTCGGGCCTCGCTGTCTCGGGCTATCTGCTGCAGGCACTCACCCGCAACCCGCTCGCCGATCCGGGGATTACGGGCGTCACCGCCGGCGCCGTCGCGCCCATCGTCGGCTGCTTCGTCTTGCTGCCATGGTTTTCATCCGCCTACTACCCGTTCGTAGGCCTCGCGGGCGGTCTCGCCGCCGCTTGGGTGACGTTCTGGGTGGCACGCGGCGGAACCGGGCGCCCGCTTCATCTCGCCCTCGCGGGCGTCAGCGTGTCGCTGTTTCTCGGGGCGATCACGATTTACATGCTGCTCCTGGCGGGGCCGCAATCGACCGCACTGCTGTTCTGGCTGTCGGGCGGCTTTGCCGGACGCACCTGGTCGCACCTCATCCATATGCTTCCCTGGGTGGGCCTTGGGGTAGTGGGAGCGCTGTCGCTGCACCGGGTAATCGCCATGTTCGCCCTGAGCGATCACGCCGCCGCCGGAATGGGCGTGCAGCTTCATTTCTGGAAACCCGTCCTGCTGCTTCTCGGCATCTGTCCGGTAGCGGGCGTCGCCCCCGTTGCAGGCCCCGTCGCCTTCGTCGGTCTGGCAGCCCCGCATATCGCCCGGCTCCTGCGGCCCTCGGGAACTGCGTTTGAGATCGCGCTCACGGCGGCCATCGGGGCGCTGATGGTGACCTGCGCCGATTTCATCGCTCGCACCATTGCTATCCCGAAGGAGCTTCCCGTCGGCATCATCACCGCGCTTCTCGGCGGGCCGATTTTCATCTATCTCATCCAGCGAGGACGCGTCGGTATCGAGGGAACGACCGCATGACTCCAGTCCCGCTCGGCCTTACCCGACCGAAACCGTGGCTCCTGCCCGCGGTCATTCTGCTGGTCCTGTTCTCGTTCGTCGCCGCTGTGCTCCTTGGCGTGGTCGACATTCCCGCAGCGGACGTCGCCTCGGTTCTGGCCGGCAGCGGTTCGCCTGAAGCACGTTCGATCATTCTCGACATCCGTCTGCCACGTATCGTCACGGGCATCCTTGCCGGGATTCAGTTCGCCGTCGCAGGGCTATTGCTCCAGACGATTACCCGAAACCCTCTCGCCGATCCGTCACTGATGGGGGTGTCGCAGGGCGCGACTTTGACGGTCACAGCGTTCTTGCTGTTCACCGTCTACATCTTTAATCCCGGTTCCAACACCGTGGCCGAGCTGCCGATCGCATGGCTGCCGCTGGCGGGAATGGTTGGTGGCATCGCGGCGGGAGGAGTCATCTACATTATGGCTTTCCGGCTCGACCTCAGTCCGCTGAGGATCACCCTCTGCGGGATCGCGATTGGGGCGGTTCTGCACGCGCTCGCCATAGGACTGATCGCGGGCTGGGGCTCGGCCCGCATCGAAATCATTCTCGAATGGCTCTCCGGAAGCCTTTATGCGCGCACATGGGATCACGCGATCTTCCTGCTGCCGTTTACGATCGCCGGCCTGGCCGCCCTCCCTCTGATCTATCGTCCGCTGGTCCTCTTGCAGTTCGACTCCGCTGTCGCCCGTTCCTTTGGGCTCTCCTATCGCAAGCAGTTTTCGCTTGCCCTGCTCGTATCCTGCACGCTCTCCGCAAGCGCCGTGGGGGCAGTGGGCCCGATCGTTTTCGTCGGGCTCATGGTGCCGCATCTGGCGCGCTTCCTCGCAGGGCGAGATTTCCCGCTGGTGCTTCCCCTGACGGTCGTCCTCGGAGCGGTCATCGTCACCCTCGGGGACCTGATTGGTCGTCTGGTCGGGCAAGCCGAAGAAGTGCCGATCGGAGTGGTCACTGCCATCGTCGGGGTGCCGGTACTGCTCGCCCTTGTACGCAAAGCTCCCTGAGATCGCCCATGCCTCTGAGATGTACGCAATTATCGGTTAACTACGGTCGCCGGAAGGCGCTGAACGGCTTTCGGCTATCGGTGGAGAAAGGCGAAATCCGCACCCTTATTGGGCCGAACGGCTCTGGAAAAAGCACGGCACTACAGGCAATGGCAGGCTTGATCCGGCCCGCGGAGGGGCAGGCGAAGATCGGGGATGTCGCGGTGACTTCGATGTCGCGGCGCACCATGGCCAAAAAGCTGGCCTTCTTGCCGCAGCAGCCCTCCGCCCCCGACGAGATGACGATCGCCCAGCTTGTGCGGCAGGGGCGCTTTCCTCACGTCGGGCTCTTCCGCTCCTACGACCATAAGGACGAGGCGGCCATCGAATGGGCGCTTGAAAGCACCGGCCTTACGCGTCTGGCGAATCGAACGCTTCAGGAGCTCTCAGGCGGCGAACGGCAGCGGGCGTGGATATCGGCGGCGCTGGCGCAGGAGGCAGCCATCCTTCTGCTCGACGAGCCGACGTCATTCCTGGACATCGGATATCAGGTGGAGGTTCTGGACCTCGTCCATCGCCTCAGCCGAGAGAAAGGCGTGACGATCGTCATGGCGATTCATGACATCAACCAAGCGATTGCCATCAGCGACCGCATCTCGCTGCTGGAGAAAGGCGAGTTGCGCTTCGACGGGGAGCCGAAGGCGCTGGCCGAAAGCGGCCTGATTGAAAAGACATTCCGGGTGAAGGGGCGGTTCGTCGAGGTTGCCCCGGACAAGCCGCCGCATTTCGACGTCGAGCTTACGCGCTTCCTGCGTTCCGGCGCTTGATCAGGCGGAACACGATCTTGGTCTCAGTGTAATAGTTCAGGGCATCGGCAAAATCCGGAGTCCAGCCATCCTCGACGAATGGAATGTATCCGTCATACTCCAGCTTCCGGCCGGAGACCTCGAAGCCAGCCCTCGCAAAGGCGCGGCAGTAATCGGAAATGGAGCGATCCTGGACGACGGTGTTCGTGCGCCTCGCCACGAGCTCGCGCCATTTCGGCCAGAGCGGGTTGTCCGTGTGGCAACCGGTAACGGCATAGTACACTCCACCGGGCTTCAGAGCCTTGAAGATGTCCGCGGCATGGGCGTCGATGTCCTCGAGGAGGTAAATGACCTCATGGCTGATCGCGAGATCGAACTCGTCGACCCAGCCTTCGAGCGTTCCACCAACAGCGTGTTGGACGGGGATGTTGCCCTTGAGAGTCTCGGCCTTTGCGATGGATTGCTCTGCAATGTCGATGCCGAGCGCCTTGCGGAACGGCCTGATCGCATAAAGATGCCGCAGCAGGCCGCCTTGGTTGCAGCCGAAGTCGAGGACGTTCTTTTCCGAAAGATCGCGCTCGACGATGAGCCCTACGAGATGCCGCCAGATCGGGGCGTGTCCGTCCGCCATCCTGTCTTCCGCGTCCAGGTCGACGTACCATGTGGTGATGGTTTTCTGTGCCTCATGGCTCATATGCCGTCTCCCGTGCGATTCTTCTGATGCGACTCTCATAGGGTCGCCAGAACGACGTGGATAGGTCAAATCGAAATGAATTCGACCTCGATATTCCGGATGAGTGCCGCCGATAACAACGCCGCCCTTCGGCATTCGGAGCGCATGCCGGAGTCGCGACGAGGAGCTACGATCATCGCAATCGCCGGCCCTCATGAGTGGCGCGGCATGCGATCCTCTTAGCCCAGGACGTGAACATCCCGGGAAGACGGCCTGCAACCGCCTCGTGGAGGAAGGCTGAACTCGTTTGGGCGGCACCTCACGGTGAGCGCCACATTCCAATCGACGCCAATTGACATGCCCGGTTTGGGCACCGCCATGCGCCTCAAAAGTAAAACTCGGTGAAGGACAGGTTCTCGGCCGAAATCTCCGTGAGGGTGACGCCCTCGATCAGGATGCCGGCATCGTGGAACCCGTCGAGCATGACGAAGACGCCGTCCTGCGTGTCATGCGCGGCCGCCAGGAAATCCGCGTAGCTGCGGATCGATGCGATCTCGCCATCGGCGTCGATGGCGAAGCTGAGGATGTCGCCCGCCAAAGCGCTGAAATCCGCGATGCGGTCGACGCTATCGGTCTCAAGGGACGAGACAGACCACTGGAAGATGTCAGCATCGCCGCCGCCGTGCAGATAATCGGCTCCCTCCTGGCCTGACAGCCGGTCCCTGCCCGTATGTCCCCACAAGTGATCGTCACCCGAGCCGCCACTCAGATCGTCGGCTCCAGCTTCGCCCCGCAGATCGTCGGAGCCGGCGCCGCCAAGCAGGCGGTCGTCGCCAAAATCGCCGGAAAGAAAGTCGTCGCCGTCGCCGCCGAGCAGGCGGTCGTTGTCATCGCCACCGAACAGGCGGTCGTCTCCGGCCCGTCCTTCCAGAAGATCGTCACCGAAAACGGCTGAGAGCTGATCAGCCCCGTCGGCGCCACGCAGCGTATCGTCAAGATCGCCCAATCTCCCGCTCGACACGGTGAAGCTCTCGATGTCGGTCCATGTCAGCCCGGTCGAGATCGATCCACGCGTCGCGTCGAAATCGACAGGCCCGAGCAGATGGGACACTTCGAACGCGAGGTGATCGTTGCCTTCCCCCCCGTCGACACTGCCCGAGCTCCCCGCTCCGATCCGGTCATCCCCTGTGCCGCCGTCGACGCTGTCCGAGCCCCACGCCCGGATCTGGTCATTCCCCGCGCCGCCTCTGATCGTTGCCGGGCCGCTGCCGGAGAAACGCGAAATCCGGTCGTCGCCATCGCCGCCGTCGATGACGTCGCGACCGTCGAAGCTTTCCACGATGTCGTTGCCCGATCCGCCAAAGAGCCGCCGTCCATTCTGTCATCGCCGGCGCCGCCCTCGAGGATATCATTGCCGGCTCCCGCTCTGACATTGTCATCCCCGTCGCCGCCGGACATCGTGTCGGCTCCGCTCCCGCCGGACAGGCCGTCAATCCCCGCCCCGCCGAAGAGGCGGTCATTGCCGGCATCGCCGCTCAGGCCGTCATTGCCGTCTCCGCCCGACAAGACGTCATTGTCCAGGCCGCCGTTCAGGTTGTCGTTGCCGTCTCCGCCTTCGATTCGATCGTCACCCGCACCGGTATTGGCGAAGAGATCGTCGAGGCCGCCGGCGATCACCGTATCGTCGCCGCTTCCGGTCCAGACACGGGCCGTCTCGAGGTTGCGCAGGACCGTGCCGGTCGATGCACTGCCCGCGGCGAAGTCGATGGTGACGCCATCCGCGTCTTCGGAATTGTCGATTGTCACCAAATCCCGTCCGGCGCCGCCATCGATCATAGCCGAAGACAGCGTCGTGGTGATGGCGTCGGACCCGTCACCGGTCACGATGACATCGTCGCGCGTACTGCCGTAGACGATGTCATTTCCACTGCCGGTGAGCAGCTCAAGGCGCTCGATATCCCGGAAGAAGACATGCTGGGCCGTCGAGGGATCGCGGCCGATCATGGCGTGACCCTGCGGACCGTTGAAGATCACGTCCTCCGTCGCCAAGGAGGCATTGACGGCGAGGGTATCGTGGCCAGCGCCGCCGGTGACCGCGCCGCCCGTCCCGGCGAGGATCAACCGGTCGTCGCCGTCGCCACCGTCGAGGCGGTCATAGCCGCTTGTGCTCCTGACGACGTCGTCTCCCGCACCGGCATCGATAAGGTCATCTCCGCCACCGCCATCGATGTCGTCATTGCCGGCAAGGCCCCAGATGCGATCCGTCTCGTCCGTCCCGCGCAGCGTATCGCCCCCGCCCGTCCCCACGATCTTCGTCATGAAACCGCTCCCCCCAGCTGAGACACGAGGCGTCCGGATAGACAGGCTGATACCTCATAGTTGATCGCGGAAATATAGTTCCGCTTCTCTGCAAGTTCAATTGTAATAATAATCTGATATTATATTTAATTATGATCGAAATTTGAAACAAATTACTGAAGACAAAAGCGCCTCTCCAGCACGAATGCCGCTACACTTCGGCATCTCCGGAGTTCGGGAAGATCGACCTGTATCCCTCGCCTTGAGCGGAATCGAACCCTCGGCCCTAGCCAGCCTTAAGCTCGTGCGGCCGATGCGGTCGCTACAATGGCCAATCCAGGCGTAGATTTCTTCACCAAATGGTGCTATTTGTAGCACCAAAATCAGGAACCCGAACGATGCGATCGACTATCAACCTCGACGACGCTCTCATGGAAAGGGCTAAGTCCCTAACCGGCACGAAAGAAACCGCCGCTCTGGTCCGCCAGGCATTGGAGACGCTTGTCCGTGTGGAGTCAGGAAAACGCCTCATCGCGCTCGGGGGAACTATGCCGGATGCGGAGGCAGCTCCACGCCGCCGGAGCGCAGCTGCCAAGTGATTCTTGCCGACACTTCAATCTGGATTGATCATTTCCGGCATACCGATGCCGAGCTGCGTAGGATTATTGAGGACGATCGTCTCCTCTGCCATCCGGCCGTGATCGGAGAGCTTGCACTCGGCAGTCTTCGGGAACGCAGTAGCGTGATAGCATTCCTGATGGCTCAGCGCGAAGCACTCGTCGCAACGCACCACGAGGTCATGATGATGGTTGATCGCCACGCCATTTTCAGCATGGGGATCGGCTACACGGATGCCCATTTGCTGGCCTCGGTTCTCCTCGATCGGCGAGTGGCTTTGTGGACGAGAGACAAGCGTTTGCGGGCAGCGGCGGAAAAGGCGGGGGCGTCGCTGCACACCCCCGCCCATACACGGAGCTGAACACTGAATAAGAGGCCATGGCCGTTGCTCTTGATGGTGGTGTCAGGACCGTTTTCGCACCCGAAGCGGTCGTTGATCAACTCTCTCTCTTTTTAGTATGGGAGCTGGGCCTCTATTGCGGACTTGTCGATTACCGACCATACCGAGCGGATCTTCGATCCTACGAACTCGTAGAAAACGTTCTCCGTGAAGGACACTCGACGTCCATTGACGCTTAGACCCATGAACTCGCCTTTCGGGGAGCAATCGAATGAAAGCCGGGCAGCAAGGCGCGGAGGTTCGCAGACAAGCAGTTGAATGTTGAACTGCAAATTCGGAATGTCTACGAAATCCTGCACCAGCATTTCCCGGTAGCCCGATAGCCTTAGAAGGCGATCGTTATGCCGCACATCGTTGTCAACGAATTGACCAAGCTCGTCCCAGGCTTGTCGATTAAGGCAATCCAGGTAGGCACGATAAGTGTCAGCGAGGTCTCCGATCATAATTTCCTCCAATAGGCGCACGCAACGCGGCTTCAAACGTCGAGAGATAGCGTACTGCCGCATCCTCCAATCCGGCAATTGGCAGGGCGACCGCAAGGTCTTTCCCATAGGAGTTGATCCACCAGTGTCTCCGGTTTTGCGGCGCAAAGTCGCCGGCTGCCGCATTAGCTCTATTCTTCGGGCTCTCCGCCCCGCGGACGATCGGCTACAGGCAGATGCGCCCGCCGCTTCGGTGAGTTATCCCTCGCCTTGAACGGGTTCGATCCGGCCATCCAGCAATCGAGCTGCCCGGCCAGGGACCGCCTGTATTCGGATAAGTGAAAGGTCAGCCTTGCCAGGGATCGACGATAACAACGCCGGTGCCTTCGAAGTCTCCGGTGTTTCGTGTCACAACGGTCATGTCGTGAACCAGAGCCGTCGCCGCAATCAGCGCGTCTGCCTCATTGCGCCGGTCGGGGATGTGCAGGTGGGCACAACGTGTCGCAACCGCGTCGTCAATTGGCAGAATACGGCCCGCGAACTCCGGACGCACGTGACTGTCGAGGCAGGAACGCAGCCGAGCGCCTTGTGCGGCGTCTCGGCGGTGTACCCCAAGTACACCCCGCTCCAGTTCGAGAATTGTGATCGCCGAAAGGAAAAAGCGCGATGCATCTTCCGCTCCGATCCATGCGACGACATTGGCATCGGCTTTGCCGTCACCCCGAACGGGACCAGCGCGTGCACCAGGGTTTCAATGGCGATGTCCGGCACCGCAGCTTTCCATCCGATACATGATGCGATGCCGGGAACACGCTCAACGATCACGTTCCAAATCGGCCATCAGCCTTCTTCTGTCCCGCCTGTTTCTGATTTGCTCCGTTTGTAGCTCTCGTCCACGGATCACCGGTCCGCCGGCATTTTCGAGCACAACGAAAACTCTGCGCGCGCCGATGGGAAGGTCTTCCGAGCCGTAATGGCCCACGATTTCGACCATGATGGAGCGAACTTCGCTGTGCCATTCGCCGGCAGGCGGGCTTTCCGATTCGGCATGCAGCGCGTGGCGCATCAGGGTCCTGAAGGAACCCAGATCCCTGATCTCGCCGCTCCCTAAAGGGCCTTGCCGCGTGCGCTGCCGAGCTTCGGCCGGAGCCTCTCCTTCCGGATGCAGCATGTCCGTTACAGGGCAGATGAGCGACCCCGCAGTGGTCTCCAATTTAACAAGCACGCTCACCACGTGGACTGGTCCCGAGCTCATATTGCTGAGGAAGCAGTGAGCGTCCAATCCGGCTCCCGCGCCGCGCGTAATCAACAAGGTGGCGCGGAGCTGCCTTCGATAGTTGCTGACGAACACCTGCAGGTAAACCACCCAGACGGCTAGGGTCCCCAGCCCGGTAAGCGCGGTGATAAGTTCGCGATGATCTTCAATCCACTGCATCCCGTTTCTCCGGCGGAAGTGCGATCCTTTGGTGTCGCCAATACCTTGGACGCCAATGCCATTTGGCGGTGAGCGATCCAATCGCATGGAAGCCCCAGCGGCGGGCGAGGGCTCGCTCCTGTAACCGCTGAACATCCGTTGTGTTGCATTACGGGGAATGGCTGCCCGGCCGTCTCCACCCGCACCCAACGACCGGGGAAGAAGCGGGCCTCAGAGCTGGCTGAAGCACACCTTCAATTCGGAAGAAGGTTTTCCTGACTGGCGAGACCGCATACGCCGTTTCCCGGCGCGCAATCAGCGTCGTGGAAGACTCTTGCTGCGGGTAAGGGCGAGCAAGTCTGTGACCAGACAGAACCAGCGTCGACATCAGTCGGCAGTAGGACCAACGTCGAACGGTTCGGAAACCACACGGACGCGGCCGTCCACCGTCTCGACGGCAAAGGCGATCTTCTCTCCCTTTTGTGCCTGTTCAGGAACGGGGACTGTTGCCTCCAACAATCCCGCTTCGTTAGTGCGCGCACGGGAGATGGTTCGGAAATCCGCCTCCTCGCCGATGCGCACGCCGATCGTCACCTCGACCCCGCCCGGCAGGCCGTTTGCATTGAGGTCCACGTTATCGCCGGGACCGACATCTTTCGGAACGACCATCAGCTCGGCTCCCCGACTTTGGCTGGTTGAGACGCCCGGGAGACCGAGCCGCTCGCCCATTTCCAGAATGTCCCGGTTGAGGTCCGGCTGGTCGGAAAGGTAATCTGAAACCGACCTTCCCGCAGCTTCCGCAGCCTCATTCACGCGTTCACCTGCTTCGGTGACCGCCTGTCTTGCGCGGCTCAGCCAGTCACCCTCTGCGGATTCCGGCATCTTCAACTGGAGCCCTGCACGGATATCACCGGCGTCGAGAGAGGGGTTGGCGGAAAGCACAGCACCTGCAGTCGTTTCGCATCGCGCCGCGAGCTGCTCCAGCGTCTCTCCCTCGTCCACCACCTCGGTTTTTCCGCACACCTGTGCAGCGACTGTCGGCGAAACGGCAAAAAGCGTCACAGCGAGCGCGCATAGTTTGACTTTCAATTGCGGCATCCGTCGCCTCCTCTGACTGATTTTGCGTCGACCTAACAGAGCTTGGCCGTTCTGGTTCCTGGCACACGCCGTTGTGATTGCCTGAATCAGGCGCCCACGGCGAGGACTACCGTTTGCGCTACCGGCGTTGGCCGGAACCAATCCGGCAAAACCCGGTTTGATCTTCCCGGCTCGTTCAATCGGCGCCTACACCTGCAACGGAGGTTTGGTTCCAAGCGACCCGTGGGAAGGAGATGATGGAACTGGGGCTCGATCTTGAACGGCTGCTTGTTGACGTGGTGACCGTCGCAATCGCCTTCGCTCTGGCATTTCCGATCGGGTGGGAACGCGGTCGGGGCCGCTACAGCGTCGGCTTCAGAACGCTCCCCATCGTGTCGGTAGCTGCCTGCGGGTTCGCGCTCCTGGTGGACACGAATTCTCCAGGGGCCGCGGAAGCTCAGGCACGCGTCTTACAAGGCGTAATCACCGGTATAGGGTTCATAGGTGGCGGTGCCATCGTCAAGCAACGGGGCAATGTGAAGGGGCTGGTTACCGCGGCGAGCATCTGGAACGCCGGTGCCATTGGTGCCGCGGTAGGATTGGGACGCCTCAACATAGCTATCGTGCTCAGCCTCATCAATCTCATCAGCCTTTTGGCCTTGGCATATCTCGGCATTCGTAGCGACGAAGATGAGAGCAGCGGATGAGTGAGTCGATGCTGTTTCACGGGTGGGAGAGCCTTCTGCGGATCATCATCGTAGGCAGCGCAGCCTATGCGTTTCTGGTCGTCGTCTTGCGTGTCTCCGGAAAGCGAACGCTCAGCAAAATGAATGCATTCGATCTCGTCATCACCGTTGCCCTGGGATCGACGCTCGCGACTGTACTGATGGACCGGAGCGTCCCTCTCGCCGATGGGGCGATCGGGCTCGCGCTGCTTGTCGGCTTGCAATTCTCAATCACATGGTTGTCGGTTCGTTCGAAGTGGGTCCGGGAGATGGTGAAGAGCGAGCCAACATTGCTGGTTCGAAACGGTGTCTGCCTGGACGACGCGATGCAGAGCCAACGCATCACGCGTGAGGAGATAGATGCCGCCGTTCGGCAATATGGGCTCGTCACGGTTGAAGAGGCCGCATGCGTCATGCTTGAGACTGACGGTTCCTTGAGTGTGGTTCAGAACGGCATCTCTGGCACCGGCGCTACCGATCAAAGGAGAGCATAATGGCACCCCAGCCGGAGCTGCATCGCGGCAGGCAGTTTGCCGTGCAAACCTTTGCCGGCCCAGGTGTTCCCCTCGCCCTGCAGGCCGACGAAGAAGCTGCAGAGCTCTCCCCGCCCGAGCAGGTGGAGGTTGCCGTGCGAATTATAAACAGGGAGCGCCGACGGGAGGGTCTCGTTCCCGTGAAGGCAAGCGGCGCGCTCAACAGAGTCGCTCAGCGTCTCCTGCCGAAGGGTGAGTCCGGGGAAAGAATCATGAAGCAGCCGGACAGCCTTTACGACCTTTTACCAGCCGACTCTGAAACCCGGTGGAAGAAAATTGAAGTCGTAGCGGGCGGATGCGGAGGTTGTGGCGCGAAACCTACCGCTGCCGACATTCGCTACTTCGTTGATCAGTGGCTCCAGGACCCGCAGAACGGGGGGACACGTCTTAGCTCTGAAGCGACACAAATCGGCTTCGCGATGTTCGCCAATGGCGAGGGGCGGAAAATTGGGATCGCCGTCACCGGAGACACCTCTGAATAGATCGTTTGCCAAGCCCTACCCCAATTTCCCAGACCGGATCTCACAGCGGCTTGTGGCCGCCCCTATATTCCGCTGCTGTACCGAATTCGACAGCCAGCTCGTGCAGCCGAGCCCTATCTGCCTCCAAGGGGAGAGAGGAGGCCGCGCGATCAAAGGCGATGCGCGACTGACGCAGAGCGGCAGCGTTGGAGTCAGCATCACCCATGCGGGCGAGAGCCAGGAGTGCCTTTTGGATCCGCAGTTGCACCTCGATCAGGCCTGCGCCGTCGCGCGCCACGGCCATGAATGCGTCCTCGAACAGGTCCGCGGTGGCGAGCGGTGGCACATGGACATTTGGATGCTTCGGCTCATCCCGATACGATCCATTGGCCCGCCCGTGCGCCCAGATGCTTAATAGCCGGGTCGAGCGGCCAATGACATCGATCGCAGTACCTGGATCATTGACCGCTGGAGAGAGGGCTCGACAGGCGATCTCACTCATTACGGCGAGGCCGAAACGCGGGTCCTGATCAAATGACCTTTCGTCGTCGATCGAGAACGCCGCACGCACCGCCTTGCGGAGCGCCCCCAGGTCAGTATCACCATCACTTGCTCCAATGCAGGCGATCGGCGTGTCGGCGTAGACGAACGTTCCGGGGATAACGTTGAGGTATATCTGGGTATCGTGCTTGTCGCAGAGTCGGGACAGGGCCGGCATATCGACGTTCTGAACATAACCGATTGCGTCGCCCGTTACCGCGGCTGCCGTTTCCGGGATGCTGCTCGCCCGGTCCGACAAGGCCCTGCCGCCGAGATAGGGCTCCGCAAGCCGTACCTCGATGGCCTTCCTGGCCGCCTCCTCCACTCGTACGGTCGTTTCGCCGACTCGGCCGAGGCGGGTCAGGTGGTCGATCCAACGCAGCAACGACACGACCACGAGCGTGATGACCACGACTGTGAAGACGAACAGAACGACACGCCCGCGCTCGCCATAGGCGCCCGTTTTGAGCACGACCAAGCCGACGATGCTAAACAGAAAGGAACCGATAAAGGTCGAGAGAACCGTCTGCGTCAGGCGGTCTTCGATAAGCAGCTTGGTGGCACGCGGGGTGACGTTGCTGGTAGCCGATCCATAGGCTGAAACCATGATGTTGAGCGAGAAGGTGGTCACAGCCAGCATGCTGGAAGCGATGATGGTAAGAATGCTGTCGACGGCATCGGCGCCAATCCTCCCTGGCATCATCCAGGGAATGTAGCGATCGACGACCGCCGCGAAGATCGCGGCGAGCACCCCCAGGGCGCCGATCAGTGTAGCGTGCACCCAGAGCCGGCGCGTCAGCTGCGCCATCAACCATCGCCAACGCGGCATGCTCTCACCTCCGCCTGAATCACTGTGGAACAGAGCCATCCGCCTAGAGCCAAGGCTTCAGCAGCCTGTAGAACGTTAAGGCAACGCGGATAGTTGCCAGCATCCGCCGTCTAACCGTCCCTGGCTGCCTGCCGTCGATGCGATCCGTCCGCTCGTTCAGGAGTTGGGAGATCGCGGTCACCAACAGCATAACACGTCCCAAGCCATCCTCCACAGCGGACGCTGCGCTTCGGCCATGGCGAACGGACCAAAACACTTCGCGTCAGACGCCTGAGTGGCCATGTGGCCAGCCAGGCATCATTACCTGGGCGATCCTTGGAACCAATGCATGCGGCAACAGTTGGCCTTGAGAACGGTACCGATTCGAGGGTGCCCTTACGGAAGTGCGGCGGTTCCGGCGGGGCTGATGGAAGGGACCAATCCGATGAAACAGAGCAGACTACTTTTTGCGCCCCCGTTGCTCGCATTCGCAGCCCTGATAGCAACGCCTGTGTTGTCGCAGGCATTTGCGCAAAACACCGAGAACCCCTGCCGCATTCCGCCCGACGGCGACCAGAAGTCACTCAGCCAAACGCTCTATGACTGCAATGGCGTGATTAAGCCGCCAAAGGTGGGCGACAGCGAATTGGTCGAGCCGGCGCCAGATGTGGGCAAATCTCGTTTGATTCGTCCGGGAGACCTGCCCGCACAACAAAGTGGCGCGGACGCGCCGCCGCAGACCGGAACGGCGAACCCCGCCGCAGGAAGGGTCGTTCTTTCCAATTGGAGCTATCAACCGCTTTACACCTCCGGGTGGAGCGTCGACCAGGTCTTCGACGACGCCGTCGTGCTAGGCCGCGAGGGTGAAGAGATCGGCGACGTCGAGAATATCGTCTTCGACCGCGACGGCGAAGTTCTCTCGCTTATTGCCGAGGTGGGCGGCCTTTGGGAGGTGGGCGACACACATGTCAGCATTCCCTGGAACGATCTGAAGTTCTCAAAGGACGGATCTCGCATAACGGTGCCGATAACGGAGGACACTGTCGACGACTATTCGGCGGCAGCCGCGCAACCACCCGGCGCGCTTCACAAGAAGGAGGCGGGCCAAGTTGCGACCGTGGAGGAGGACCTGGCGACCGGGCCGCAGCTGATCAAGGCCACGGACATCATCGGAGACACCGCCTTCCTGAACAATGCTGAACGTTATGGCTATATCAGCGACATTCTCGTCAAGGATGGCCGGCTCGCGGCCGTGGTCGCGGACACAAGAATATACGGTCGCGGCTATCGCGCATTCCCCTACGCGGGGCCTGCGGCGTGGGCCAGCGGTAGCGGACGCTACGAACTCGGTTACGGCGTCGCTGAGGTCAGGAAGCTGGAGAACTTCGACTATAGCCGGATGCTGTACAAGGGGCCGACAGAACACACCGCAAAGTCCAGTACCGACAATGCGCCGGACAGCTCGACCGCCCAGTGATGAATGCGCCTCCGACGGTTCGGCGCTCCAGCGTGGTCCTTGTCACTGATCGGACTACGACACAGCGGGTCGCCTCCGTAAGGGGGCCCGCTCTGAGAACCTTGTGGTATCCGACCTCGAATTCATCTCCGAGTCGGTGATCCGGATCGGGGTAGTTTGGGCAGTTCGCCACGTGACCAGCGGACTGGACCGGGGTCACCCGGTCCGAGCCAATGCGCGGAGACGCGAGAGAGATTCAATCAGCAACGGCTCGTTATCGAGCATCGCACCCAGATGTCTTTTGGCCAGGAAGTTCAGAACCCGTTCGCCATAATCGGTGAGGCCGACAAGGACGCGGCGTTTGTCGTCGGCAGATGGGATCCGCAGTGCCAGTCCAGCCGCCACCAGCCGGTCGACGAGCTGAACCGCGCCGTGATGTTGTATCAGCATCTCTTCTGCGAGCTGTCGGAGCATGATTCGGCTTTGGGGAGCAACTTTGAGTACCAGCAGTGCTTGATATTGTTGCGAAGTCACGCCCGCCTCGGAAAGGACCGCCTCGCTGAAGGAGAGGAAGCGACGCATGGCCAGCCTGACTCCGGCCAGCCCCTCGAACACCCCCTGATCAAGCGCCTCCTCATCGGCAATCTCAGGGACTTGTGTGCGGGACCTAGAACCTGCGCCGGAGGGCATTCGTAACATCCTTTGTTTGAATCACGTTATGATATATACTGGTTGCACCTCAGGAGGGAGGAGGCGCGAGCGCGCCCACTTATCTGAACGGCGAATACCGCAAAGTGCCGCGCTCGCGAACTATATCGCCTAATGCTGTCATTGCGAGGGCATGTCTTTGGCAAGCTGAGGTATAAATCAAATGACGAAGGGGCAGCCTGAAATCATTTCAGGCTGCCCCTTCCCTCGCCCCAGCCGCCACAGCCAATATTCGTCCAAAGACGCCGTTCAGCTGCTCGTCTCGACTTCCGAGAGCGATGGAAGTTCCTCCAAGCTTACAAGCGCATCGGCACAGGTATCGGCCGCATCCGGAACGGGCTTCGACAGACCAGCAACGACCGCCCAGCCCCCCTCCTCGATGAAATTGTCTTGTTCCCAACTGGACTTCGACTTGAGTTCCACAAGGTTTTGTGCCGCGTCGGGGGCGGACACGAAATTGTGCACGCAAACGTTTGAAATGAGCTCTGCACGAGCCTGCCGGACCGCGAGATCGGCCATGGTTCCGGCACGCCCTGCTGTCGTCCAACCGCCCCATGTGAAACCGACGACCATAGTCAGTATCGATGAGCCGACAACCGACCAGAACCATACACTCTTGGAAGGTCGGTACGCCGCCCAACCGCTGTCATTCGTTTCAGCCATGTTTCTCCTCCTCCGTTTTATATCATAGCATGATACAATTTTTGTTCAAGCAAACTCTTGAAGTGGGCCCGAGTTCAAAGGCGGCGAGCGGGCCGGCGCCATTCTGTCTCGCCGTATGGCCTTGCGGATGTAGAATGATGATTTCCTTGCAGCGGAGAAGTCACCATGTCTTTCAACTCGCAACGGCTCCAATTTTCCGGCCATTCCGGCGCGACGCTCGCCGCGCGCCTTGATCTACCGAACGGGCCATTGCGCGCCTACGCGCTTTTTGCCCATTGCTTCACCTGTTCCAAGGATCTCGCGGGAGCGCGCCGCGTTGCAGCAGAGCTGGCGCGCGAAGGTATCGCTGTTCTGCGTTTCGATTTCACGGGTTTGGGGTCGAGCGAAGGTGAGTTCGGCTCGACCAATTTCTCCTCCAATGTTGCCGACCTGCTCTCAGCCGCCGACTATCTGCGCCAACACTATCAAGCGCCGTCGCTTCTGATCGGCCACTCGCTCGGCGGCGCCGCCGTCCTGGCCGTCGCCGGGGACATTCCTGAGGTCCGCGCCGTTGCTACGATCGGTGCGCCGGCCGATGTCGGCCACGTCTTGAAGAACTTCGGAGCGAGTCTCGAGGAGATCGAGAAGACCGGGTCGGCCGAAGTTGATCTTGCCGGGCGCAGGTTCCTCATCAGAAAGCAATTTGTCGAAGACGCGCGTGCACAGCGCATAAATGACTCTGTTGCGAGCCTGAGAAAACCGCTTCTCATTCTTCACGCGCCGTTGGACCAGACGGTCGGAATCGAGAACGCTACTGAGATCTTCAGCGCGGCGAGGCATCCGAGAAGTTTTGTTTCGCTCGACAGTGCCGATCACCTGCTCACCGACCCTGAGGATGCGGCCTTTGCCGGACGGATCATTTCGTCATGGCTGACGCGCTATCTTGCCGCCGATACGCCGCAGGGCACCGGACCGATTGAACATGTGCGTGTGATGGAAACGGGCGAAGGCAAGTTTCAGAACGCGATTCAGGCTGGCGGTCATCGGCTGTTCGCCGATGAACCCGAGAGCGTGGGTGGGCTCGATTCCGGACCATCGCCCTATGACTTCCTGTCCATTGCACTTGGCGCCTGCACCTCGATGACGCTGCGCCTCTATGCCGACCATAAGCAGCTGTCGCTCGGACGCATCGGCGTCGACGTCTCGCACGCGAAGATCCATGCAAAGGATTGCGAGGAGTGCACCGAACCGGAACGCAGCGGCAGCGGCAGGATCGATCGTTTCGAACGCGTCATTTCCATTGATGGCGGGGTCTCGGAGGAGCTTCGCGGCAAGATCGCCGAAATTGCCGACAAGTGCCCGGTCCACCGCACGCTCGAGGCAGTGGCGAAGATCAGGACGACCGTGAAACCAGGATCACATTAGCTCCATTCGCCCGAATCGGCCTTCCGTTTTCAGGGAACGCTGAGCAGTTGATGTTGAATAGTCGACTAACCGGGTCTGACACCAGAACGCCCACCGCGCCGGGTGCGAATGATCTCTCGTGGAGGCAACTTGAATCCGCGTTCGCGAGAGGCGAGCAATCGTGCTGAGGTTTGCAAGAAGCCCATAGGACAGAAGCATGACAATCGACGCTTGACGAGCTGAACGGTGCCATGTGCGCCGAAAGGCACCACATTCTTTGCGTATATCATGCTATGATATATATTGCATGGCACTCAGCCGGGAATGCGCGCGACGTAGTTCCAAAGGGCAAACGGCGGGCTCGCGAAGTGTATTGCTGCTGAATAGTGTCACCTCGGACGACCTCGCCAGCAATGCGGCCGACGACCCGGTCGGCTCAACTTCCACACGAAGCGGTCCCGGCTGCGCCAGGGAGGTTCAGATGCAAGTAACGGACGCTTGGGAAGAATGGTGGCGAGGGCTGGGACATGTTGCCCGGTGCAACCGTGACATGGCACGAACACGCGAAGCATTTGAAGCTGGGTATGCGGCCGGCCGTCTCACCCGTCAACGAGCCGCTGATGACGCAGCCGAAACTGCGCGAGGTGCCGCTCCGGGGGCGCACGGACACGAGACCTGGAGAGCCACGCGAGCAGCGCGGGAGAGTACTTAGCAGCGCACTTTCGGAGTAGTCCCGATTCAGGCGGATAGATCATGTCTGTTGGCGCTTGCCGCCAAGGCGCTCCGCGATCAACACCGCTCGAATCATAATCCGGCAGCGAAGCGGCAATGGACAGCACTCCCCGAGGAACGCGGACGGGGCGCGCTGAGCATTTGCGAATTCATACCCAGTACGGTGGAATGCCATAATAGTCGTAGACTTTACGGCCGCTTTCGGGCCCCCAGTCATATTCCCGGTCTGCGGGATAGCGCGGGGCTCCTTCGACCTGTTCCTTTGTGATGTTCACCTGGAACCCGCCGAGATCCGTATTGTAGTCGAGCATTTCCCAGGGAAGCGGATAGTGTTCATGTCCAACCCCGAGAAAGCCACCGAAGCTCATCACGGCATAGGCGACGCGTCCACCGCGCTTTTCCAGGATGATTCTCTCTATTGAGCCTACCTGATTGCCGTTCATGTCGTAGACAGTGGTGCCCACGACCATGTCGCTGGCGATGAGGTCATGCGATTGATGCAAATTTGGGTCGGCCATCGTTATTCCTCCTGTGGTGGCCCAACGCTCCTGGATATGAGTTGTTCCTCGGATCGCTTCGCAAGGGCCAGAGCTTGACTATTTCTGCCGTGGGGCCGGGAGCTCGCCTCCGGCCGAAACGAGCTTGCCGGCGCGTTTGAGCATCACCGCCTCGACTAATGTTCGCGCCGCATTGCGGACCTCTTCCTGCACGGCCTCATCCGCATCAAGCTCCTGGTGACTGAGCGCGTATGGCTTCCAGTAGCCGATATAGCGATCCATCTCCGCCAAGGGCCCCGCCGGCTCGAGATGCATGTAGCACAGCCAGTCGGACAGGCTGCGTCGAACGTTCTCGGCCCCCTCCACGTCCCCGTGAACGATGACGGAGAAGAGCCGCCCGGCGAGATGCCGAGGATAGTTCCAGCCTTGGAGTTCAAGCGCCTTTGCGAGCTTCGCGTCCTTGCCCTGTGTCAGGGTGGGGTCCGGATTGCCGCCATCCGCGCAAACCAGCCGATCCATCATCAGCTTTACCGGCGACGAGACCTGATACCAGTTCACAGGCGTGACGATCATGATGCCGTGCGCCTCTACCCACATCGGATAGATGTCGTTCATCCAGTCGTCGACCTGGCCAAGCGAGTAGTTGGGATAGCAGGAGCACGGCCAGTGGCAGAGGGCCGGCGAGGTGGAAAAGCAGGCTTTGCACGGGTGGATCGTTCGCCCATATTCCGAAGTAAGGCGGTGCAGCTCGAGTATGCTGGTCTTGACCCCCGCCGTTTGATCAATCGTTTCCTGCGCGATCCGCGTCAGCCGATAGGATTTCGACATTTCGCCGGGACAAGTGTGTTCGCTGCGCGATGACCCGCTGATCAACAGGATGCGCGCGGGACCCCGACGGTCCGAGTGACGCTCTTGCGCAGCATGAATTGCGTCGCGCGCTGCGAGCCAATCGACGGACAGGTCGTAATCGGGGTCCTCGAATGCAGTGCCGGCCTTGCGCGTGTTGGGTGCTTTTCGCTCGTTGGAATAGGCATCCCAAGCCGCCGCAGCGATCTTATCCAGTTCCGATCGAAGACCGCTGAATACCGGGTCTTGGAAACGGCTGAGGAAGCGGCGGCGAAATTCGTTCTCGGCCAGCCTGGGGCTTGGCGTTCCCGTTCGCGGCTCAAGCACTGGCGGGAGAGATTGCGTCCCGGGGATCTTTGCCATCATCCCATCCAACGTAGCTGGCAAGCTCCTTTGTAATCGACCACGACGCCGATTGTTCCGATTGGCCGACTTTGGTCCCCCTCAGCGCACGCCCTCCGACGCGTGCGAGGAGACGCGCGCGACCCCGATAGCAGCGCTGGCGGATCAGGCAATCGGCAACAGGAGACGTTTCCCAGCCACAGAACAATGCAGTTTGAGGGTATCCACCCGCGGGCGCTTCGGCTAGCTTTCGCAAAAGGTTAGGAGGACACATGGGCCTGTCAGACGTTTTTGGTCGATTGGTCGCACTGATCGGTGCCGCAGCAATCCTTGTTCGCCGCCAGAACGGCGCTTCTCTGGAACCCGCCTATGGTAGCGTCCCAAAGATCCCGGGAGCCAAACCGCAAGGCATTCCCACCCTGAAAATGCCTACGGCCAGGGGATGGACGGATGGGCAAGTGCCGACTGCAGCGGCTGGGCTCAAGGTGAACGCATTCGCGGCCGGGCTCAAACATCCCCGCTGGATTGAGGTGTTGCCGAATGGCGACGTGCTGGTCGCCGAGGCGCTCAGCGAGCCCGGGGGCATCAAATCTGCCTTCGACTACGCCATGTTCACCACAATGAAACGCGCCGCTGCAGTGGGCGCAAGTCCGAACCGCATCTCGCTTTTGCGCGATGCGGACGGCGACGGCGTGGCCGAAAAACGCACCGTATTTCTCGACGGGCTCAATCAGCCGTTCGGCATGTCGTTGCTGGGCGATACCTTATATGTCGGCAACACGGACGGGGTGGTCGCGTTCCCCTATGAAAGGGGCGACACCAGCATCCGCGCGACAGGGCGAAAGCTGGCAGACTTCGAGGGCGGCGGGCACTGGACACGCAGCCTGCTTGCCAGTCGCGATGGACGAAAGCTCTTCATCGGCGTCGGGTCGCTCAGCAATATAGGCGAGCGCGGCATGGCGGCCGAGGAAGGACGGGCGGCTATTCACGAGCTTGACCTCGAGAGTGGTGAACGCCGCATATTTGCCTCCGGTTTGCGGAACCCGGTAGGCATGGCATGGGAGCCAACGACAGGTGCACTCTGGACGGTCGTCAATGAACGCGACGGGCTGGGCGACGAGACGCCTCCCGACTATCTGACATCCGTTCGCGACGGTGGTTTTTATGGATGGCCCTATTGCTACTGGGGGCAGATCGTGGACCACCGGGTGCCGCAGGATCCGGCCTTGGTCGCAACCGCTTTGACGCCGGACTATGCCCTGGGCGGACACACTGCATCGCTCGGTCTTTGCTGGCTTCCCGCAGGCACTCTGCCCGGCTTTCCGGATGGGATGGTTATCGGTCAGCATGGTTCCTGGAACCGCAGCTCGCTGAGCGGCTACAAGGTTGTCTTCATACCGTTCGCAAACGGACGCCCCGCCGGCCCCCCGCGCGACATTCTGACCGGCTTCCTTTCGCCCGACGAGCGGGCGTCCTATGGACGGCCGGTCGGAGTCAGCCTCGGCCCGGACGGCTCCTTGCTGGTGGCGGACGATGTCGGCGACGTGATCTGGCGGGTGACGGGCGAGGCGGCGTGAGCGACCAACGGGTGCGCATTTATGTCGGGGATCGATCATGTTGGCGAGGCTGGGTAAGTGACCGCTGGCCGAGTCGATACTCCGTATCGCCGAATTGCGCCATTACCCAGTCGCGCAGCACGCGCGTCGCGGGCCGGTCGGCCATGCGCGGGCTGTAGACGAGATCGCAGCGGTCGCCTTCGAGCGACAGTTCGAATGGCTGGACGAGGATGCCGGAGGCGAGCTCTTCCGCGACCAGGGTGAGGCTCAGTAACCCGATCCCCTGCCCGGCCACCACGGCCTGGACCGCGTGGATTTCGTCGGTGAATGAAATTCCCGCGCTCGCGTCGATGTCGGCGACGCCGGCCCGTGCCAGCCATTGCCGCCACACGGGCGCGCGCGGATCGTCGCGCCGTGCCGGACCCCAATCGAAATGGATGAGCGTCGCATGCCGGAGATCGGCAGCGCTGGTTCGAACCAGGCGCGGCGCGCAGACCGGCGCGAAGCGATCCGCAAACAGCGGCTCCGTGACAAGCCCCGGATAGTTGCCGCCGCCGAAACGGATGGCGGCATCGGCATCCGCCTCCAGATCGACGGCCAGGTTGGAGGCGTCGAGCCGCAACGTCCAATCCGGATACGCCTCGCGAAACGAGCCTGCGAGCGGCGCCAGCCGCTTCGCGACGAAGGCGACGGTGGACGTGAGCCGCGCCACCTGTCCCGCCTGCTGGCGGCGCACGTCTGCGATCGCCTGTTCGAAGCGGTCCAGGCCGTCGCGCAGCACCGGATACAGCGTCTTTCCCGCGGCGGTCAGATGCACCTGTCGCGTTGCGCGCTCGAAGAGCTTGACGTTCAGCGTCTCCTCCAACTGGCGGATCTGGTGGCTGACGGCGGTCGCCGAAACGTTGAGTTCCTCGGATGCGTCCTTAAAGCTCAGCCGGCGGGCAGCAGCCTCGAAGACCCGCAATGCGCCAAGCGACGGCAGCTTTCTCATCACTTCCCCACGCATGATTTCAACTCATCTATCGACTGAGAAATGCTCCTTTGTCAATGCGCGAATGTACCAACATATTGCCCTCGACGAGCAAGGCGACAGTGCCTAGCTGAGCAAAACTCAAGCATGAAAGGACACCACATGTTTCTCGAACAGGTCGTCACGAAGCCGGATCCCTATGCTCCGTTCCTGCTTTCGCAGGCAATCAAGGCCAATGGCTTCGTCTTCGTTTCGGGTCAGGCGGCGATCGGCGACGATGGCGAGATCGTCGGCGAGGGCGACTTCGACCGCCAGGCCGAGCAGGCTTTCGGCAATCTCGATCGCGCCCTGAAGGCCTCCGGTTCCGGGCTCGACAAGGTCGTCAAGGTTACGATTTTCCTGCGCTCCATGGAAAATTTCGCAAAGATCGTAGAACTGCGCCGCAGGTGGTTTTCCGCGCCCTATCCCGCCGACAGCATCATCGAGGTGTCCTCGCTCTATTCGCCAAAGGCGCTGATCGAGATCGAGGCCATCGCGCTCGACGGGAGCCGCTGACATGAACGCGCCGGCGATCATCCCCTCACCGGTCTTCACCGGTACCAGCTTCAAAGGTCTCGATTTCGCCAACCGCCTGTCGGTCGCTCCGATGACACGCATCAGCGCCTCGTCCGCCGGTGTGCCGGGCGAACGCATGGTGCACTACTATCAGCGCTTCGCACGCGGCGGCTTCAGCCTGGTGACGACAGAAGGCATCTACACAGACAAGGTCTATGCGCAGACCTATTCGGGCCAGCCCGGCCTGACCGACCGGGAACAGGCGGACGCCTGGCGCCGCGTCGTCGATGCGGTCCATGCGGCCGGCGGCAGGATCTTCGCGCAACTCATGCATGGCGGCGCGCTGTCTCAAGCAAATCCTCACCGTTCCGGTACAGTCGGTCCCTCGGCCATCCGCCCGAAAGGCAGCCAGATGACCGGCTACCGCGGCGACGGCCCCTATGCCATGCCGCGCGAGATCAGCGAAGCAGAGATCGCCGCCGCGATAGAGGGCTTCGCCGGTGCCGCGCGCCTGGCGATCGAGGTGGCCGGTTTCGACGGCATCGAGATCCACGGCGCCAACGGCTATCTCCTGGATCAGTTCTTCACCGACTACACCAACCATCGCAAGGATCGTTGGGGCGGCGACATCGTCGCTCGCCTGGGCCTGTCCCTGGAAGTGCTGAAGGCCGTGCGCGCGACCATCGGCCAATCCGTGCCACTCGGCCTGCGCCTCTCCCAGGGGAAGGTCAACGACTTCCGGCATAAGTGGACGGAGCGGGAAAAGGGGGCGGCGAGAGTGTTCGAGGCACTGGCTGCGAGCCCGGCCGATTTCGCTCACGTGACGGAGTTCGAAGCCTGGCAACCGGCCTTCGAAGGCGGCGACATCTCTCTCGTGTCGCTTGCCCGCCGTCACGCTCCGCGTCTGTTTCTCATCGCCAATGGCAGCCTGCACGATCTTGCGCGCGCTGAGCAGGTGGTGGAAGCCGGAGCGGACATGATCGCGCTCGGACGCGGCGCGCTCGTCAATCCCGATTGGCCGCATCGCATGGCCGAAGGCAGCGCATTGCGGCCGTTCGAACTTTCGATGCTCGCGCCGACCAGCGAAATCAAGGACAGCGAACTCGCCCTTGACATGAGGGCGCGGCGACCAGCCTGAAGCCAGGTATGCCGGGGCGGGCATGCCCCGGCAGCTAACCTGCCGCCTATGGCATGCCGGCAGGGTTGGACAATTGTTGCTTCAGCCACGACTTGAACGCGGTCATGCCCCTGGTGAACTGGCGTGACTTCAGCCATGTCAGCCAATAGTCACCCGCTGCCACCGTGATGTCGAAAGGCTGCACCAGCCGTCCGCTCTCGATATAATGCTCGAACATGGTGATCGGCAGGAGGGCTGCGCCTGAGCCCCGGGCGGCCGCCTCTGCCAGCGCCAGAGAGGTATCGAAAACCATGCCGCGCAGGATGGGAGGCTGGGCGCCCGCTGCCCGGAACCATTGGGCCCACTCATCGGATCGGTACGAACGCAACAGCTCGATTCCGGCGAGGTCGACCGGTTCCTTGAGCCGAGCAGCAATCCGAGGCGAGCAGACCGGCGATAGCGGTGCGACCGACAGATGCATTGCGTCCGTGCCATGCCATGACCCGTCCCCGAACCGGATTGCGAAGTCGAGGCCGTCGCCGGCCAGATCGACGCGGTTGTTATTGCTCAGGATGCGCAGGTCCAGGTTCGGATGTGCATCATGAAAATCCCGCAACCGTTGCATCAGCCACCCGATCGCAAAGGTGCCGACGACGCCGACGGTCACGACTTCCTGGAAATTTCCTTCCTCGAAACGGCTTAGGGTCGCACACATGCGCTTGAACACGTCGCTCATCACCGGCGCAAGCGCCGACCCCTCATCGGTAAGGGCGAGGCCCCTCGGCAGCCGCCGGAACAACTTGACGCCAAGCAGATCCTCGAGCGACTTCACTTGATGGCTGATCGCGGTCTGCGAAACCCGTAGCTCCAGTCCGGCACGGGTAAAGCTGCAGTGGCGCGCCGATGCCTCGAAGGCACGCAATGCATTGAGGGGCAGTTTTGGGAGTTCCATGGAATCAGCTTCGTTTAGACCAAGTTTGATTCATGCCTACCCGCAAGATTGCTCGTTTGTCGAGTGCTATCGCTTCTGCCATTCTCCCCGCAGTTCAAGGCAATATTAGATCACGACGATTTTTGGGCGAGCAGGCCAAAGATCACGAACGTGATCGATTCCAACAGGTTAGAGCGGGACCCGGGCGGAAAGCCGCACACACTTTCCTCATCCCGCTCCAGGCATTCAATCACGACCGTCGCGGCATCCGCCACGGGCGGCATCTATTCTTGTGTCAAGTTTTTGTCTGGTCGGAGCCACTGATATCGGCATGAAGGTCATCGGTCATATATTCGGCATCGCCTCGGCTGCGTTGCTGGCTATCTTCGGCACGGGCGCCGTTTATCTGTCGGGAATCGCGAAGGACCTGCCGGATCACCGCAAGCTTGCGGAATGGGAGCCGGCGCTCATGACGCGGTTTTACGCGTATGACGGAACGCCGATTGCCGAATACGCCAAGGAAAGGCGTCTGTATCTGCCTATCGCCGCGATCCCGCAGCGCGTGAAGGCGGCCTTTCTCGCGGCGGAAGACAAGAGCTTCTATGCCCATTCCGGAATCGATGTCGTGAGCATCGTCAAGGCCGCCTGGTCCAATGCCGTGAATCTGGGCTCCGGCCAACGGATGATCGGAGCCTCGACGATCACCCAGCAACTTGCCAAGAACTTTCTGCTTTCTTCGGATCGCACCCTTGAACGCAAGATCAAGGAGGCGGTGCTTTCGATCCGCATAGAGCACTCGCTCAGCAAAGACAGAATTCTCGAACTCTATCTGAACGACATCTACCTGGGGCTCGGGGCCTACGGCATCGCCGCCGGTGCGCTGACCTATTTCGACAAGTCCGTCAGCGAATTGACCGTTGCCGAGGCAGCGTATCTCGCTGCTCTGCCGAAGGGACCCAACAACTACAACCCGCACCGGCATCCCGAACGCGCGGTCAGCCGGCGCAACTGGGTGATCGGCCAGATGCAGCGCAACGGCTTCGTCAGCGCCGCGGAGGCAAGCAGCATGATGGCGAGACCTCTCGGCGTTAAGCCTCGGGCCGAAACCCCCTTGATGGCGGAGGCAAACTATTTCGCCGAGGAAGTGCGCCGGGAAGTCGCCGGGCAATATGGCGAGGCGGCTCTCTATAATGCCGGGCTTTCGGTGCGCACGACGCTTGACCCGACCCTTCAGGCGGCTGCGCTGAAGGCGCTTCGGGCCGGCCTCGTCGAGTACGACCAGGCGCGGGGATTTCGGGGGCCGGTCGCACATATCGATGTCTCCGACTGGACGGCCGCCTTGGCTGAACAGAAGACTTTGACGGATGTGAAGGAGTGGCGGATCGCCGTAGTGCTCTCCTGTTCCGATGCGGGTATACGCATCGGACTTCGCAGTGCAAAGCCCGGTCCCGAGCACTCGCCGTCCGGCCCCGAAACGGGCTTTATCGGCAGCAGTACCATGCGGTGGGCGCTGAAGCTTTCTGCCGGAGGCAGGATCAGGCAGGTCGACTCCATCGACAAGGTCCTCTCGCCGGGGGACGTTGTTCATGTCGAGAAGGCGGAAGACGGTTACCTCCTGCGACAAATACCCGAAGTGCAGGGCGCGATCGTGTCGATGGACCCGAATACGGGTCGCGTGCTGGCGAGCATTGGCGGTTTCTCCTTTGCACAGTCACGCTTCAATCGCGCGACGCAGGCTTTGCGCCAGCCCGGCTCGGCCTTCAAGCCCTTCGTTTACGCCGCCGCCCTGGATACCGGCTACACGCCGGCGACGCTGGTCATGGACGCACCCTTTTCGATGCCGGACGGGGCGGGCCGTCTTTGGAAGCCGAAGAACTACGACGGCAAATTCGGCGGTCCTTCCACTCTGCGCACCGGCCTTGAGAAAAGCCGCAACCTGATGACGGTGCGCCTCGCCCGGCATCTGGGCATGGACGTCGTTGCCGAATACGGCCGCGCCTTCGGCCTCTACGACAAGCTCGCCCCCTACTTGCCGATGTCGCTCGGAGCCGGCGAAACCACGCTGACGCGGCTCGTATCGGCCTATGCGGTCCTCGCCAATGGCGGACACGCCGTCAAGCCCTCGATGATCGACCGCATCCAGGATCGTCACGGTCGTACGATCTTCCGTCACGACGATCGCGGCTGCGATCGATGCAACGCCGCAAGCTGGCAGCATCAGGAAGAGCCGGTGCTTCGCGACACCCGCAAGCAGGTGCTCGACCCAATGACGGCCTACCAGGTGACATCGATGCTGCGCGGCGTGGTCGAGCGTGGAACGGCGCACCGGGTGGCGCAGCTCGGCGCAGCGGTCGCCGGCAAGACCGGGACCACGAACGACGAGAAGGATGTCTGGTTCGTCGGCTACACCCCGACGCTGGTGACCGGCGTCTTCATGGGATACGACGCACCGAAACCGATGGGCTACGGCGAAACGGGCGGCGGACTCGCGGCCCCGATCTTCATCGACTTCATGAAGGTGGCAATGCGCGGCAAACCTGGCGTGGACTTTCCCGTTCCGCAAGGCTTGACCTTCGCGAGCGTGAACCGCCGCACGGGCAGGCGGGCCGCTTCAGGAGACCCCGGTTCGGCTGTCGAGGTCTTCAAACCGGGAACCGGGCCGTGCTCGACGGAATGTCCCGTCATAGACGGGTTCGGCGCGGAGGGAGCCGAATTCCCTGCCGCGTTGCGCGAGCAGCTTCTGACAGCCCCCCAAGGCCTCTATTGAGCCATTGCCTCCTATCTCGTCGAGGGATCGAAATGAGGAAACACGCCTTCGTCCTGCGAAACAGTGCACGCGGCAGGCGGTTACGCATCGTCTGCATCATGGCAGCGTTCGCCGCCATTTTCGCCGGCACGTTCATACGACTTGTGCAACTCGGCATGCAGGAAGAGGCGGGTCGCGAAACCCGCCTCACCTATGACAGTGCCCCCGGTGGACGACCCGCGATCCTCGACAGGAACGGACAGCTGCTCGCGACCGACATTCCGACCGCGTCACTCTACGCCGAGCCGCGGTCGATTCCCGATCTGGACGAGGTGGTCGAGAAACTCACTGCGATCTTCCCGGAACTCGACGCGCGCGAACTCCATACCCGTCTACGACGCAAAGATGCGTTCACGTGGATCAAGCGGCAGATACCACCGGACAAGCAGCAGGCGGTGATCGATTCCGGATTGGCGGCGGTCGGCTTTAGGCCCGAAAATCAACGGCTCTATCCGAACGGTCCGTTGGCTGCCCATGTCCTTGGCGCCGTGGACATCGACAATTTCGGCATCGCCGGCATCGAAAAATGGATCGACGCAAATTGGCTTGCGGACCTGCGCGGCACCGGCATCGAACTTAAGGGGCGTGAGCTCCAGCCGGTCGAGCTTTCAATCGACCTGCGCGTTCAGTACGCCATGGAGCAGGAACTCGGCAAAGCCGTCACGAAATTCGCAGCTGCCGCGGGTGCCGGGCTCCTGCTCGACGTCACGAATGGCGAAATACTGGCGCTCGCCTCCTATCCGGCCTTTGACTCGAACAATCCGGTGGACGCCTTCAAGCCCGACCGGATAAACCGCGTCACCGCCGGCGTTTTCGAGATGGGATCGACGTTCAAGGCTTTGACCACGGCAATGGCGCTGGAGTCGGGCCGGTTCGATCTGCAATCCGTCGTGGATGCGAGCAGACCGTTGCGCTTTGGACGGCAGCGCATCCACGATTATCGCGGGAAATACAGGCCGCTCACCATTACGGAAGCCTTCATTCACTCCTCGAACATCGTCATGGCGAAAATGGCGATGGCGCTCGGCCCCGAAGCGTTGCGGACTTTTCTCGGACGTTTCGGCGTTTTGTCTCAGCTTGCGACCGAGCTGCCGGAGAGCGCCGCACCGCTGCGCCCCTCCTCCTGGAGCGAGGTGACCACGGCAACGGTTTCCTTCGGCCACGGGATCGCCGTCACGCCACTGCAAGCCAGCATGGCCGTCGCCGCTCTGGCGAACGGCGGAAGGCTGATCAGGCCCACCTTCATAAAGGACAGCCCCGTATCCGAACGAACCATGGCGGAGAACCTCGTGTCTGCGAACACCAGTGAGGCGATACGCCACCTCCTGCGCCTCAACACCGCCGTCGGCTCAGCAACGAAGGCCGTCGTCCCCGGCTACGTGATCGGCGGCAAGACCGGCACGGCGGAAAAGGTGGTCCAAGGCCGCTATTCCAAGGTTCTCAACGTCACATCCTTCATGGGCATCGTACCGGCGGACGATCCTCGGTACCTGCTGCTCACCTTACTGGACGAACCCCGCGGCCTGGCGGAAACCCATGGCAACCGCACCTCCGGATGGAATGCCGTGCCGCTCGGCGGCGCCCTTTTGCATCGCATCCTCCCGATGCTCCTCACGCCCGTTTTCCCATCGCCGCCAGATGCCGAAGCTGTTCCCGTGGCGATGGGAGAAACGTCTGTAGAGGATTAGTCAAGCGATTGACGCGTGAATGATTGCGGGACGGTTGTCGTTTAGATGATCCTCATTCAATTGCGGCTGCGGTTTCGTGCCCGCCCTCACCGATTGGCGCTAGGCGCATGTTACCGACGACCCCTGGATACTTCTGGCAGGGCTCGGAGCGCGCAGAGCCCGTTTCTGCCGGGCACAGGTGCTGAAGAGACTGGAAGCGTCCGCCGTTGTGCCCAACGACTTCCTGCCTGGGGCCCATGGCCTAAGTGTTCAAGCTGCGTTCATGCAAAAGGCGCTATAAAGCATTGAAAGACAAGAGGATGGTGGCCGCCTGACGCAAGCTGTCAGGCGCTCCGACTATACCCGGGACCGGAAATGCCCGAACAGCAAGTTCCGGATGTGGTGGTAGGACGCATGCCTCCAGGGAGTTGAAAACATGAAATCCACGCTTTTGAAAATTGCCGCGACCGGTATGCTTTTGCTTGCTCCGTCGATCGCTCAGGCGGCAGAAGGCCTCGCAACGGCGAACGTCAATATGCGCGCCGGCCCAAGCACAGCATATCCGGCGATTACCGTGATACCGGCTGGCGAATCCATCGAAATCTACGGCTGTCTTGCCGACGTGCCATGGTGCGACGTGGAATTCTACGACGGCCGTGGATGGGTGCACGGGCGATATATCCAGGCACTTTATCAACAGCGCCGGGTTTATGTGGGTCCTCAATATTATCGCCGCCTCGGTATTCCTGTCGTCGTCTTCAGCTTCGGCAGCTATTGGGATCGTCACTACCGCGACCGTGACTTTTATCGCGACCGCGATCGCTGGCGCCGCGGGCCGGACTTCTATCGCGGCCCGGATCGCCGTGTGGAACCCGACCGCCCGCCCAGCCGCAGACCTGATTTCGAGCCGAGGCCGGCTCAGCGTCCGGAATTTGAGCGGAGGCCCGATTCTGGTCGCAGCTCTGAAAGACGCCGGGACTTCGACGATCACCCAGATCGCCTTCCGGATGTCGAGCGCGTGCCCAACCGCAGGCCCGATGTGGATCGGCGGGGGGACTCTGACCGTGAACTGCGCAACGACCGCGATCGCAACCGGAACTTCGAACGTGGGGGCGATGATGGCAATCGCGTCATCCGCCGCGGCGACGACAACCGCAACCGGAGCGGTGGTGACGATGACCGCCGCAGGCCGCAGCGACGTGTCTGCCAACCGGGCGATCCGGGTTGCCCGAACTAACGTGGCCCGGGGCGGCAGAAATGCCGCCACCGCACATCGGCCGCAAGGGTCGGCTACACCTACAATCTGAGTGCTCGAGTTCTGAAGTGACCTCCAGCGCCCGGTCCTGGCGCGCTTCGACGCCTTCAGGCTGGCGGTGTGTGAGCAAGGCGCGGTCGCGCTCACGGATCAGTTCGGCTATTTGCGGCTCGTAGGCGGCGAAAATTGCCGTCAGCCAACGGTTCACGAGATAAGACGGCCGCGGCATCTGTACGTCGAAGCGCGGCAAAAGAGCGATCGTGCCTTCCGCGCCGAGCCAGTCATCGCCGACCACCCACTGGTTCACCGTGAAAAGCCGCAGAAGGCGCCCGTGAGCGTCGACCCCGACCGCCGCGCAGCGGAGGAAGCGCGAGCTTGGGTGCCGCCGCGGCGCAGGGCGCTCCCGCGGCGCTATACGGTCGGCAGGTCAGGCTGATAGAGGACCACCCGGTTACGGCCCGCTTGTTTCGCCAGGTAGAGTGCAGCGTCGGCCTGGTTCTGAAGCTTCTCCGGCGCGATGATCTCTTCACCTGGCGCCTGCGCCGCCACGCCAATGCTGAGAGTGACGTAAGGCGATACGCGGGATGCCGGGTTAGGAAGGGAGGCAGCTTCGACGCTCGCCCTGATTCGTTCAGCCGTAGCCAGCGCCGCTTCTTCATCTGCGCCCGGAAGCACGACGAGAAACTCCTCACCGCCATAGCGGGCAACATGATCGCGGTTTCGCCTGACGCTGCTCTGAATGATCCCGGCAACTTTGACGAGGCAGCGATCGCCCTCGGCGTGACCGAGACGATCATTCAGGTTCTTGAAATCGTCGATATCGCACATCAGCATGGCGGTGCCCGGCGGACGCTCCGCGCCTGCGCTCCAGAGACGACTGAGGGTTTCCATCATCCAGCGCCTGTTGGCGATCCCGGTCAGGGGATCGGTCTTTGCGAGCCGCTCCAGCCGGGCATTGGCGTCGGCCAGCTCCGCTACCCGCCGCATGTCGCGAAGTTCGAGAAGGAAGGTCTTCTGGGCCAGGATCGTTATCGTGCGTCGGGCAACGACTGTCGCAATAATACCGCTCGCAAAAAACAGCGTCGCAGCCACGGCGCTGCCCCTCTCCAGCATCGGATTGTGCAACTGAAAGATCAGGTAGAGGCCGAGCGCGAAAGAGGCGACCGCCACCGTCCAGGCCAAAGGAACTGCAAAAATGATGATGGCGGTGATGGCGACGAACAGCATGATGTTGAGGTGCCGCTCATGGAATTCCCCACCCGCGCTCACGCCCACCAGCGCGACCGAAAGGAGGATGAGGAACAGGCCTGCAAGCAGGGACATCCTTTGCAGCCGGACGCCGCGCGGTTTTCGCCAGACATAGGCGGTGGCCAGCGCCGCGGGCGGCACAATGCAGGCCGGCGGAAGCATCGAGAGCACGACCGCCTTCGGAAGCAGGATCGCGTTGAGACCCAGCGTCAGCACGTCCAGCAAGGTCACCCATATCATCCACGCGCGAATGATCTTGGCCGTACGCGACCACGAACGCTCCTGGAACAGGCGACCGAGCTCACCTCTTAGACGAATGTCACGCGTGCGGCCCGTGAGAAGGCGCTCGACTTCGGCCATGACAGCCGGATTGCGCGGCTGATACCGCATCTCCGGAGAGGCGCTCACGCGACCGGCACCAACTGCGCTTTCCTGAAGCTCCATCCTTGCCCATCTAGGGGACCACCTCCTGCCGGCAAGATCACTCGTGCATGAACTTCCGAGTTGCAGCGGGGCCGCGGGCTCCTGTGCTGCAAGGTCGTGAATACCACCCAGGCGCGCTCAGGCATTTCCCGCCGTCGTCTCGAAATCGATTAGCTTCTGAGTGTTCTGGCGCAGAAGGGCCGTGTCATCCCGCTGATCGGCCCGCGCTCGCTTTCCGAGCTCAACCACAGCCTCGACGCTTTCTCAATTGCGCTTTCCCCAGGTGACGTCCGGTGGCTGCGAGATGGCGACCCGGGCCAGTCGAGGGCTGCCTGAAGGTCTGCTCGCACTGAAAGCTGCCTTGTATGGGTTCAAGAGCTTGATACGCTCGTTGCCATATTCTAGCGCGTTTCACTGTTTCATTGGACCAGTGAAACGCTCTAACACTCTGGTACTACGCACTTCCGCACGGGAAACCGTTACGCACTTTCTCCTGGTAGTACTCACGTAAATCGAGCCATGCGAACGGACAGACAGCAGATTGACGAGGCACTGGCAGCGACAGAAACCATCCGCAGCATCCTTCGAGACGCGCTCCTTGCGGTTTATCTGCATGGATCGGCAGTTTCGGGTGGCTTGCGACCGCAGAGTGACGTCGACCTCCTCGCGATCGTCGACTGCCCCATGGCTGACGAACAGCGTCGCGATCTTCTGGCGGCTTTGCTGCGAATGTCCGGCCGCCATCCCCGTCCGGTCGGGGAGCCCCGCTGCATCGAACTGATGGTGTTTCTGCGGGCAGATATCGCCGCACCGGATTTTCCTGCTCGGGCTGAATTCATCTATGGCGAATGGCTGCGGGACACCTTTGAATGCGGAGGTCTCCCCCTACCTATGTCCGACCCGGAAAACACGCTTGTGCTGGCCCAGGCGCGACAAGAGGCCGTTCCACTGTTCGGCCCCGAGGCAGAGGAGCTTCTGCCCTCGCTTCCGCCGGAACAAATTCGCCGCGCAATGCGCGATGCACTCCCCTCACTGGGCGACAGTCTACAGGGGGACGAGCGGAACGTGTTACTAACCCTTGCGCGCATGTGGCGCACATCGGCCACCGGTGACTTCATCACCAAGGATGCTGCAGCCACATGGGCAGCGAGCCAGATGCCGGACGAGGAAGCTGACACGTTGATCTACGCGCGTGAGGCCTATCTGGGCAAGGTCAAGGACGACTGGCAAGATCGGCAGACTGCTTCCGAGCGGACGGCAGCATTTCTGCGCCAGCGGGTCTCGGAACTCCTATGACGTTTTGGGTCGGAATCTGCCAGGAAGCCTCTTCCGCTTAGCAGCGGCAGGAACGCACCACCGTGCTGTAACTGAATCGGCCGCGAGGATTATCTCGCGCATGGGGTGTCGGAATCGCGTTCAGCCGGTCGTTTTGAAGACGGACAAGCGATGGAGAGCAGCATGACTATTACCATTACCGCCTTTGAGCGGTCGCCCGATGGCGGCCAGGGTATGGCGCGTGACATGCGCGTTCGCTGGGCGCTCGAAGAAGTGGGCCAGCCTTACGACGTTCGCCTTCTTTCGTTCAAGGCGATGAAGGAACCCGCGCATCTCGCGCTTCATCCATTCGGGCAGATTCCGACCTATGAAGAAGGCGGTCTCGCTTTGTTCGAGTCGGGGGCGATCGTGTTCCATATCGCTGAGCGCCATGCGGGCCTGCTGCCGGACGATGCGAATGCCCGGGCGCGCGCGATCACATGGATGTTTGCCGCGCTCAACACGGTGGAGCCGCCGATCGTCGATCGCGAGGTCGCCGAGTATCTGGAAGGCGACGAGACCTGGTACGAGCGGCGTCTGCCCTTCATCGACGAACGCATCCGCAGGCGGCTGGGCGAACTTTCCGGCCGACTGGGCAATGCGGACTGGATCGACGGAGCGTTCAGCGCCGCTGACCTCCTGATGGTGACGGTGCTGCGGAGATTGGAAGGATCGAGTATACTGGAGGAATATCCGAACCTCTGCGCCTATGTGGCCCGCGGCAAAGCGCGGCCCGCATACAAGCGCGCTTTCGACGCTCAGCTGGCGGTTTTCACCGCCGCACCGACCGGCTGACAAAGGTCCGCGCCGGCCGATTGATTACAAGCGGCAATGTCCGAGCGAATCCGGGACGTCCCACTTTCCAACGGCCGATCGGGCTTGTATGTTCCCCCTCCGTTCTTAAGGCCGCGGCCGGATATCAAAGAGCTCATCGAGGGGAAGTAAATGGCGACGGCGGCGTATCTGGAGAAACTGAACGAGAGACAGCGCTGCGCCGTCGAATATGGTATCGGAGCAGGAGAAGGCGCCCAGGCGGGCCCGCTTTTGATCATCGCGGGAGCGGGCTCCGGGAAGACCAACACCCTGGCTCACCGCGTTGCTCACCTGATCGTCAACGGGGCAGATCCGCGCCGCATTCTGCTGATGACCTTCTCGCGAAGGGCCGCGGCCGAGATGTCGCGCCGCGTCGGGCGCATCTGCGCGCAGGTGCTCGGTCCCAGTTCCGCAACGACGACCGACGCTCTTTCATGGGCGGGCACCTTTCACGGTATCGGGGCACGGCTGCTGAGAATCTATGCCGAACAGATCGGGCTGAATGCGGAGTTCACCATTCACGACCGCGAAGACAGCGCCGACCTGATCAACCTCATGCGGCACGAACTCGGCTTTTCGAAGATGGAAAGCCGGTTTCCGGCCAAGGGCACCTGCCTGGCGATCTATTCGCGGGCAGTGAACGCGGAAATGCCGCTGAATGAAGTGCTCCGCACCTGGTACCCGTGGGTGTCCGGCTGGGAACAGCAGTTGAAGGAGCTGTTTGCCGGCTATGTCGAGGCCAAGCAGGCGCAGAACGTCCTCGACTACGACGACCTGCTTCTCTATTGGGCGCAGATGGTCAGCGATCCCTCCCTGGCCGATGATATCGGCAACCGTTTCGACCATGTCCTCGTCGACGAATATCAGGATACCAACAGACTCCAGTCTTCAGTGCTGCTGGCCCTGAAGCCCGGCGGGCGCGGGCTGACGGTCGTCGGCGACGACGCGCAGTCGATCTACTCGTTCCGGGCGGCAACGGTCCGCAACATTCTGGATTTTCCGAAGCAGTTCTCGCCGCCGGCTGAGATCGTCACCCTCGACCGCAACTACCGTTCGACCCAGCCGATCCTCGCGGCCGCCAACGGGGTCATCGATCTGGCGCGGGAACGCTTCACCAAGAACCTCTGGACGGATCGCGAGTCGGCTGAACGTCCGAAGCTGCTGACGGTGAGGGACGAGGCCGATCAGGCGAACTGCATCGTCGAGCAGGTGCTTGCCAATCGCGAATCCGGAATGCTCCTCAAACAGCAGGCCGTCCTCTTCCGCACCTCGAGCCACAGCGGCCCCCTCGAGGTGGAACTGACCCGCCGCAACATCCCCTTCGTAAAGTTCGGAGGTCTGAAGTTCCTCGACAGCGCTCACGTTAAGGACATGCTGGCCGTGCTGCGCTTTGCACAGAACCCGCGTGACCGCGTCGCAGGCTTCCGGCTCCTGCAGATGCTGCCGGGCGTCGGCCCGCAGACCGCAGGCAAGATCCTGGACACGATCGCAACCGGCCCCGAGCCGTTGATGGCGCTTGGTGAAGTCCCCGCTCCGCCGAGGAGCGGTTCGGACTGGCTGTCCCTGGTCGAGCTGCTGCAGGCCCTGCGCAAACCCGCATGGCCGATGGAAATCGAGATTGCGCGGATATGGTACGAACCGCATCTCGAACGAATACACGAGGATGCCGAAACGCGCCGGGCCGACCTCGTGCAACTCGAGCAGATCGCCGCCGGCTATCAGAGCCGCGAGCGCTTTCTCACCGAGCTGACGCTCGATCCGCCGGACGCGACGAGCGACCAGGCCGGCGTACCGCTGCTCGACGAGGACTATCTGATCCTGTCGACCATCCATTCGGCCAAGGGGCAGGAATGGCGCTCCGTCTTCATGCTCAACGTCGTCGACGGTTGCATTCCGTCAGATCTGGCCACAGGCACCAGCCATGAGCTGGAGGAGGAGCGGCGGCTTCTCTATGTCGGCATGACACGCGCCAAGGACAGTTTGACGCTGATGGTGCCGCAACGCTTCTTCACCGGCGGTCAGCACGCGCAGGGTGACCGCCATGTCTACGCGAGCCGCACACGCTTTATCCCCGCGACATTGCTTCAGTTCTTCGAGAGCGCAACCTGGCCCGTCGCCAGCCCCAATGCCTCCGAGCGCAGCGCAAAGCAGATCCGCATCGATGTCGCGGCCCGGATGCGCACCATGTGGCAGTAGAGTTCAGCAATGCGTTATGGTCATCGCACTGGCTGTCCTCTGGCGGCGCTTTGCAGGGGTTCCTATTAGAGAAAATAAGGAAATGCTCGACGGACCGCGCCGAATTCCCGAGATGCATTGTCCTGTACTCCCGCTATTGCCCACCGTCGGTCTCGGCAACGGCACATTGGGACGGGTCCGACAGACCGAAACTCCCAATCCGGACGATGTCCTGCTATGGTGGTTGTACCAGCGTCGCCGAGTCGAGTTGGTGCGTTTGAGGCGCCGATCATCTGCGGCGAGCACAGGGCGAGGTTGATAGGTGCCAGGGATTGTGTTGGTCTGTCTGCTTTCCGCCGCACTCATCATCGTGACAAGCGCCACTCATTTTGAAATCATGACCGGCGTAGCGATCCTGCGTCGACGCAAGGTCCTTTCAAAACGAGCTGAAATGGTCGTTTTTCTCGGGTCGGCCTTTATGGCTCACCTCTTCGGCGTCGGACTTTACGCTCTGGCCTTTGCCTGGATGCATTATCATCCCGAGTTCGGTTCACTCGAAGGACTGGCAGGCTCAGACGCCACAGACTTCTTCTATTTCTCGCTGACCTGCTACAGTACAATGGGCTTCGGCGATGTCTACGCGACAGGCGACATGCGAATTCTCGCCGGTCTGGAAGGTTTGAACGGGCTCGTTCTGATTGCCTGGTCGGCGTCGTTTACTTTCATTGCTGTGGAACGCATCTGGCGCGACGACCGGAAGTAACAGCCGAGGCCCAACCCCGGACGTCAACTAGATCAGGAAGTGCGACTTCAGGCTGCAGAGAATTCACGGTGCTGCCGGGAATTGGTGATGTGGTCAGTTGCACAAGCGCCTCAATCCTCGTCGCCGACGAAGCGATAACCGACGCCGGGTTCGGTGCGGACGATCTTTGGATTGCCGGGGTCGCGTTCGATCTTGCCACGCAGCTGACCGATGAAGACTCTGAGATAATGCAGGTCCTCTCCGTGGGCGGCGCCCCAGACGGAGGTAAGCAGCGTCCTGTGGGTGACCACGCGGCCAGCGTGATGTGCGAGCATCACGAGGAGGTCGTATTCCTTCGGCGTCAGTCGGAGCGCCGCGCCGCCACGCGTCACGACGCGTTTGACCATGTCGATCGAAAGACCGTCCGCCGAAAGCTGCGCCTGGCCCCCTGCCATCTGGATGCGATGGCGCAGCGCCGCGCGGATCCGCGCCGTCAGCTCGCCGATTCCGAAGGGCTTCTCTATGTAGTCGTCGGCGCCGAGATCGAGGGCAGCGATCTTCTCGCTTTCACGGTCACGCGCCGAAAGGATGATGATAGGGACTTTCGACCAGGCGCGCATACTGGCCACGACGTCCTTGCCGTCCATGTCGGGAAGGCCGAGATCCAGGATCACGACGTCCGGCGCCACCGTGGCAGCCGCCTTCAGCGCCTGCGCGCCGTTTACCGCCTCTATCACCTCGTAGCCGGCGGCTGCGAGCGCGGGGCGCAGGAAGCGCTGGATCTGGGGCTCGTCGTCCACGACGAGGATACGCTCGGCCGTCATCCGCGCTCCTTCTCCACTGTTTCAGCCGCCGGGAACCGCATGGAAATGCGCGTACCGCGGCGCTTCATCGCCGGGCTCTCCGCCTTTATCCACCCACCCATCGCCTCGACGAAGCCCTTGCTGATGGAGAGGCCGAGACCGGTGCCAAGCGAACGGCCGTCCGGTTTTCCCTTGCGGAAGAATTTGTCGAAGACATGGCCGAGGTCGGCCGGGGCGATGCCTTTACCGAGGTCGGTTACCGAGAGCACGATTTCATCTTCTTCCCGCCGCCCATAGACGCTGACCGGCTCGTCACCGCCAAACCTGTTGGCGTTGTCGAGCAGGTTGAAGATCACTTGACCAAGCAATACGCTATCGCCGCGGATCAACGGCAAGTCCGGAGCAATGCTGGTTTCGAAGACGCGGCCGGGGAAGTACTTCCGCGCACGCTCCACAGCCGAATGGACGACATCGGCGACATCGACCCAATCGCGCTTGGCGTTTACCGTTCCGGCTTCGATGCGGGTCATGTCGAGCAGGTTGGAAACGAAGCGCGTGAGCCTGCCGCTCTCCTCCTCGATCGACTTGAGGAGATCGTCCCGGCTCTCCTCCGGCATCCGCTCGCCGAGTTGCCGCAGACTTGTCACAGCTCCGGTGATCGTGGCGAGCGGCGTTCTGAGGTCGTGGGATATGGACGAAAGCAGGGCAGCGAGGAACTTCTCGCCCTCGAGTTGCGCAGCCTGGTCGAGTATCTCGCGCGAGAGACGCGCTCTGTCGACGGCGATCGCGGTCTGGTCGAGGATCGCGGCAAGCGCTCGCTCCTCGTTTATTTCCAGCGGTGTGTCTTCCTGCAGGAAACCGAAGACGCCGACGACTCCATGCGGACTCATGAGCGGCCTGAACTGGAAGGGGCTGTTCGGCAGCGTCCCGGTACTGTTGCCGGCAGCCTCCTTCTTCTCGAAAGCCCAGCGCGCCGCCATCGTGTCGGTAAGGCCGAGCTCCGTATCCGGCGGCCAGGCCGCCATCAAGCGGACATCTCCGTCCTCCGGCAACAGGAGCGCCGCGTTGCGCCGAAGGGTCGCCTGGATTTGCGTGACGGCCGCCCACAGCACATCCTCGGCATTGGCCGTACCGGACAGCTTGCGCGAAAAATCGTAAAGCGCCTGAGTGGCGGCGGCCCGCCGCCTCGCTGTCTTCGCCTGTTCGCCAACGCGGGAGGCGAGCCCCCCGGCAAGCATCGCCGCCGCGAGGAACACGAAGAGGGCAAAGACTTCGTGCGGTTCGGCAACCGTAAAAGTGCCGACCGGTTCGATGAAGCAGAAATTGTAGGCGAGAACCGAAATGAGCGCGGCCGCGATCGCAGCGACATAGCCCGCGTAAGTCGCCGAGACGAGCACAGCCAGAAGAAAGAGAAGCGAGATATTCTGCAGGACGACGAATTGCTCGATCAGCAGGCCGAGTACGGTCGCGGCTGCAGCCGTAGCAGCGGCGATGGCGACCCCCCGGCCCCATCCTTCCGGAAGCATACTTCCGCGTCTCGTCCTCGGGCTTGCCGCGGGTTCATTCCCGTCCGTTACGAGGTGAATGGCGATACCGGCCGCCCGAGCGGCAAGCGCATCCGGCAAGGAGCGGCGGAAGAGGCGCAGCGGGAAACGATGGCGGCGCGCGCCGATGACGATTTGCGTCGCATGTTCCCGCCTTGCGAGCTTCAGAATTTCTTCCACGAAGTCGTTGCCGACGATACGGCGCGTCTCGGCGCCCAGTTGCTCGGCAAGCCGGAAGGTCTCGTCGAGCTGTCGCATCGCCCCGCTGCTCTCTGCCTCACCGTCCGCACGCTCGACGGAAACGACGAGCCAGTCGGCATTCAGGCCCGAAGCGAGCCGGCTTGCCGTCCTCACCACCTTTTCGGATAAAGGGTCGGGACCGATGCAGACAAGAAGCCGTTCGGCGGCCCCCCAGGGACCCTCGATCGCGTTCTGCCTGAGATAGTCGACCATCTGGTCGTCGACCCGGTCGGCCGTCCGGCGAAGCGCGAGTTCGCGCAGCGCCGTCAGATTGCCCAGGCGGAAGAAGCGATCGGCGGCGCGCTTGGCGTTGTCGGGCAGATAAACCTTGCCCTCCTTCAACCGCTCGATCAGTTCGGCCGGCGGCAGGTCCACGAGCAGGACATCGTCAGCGCGATTGAGAACGGTGTCGGGGACGCGCTCGCGCACCGGCACGCTGGCAATCTGCGCAACCACGTCCGAGAGGCTTTCCAGGTGCTGGATGTTGAGTGCCGTCCACACGTCTATGCCGGCATCGACCAGTTCCTCTATATCCTGGTAGCGCTTGGGATGGCGGCTTTCGCCGAAATTGGTATGGGCGAGCTCGTCGACCAGGATGACGCGCGGGCGGCGCGCCAGCGCCGCGTCCAGATCGAATTCGTGGAGCGTCCGTCCGTTGTGGAGCACCTGACGACGCGGCAGAACTTCGAGCCCCTCGAGCAGGGCCGCGGTCTCGCCGCGTCCATGCGTTTCGACGAGCCCGATGACGATATCGCCGCCTTCTTCCTTGAGGCGCCGCGCACGCGTCAGCATCGCATAGGTCTTGCCGACACCGGGTGCGGCACCAAGAAAGACGGTTAGTTTGCCTTTCCTGCCCTGTTCGGCGAGCGCCAGCAGGGCGTCCGGATCGGGGCGGCTCTTCAGGTCGCGATCATCGTCGGGCATGCAACGTCTCGAGCTCGATCAGGTCCTCGGCGCGTCCAAGGCAAGGTTCAGTTCTAGCACATTGACGCGTGGCTCGCCTATGATCCCGAACAGACGGCCCTGCGTGGCCCTGTCGACGAGCGCGCCCACTTCCGCCTCCGGAAGTCCGCGCGCTTCCGCAACCCGGGCGATCTGAACCCTGGCGAATTCGGGCGAGACATGCGGGTCGAGACCCGATCCGGAAGCCATGCCGGCGTCGGCGGGGATATCACCCCCTATGCCCGCGGCGCGAAGCCTCTGGATATCGGCCCTGACACGCTCCTTCAGCTTGTCGGAAGTCGTCCCGAGATTGGAACCGCTCGAAGCACCGGCATTGTAGGGCTCCGGGCCGGTCGCCGAAGGACGCGGCCAGAAATATTTCTTCGAGGCGAAATTCTGGCCGATGAGTTGCGATCCGACGAGGACACCGTCCTTGCGGACGAGGCTGCCATTCGCCTCTGCCGGCATCAGTGCTTGCGCCACGCCGGTGATCAGCAGCGGATAGCCGAGCCCGGTAATGAGGGCGAGTGCGAAGGTCAGGACGAGTGCGGGACGGAGTTGGTTGAGCATGATCACACCAGGTTGAGGTTCGAGACGGCAAGGTCGATCAGTTTGATGCCCGCGAAGGGCAGGACCAGGCCGCCGAGGCCGTAGACGAGGAGATTGCGGCGAAGCAGGGCTGCCGCGCCGACGGGACGGTAGCTCACGCCTTTCAACGCCAGCGGAATGAGCGCCACGATGATCAGCGCGTTGAAGATGACGGCCGACAGGATAGCCGACTGCGGCGACGCCAGGCCCATGACGTTCAGCACGCCGAGCGCCGGATAGGTGGTGACGAAGAGCGCCGGGATGATGGCGAAGTATTTCGCCACGTCGTTGGCGATCGAGAAGGTCGTGAGAGAACCGCGCGTCATCAGCAATTGCTTGCCAATCTCGACGATCTCGATCAGCTTCGTCGGGCTCGAATCGAGGTCCACCATGTTGGCCGCTTCGCGGGCGGCTTGCGTGCCGGTCTGCATGGCGACGCCCACATCCGCCTGGGCGAGCGCCGGCGCATCATTGGTGCCGTCGCCGCACATGGCAATCAGCCGGCCGCCCTTCTGTTCCTTGCGGATATAAGCGAGCTTGTCCTGCGGCGTCGCTTCGGCAAGGAAATCGTCGACGCCGGCCTCCGAGGCGATTGCCGCGGCAGTGATCGGGTTGTCACCGGTCACCATGACCGTGCGGATACCCATGGCCCGCAGTTCGGAGAAGCGCTCCTTGATTCCCGGCTTGACGATGTCCTTCAGGTGGACCACGCCGAGCAGCCGGTTGCCGTCGGCGACGGCGAGCGGCGTGCCGCCGGTTCGGGCGACCTTGTCGACCGCCTGCCGGAATTCCTGGGGTGTCTCGCTGTCGGACAGGCCGGCAAATCTCAGGACCGAGTCGATCGCGCCCTTGCGCAGCCGGCGGCCGCCATGGTCGATGCCGGACAACCGGGTTTCCGCGGCAAAGGGCACGACCGCATCGATCCCGGCCTCGGGTGCCCGGCGCCCGAACGCGCCGGTGGCGAGCGCCACGATGGAGCGGCCTTCCGGTGTCTCGTCGGCAAGGCTTGCGAGGAGCGCCGCATCGGCGAGTTCCTCCACGGTTATGCCCGGAACGGGCAGGAAATCGCTTGCCATGCGGTTGCCGAAGGTGATCGTCCCGGTCTTGTCGAGGAGCAGCGTGTCCACGTCCCCCGCAGCCTCGACGGCGCGGCCGGAGGTGGCGATGACGTTGAAGCGTACCAGCCGGTCCATGCCGGCGATGCCGATCGCCGAAAGCAGTCCGCCGATGGTCGTCGGGATCAGCGTGACAAGGAGGGCGGAAAGCACGGTCACCGAAAGCACCGTCGCCGAATAGCTGGCAAGGCCCCAGAGCGTCACCACGGCGATCAGGAAGATCAGCGTCAAACCGGAAAGCAGGATCGACAGTGCGATCTCGTTCGGCGTCTTCTGCCGTTGCGCCCCCTCGATGAGGGCGATCATGCGGTCGACGAAGGTGGACCCCGGGGCGGTCGTGATGCGGACTGTCACCCAGTCCGAAAGCACCTCGGTACCGCCGGTGACGGCGGAGCGATCGCCGCCCGCTTCGCGGATCACCGGCGCCGATTCGCCCGTTATAGCGCTCTCGTTGACCGAGGCGACCCCTTCGACGACCTCGCCGTCGCCCGGGATCAATTCGCCGGCCTCTACGAGGACGAGATCGCCGACCTTCAGCATGGTCGCAGGTATTTCCTTGGTCTCCCGGCCCTCGGGTGCGACGAGCTTGTGGGCGCTCAACTCCGAGTTGGTACGGCGGAGGAAGTCGGCCTGCGCCTTGCCACGCCCCTCGGCAACGGCTTCGGCGAAGGTGGCGAAGAGCACGGTAAACCATAGCCAGGCGGCAATCTGGCCCGAGAAGAGCTGACTGCCGCCGGTTGCAACATCGAGAACGAAGAAGAGGGTCACCAATGCCGCCACGGCTTCGGTGACGAAGATCACCGGATTGCGGACGAGCTGGCGCGGATCAAGCTTGACGAAAGCGGCCCTCGCTGCCGGGAGGAGTATCTTCGGGTCGAAAAGGTTCGGGGTCATGAGTTTGTTTGACATGCCTGGTTCCTTCAGAAGGTCTGGCCGGAGAGCATGGCGAGATGCTCGACGATGGGACCGAGCGCGAGGGCCGGCAAGAACTGCAGCCCGCCGAGAATGAGGATGATGCCGATAAGGAGACCGACGAAAAGCGGCGTATCGGTCGGGAACGTACCCTTGGATGCCGAGGCGCGCGCCTTGGCGGCGAGCGAGCCGGCAATGGCAAGCACCGGCACGGCATAGGCGAAGCGGCCGAGCAGCATCGCAAAGCCGAGCGTCGTATTGTACCAGGGCGTGTTGCCCGAAAGTCCGCCGAAGGCCGAGCCGTTGTTGCCGCTGGCCGACGTATAGGCATAGAGGATTTCGGAGAGCCCGTGCGGTCCGGCCGTGCCGATGCTGGCGACGGCCGAGGGCAAGACCGCCGAAATCGCTGTGAAGCCGAGAATCGAAAGCGGCAGGATGAGCACGGCGAGCATCGCGTATTTCATCTCGCGCGCTTCGATCTTCTTGCCGAGCAGTTCCGGAGTGCGGCCGACCATAAGACCGGCGACGAAAACCGCGAGGATCGCGAAGACGATCATGCCGTATAGGCCCGAGCCGACGCCGCCGGGCAGGACCTCGCCTAGCTGCATGAGGAACATCGGAACGAGACCTCCGAGGCCGGTGAACGAGCCGTGGATGCCGTTGACGCCGCCATTCGAAAGGCCGGTCGTAACCGTTGCGTAAAGCGCAGTCATCGCTTGGCCGAAGCGGACTTCCTTGCCTTCCATGTTGCCGAGAGCCGGGTCGAGGCCGAGCTGCGACAGGATCGGATTTCCCTGCGCTTCGGCCCAATAGACGATCCCGGCCCCGATGATCAGAAATGCATAGGTGACGGCGATGAAGGCCCAGCCCTGCCGGCGATTGCCGACGAGTTGCCCGAATGTGTAGAGCAGCGCCGCCGAAACCGACAGCATCGCGAAGATATTGAGATAATTGGAAAGCGCAGTCGGATTTTCGAACGGATGTGCGGCATTCACGTTGAAGAAGCCGCCCCCGTTGGTGCCGAGCTGCTTGATCGCTTCCTGGCTGGCAACCGGGCCCAGAGCGATTGTCTGCTTCACCCCCTCGAGGGTCGTGGCCTCTACCGAGGCGCGGAAAGTCTGCGGCAGGCCCATTGCCACGAAGGCGACCGCCACCAGCACGGCGAGCGGCAGGAGGACGTACAGTGTCGAACGGATGAGATCGACCCAGAAGTTACCGATCGTCGGTATGGCTGAGCGGGCGAAGGAGCGAGTAACGGCAAGCGCGATCGAAATGCCGGTCGCGGCCGAGACGAAGTTCTGCACGGTCAGCCCCATCATCTGGCTGAAGTGACTGAGTGTCGTCTCGCCGCCGTAATTCTGCCAGTTGGTGTTGGTGACGAAACTGACGGCGGTGTTGAAGGCGAGGTCCGGCGGCACGTTGCCGAAGCCCTGCGGGTTCAAGGGCAACCATGTCTGAAGTCTCAGGATCGCATAGAGCAGCGCAAAGCCTGCGATGCTGAAGGCGAGCATGGAGAACGTGTAGGCGAGCCAGCCCTGCTCCCGTGTCGGATCGATGCCGGCGGCACCATGAAGACCACGCTCCACCGGTCCGAGAATTGGCGAAAAGACATTGCGTTCGCCGGAAAGAACCGCAGCCATGTAAAGCCCCAGCGGCTTCACGACGATAAGGACGGCGAGAAAAAGGAGGCTGATCTGCAGCCATCCGATGACAGACATGAGAAGTCTCCGTGGGTGAAGGAGCGCTCGGGCAACTCCAGCAAAAGTGCGCAGCGGTTTTCCGTCCGGATTTGCGGCAAAATGAAAGGCTGGAGCGTTTCAGCGAATCGGTGAAAAGCGGAAACGCTCTAGAAACGCTCCGGCCGGACAAGCATCACGATCAAATAGGCTGCGAGCGCGACGCCGACGACGAGCCCGATCAAAGCCTCTACCATCGGATCCTCCTAAAGCCGGCTCAGGGCGCGCGCATAAAGCGCTAGCGCGGCAAGGCCGCCAACGCCGGCGGCAAGGAAAAGAAAATCGGACATGGACATTCTCCAGATTGATCCAAGATCCGGATGATGCGCCCGCGCCGCGTCAATTATCGATTGGGATGGTTTGGCAGCCGCATAAAGAAAAGATAAGGAGTTCGGGCGAGCGTGATCATGACCTTCGACGCTGCGCCGGAAGCGTCGGCTATCGCGACCGCCTTATATGCTCGATCAAAGCTCGCATCTTTGGTGCCATGTTGCGGCGCTGAGGGAAATAAAGAAAGAAACCGGGAAACGGCGGCAGGAAATCCTGCAGCAGCGGAACAAGTTCACCGGTTTCCACGAACGGGCGGAAGGTATCTTCCGTTGCGAAGGTGATCCCGGCCCCGCACAGTGCCGAGCGGAGCATGAAGCGCAGGTCATTGGTGGTGATCTGGGGCTCGACCGCCACATCGAAGGGAACACCATTCTCCTCGAATTCCCACCTGTAGGGCGCGACATTCGGCGCTCGCCGCCAGCCTATGCAGCGATGATGGACGAGCTCACGCGGGTGCGCCGGCGTACCGTGGACCGCGATATAGGTGGGGGCGGCAACGGCCAGCTCGCGCTGATCGCCCGTCAGCGGCACCGCGATCATGTCCTGCTCGATCACCTCGCCAAGCCTGACGCCCGCGTCAAACCCGGCGGCCACGATGTCGAACTCATCGTCCGTGACGGTGATGTCTATCGTCACCTTCGGATGGGTCCGAGCAAAGGAAGCGATGAGCGGACCGGAAAGGAATTGCTCGGCGATGGAGGTGACGGCGATCCGCAAAAGACCGCGGGGCTCATCCTCACCCGCTACCCGATCGAGCGCCGCCCCAATCTCCGACAAGGGCTGCGACAGAGCCTCGCGCAGACGCTCCCCCGCTCCGGTCAGGCGAACTGAACGCGTCGTGCGGGTGACGAGCGTCGTACCAAAGGCATCTTCGAGCCGCCGAACTCCCTGGCTGACAGCCGAGCGGGTCACACCGAGGCGATCCGCGGCAGCACGGAAGTTGTCCTCCTCCGCGACGGCCAGGAAGAGCGGCAGAAGGTTCATGTCTATTTTCATTGTAGAGTACTGCTAACCATTGAGTTCAGTGATCGATGGATACCGGCGACAGTCATTGAAGTCCATCTTCTCCGTGCAAATCAAAGGACGGAGTACAACATGGACAAGGTCATTCTGATCACTGGCGCCTCCAGCGGCATCGGCGAGGGCATTGCTCGGGAGCTTGGCGCCGCGGGTGCGAAAATATTGCTGGGTGCACGCCGCCAGGCCCGTATCGAGGCCATCGCCGCGGAGATTCGAGACGCAGGAGGAACCGCCCAGGCGCAGGTACTGGACGTGACCGACCGTCACTCCATGGCAGCCTTTGCGCAGGCCGCGGTCGACAGGTGGGGACGCGTCGACGTTCTGGTGAACAATGCCGGCGTCATGCCGCTCTCGCCGCTTGCCGCCGTCAAGCTGGACGAGTGGGAGTGCATGATCAACGTGAACATAAAGGGCGTGCTTTGGGGCATCGCGGCCGTATTGCCGATCATGGAGGCACAGCGCAGCGGGCAGATCATCAATATCGGCTCGATCGGAGCGCTGTCGGTCGTACCCACCGCCGCGGTCTATTGCGCAACGAAGTTCGCGGTTCGCGCGATCTCCGACGGGCTGCGCCAGGAGAGTACCAATATCCGCGTCACCTGCGTCAATCCCGGCGTCGTCGAGAGCGAACTTGCTGCAACCATCACCCACCAGGAGACCGTGGCGGCAATGGACGCCTATCGCGCCATCGCGCTTCAGCCCGCCGACATAGCCCGTGCGGTCCGGCAGGTGATCGAGGCTCCGCAGAGCGTGGACACCACCGAGATCACGATCAGGCCGACCGCATCGAGCAATTGAACCGGCGCGAACCGTTCCCGGGACGCTTTCCCGCGTCCCCCTGACGAAAGGGATATTCCATGATCTTTTCCTTACTGACAGATCGTCTCACCGGCGGCGGCCGCAAGCTGCTGATCGCTTCGACCTTGATGAGCGCCGCACTCCTGAGCCAAACCGTAAAAGCCGAGGAAGCCGTAATGCAGGCCAATCACCCCTATGTCGGCCTTTGGGTCACAGAAGACAGTTACATCCGCCACGAACTCCTGCCGAACGGTCGCTATGTCGAGGCGCGCGGTACGCGTGAACGGGCCTATGAGGGACGCTACCAAGTGACGGGCACGCATATCGATTATTGGGACGATACCGGCTTTACAGCGGACGGAAATTTTATCGACGGCGTTCTGCATCACGGCGGTATGATCTTCTATCGCGGGAGCAGGACGGGGAAACCATGAGCACTGGATGTCGAGAATTCAGGCGTATCCTACCCAGCCCCTGAAGGTCAGCGCCGCATAGAACAGGCGAACATCCGAGAAGCCCGCCTTGCGAAGCACCGCCTCGTCCTCCTCGGGCGAGAGAACCGATAACTTCGTCGCGATCGCCTGCTTTGCACTTTCAGCATCGCCGGAGGCTGTTCCGCCGAACGCGACGTGGCGGGCGATCCAGGTCGAGCGCTCGGGTTCCGATTGCGGGAAACTGATATGTGCGACGACGAACGGAGCGCCTGGCACCAGACGGCGGCGAATCTGTTCGAGTGTGTCGAGGCGATGAGGGCGATCAACAAAGTGGAGCGTGAGCAGGCAGACCGCCGCGTCAAACGGCCCCGCCGGTGCGTCGTCTATGTAGCCCTGCTGCAGATGGACACGCGGCAGATGGGGCCCCACCGTCTGTTCTGCGACGCGAAGCATGTCCGCCGACGGGTCGATGCCGCAAAAACGCCAACCTGAATTGTCGTCGGCGAGGGCTTTGAGCTCCATGCCGCCGCCGGCGCCGAGCACCAGAACCCGCGCGTGCGCCGGTGCACGTTCCGCGACCAACATCGATGTCATGCGATGCAGAGCGGCCAGCCCCGGTACTTTTCTCAACGTCCCTTCGACGTAGGAACTGGCGTGGGCGGCGGTAAAAGCTGGACTATCGACGCTCGGAGATTTCATCGTGCGGTTCTCCCAAATCATGTAACAATATTTGTTACATGATTCGCCTTTCGTCAAGTCACCTCTGCCTGTGAAGGCACCCGATTCAGTACCGCCATTCATCAATCGGTTCACAGGCATTATCGGCATCGCGATGGTAGTCACACGCGCTCTCCGCCCTAACTCACTTGTGAATGCGCCTGCGGGATCATTTCCCGCGCTCGGTTGTTGCGCGTTCGCGGCGTAGGCCGCTTCGTCCTAGACCTTTCATCATCAAGACATGGAGCTGGATATGCAAAGTCCTGGCGCACTTGAAATCTCGCGGCGCGACCTGCTCGCCGCCTCGGCCGCTACCGTGACAGTGGCGAGCGCACACTCGCTCGGTCACGCGCAGACCAATGTCTCCACCGCACCCCAGAGCACGAAGGTCACTTTCACGGTGAACGGAGAACGCCGGGAGCTTCAGCTCGATAACCGCACGTCCCTCCTCGACGCGCTGCGCGAGCATCTGCATTTGACGGGCACCAAGAAGGGATGCGATCACGGTCAGTGCGGAGCGTGCACGGTTCTCATCGACGGTCGCCGAGTCAACTCTTGCCTGACGCTCGCCGTCATGCACGAGGGCGACAGCATCACCACGCTCGAGGGATTGGGGCAGCCCGAAAACCTCCATCCGATGCAGGCCGCCTTTGTCCAGCACGACGGTTTCCAGTGCGGCTACTGCACGCCCGGCCAGATCTGTTCCTCCGTTGCAATGCTCGATGAAATCAAGGCCAATATCCCAAGCCATGTGACGGTGGATCTTACGGCGCCGGCCGAAATAACGCCCGCCGAGATCCGCGAGCGCATGAGCGGCAACATCTGTCGTTGCGGCGCCTATTCGAACATCGTGGAAGCCATCACCGAAGTCGCGGGGAGGAAGGCATGAGAGCTTTCAGCTACGAACGCGTCTCGTCGATCGAGGCCGCGGCCCGGGCCGCTGCCACCACGGATGGCGCGAAATTCATCGCCGGCGGCACCAATCTCCTGGATCTGATGAAGCTGGAGATCGAGACACCGACACATCTGGTCGATGTCAACGGACTGGCACTGGACAGGATCGAAGCAACACCGGAAGGGGGGCTGCGTATCGGTGCCCTCGTCCGCAATACGGATCTTGCCGCCGACGAACGGGTCCGCCGCGATTACGCCCTTCTGTCGCGCGCCCTGCTCGCAGGGGCATCGGGACAATTGCGCAACAGGGCGACGACCGCCGGCAACCTGCTTCAACGCACCCGCTGTCCGTATTTCTACGATACCAACCAGCCGTGCAACAAAAGGCAGCCGGGCAGCGGCTGCTCGGCGCTGGCCGGCTTCAGCCGCCAGCTTGCGGTGGTTGGCGTCAGCGATGCGTGCATCGCCAGCCATCCGAGCGACATGGCGGTCGCCATGCGCGCCCTCGATGCCGTCGTGGAGACCGTGCGAGCCGACGGCACGACGCGCAGCATCCCGATCGCCGATCTCCATCGCCTGCCGGGGGACACGCCGCATATCGAACATGTCCTCGAGCGGGGCGAATTGATCACCGCGGTCGTCCTGCCGAAGCCGGCCGGCGGCAAGCAGATCTATCGCAAGGTTCGCGACCGGGCCTCCTACGCATTTGCGCTCGTCTCCGTCGGCGCCATCGTGCAGCCGGACGGAACCGGCCACGTCGCGCTCGGCGGCATCGCGCCGAAACCATGGCGTGACGAGGCGGCCGAAAAGGAGCTGGCGAACGGAGCAAAGGCGGTCGCCGCCAAGCTTCTTGCCGGCGCCCGCCCGACTGAACAGAACGCCTTCAAGCTCACGCTCGTGGAACGCGCGCTGAGCGCCGTCCTCGTCGAAGCGAAGGGATGAGACAATGAAATTCGATACACCAGCAACGACGAACCCGATCGACCGGGGGAAGGTAATCGGCAAGCCCATCCCCCGCATCGACGGTCCGCTCAAGACCACCGGCAAAGCAATTTATGCCTATGAGTGGCATGATCCGAATAACCGCTATGCCTATGGCTATATCGTCGGTTCGGCAATCGCCAAGGGCCGGATCAGGTCGATGGATGTCGCCGCCGCGAGAAATGCTCCCGGTGTGATCGCGGTCGTCACCACCGATGGCGTCGGGGAACTGAAGAAGGGTAAATACAACACCGCCAAGCTCTTCGGTGGCACCGAGATCCAGCACTACCACCAGGCCATCGCCGTCGTGGTCGCCGAAACATTCGAGGAGGCCCGCGCCGCCGCGGCGCTCGTCAAGGTCGATTATGCCGAGGAAAAAGGCGCTTTCGATCTGGCCGCGGCCAAGGACAGCGCCGTCAAGCCGGAAGGCGAAGAAGACTCCGGAGCGGGCGACTTCGATGCCGCCTTCGAGGCAGCTCCCGTCAAGCTCGACCAGGTCTATACCACCCCGGACCAGTCGCATGCCATGATGGAGCCGCACGCTTCCATTGCCGCGTGGAGCGGCGACGACCTGACGGTCTGGACATCGAGCCAGATGATCGACTGGTGGCGGACCGATCTCGCGACGACGCTTGGTATCGACAAGGACAAGGTGCATCTGATGTCGCCGTTCATCGGCGGAGGCTTCGGGGTGAAGCTGTTCCTGCGCGCGGATGCGGTGTTGGCCGCGCTTGCCGCGCGTGAAGCCAAGCGCCCCGTTAAGGTCGCCCTCCCCCGCCCTTTCCTCATGAACAACACCACGCATCGCCCAGCGACGATTCAGAGGATCCGGATCGGTGCGGGACGCGACGGCAAGATCACGGCGATCGCACATGAAAGCTGGTCCGGTGACCTTCCGGGCGGTGGTCCCGAAGTGGCCGTCCAGCAGACTCGTCTACTTTATGCCGGAGCGAACCGGATGACCGCCATGCGGCTTGCCACCCTCGATCTTCCCGAAGGAAACGCGATGCGCGCTCCCGGCGAGGCGCCGGGCATGATGGCTCTGGAGATCGCCATCGACGAGATGGCCGAGAGGCTGGGTCTCGACCCCGTCGAATTCCGCATCATCAACGACACCCAGGTCGATCCGGAGAATCCCGAACGGCCCTTCTCGCAGCGCAATCTCGTCGGCTGCCTGCGCACGGGCGCGGAGCGCTTCGGCTGGCAAGACCGGAGCAAGCAACCCGGTGCTCGGCGCGAAGGAAACTGGCTGATCGGCATGGGAGTGGCGGCGGCTTTTCGCAACAATCTTGTGCTGAAATCGGGGGCCCGCGTCCGGCTCGACCGCGAGGGCATCGTCACGGTCGAGACCGATATGACCGATATCGGTACGGGCAGTTACACGATCATCGCCCAGACGGCGGCTGAAATGCTCGGTGTGCCGATCGAGAAGGTCGCCGTCAGCCTGGGAGACTCGCGCTTCCCTGTTTCCTCGGGTTCCGGCGGGCAGTTCGGAGGAAACTGCTCCACGGCCGGCGTATACGCCGCCTGCGCCAAGCTGCGGGAAGCCGTGGCGCAGAAGCTCGGCTTCAACAGCACCGACGACCTTGTCTTCGCAGACGGCGAAGTCCGGTCGGGCGACCGCCGAATGCCGCTCGCGCAAGCTGCCGGCGATGAGGGGCTCGTCGCTGAGGATCTCATCGAATTCGGCGACCTCACCAAAACCCATCAGCAATCCACCTTCGGAGCTCATTTCGTCGAGGTCGCGGTCGACGTTGCGACAGGAGAGACACGGATCCGGCGAATGCTGGCGGTCTGCGCCGCCGGCCGGATCCTCAATCCGATCACGGCACGCAGCCAGGTGATCGGCGCGATGACAATGGGGGTCGGCGGCGCGCTGACCGAGGAACTCGTCGTCGACAAGGAGCGTGGCTTCTTCGTCAATCACGATCTCGCCGCCTACGAGGTGCCGGTGCACGCCGACATCCCGCACCAGGAGGTCGTCTTCCTGGAAGAGACGGATCCGATGTCCTCGCCGATGAAGGCCAAGGGTATTGCCGAGCTCGGGATCTGCGGTGTCGCGGCAGCTGTCGCGAACGCCATCTACAATGCGACCGGCATAAGGGTACGGGAGTATCCGATCACGCTCGACAAGCTGATCGAGAAGCTTCCGGAAGTCAGCTAGAACATGCCAAGGGCATCTACCCCGCGTAACTTTACGGCTAAGCAAGCATGGGAGGTTCGGATAGGATAGACAGCGCTATAGCGAGAGGAAATGATGCCAGCGGAGCCGGAGGAAGATGAAAGGAGTGGAGGGGCACCTGCCTCCTCCACTTTTGCTCGCGTGCGGAAAATCATCCACATCGACATGGACGCATTTTATGCTTCGGTGGAGCAGCGCGACAATCCGGAGCTTCGAGGCAAACCGGTCGCAGTCGGGTATCCGGAGGCGCGCGGCGTGGTCGCGGCCGCGAGCTACGAGGCCCGCAAATTCGGCGTTCACTCGGCTATGCCGTCCGTGACGGCCAAGCGCAAATGTCCGGAGCTGATCTTCGTTCCGCACCGCTTCGACGTCTACCGGGCCGTCTCGCGGCAGATTCAAGCGATCTTTGCCGAATACACGCCGCTGATCGAACCTTTGTCGCTGGATGAAGCCTATCTCGACGTTACCGAGAACCTGAAAGGCATGCAGCTCGCAACCGAGATCGCGGAACAGATACGCGCCAGGATCCGGGCCGAGACGCAGCTCACCGCATCCGCCGGCGTATCCTACAACAAGTTCCTTGCGAAGATCGCTTCGGACCAGCGCAAGCCCGATGGGCTATTCGTCATCACGCCGAAGCACGGCCCAGATTTCGTGCAGGCGCTTCCCGTCAAGAAGTTTCACGGCGTCGGACCGGCAACGGCGGAGAAGATGAAACGGCTCGGCATCGAAACCGGCGCCGACCTCAAATCCCGTGATCTCGCCTTCCTGCAACAGCACTTCGGCAAGTCGGGGCCGTATTTCTACTGGATCGCCCGCGGCATCGACGAGCGTGAGGTCAAGCCCGACCGCATCCGGAAATCGATCGGCGCCGAGGATACGTTTCGGGAGGATGTTCATGATCTTGAGGCGGCCCGCGCGGGCCTTAAGCCTTTGATCGACAAGGTCTGGCACTATTGTGAAGCCAGCGGCATTCGCGGCAAGACCGTGACACTGAAGGTGAAGTGGGCAGATTTCACGCAGATCACCCGAAGCAAGACCATCGTCGCGCCGATTGCGAGCGCCGCCGAAATGGGCGAGATCGTGGAACTGCTGCTGTCACCGATCTTTCCCGCCGCCAAAGGCATTCGATTGCTCGGGGTCACGCTCTCGTCTCTCGATCCCGTGGCCGATCGGAGCGGGCCGCAGCTCGCCCTGGCGCTTTGAAGCTGCGGCCTGACAGAAACGAAAAAGCCTGCCGCGGGAGGAAGTGCGACAGTCCATCCAAGTAAATATCAAATCCCGAGAGCTGCAGAGAAAAACACTTATGCGTATCGAAAGAAAATGTCGGAGAGGGGGCATTCAGCGAGAAAGAAAAATCCCGAGGCGTTTACAAAATTTCCTCGGCCCCCTGAAATCTCTTCAGGAAATAGCTGAGAAAATCTTGATTTCGCCATATTTATGGCCCAACAGTTAATGGCTATTCATTGACGGGCTTGGCTCCAAGATCCTACCCATCTCTCCGATCACCGATCGACTCCATAAGGGCGCAAAGCTTTCTCTGCTGCTGACGGAGAATATGGCGGCACTTGTTCGTGCTGCCATGGAGTCGAACCTGCTCCGCGGGCTCTGAGCGAGCCTTGCAGATCACGCTTCGAAGGAAGCGGATGGTCCGTTCGCCAAACCGTCTCGATTCCAGACAGCTCACCGGGAGGAAACCAATGAAATCCTATGTTGAAAGCTTCGGATACCAATTCAATCCCGTCGATTTCGCGATCAGGTCGACGCCAGCACTCTGCATTGGAATGATCGTCTTTATTACTCTTTACGACGTGATCTGGTGAATGGTTTCGGCAAATGCGTCCGCATCCCAAGCGGCCGCAAACCGGACACACTTTTCCTCATCCCGCTCTAGACCGCGCCACGCCTGAAATAGCTAGGAACGGCCGGTGAACATGGCGGAATGATACCCCGCCAATAACCCCTCCGCGGCAGCGACGGCATGGTATAATGCCGGCTCGTTACAACGCCTCGAACATCGTTACCCAGGTTCAGCCATCGTTGCAGGAACTGCTGCATCGGTGGCTCGTTCTCACTGTGTGTGGAGTGGAGTACGTTCGAATGACTGGATGGAATTATCAGGAACCGGAACATCACGCCTCAACGGGACTGCCCGTAAGCATTCTGCTGTTGTCGGTCCTCGCAATATCAGCCTATCTGCTGGTCGGGGGTTCCTTGAGTGGTGGAGAGCGCGCCGGCTCCAAAGTCTATCTGCCTGTCGCGCAAACACAGGTTCGTTGAGGAAAGGCTGTTGGAGATCCCGCTCGGCCGGACAGGTGAGAGCCGTCGGCTGCCGCCGAAAGGCAGCACCGGTTTTCGTCAGTCGGGCTTATCCGTGAATTACTTCTCGGTTAGTCGGTTGGAGTTCCCGCCGAACCGGATGTGCTGGAACAACGAGGTCTCCGGGAGAGTTCCTCGGCGTGGCAACGAACCTGGTAAATCTTCATGCGTATCGTCATTGTAGTTATAGTCGCCTCAATTGTCAGCATCCTTGCTTTCAAATACGTCAACAATTCCTTGTGGAATGCACCCATAGCGGCCACGGCCGAAGAACTGTCCGAAGGTTAACGGACCATCGCGGTCTCAGTTACGGACCGCAAGGGTTTTCGAGAGATTTTGTGGCCCATATATGCGAGAGTCGCAGCGCGTCACGCAAACAGGGCGGCGGCAACATGTCTCAATCCAGGATTTGCAAGGGATGCTGGGAGCAGATGCGTATTCCGGTGCCCCTGCGCGGGCCGGCTTCCATTCCCTTCCGCGCCTTTGGCATCCGCCCGAGCCGGATGAACCCGAATACCTGCACGATCTGCGAACTCATGTTCACGCGCGTGATGAAAGCCCGCAAGATCACCGTTGACGTCTCCGTGCTTTTTGCAGATCTGCGAGGCTATACGGCGCTTTCGCAGTCGCTTTCGGCCGACAGTGTTTCGTCGCTGCTGGATGATTTCTACGATGAATGTGCCGCGGCGATTTGGGAGTTCGACGGCCTGCTCAACAAGACGGTCGGGGACGCGATCATGGCAATCTTCAACTTTCCGATCCCCCACCCGGATCACGCCGAGCGCGCCGTACTTGCCGCACGGGAGATCCAGCGCCGATGCCAATCGCGCCGTGAGGTTCGCCTAGCGGAGGGTGCCGGCCTGGACGGAAGTGAGCTCGGTGTCGGCATCGGCATCGACACCGGTGAGGCCAGCTTCGGAGAGTTCGGCCGATCCCACCGCGACCTGACCGCCATCGGAACGGTTGTGAACACTGCCGCTCGGGCCCAGTCCGCCGCCGAGGCGGGGCGAATCCTGGTGACCAGGGCCGTTTGCGAGCGCGCGCAGAGCCAAACGGCGGCAAGCGAGGGCCGAAAATACTCTCTCAAGGGCTTTGAGAAGCCGATCGAACTTTACGCAATCTGAAGAAAGCCGGGGTTCAGAGATACCCGGTAAGTTCGAGCGTCTGATAGCCGGCCAACAGCGTGATCAAGATCCGACGAGCCGCAGGAGCGTTTTCTCTCGCAGTGCCTTGACCACCCATCCTGCAAAGGGCGCGGCAAGCACGCCGCCCGTGATCAGCCCGCCGATGGATGTAAGATGGTCGCGGAAATCGCCAGCCTGTTCCCAGTGACCGGTTAGAACCGTGGCCAGGAAGCTCAGAGACACTGAAAGTGCGATCAGAAACTCGCTCGCATTGACGGTCCCGATGACGAAGCGCGGCTGTCCGCCTGCGCCGAGCAGACCGGTGGTGGCGACGGGCCCCCATCCGCCGCCGCCCGCGGCATCCAGAAACCCCGCGGTTGCGCCGAGCGGTGCCACGAGCCTCAGCTTGACCGGGTTTGTGGGAATGCGATGAAAGGAGCGGTAAAGCAGCCAGGCTCCGATCACTGCAAGATAGGCCGTGACGAAAGGCTTGACCTGATCTCCGTCAAACGAGGTCACGACGAAGGCACCCAGCATTCCACCGGCGATGCCGAAAGGAATGAGCCGCCAGAACAGCTTCCAATCGATGTTGCGGTGATAGAGATGGGCCGATCCGGAAGCGGCAGTGGTGAACAATTCCGCCGCATGGGCCGACGCCGACGCCTGGGCAGGCGGCACCCCAAAGGCAAGAAGCACCGTCGAGCAGATGACGCCGTAGGCCATCCCGAGAGCGCCATCGATCACCTGCGCGAGAAAGCCGACCAATGCGAACAGGATGAATTCTTCCATGGACAGCTCCGGGTTAGGGGGACTCGACCGCCCCGCACAAGGAAGCCTCACATGTGCAGCGGCACACGGAGGCTTCCTGCTTCACTTCAGTCTCTGCTTCTTGGCAAGGTGGAAAACGAATGCACATGGGGCTTGTTCCGCGGGGCCTGTAGCCTCGAGCGGCTCAGGGCATCGATGACCGTCATCCGCGATCCCCGGAAAAGTCGCTCATTGCCGCTTTTCTATTCACCCGCACTGCTTGACAAAGCTTTGTACAAAATAAAGATTCTACCAATTGGTAAAAATGGGGAACACCATCCATGGCAAGAGATCTGATGATGAGCCGGCGCAATGTGCTTGCGTCGGGCTTGGCGCTTGGCGTGAGCGCTTTTGCGCCGGGCGTCCGCGCCAGCACGCCGGTTAAGGTTGCCGGTATTCACGCCTCCCCTGTCGAAAACGCCTGGAACTCGGTCCTGCACAAGGCGCTGCAGGATGCGGCCGCGGAAGGCGTGATCGAATATGTCTTCTCCGAAGGCGTTTCCGGCACGGACTATCCCCGCGCGATGCGCGAATATGCCGAGCAGGGTGCAAAGCTCATCATCGGCGAAGCCTATGCCGTTGAAAAGCAGGCCCGCGAAGTCGCCGCAGATTATCCGGAGACCGCCTTCGTCCTCGGCTCGAGCGGTAAGGAAGCGGGCGACAATTTCGGCGTTTTCGGCACCTGGAACCACGACGGCGCCTATCTCGCCGGCATGCTCGCCGGCAAGATAACGAAGTCGAACGTCGTAGGCTCCGTCGGCGCCATGCCGATCCCGGAAGTCAACATGCTGATCAACGCCTTCGCTGCGGGCGTGAAGGCCGTCAATCCCGATGCCAAGCACCTCGTCACCTTCATCGGTACCTTCTTCGACCCGCCGAAGGCGCGCGAAGCGGGCCTCGCCCAGATCGACGCCGGTGCCGACATCCTCTTCGGCGAGCGCATCGGCACCGCCGATGCCGCGAAGGAACGCGGGCTCAAATCCGTGGGTTCGCTGATCGACTATACGCCGCGCTATCCCGACACGGTCTTCGCCAACGCGCTCTGGGGCTTCCGCCCAATCCTCAACGCCGCAATTGCCGACGTCTCCGCCGGCAAGCCGGTCGGCAAGGACTACACAGCCTTCGGCCTGCTCAAGGAAGGCGGCAGCGACATTGCCTATGTCAAGGGCGTCGCCCCGGCAGATGCCGAAGCGGCGATGGAAGCCAAGCGCGCCGAGATCAAATCCGGCGCCTTCGAGGTTCCGCGCATCACGGACGAGCCGAAGTAGTCGGCTTGTCTATGGCAGGCGATGCAATCTCTCTCGGTGAGGCGATCCGAACGGGCCGCCGCACCGCTTCCGAAGCGATGGAAGCATCCCTTGCGGCGGCCGGCCGATCGGCAGAAATAGGCGCAATCGTCCATCTCGACCCGACGCTCGGACGAAAGGCCGCCGAACATGCGGACGCCCGCCTGCGCCACTTGCCTGGCGGCGGGCAGGCCGCACCGTTTCTCGGCGTCCCGAGCCTTGCCAAGGATCTGGGCGGCCCCTTTGCCGGCCTTCCGGTTGCGGCCGGATCGAACATGCTCGAGCGCCGTGCCGCCGTCTCGGAAGACAGCGAACTGGCAGCGCGGCTCCGCGGAGCAGGCCTTTGCTTCTTTGGACTGACCACGGTGCCGGAAATGGGCCTGTCGCTCGCAAGCGAGCCTGCGGCCGGGCCTATCTGCCGCAACCCCCTCGATCCGGGCCGGACGCCCGGCGGCTCTTCCGGCGGGGCGGCGGCTGCCGTTGCCGCAGGCATCGTGGCGATCGCCCATGCGACCGATGCGGGCGGGTCGATCCGCGTCCCCGCGGCATGTTGCGGTCTCTTCGGCCTCAAAGCGAGCCGGGGTGCGATCGCGGCTGGACCATCCTTCGGCAATCATCTCGGCGGCATTGCCGGTGAACTTGCGCTGTGCCGTTCCGTCCGTGACCTGGCGGCGATTTTCGACGCGGCAGCCGGACGTGCCAGAGGGCCGTTCGCCGATCCGTGGTTCGCCCCCTCCCCGTCCGGCCCCTTACGTGTCGGCCTTCTTCTCGAGACCGGCGGCCAATACCCGACCGAACCGGCGCGCAGCGAGGCCGTCGAAGAGGCAGCGCGGGCGCTGGAGCGAGACGGCCACAGCATCGTTGCGATGCGTTGGGACGCGTTCGCTGCGGGCATTGCCGCGAGCGGCCGGGTTCTGCGCGACATCGTCGCCGTCAACCTGGCCAATTTCGTCGCTTCCGCCGGTCTCGATGCCGGACGCGCCGAACGGCTGACGCAGGCTTTTATCAGCCATGGGACGCAACTTGAGGCGACCGCGCTTTGGGTGACGCTTGACGACGCCGTCCATGCGAGCCATGCGGTCTGGTCGCTTTTCGACCGGGTAGACTGTATCCTGACGCCCATGCTTGCGTCGGCACCCCTTCCTATCGGATCCTTTCCTTTCGACCACGACGATATCGACCTTCAGATTCGCCGCATGACGGCATTTGCGCCACTTGCCGCACTCGCCAATGCCACCGGTTTTCCGGCCCTCACGCTCCCATTCGGCGCGGATGAAGCCGGATTGCCGCTGCCAGTGCAGATCCTGGCGCCCATGGGCGGCGACCGCCTCCTCATCGAGCTTGCGGCGCGCCTGGAAGGAGAGGGCCGCTGGCAGCACCGTTTCGCCGTCGCGGGAATTCCGGAATGAGCGAAGCCATTCTCGACATTTGCAGCGTCAGCAAGCGCTTCGGCGACAATCTCGCCAATGACGACATCTCGCTGAGTCTCGGAAGGGGCGAGATCGTCGCCCTACTCGGCGAAAACGGCGCCGGCAAGACCACGCTGATGAGCATCCTGTTCGGCCATTATGTGCCTGATAGCGGCAAGGTGCTGGTCGAGGGACGGGAACTCCCTGCGGGCAAGCCACGCGCGGCGATCCGCGCCGGCATCGGCATGGTGCATCAGCATTTCTCGCTCGCCCCCAACCTGACGGTGCTGGAAAACGTCATGGCCGGCACGGAACGCCTATGGCAGCTGCGATCCGGCACCGGCGCGGCGCGGCGGAAACTGCGCGGCATTTGCCAGCGGTTCGGTCTGACCGTGGAGCCGGACGCGCGCGTCGGCGACCTCTCGGTTGGCGAGCAGCAGCGCGTCGAGATCCTGAAGGCGCTCTACAACGATGCGCACATCCTGGTGCTTGACGAGCCGACGGCGGTGCTGACGAATCTGGAGGCCGTGCGGCTGTTCTCGACACTGAAGGACATGGCGCGCGAAGGGCTTTCGCTGATCTTCATTTCGCACAAGCTGGACGAGGTCATGGCCGCGGCCGACAGGATCGTCGTGCTGCGCGGCGGCCGCAAGGTGGCCGAGCGTCTTGCGAAAGAGACGAACAAGGCGGAGCTTGCCGAACTTATGGTCGGCCGCAAGGTGGCCCGGCCGGTGCGCGAGCCTTCGACGCCCGGCGAGGTGGTGCTTGATGTCGCGGATGTGAGCGTCAGCATCGACGGGGTGGAACGGCTGAAGTCCATCGATTTCAGCCTCCGCGCAGGCGAGATTCTCGGCATTATCGGAGTTTCCGGCAACGGCCAGACGACGCTGGCGCATCTCCTGTCTGGTACGGTCAGGCGCGACAAGGGCGAACTCCTGCTGTTCGGTGAGCCGATCGGCGACCTTACGGTTGACGGCGCCGTCCGGGCGGGGATCGGCCGCATTCCGGAAGATCGCAACAAGGAAGGCGCGATCGGCGAAATGGCCATTTGGGAGAACGCCGTTCTCGAGCGCCTGCCGCAATTTTCGCGCTACGGCCTCGTCGATCGACCGTCTGGCCAGGCATTCGCCGGCCAGATCATCGATGCCTTCGACGTGCGCGGCGGCCGGCCGACGACACGCACGCGGCTGCTCTCGGGCGGCAACATGCAGAAACTCATCCTCGGGCGCAATCTGATCGACCGACCGCGCATCCTGCTTGCGGCGCAGCCGGCGCGCGGGCTCGACGAGGGGGCTGTCGCCGCGGTGCACGAGCGGCTGCTCGAAGCGCGGCGCGCGGGAACCGCGGTGCTCCTCATCTCCGAGGACCTGGAAGAAGTCATGGCGCTTGCCGACCGCATTCAGGCCATCGTCAACGGTTGGCTTTCGCCTCCAATCGCCGCCGACAGCGCCAGTGCCACGAAACTCGGCCTGATGATGGCCGGCGAATGGAATGAAGAGCACGAGGTTCCGCATGCGTTTTGAACGACGCGAACATCGTTCGCTCGCCCTGGTGATCGCGACGCCCGTGCTTGCGATCCTCTGCGCGCTGGCGTTGGCCGGCCTGCTTATCGCTCTCGCCGGTGCCCCGGTCATGGAGGCCTATTGGCGCATTCTCGTCGGGGCTTTCGGCTCGCGGCTTTCGGCGACCGAAACCTTGACCCGCGCAAGCCCGCTCATTCTAACGGGCCTTGCCGCGGCGGTCGCGTTCCGGGCGAGGCTCTGGAACATCGGCGCCGAGGGTCAGTTCTATCTCGGAGCGATTGCCGTCGCCGCGGCCAGTTCGCACCTTTTCGGCGGTCTCCCCTCCCCCCTGCAGATCCCGCTCCTTCTCGTCGTCGGCGCGGCAGCCGGCATCGTCCTGCTGCTCGTGCCGCTTTGGCTGAGGCTGCGCTTTTCCGTCGACGAGGTCGTGACCACGCTTCTCCTCAATTTCGTCGCCGTGCTCTTCGTCTCCATGCTGATCGACGGCCCGCTCAAAGACCCGATGGGCTTCGGATGGCCGCAGTCGCAACCGGTCGCCGACGCGGCGGTCCTGCCAAAGCTTTTCGCCCGGTCCCGCCTCCATATCGGACTGATGATCGCACTCGTCCTCGCCGTCGCCGTCCATCTCGTTCAGTCGCGCACGGTGTTCGGCATGCAGTCGCGAGCAGCCGGCCTCAATCCGGCCGGAGCGGTGTTCGCGGGCGTGCCGCTCGGCCGTACACTGGTGACGGTAGCCTGCATTTCGGGCGGGCTCGCGGGCCTTGCGGGGGCTATCGAGGTCATGGGCGTGCAGGGCTATGTGACGACGGACCTGTCGCCGGGTTACGGCTATTCCGGCATCGTCGTCGCCATGCTCGCCAATCTCCACCCCCTGGGCGTGGTGCTTGCCGCCCTGTTCACGGCGGTCATGTTCGTCGGGGCCGACGGGATGAGCCGCAGCATGGGTATCCCCTCCTACATAGCCGATGTCACGGTGGCCCTGTCGCTGATCAGCATGCTGACCGGGGTCTTCTTCACCCAGTACAGGATTCGCCGATGAACGCCGCCATCGACATTTTCGCTTCCGCCGGCCTCTGGGCGGCCGTCCTGCGCATCGCCACGCCGCTGATCCTCGGCACGCTCGGCGCGCTCCTGTGCGAGCGCTCCGGCGTCCTGAATCTCGGCATCGAGGGCATCATGACCTTCGGCGCAATGATCGGCTGGCTTACGGTCTATAACGGCGCCGACCTGTGGACGGGCATTCTCGTCGCGGGTCTCTCCGGCGGGATCTTCGGCCTCCTGCATGCGGGCCTGACGGTCACGCTCGGATTGTCGCAGCATGTGTCCGGCCTCGGGGTGACGCTTTTCGCCTCGAGCTTCAGCTACTACGTCTTCCGTCTGCTGGTACCGGTCGCGGGTACGCCGCCGACGATCGAACCGTTCCAGCCGATCGACGTGCCGGTGCTATCGTCCCTCCCCTTCCTGGGTCCGGCGCTCTTCACGCAGACGCCGCCGACCTATGCGGCGATCCTGCTGGCGCTGGCGCTCGGCTACATGCTTTTCCGTACGCCGCTAGGCCTGGCGATCCGCATGACGGGGGAAAATCCGCACGCCGCCGAGGCGCAAGGCATCAACCCGATGGCGATCCGCTTTGGTTCCGTCGTCGTCGGGAGCGCGCTGATGGGCATCGGCGGCGCCTTCCTGACGCTCTCGGCCTTCAACAGCTTCTTTCCGACCATGGTGCAGGGGCGGGGCTGGATCTGCATAGCGCTCGTCGTCTTCGCCTCCTGGCGGCCGGGCCGCGCCCTCGTCGGAGCGCTGCTGTTTGCATTGTTCGACGGCTTCCAGCTGCGCCTGCAGACGCGGCTGAGCGGCGTCGTCCCCTATCAGATCTTCCTGATGATCCCCTATCTGATGTCGATCGCAGCGCTGGCGCTCATGGCCCGGCGCGCCCGCGTTCCGCAGGCGCTGATGCAACCCTACCGGCGCGGCGAGCGCTAAACCCGAAGGACTGACCCATGTTCGACCTGATCATCCGCAATGCGAACCTGCCGGACGGCCGGCAGGGCTTTGATATCGGCCTTGCCGGCGGCAAGATCGCCGCCATCGAGAAGTCGATAGCCGCGACCGCCGGCGAGGAGATCGACGTGTCCGGCCGTCTGGTCAGCCCGCCCTTCTGCGATCCCCATTTCCACATGGATGCGACGCTGTCACTCGGTTTGCCGCGCATGAACGTCTCCGGCACGCTGCTCGAGGGCATCGCGCTCTGGGGCGAGCTGCGGCCGCTGCTGACGAAGGAAGCCCTCGTCGAACGAGCGCTTCGCTATTGCGACCTCGCCGTGGCCCAGGGCCTTCTCTATATTCGCAGCCACGTGGACACGTCCGATCCGCGCCTCGTGACGGCCGAAGCGCTGCTCGAGGTCAAGGAAAAGGTCGCACCCTATATCGATCTGCAGCTCGTCGCCTTCCCGCAGGACGGATATTACCGCGCGCCCGATGGTGTCTCCTCGCTCGAGCGCGCGCTCGATATGGGCATCGACATCGTTGGCGGCATTCCTCACTTCGAGCGGACGATGGAAGACGGCGCCCGCTCCGTCGAGGCGCTGTGCCGGATCGCCGCCGACCGCGGCCTGCCGGTCGACATGCATTGTGACGAAACCGACGATCCGTTGTCGCGCCACATCGAGACGCTCGCCGCCCAGACGGTGCGGTTCGGGCTCAAGGGGCGCGTGGCAGGTTCGCATCTCACCTCGATGCATTCGATGGACAACTACTATGTCTCGAAGCTCATCCCGCTGATGGCCGAGGCGGAGATCAACGTGATCCCCAATCCGCTGATCAACATCATGCTTCAGGGCCGCCACGACACCTATCCGAAGCGGCGGGGCATGACGCGGGTGCGCGAGCTGATGGCGGCCGGCCTCAACGTCTCCTTCGGACACGACTGCGTCATGGACCCCTGGTACTCGATGGGGTCCGGCGACATGCTGGAGGTCGGCCATATGGCGATCCATGTCGCGCAGATGGCCGGCATTGACGACAAGCGCAAGATCTTCGACGCGCTCACCGTCAATTCGGCAAAGACCATGGGGCTCGAAGGCTACGGCCTCGAGACCGGCTGCAATGCCGACCTGGTCGTGCTTCAGGCCGCCGACGTCACCGAGGCGTTGAGGCTGAAACCGAACCGGTTGTTCGTCATCAAGGCAGGCAAGGTCATCGCGAAAACCGCGCCGCGCGTCGGCGAGCTTTTCCTCGCCGGGCGTCCTGCCTCGATCGACATGGGACGCGACTACGTTCCCCCGGTGCTGCAGCGCTGATCCCATGCCGCTGGAGCGGACCACCGAACTGTTGAGAAAAATGAGGTCCGGTGACGCGAAGTTCCGTATAGTCGTGACAATGGGAGACCTGTCAGATGCGCATCAATGAAGACCTGACGAAACCCGTAATCGTCCATTCGGCTAAACTCGACTGGGTTCCAAGCCCCGCCGCAGGGGTGGATCGCCGCATGCTCTACCGTATCGGCGGCGAAGTTGCGCGCGCAACCTCGATCGTTCGCTATGCGCCGGGCAGCGCCTTTCCACGCCACGTCCATAGCGGCGGCGAGGAAATCCTCGTGCTCGAGGGGACGTTCGAGGACGAGCACGGCGACTATCCTGCGGGCAGCTATTTCCGCAATCCGCCCGGCACCTCGCATATACCTGCCTCGAAGGAGGGCTGCACGATCTTCGTGCGGCTCTGGCAATATCGTGAGGGCGACGGCACGCAAATCGTTCGCCACCCTGGAGAGGGTGAATCAGCGCCGTTGCGCGAGGGGGTAGAGGCAGCGCGCGTCCTGTTCGACGACGGAAAAGAGCGCGTGTCGATAGAAACCTGGCTGCCGGGTTCAGCCGTCGGCGTCGAGAATCGCCGTGGGCTCGAGTTCCTCGTCCTTTCCGGCGGCCTTGCAGCCAGGGGCGAGCAACTGGAGCCGCAGAGTTGGGGCCGGTTGCCCGCAGGAGAGGCGCTCGAAGCGATCACCGGGCGTAAAGGCGCTGAGATCTGGATCAAGGACGCACCGCTGCAGCACCCCGACGTGCTGCAGCTGCCCTGAAGCGCTACGCGGGCTCCGGACGGAGCATCTGCGGCGTACCATTAAGATTTGTGGTGAAACCGATAAGCAAAGTGCGATTGGTCAAGCGAAGTCTGCATGTTATGGGCAGGTATGTCCGTGAATGCTTCGCCAACCGTCATGTTCCTGCTTATCTCATTCGGCACCGTCCTCGGAATCGCGGGGACTGACTTGGTGCTGCCGGCAATTCCGGCCATGCCGACGGCAATCGGCGGGACTGCGGCATTGGCGCAGATGGTCCTTGCAGCCTATGCCGGTGGCACGCTCGTGGGACTGCTTACCTTCGGCGAACTCGGGGCGAGGTACTCTCGCCGCAAGCTGTTGGTCTGGTCGCTTGGCCTGTTTGCCGTCACGTCTCTGCTATCTGCCTACGCGCCGACCTTGGAATGGCTGGTCGTCTTGCGTTTCGCGCAAGGCGCGTTCGGCTCGGGCCCGGCGGTTTTCGCGCCGGGCTTTATTCACGGCCTTTACCCTGCGGACAAGGCGCCTTCCATGTTCGGCAGGCTCGGCTCCATCGAGTCCTTGACGCCGGCTCTTGCGCCCATCGTCGGAGCCTATCTTATGACGGTGGGGGGATGGCAGACTTCTTTCCTTATGTTGGCCGGACTCGCAATTCTCTGCGCCATTGGCAGCTGGGCCTACCGTCAATCGCTTCCGGACCGGCTCGAGGCTCTTGAGCTCCATCGAAGCTATATGTCGATCATCCGCAATCGCGACTTTCTTCGGCACGGCTTAAGCCAGGCGCTTTCCCTCGGCAGCATTCTTATCTTTGTATTCGGCGCCCCCGCAGTGATGACAGGGGCATTGGGCATGACGATCGGAGACTTCATTCTCCTTCAAGTTTTCGGCATCGCCCTTTTTATACTGGCGTCGAACGCGTCCAATGCACTTGCCCGAAGATTCGGTACCGAACGCATGATCGTAATCGGTACCGGAGCTGAGGTTCTTGGCTTCTTCCTGGTCCTTCTCTACACATCCCTAGGCGGACGCAGTCTGACTGTGCTCGTGCCCCTGTGGATGACCGCAAACGGCGCGTTCGGCATACGGGGCCCAATCGGTTTCCACCAGGCAATCCTTGCCTCAAGAGGGGATCATTCACGCGGCGCCGCGTTGGTCGTTGCCGCTATACTTGGGATCACTGCCGGAGGTACCGCCGCCGCCGCTCCTTTCATCAACATAGGCTGGTGGCCGCTAGCCTCGGCGAGTAGCCTCGCTGCGCTGCTGGCTTTGCTGTGTCTGACGCTGATCGGCAGCGCGGCGAACGAAACTGAAGACGGTTAGCGCATTTGACGACGATGCGGGGAAGGCCAGGACATGGCTCAAGCCACGTCCTGGCCCCGTCAATCACACCAGATCGAAGCGGTCGGCGTTCATGACCTTGTTCCAGGCCGCGACGAAGTCCTTCACGAACTTCTCCCCGGCGTCAGACTGGGCGTACACCTCCGCAAAGGCACGCAGCTGTGAATGCGAGCCGAAGATCAGGTCGACGCGGGTGCCGGTCCACCGCGCAGCGCCCGTCTTGCGGTCGCGGCCTTCGTATACGCCTTCTTCGCCTGCGATGGGTGACCACTGCGTGCCCATATCGAGCAGGTTGACGAAGAAGTCGTTCGTCAGCGCTTCGGGCCGCGACGTGAAGACGCCATGCTTGGGCTCGCCCGCCTTCAGCACGCGCAGGCCACCGACGAGAACGGTCATTTCCGGGGCGGCCAGCGTCAGCAGTTGAGCGCGATCCACAAGCGCCTCTTCCGGCTTCATGAATTGCCGGCGGCTGGTGCTCACATAGTTGCGGAAACCATCGGCACGAGGCTCCAGCGCGGCGAAGGATGCGGCGTCGGTCTGTGCCTCCGAGGCATCCATGCGACCCGGCGTGAACGGAACGGCAATGTCGTGGCCACCGGCCTTCGCCGCCTTTTCGACGGCGGCGCCACCTGCAAGCACGATCAGATCGGCAAGCGAGATCCTCTTGCCGCCGGTCTGGGCGGCGTTGAAGTCCCTCTGTATGCCCTCAAGCACAGAGAGAACCCTGGCGAGCTGAGTCGGCTGGTTGACCTCCCAGTCTTTCTGCGGCGCCAGGCGGATTCGCGCACCATTGGCGCCGCCGCGCTTGTCGGAGCCGCGGAAGGTCGAGGCGGAAGCCCATGCGGTCGAGACAAGTTCCTGCACCGACAGGCCGGAAGCGAGGACCTTCGCCTTGAGGCCGGCTATGTCCGTCTCGTCGACCAGCCTGTGGTCGACGGCCGGGATTACGTCCTGCCAGATCAGATCCTCGGCCGGGACCTCAGGGCCGAGATAGCGAACCTTCGGCCCCATGTCGCGGTGGGTCAGCTTGAACCAGGCGCGGGCGAAAGCGTCGGCGAACTGGTCCGGATTTTCGAGGAAGCGGCGCGAGATTTTCTCGTAAGCGGGATCGAAACGCAGCGACAGATCCGTGGTCAGCATGGTCGGAACATGCTTCCTGGAGGCGTCATAGGCATCGGGGATGGAAGCCTCGGCGTTCTTCGCCTTCCATTGATATGCGCCGGCGGGGCTCTTGGTCAGTTCCCATTCGTGGTTGAACAGGTTTTCGAAGAAGTGGTTGCTCCAGCGGGTGGGCGTCTGCGACCAGGTCACTTCCGGCCCGCCCGTGATCGCGTCCTTGCCGACGCCCGTGCCGAAGGTGCTCTTCCAGCCGAGACCCTGATCCTCGATCGCGCCGCCTTCCGCGTCTGCGCCGATGAACGAGGGATCGCCCGCGCCATGCGTCTTGCCGAAGGTGTGGCCGCCGGCGATCAGCGCCACCGTCTCTTCGTCGTTCATAGCCATCCGGGCAAAGGTTTCGCGGATATCGTGCGCGGCAGCAACCGGATCGGGATTGCCGTTCGGGCCTTCCGGGTTGACGTAGATGAGGCCCATCTGCACGGCGGCAAGCGGCTCGCTCAGTTGCCGTTCGCCGCTGTAGCGCTCGTCGCCCAGCCAGGTGCCTTCCGGTCCCCAGAACAATTCCTCCGGCTCCCATACGTCGACCCGGCCGCCGGCAAAGCCGAAGGTCTTGAAGCCCATGGATTCGAGCGCGACATTGCCGGTCAGGATCAACAGATCCGCCCAGGAAATCCTGTTGCCGTACTTCTGCTTGATCGGCCACAGCAAACGTCGGGCCTTGTCGAGATTGGCGTTGTCCGGCCAGCTGTTGAGCGGCGCGAAACGCTGCTGGCCCTGACCGGCGCCGCCACGGCCGTCGGTGATGCGGTAGGTGCCGGCGCTGTGCCAGGCCATGCGGATGAAGAGCCCGCCATAGTGGCCGAAGTCGGCCGGCCACCAGTCCTGCGAATCCGTCATCAGTGCATGCAGGTCCCGCTTCAGCGCATCGAGGTCGAGCTTCTTGAACTCCTCGGCGTAGTTGAACGTCTTGCCCAACGGATCGGAAAGACCGGAATGCCGGTGCAGAACCTGGACGTCCAACTGATCCGGCCACCAGTCGCGGTTCGATCTGCCTCTCGGTGCCGTGTGTGCGACGGGACACTTGCCCGCACTATCGCTCTTCTGATCCATAGTAATCTCCTCTTCCTCGATTGTGCGCGTCCAAAAGCAGCCTGTCCGCCAAGTCGATTGGGCTGCATCAATTGGGCCGGCGCATGCTCCCCGTGATTTGGCGCAATTTTACCCCATTGGTCAAACGGCTTGTTCCCTGATCAGGTCGATGAAGGCGCGCAATCTGGCGGGCATGTGACGGCGCTGCGAAAAATAGAGGCTGAGCCCGGGATAGGCGGGGCACCACTCTTCCAGCACCGGAACAAGGCGCCCAGTAGCGATATGCGCAGCGAGCGAATACTCGCCGATATAAGCGAGTCCAGCGCCCGAAAGGGCGGCCTCCAGGATAAGGTCCGTCGCATCGAGCGTCAGATTGCCGGGAACGTCGACCACGTGCGCTTCACCCCGCCGCTCGAACTCCCAGCGATACAGCCTGCCGTTCGCCATGCGCATCTGGATACAGCGATGCCGCACCAGATCGAGCGGGACGACTGGCTTGGAACGCCCTTTGAAATATTCAGGCGATCCGACAACCAGGAAACGGAGGGTCCGGGTGATCGGAATGGCCACCATATCGGGCGAAACTGCCTCGGCAAGTCGTACTCCGGCGTCGAAACCCTTCCCAATTACATCGACAAGCGCATTCTCCGTCACGACCTCAAGCTCGACCTCGGGATAGCGGCGGCCGTATTCGAGCAGCAGCGGCTCCAGCAGCATGCGTGCCGCGCCCGGCGCCATATTGAGCCGAAGCCTGCCCGAGGGTCTACTCGAATGCTCTCCGATATGCTCGATCGCATTCTCGATCGTTTGCAAGGCCGGTGCGATCGCAGAGAGGAATTGTTCTCCCGCAGCAGAGAGCGCGACGCTGCGCGTCGTGCGGTTGAACAGCCTGACTGTTAGGCGCTCTTCCAGCGCTGCTATCGCATGGCTCAATGCCGATGACGACATGCCGAGTTCGCGCGCGGCCGCGCGAAAGCCGCCATGGCGGGCAACCGCGGCAACCGCCTCCAATTCGCTCAAGCTTGCCCTCATTGTGCGATATAGCTCACCAGCCTGTCCGATTTTGTCCGACTAGCCGCAACAGATAATGCATTCCATCTTCCTGGTGAAGCCATAACAGGAGAGAGGCAATGCGTATCATCGACAGAGTCTACATCGACGGCAGCTTCGTCGAACCCCACGGCGAGCAATGGGCCCCGCTCTTTAATCCGGCGACCGAGGAACAGATCGGAAAGGTGCGCCTGGCGGATGAGGAAGACGCGAACCGCGCCGTTGCGGCGGCCAGGCGTGCATTTCCCGCATTCTCCAATACGTCGAAGGAAGAGCGGATCACCGTGCTGAAGCGCTTGCATGCGGCAGTCTCTGAGCGCGCGGGCGATCTCGTTGAAGCCATGCGGGTGGAATACGGAGCGCCGTCGAGTTTCATCGACTTTGCGGCGCGGCGAGCCGGAAACGTGTTCCTCGATATGGCCAAGACATTGGAGAGCTACGATTTCCGGCGGCGCATCGGCCGCGCCGACGTGGAGATGCGGCCTTCGGGGGTGGCGGTGGCGATCACACCATGGAATAGCAATTATAGCTTCATCTGCGGAAAGCTGTCGGCAGCGATTGCGTCGGGCAGCACGATGGTCATCAAACCTTCCGAGATGAGCGCCATCCAAACGCAGGTCATCACGGAATGCCTGCATGAAGCGGCTCTCTCGAAGGGGGTGTTCAACATCGTCACCGGCTGCGGCGCTGTCGTGGGTGCGGCGCTCACCGCAAACCGGGATGTTTCGAAGATCACGTTCACGGGCTCTACCGTCACGGGCCGCGCCATCGCCCAGACGGCCGCGGCGACGATGAAGCGGGTCACCATGGAGCTTGGCGGCAAGAGCCCCAGCATCATCCTGGACGATGCCGATCTCGAAGTTGCGATCCCTCAGGTACTGGCTGCCGGTTTCCTCAATAGCGGACAGGCCTGCATTGCCGGTACCCGCATCCTCGTTCCCCAATCTCGTCGCGACGAGATCGAGGCGCGCCTGAAAGAGGCGGCAAAGGTGTTCGCGGTCGGTGATCCCGGTGATCGCGAGGTGCGGATCGGGCCCTTGGTGAGCCAGAAGCAATGGGACCGCGTGCAAGGCTACCTGCGTCTCGGCCAGGAAGAAGGTGCAACTCTCCTGATCGGTGGCGAAGGGCGTCCCGAAGGCCTCGATCGGGGTTGGTTCGTTCGTCCTACCATCTTCTCCGGCGTCCGCAACGACATGCGCATTGCCCGCGAGGAGATCTTCGGTCCGGTGCTCTGCGTCCTTTCCTATCGCGACGAGGAAGAAGCGATCGCGATCGCCAACGATACCGACTACGGCCTGCAGGCCAATGTCTTCTCTTCCGACCCCGAGCGGGCAAAGCGCACTGCTGATCGCATCGAGGCAGGTCGCGTGATCATCAATGGCGCACCGCACGAGCCGTTTGCACCTTTTGGCGGCCTCAAGCAATCCGGCTTCGGCCGCGAATTCGGCGTCTTCGGCCTGGAAGCCTTCCTCGAGCCCCGTGCGGTAATCTCCTGAGGAACAACCGGCAAGCATATTCTTGACAGATCGTTCCAGTATTCCTATATGGGCTTTATGGCACGGATCAAGGAATTCGACAGGGACGAGGCATTGGACGCGGCGATCGCCGTGTTTCGCGAGCATGGTTTTGAGGGCACCTCGACGGAGATGCTGATACGCGCGATGAGAATCGGCCGCCAGAGCCTCTACGACACCTTCGGTGACAAGTGGAAGCTCTACTGCCTCGCGGTGGAACGCTATTCGGCGAGTGAGACGAGTGCTCATATCGCCTTGTTGCGCGGCAAACCGCGTGCACTGGACGGTATCCGGTTGGTGATGGAACGCGTTGTGGACAATGCAAACCAAGCTTGCCTCGGCGTGAACTCGATCTGCGAGTTCGGTCAAAGGCGACCCGACCTGGCGGCACTGCATCACGCCGCCGATCTTCGGCTCAAGAACGCCGCGATTGAACGCATCAGAGAAGCCCAGGCTGCAGGTGACTTAGCCGGTTCATTGTCCGCTGAGGCGGTGGCCGATTTCCTCGTTGCCAATATCGCCGGTATCAGGATAGCCGCACGTGGGGGAGCCGGTCGGGAACATCTGCAGTCCCTCAGCCGGTTGGCGCTTCGCGCAGTCACCTAGCAGGCGGAAAACCTTGCTCTTTTCTGGAATTATCAGTCAATAAAAGGATATACGCATGAAAGCCGTTGTGATGAAAGAGGTCGGTGATACCGACGTGATGGAATTCGTCGACTGGCCTGAGCCCGTCGCGAGGCCGGGACATGTCGTGGTGGAGGTCGCCGCGGCCGGCGTGAACTTCATGGACATCGGCGTGCGCCAAGGTATGGCCTGGACCGACATCCCTAACCCGAAAGTTCTGGGTGTCGAGGGCGCTGGTCGCGTGCTCGCCGTCGGCGATGGAGCGGGCGAGTTTGAATTGGGCGATCGCGTCGCCTGGGTCTATGCTCCCGGAAGTTATGCTCAGCGCCAGTCGGTACCGACAGCCTCCCTCGTGAAAATTCCCGATACCGTGGACGATCGAACGGCTGCATCCGCGATGATGCAGGGGCTCACGGCCAGTCACTTCGCGACGGATTTCTATCCCGTGCAGCCAGGCGACATCGCCCTTGTTCATGCGGCGGCCGGCGGGGTCGGCCTCCTGCTGACACAGATTATCAGGCTAAGGGGTGGCCGAGTAATCGGACGCGTCTCTTCCGAAGACAAGGTCGCGATCGCCAAAAAGGCCGGCGCCGAGCACGTCATCGTCGATACAGAGGGACAGTTTGCCGCCGAAGTCCTGCGCCTGACTGGTGGTGAGGGCGTGAACGTCGTTTACGATGGCTCCGGTCCCAAGACCTTCAAGGGGTCGATCGAAGCGCTCCGCCGGTCCGGCACTTTCTGCTGGTATGGACCGGTGCTCGGCGGGCCCGGACCGCTCGATATCATGAGCCTGCCGAAGAGCATCAAGATCGGCTACGCGACGTTCATGGATCACATCCACACTCGCAAACTCCTCCTCGAGCGCACCAAACAGCTTTTCGACTGGATCGGGGACGGGACGATCACGGTGACGATCGGCGAAACCTATCGCCTTGCCGACGCCGCCCGCGCCCATGCCGCGATGGCAAGCCGTGCAACCACCGGCAAACTGCTTTTGATCCCGTAAGGAGCAAGTCACGAACGACATGCCGGCGCGGCCGACGCCGGCATGGCCGCAATACCTCTGAAGAGCGTCGGTACGCACGAGGGATCGGCGTCAGCCGCTGCAGGTCGAGAGCTCCAGACGCGTGTCTATCCCGATGTTGGCAAGGAATGTCTCGTCATGGCTGACGACCACGAGTGCGCCGTCATAGGCGAGCAGCCCAGCTTCAACCGCCTCGATGGAGTCGATATCCAGATGGTTGGTCGGCTCGTCGAGAATGAGCAGCGATGGGGGATCGGAACCGCCGAGTGCACAGGCAAGGCCGGCGCGCAGCACCTGCCCGCCGCTCAAAGTCTCCACCCTTTGCAATGCCGCATCCGCGCGGAAGCGAAAGCTGGCCAACGCCGCCCGGCAGGCGTTGTCGCCGGCACCGGGATTGAGCCGCTTGAAGTTATCGAGGATCGTCTCGCCGCGCTCCAGGATGCTGACGCTCTGGTCCAGCAGAGAGAAAGGAACGTTTACGGAAACGGTTCCTTCAAAGGGCGGCAATTCTCCGGTGACCACCTTCAGAAGGCTCGTCTTGCCCGACCCGTTGGGGCCGGTGATCGAAAGGCGCAGCGGGCCGACCAGAGAGAAGGATAGATTTCGAATGACCGGACGGGCGGGATCGTAGCCCGCCGTGACGCCGTCGAACGCGAGGACTTGCCGGCCGGCTGGAAGCTCGGTTCGCGGAAGACGGATGGAAAAGGGCTGCAGCATCTCGATCCGCGCTTTGGCGGCTGTGATGGCCTCGAGCGCGCCTGCGCGCTGTCGCTCGGCGAGTTCCACACCCCTGCCCCGGCTTTCTTCCGCATTGTTCTTGCGCCGGCCCAGCAGAATCCGCGGCATGTCGCCCTTTGCCGCTTTTCGGGCACCAGACGCGTCACGCCTGTCCTGGCGCTCTGCCAGGGCACGTGCCTTGCGATCGATTTCGTCGGCGGTCTTCTGTGCATGCGCAAGGCTTTGTTGCGCCGCCTCCAGCTCGACCGCCCTCGCCGCCTGATAGGCGCTCCACCCGCCGCCGTAGCGCTTTGTGCCGAGCGAGGTCAGTTCGATAATCGCGTCCATTTCTTCGAGCAGTTCACGATCGTGGCTGACGACAATCGCTCCGCTGCGCCAGTCGGAAAGAAGGTCGATAACCGCCCGTCTGCCGTCACGATCCAGATTGTTGGTCGGCTCGTCGAGAAGCAGAAAGTCCGGCTCGGAGAAAATTGCCGCCGCGAGCACCGCCCGCGTGCGCTGGCCCCCGGAGAGTTCGGTCAGGAGCGTATCCGCCCGCGCGTCCAGTCCAAGCCGGACAAGGGCGGACATTATACGCTCTTCCACCGTCCAGTCCGCATTCTCCAGTTCTTCAAGGGTCGCCTCGCCTTTTTCGGCGCGCCGTAACACCGCAAGCGCCTGGGTCGCACCGAACACATCGGCGATGGTTTCACCGGCGCCGGGCCGAAGCATCTGCCTCGCCAGCGCGACGCGTCCCTGGATGGCAACCGTGCCGGAGGAAGGTCTCAATGTACCGGCAAGGATGTTGAGCAGGATGGTTTTTCCGACGCCATTTCTTCCGACGAGCCCCGTCCGCTCCGGACCAAACGCCAGGTCGAGATCGGTCAAGACATGCTCCCCATCGGGTTTCGACCAGGAAAGTGCGGAGAGAGTGATGGAGGGCATGGCGAACCTGTTGCATTGCTAATAACAGCACAGTACCGTGCTTTTATCAGCAACGGGCGGTACGGACAATGGCGTTGTTCATCCCGCCCATCGACGGGGTCGGACATAGATGAATATAGTTCGCAGACGTGGCGGCGGACGTCCCACCCGGGAAGAGGCCGAGGCTCTGACCCGCCGTCTTCTGGATAGCGCCCGCTCGACTTTTGCCCGCAAGGGGGTTGCGAACACGTCCATGGAAGAGATTGCCGCCGAGCTCGGAATCTCGAAACACACGCTTTATCGGAGATATCCGAACAGGCAGGCGCTTCTGGAAGCCGTGGTCGAACGTGACCTCGTCCGCTTTCGCAAGACGCTTGCCGACGCGGCGGGACAGGGTGATGCACCTCTCGCAGTGTTGCGCGATATGGCTTTCAGCTATTTCCGCTTCGGCACGGACCGGGATTATTCCGCTTTCTATATGTCAGTTACCGCCGAGGCCGTGTTTTCCTTGCCATTGCGGGAAAGGTTGGCGGCGTGGTCGAGTGCTGCACTGGAGCCCGTCGTGCAGGCGATCACATCGGCTCAGGCCGCGGGCCTGGTCGTGCCGGGGTCTGCCATTGAGATTTGCCACGTCCTTGTCGATTTGCTTGAAGGCGCGAATAATCGTGTCCGTCTCTGCGGGTCCGAGTGTCCGGACGCCGAAAATCTTCGCCTGTTCGAAAGCCGCTGGGCCATTTTCCAGACTGCCATGAGACGCGAACCCGATCGACCGCAGAAAGCCTGAACGTGTGAAGGATCGGCTGGTCTCGCAGCCGATCCCTCCGCGAAATGGCGGCATCCGCTCCGTTAGAGCGGCATCACAGACGCCGCCAGGAGTCCGGCCAGCGCCGACGGCTCCGCCGAAAATATATCGTAGGCGCAAGGCGTTGCCACAACGGCGAATGTCAGTATGCCGACTATGAAGCGCTTCATCTAAACCTCCCTTGAATCACGAGCTCGGTCAGGCGAGCGTCAGATCGACCTCGATGTTCCGCCGCGTTGCCTTTGAATAGGGGCAGGTCTGATGCGCTTCGGCGATGAGCGATCGCGCAAGGTCCGCGTCGATGCCGGGCAGGCTGACGGCAAGCCGGGCTCGAAGGAAAAAGCCGCCATCCGATTTGGCGAGATCGACTTCAGCATCGACTGCCGTTTCGGCCGGGAGCGACAACGTATGCTTCGCCGCGGCAAGGCCCAGTGCACCGATAAAACAGGCCGACCAGCCGGCGGCGAAGAGCTGCTCAGGATTGGTTCCGGCCTTGCCGCTGCCGGGAGACGAAAGCCTGACGTCCAGTTGGGCATCGTCGCTGCGGGCGAACCCTTCACGGCCGCCGGTCGTATGGGTCTTGCCGGTGTAGAGAACCTTTTCCTGCGTTGTCATCAGACACTCCGTTCGGTTGCGTCGCACGATCGCGACATTTGACGACGTGTGTTCTGCCTGCGCGACGTATCGGGCATGTTTGCGAAACCGCCGGAATTGTACCCGGATGTAGGCATCTCACTGGAAGATCGCCGAAGAGGCCGGCGTACTTCCCTAGTAAGCCACCGACGAAATTGGGGCACGCCCGACGCTCACGGTTGAAAGCGGCAACAGAGGATGCCGCTGGTTATTTCGCATGAGTGGGATCGCTCGGCCCCCGCGGGTCGGCAATATGCTCGTGCCGATCGTGTTCCCCGCGGCGTCGGCCCGTCAGGATCACGACACCCTCGGCTGATCAGAGCCATTCGCCCTCAGCAACGCCATCAGCATCGGGCCGAGCGAGAATTTCCCTTGCCGCGCCTTGGCGGTCAGATCGCGCAGATAGCCGCCGGCGGAGTTGATATGCCCTGCCCTCTCCAGAATGCAAGCCACGGCGATGCCGGCGTTTTCCGGTCCCATGACCTCGCAGGCGTCCTGATAGGCCGAGGGGTAAACGCCAAGCATAGATCGTACCGTAACCGCAGCGATCATAAGGTCGCGCCAACTTTTCACCGTGCCGTCAGGACCGTAGTTGATGATTTCCGGGCAGGCCTTCAGGACCATTCCCAGCGGAAAGGCCCTTTTTGCCTCGTGAGCCCGTTCAATGGCTTGGCCGCCTGACCGCTCATTCGAAGAGCAGCATTCAAGTTCAATAATAGATTCGGGTTTTGATTCCTGTTTGTGCCGCTCAGTTTGATCGGGATTGCCGCTCATCTCTTGTGGTTTTATGCGCTTTTGCAACTGGTTAGCCACATGTTCGCGCAGCGTTTCGAACGCCTCTACCAGAGGGGTGAGATCAGCGATGTCGGGCGCCCTCGGTATAGCCTGGACAAGGCTTCGAAAATCTTCCTGCATAGACGTCCAGTCGCCGGGCAGTTCTTCGAGCACCACGTCTATCAGCTTGGCGATGTCTCTGCGGCAAAGCGTCAGCCGCTCGCGCAGCCGTTGCAGCTCGAGCCGGTCGGCCTCGGCCTCGGCAGCGAGCCGCTCTATTTCGCCGGAGCGAGCCAGGAGCGGTGCGAGCGAAAAGCCGAACGCCGTGCCGATCGCTCCATCCCGAGACTTGCGTGCATAGCGCTTGCCGTTCGGACTGTCCTTGCGAGCGACAAGCCCTGCCTCGACCAAAGCGGCCAGGTGCCTTCTGAGCGTCGCCTCCGCCATGCCGTGGGCTCTCAGCGACAGCTGAACGTTCGAGGGAAAGACGACCAGACCGGTCTCACCGCTCAGCGTGTTCTCCGGATAGAAGCTCAACAGCGCGTTCAGAACGGCCAGCGCCCGGTCGCTGATGCCGAGACGGCGCTTTGCCGCACAAAGCGAGCGAAACAGCTTCCACTTGTCGACCGACTTCCCAGGTTCGATGTCGCGGGAGATGAATTGGCCTGCCAACATGGCAAGAGTCATCGACCGCCGCCCAAAGGGCGTCGTCACACTTCCACTCTCCATTTTCCTTCACCTTCGATAAGGCAAAAGAAAGCAGCTCACCAAAAACGGTGCCAAGGACTCTTGACTGTGATTCGTGGAAATGCGATTCTCGATCTTGCTACAAATCTGAGGAAGGCTTCCACGGCTTGTTCGTTGGGGGCCTTTTTCTTTTGCGGGTTAGTCTCCTTGTTTCGAATGCTGCTTTTGCATGAACTGGTCGTGCAGGCTTTCGATCTGACCTGCAATGAAATCGACAAAGCCTGACGGCACAGACTTGTTGAACGTGAGCTTCGAAGCCGACTTGCCGCGTTGGATCTGGCCAAGCACGAGGCCATGAGAGATCAGATCGGTCGTGGCGGAAGCGGCTGCAGCTTTGGTATCCACCTTGGCAAGCGCCTCAAAAACTGCAGCGAATCGAACGTCACTGGATGAGGCCTGCATCTGGTCTCTCTCCAGAACCGACTGGGCTACCTTCGAGGGCTCCGTGTGGGCCGCCCAGCGCAGCTCGAAGTCCACCCATCTGCGCCGTCCGATTTCAGGGGCCGGACCAATCTGCATCAGGATGTCGCGCGGCAATGCTGCCGCTATCCGGATCATTTCGGAAATATGCGACCTGCCGGTGCTCAGCGACTTGCAGATCACGTCGCGGCGATAACCGGCAGCCTCCTGCGACTGCGCAAAAAGGCACCGCTCGATGAAGGACAGGTCCTTGCGGTTACTGTTCTCCTCCCCTTGGAGAACGATCGCCTCTTCGTCGCTCAGCTCACGGGCAATCGTCTTGAACTTGATGCCGAGGAGTTTGGCAGCGGCAAGCCGCCGGCGGCCGAATACGATCTGGAACGGCCTTGCGGCCCCCTGAACCGGGCGGACCAAGCCAGGAGTACTCTGCCCGTGCTCACGCATCGACTCGAGCAGATCCGCGATGCTGGCTTCGCTGTAGCCGGAATCGAAGCGATCCCGGATGGCGGATTCCATGATCTCGTCCGGATCGATCTCGACGATCTGGCCACCATCCTTGAGGAGGCGTTCGGCAAGCTCGCTGCGTTCCTGCATCTGGCGGACGCCTGCGGCGACCTTGAGAAGGTGGGGTGACGTGGACCGCTGCATTCCGCCCGTCTCCGCAGAATTCTCCAGCTGCCCGAGGACATTGGCAAAAAGGCCTTTGGAATCCTTGCGGCTCATTCTCTCCCCCATGCCTTCCAGAACAGGCCTTCGAGTTCAGCATTGGCCGCGTTGATCGACTCGATGGCGCGGTCGTAGGTTTTCGGAGCCGAGAAGCGGGACCTCTGAACCTCGTACAGGCTCTGCTTCCAAGTCAGTGCATCGGCCACGGCCGTCGACTTGATGACCGAGTTGAGGAGCAGATCCTCGCCGAACACCTGTCTCATCAGCGCGGACATGTTGGCTTGAGGATGATCGTTCGGCTCGAATTTGGTGATCAGGAACTTGGCGAAGTCCCATTGAGCCGCCGTGCCCACCTCATTCAGGATCTGCATGTAGGACCCGGCAAGCTCCAGAAACTTCGCCGTGGAGTCCACATCCAGCATATGCGCAGGAACCGGGATGATGACGCCGGTGGCAGCCGTCAGTGACGAAAGCGTCAGGAAGTTCAGCGACGGAGCCGAGTCCATGAGGATGAAGTCGTAATCCTCGGCGACCTGCTCAAGCGCTTGGGAAACGCGAAGCAGGAAGCCCGTTCCTGCGGATCGCCGCATCTCGAGCGCGACGGCTGTCTCGAATTCGGTCAGTTCGAGGCCGGCGCAGATGACATCGAAACCGACGATGTGGGTCTTATGGATGATGGACTTCGTCGGGACGGGATCGTCGAAACGAATGGCTGAGAAAAGTGTGTCGCCCGCACGGTAGTCGAATTCCGGCAGGCTGCCATGAAGGGCGGTGAGCGATGCCTGCGGGTCGAGATCCACGGCCAGCACGCGATAGCCCCTGAGCGCCAGATAGTGGCCGAGATGGATTGTCGTGGAGGTCTTGCTGGAGCCGCCTTTGAAGTTGGTGACGGCAACGATCTGGCATTGCTCGTCGCCTGTCCGGCGGGGATTCATCCACTTCTTCCGGCCGTTTTGCGAAAGAGCCAAGCGCAATTCAAGAACCTGATCGAGCGTGTAGAAACGCCGTCCGTTGGCGATTTCGGGTTCGGGGCCCTGTTCCTTGGCCGCAACCTGGCGGATGTAGGCCTCCGTTACGCCCAGCAGGGCGGCAACTTCGGTGGAGGTGAACTTGCGCATCGTGCGGCGCGCATCCGGGGGAAATTGCGCCATGCTCAAGTTGTTCAGCGCCATTTCGAGCTTGCTGGAAAAGTTTTCCATGAAAGCGAGGCTGCTTAGGTGTCGCGTCATCGAAAGAATCCCTGGTGATCGTTTCCGTCACATAAGCAGTGAAGTGGTTAACCGTTTGCTAACCGCCACGTAACTACTCGAAAACACGCAAATTCGAAAAATCTCCGCAACTAAGACGTACTCCGATTCGGCTATGGCCATCAATGCGCGCTGTGGATGACGCTTGGTGCCGGTGGGAAGCGCCCGCGCTTCGGTTCTCGAGCCTCCACGCGGGCATGTTGAGCCGCGACAGTGGTTCACGGCGAGCGGCCGGTTCGGAGCCTCCAGCGTTGCTTCGAACGGTGACCTGGTGAACTCTAGCCAGAGTTCCCCGCGGGGAACGCGCTGGACGGCGAGAGCTGCGAGGCGGTACGGGCTGACCGCAAAGGCGGCACATATGTGCATGCATGGAAAAAAGCCCGGCTTTTCGATGTTCGCTCGTACCCCCTGCCCCAGCTTCGTAGGATGCTTACGGGCGACGACTGCACCGAACGGTTCCCCGCGGGGAACGCGACGGCGGCCTGGCGCGAACGGACTATTGGAGAGACACGCAATGCATCGCCCGCCACACGAGACAAGGATCGCGTCGAGACTAGGATTGTGGAGACGGTTGCGCGCTGCATGCTGCCGGTGGCGTATATATGGTGCGCCGCATGGGCAGGAGCCTTGCGGCTCTCGTCAGGAACTGTTCCGGCAATATGCTTTCCGTCTGGACCCTTGCCTCACGCAATTGGCGGTCGGAACGCCAGGCGTTCCCCGTGGGGAACTTGACGGCGGGCCAACCGGTGCTCCCTTGACGCGGCCATCTGCGGCGGGTGTGAGATGCCGCCAGCCACGCTTCGCTCGACGGCCACCGAGGAACTCGACTTACACGGCATGTTCCCGCAGGCCTGGGTGAGGATTCATTCGCGGCCGCACAAACCTTGTGCGGCCGGCCGCGTTCCCCGCGGGGAACGCGGCTTACGGCGAGGCGGAGATCCAATGGACGTTCGACTGGCCTTGCCGCGGGTCTGCCGTGCAGCGCTTCAGATGCGGCCGGATGCCGCTTTTCATTCGGTTCCCCGCGGGGAACTTTCGGAGCCATTTCGGCTACGTCTGTGGGTGACGGCTGCACTTGGCGCCGGTCGGCCCGCAACCGGGCTTTTGCTTTTGACCTTCCGTGAAGGATCTCCGCTGATCGACCCCGTGAAGCTTCAAGCCTTTGCGAAGGGACGTTGGTCGGCTCGTGCCCTGCCAGGGGGAGGGGAGGGCGTCACGGATGGCGGGGGTTGCACGGCTGGATGCGCATCCTTAGCGCAGAACCGCATGGCGATCGGATTTAGCTGTATCGAAGCTTTTCTCCCAGCAGATGGTCGAGTGAGCGAGAGACAAATATGCCATCAGCATTCCGGGTGTCGTCGGACGGGTGGAGAGCGGGATCGGGGCAAGGCTGAGTTCGACAAAGCAGGCTTGTGCTGTAGAGACCTCTCGTAACGGATCTCCTCTGAAGGACTCCCGCTCTGCTTCATGGCAAAAGTCGCTAAACGGTATGAAAGGCCTTGCATTGGCGGCCGGGAAATTACAGTTTGCGTGAGCCGGCGGACTTAGGGTACGCTCTATAGTGCTGGCTGACGGGTCCTTCTGGGTTTCTTGACGGTCCGGGTAAGTCATTGAAATATAATGGCTAAAATGCCTTACGGAAGCTATATACCGCATGACTTCCGCCACTGCTGACGCTGCGAGGCCTCGCTTAACCGGACCAGATTAGGCCGCAGGGCTTTTCAAATGTTCCCCGCGGGGAACAATCGCCGCCGACCGGGAAAGCTGACACGCACGGGCCATCTCAAGTCCGTGTCCGAGGACTCCGAAACCGGTGAAAACGGTAATCGGTGGCAATCACGCAGGTGCTGTCGTCTACCTGCCATACGGCGACATCATCTGGAGCTGGGTAAAGGCCGGGCAGCCGGTTGCGTGGCAAGAAGCTGCTGTAGAACGGAGGGCGCGAGTTTGCAGCCGCAACCGCCACAGTGAGCGAGGTCCGTGAGCCGGGGAGCAAGAGCGTTCATCAATCCTCCAGCAGCGGCCGCCAGCGGTAACCATCGCTACCGCATATAATCCGACGAATCTAATAGCTGCGGCGCAGCACGTCCATGGCGCTTCGACGCCGCGAGGGGTGAGGCATCGATGATGCGCCTGATCAATCAGGCCGCCGACCGGCCGCCTGGTCGGTGTTGTGTTTACTGCTGCGGACCTGCCGGCTTCGGTAACGGCGAAGAGTGCCGAGGCCGAGGCTGCGGCACGGCGCGAAAGCGCAGAGGATGAACCACCCAGTCAGACGGCAACGGCAGCGGGACGACGCAATCGGTCAGCAGGGTCTGATCTCCGTTGGTGACCTCGAAGACGATCCCGGGCCGCTCCATGCTCTTGCAGTCTGGCCAGCGCTCAAAATCGATCCATTCGCTCATGGCTTTTCCAACCCCCTCACAGCAGGAAATCGCTTCCGGAAAGAGCCGAAAGATTCGTCACCTTGATTTGGAAATCTGCAAGGCCGTCGCCATTGACGTCACCCGAGACTATCCCGCTCCTGAAGTTAAGTTCACCCGCTTTGCCGTGGAACGCACTGCTGCCGATAAATAGAAATGCCTGGTCTCCGACCGCATTGCTGTTCGCGTCGATTGAACGCAAATCCATCCGATCAATGCCGGACGCGAAATCATCGATCACGTCCCTGGCAGCCGGCGCCGATTGTGCGGTCGTCTGAAAGACGAAGGTGTCCGCACCGCCGCCGCCAATCAACCGATCGGCGCCGTTACCGCCGATCAGGGTGTCGTTGCCGTCACGCCCATTCAGCACGTCGCTGCCTGCAAGGCCGTTCAGGAGGTTTGCGCCATTGTCTCCGCGCAGGGAGTCGTTGAAGGCTGAACCGTAGAGTCGCTCGATCGATACATATGTATCGCCCGCCGCTTCCCCCGTGTTGGAACCGGGCGAGGAAAGATCTGCGACGACGCCGGCTGTGGCATTCGAGTAATTCGCCAGATCGGTGCCATTGCCGCCGTCGAGCCGGTCGGCGCCCGCACCGCCGAAAAGATTGTCGTTGCCATCGCCGCCGATCAGCCTGTCGTTGCCGCCGTTACCCCAAAGAGCATTTGCAGCGGCATTGCCGGTGATCGTGTCGCTGCCTGTGCCACCCTTCGCGTTCTCGATGAGGGAGCGGGCGTCGCCCTGAAACTGTAGAGCGTTGGCAATATTGCCGATCGCCACCTTTGAACCGCTATAGTGCAGCTTCGCCAATTGCGCGGCCGAGGTGGTCGTCCATTCGCCCGGGCGCAGATCGACCTTCAGTGCAGTCGTGTAATTGGAGAAATCGTAGGTGTCCGTTCCGCCGCCGTCCCATACCGTAAGCAGGATCTTGTTGCCGCCAGGGGCACCCTCACCGACACCATTGATGAACATCTCGCCCGACGTCGGGCTCCAGCGATAGGTGGTGTTTCCGCTTTCGGTGGTGAAATCCGCGCCGTACATATGCTGCAAGGCGGCGATATCGTACATCATGAGGGATTGCGCGTATCCCCAGGTCTCGTTGGTATAGCCGGTCGTGGTCGAGGCACCGACATAGGAACGGTAACTCATGACCGTGTATTCCATCGAGTCGCGGTTCACGGGCATGACGTTGCCTTCATGGGCGTGTTCCAGCCCAAGCGCGTGGCCGGTCTCGTGAAGGAATGTCACATAGGCGTAGTTTCCCTTGGCCGGTCGGCTGTAGTGGCCGGATGATTTGTTGAACCACGCGTCGCCGCCTTCTGCCGCGGTCGAGGGGAAATAGGCCCAGGCGGTGCTCGGAGCGTCGGACGAGGCGAGGCGGAGATCGGCATGCTTGGTCGCACTCTCCGTGACCTCGGTGAATGTCACGTTGGCGACGGAGGAAAATTGATCGAGGGCTGCGCGCGTCGCGGCCTGCTGTGCGGCGCTCAAGACCGCAAAGCCCTTCAGCGGCTCGCCATTGCCGTAACCGGAGCCGTAGAACGAAGCGCTGGTCGGGAAACTGAACGTGAAGTCCTTGATCGCCCATTTTCAGTCGCCGAGGAGACCGTTGATATAGGCGTTACCAGTCGTTGCATAAGTCGTGGTTGCAGGCATCGTTTTCCCAGACCGTCGGGGTTGAAGTCAGGTCAGTACCCGCGTGCGATGCGCCGAGGTATGATCCGCAGGTGCGCTTATAGCTCGTCTCGGTTAACACCTTAATTCGGCCTGATGGTCGGGTTGGGTCAGACCAGGTGGTCTAGACCTGTGGGTTGCTTACGCCAGCGAGGCGAGGGGAGCGGCGTCTACCATGCGTGCGCTGGTTGGGAGCCGCCGTGCGGGGCATAGCCTCGCCGAGAAGAAGTTGCGTCCGGCCGGCGTGACAGCTACGCCAACCCGTGGCATAGGGGTGCCCGCAACCAGATAGGCCGTCCTCCGCATGATCCGCATCGAAAATATCAGCAAGTCCAACAGCCACCGCATACTCTACATCGAAGCTTCGGCAGCGTTGAACCGCGGCGAAAAGATCGGGCTCGTCGGGCCGAACGGAGCGGGAAAGACGACCCTTTTCCGGATGATCACCGGTCAGGAACTGCCCGACGAGGGGCAGGTCTCGGTCGAGAAGGGCATGACCATCGGCTATTTCGATCAGGATGTCGGCGAGATGGCCGGTCGGTCGGCCGTCGCCGAGGTGATGGAAGGGGCAGGCCCGGTCAGCGCCGTTGCGGCGGAACTGCGTGAGCTCGAGACGGCGATGTCTGATCCGGATCGCATGGATGAAATGGATGCGATCGTCGAGCGCTACGGCGAGGTGCAGGCGCGATACGAAGAGCTCGATGGCTATGCGCTCGAGGGACGTGCCCGCGAGGTTCTCGCCGGCCTCAGTTTCAGCCAGGAGATGATGGACGGCGACGTCGCCAAACTGTCGGGCGGCTGGAAGATGCGCGTGGCGCTCGCCCGCATCCTTTTGATGCGGCCGGACGTCATGCTGCTCGACGAGCCGAGCAACCATCTCGATCTCGAAAGTCTGATCTGGCTGGAGGACTTCCTGAAAGGCTATGACGGCGCTCTCTTGATGACGTCGCACGACCGCGAGTTCATGAACCGGATCGTCACCAAGATCATCGAGATCGACGGCGGCGCGCTGACAACCTATTCCGGCGACTATGGTTTCTATGAAGAGCAGCGTGCGTTGAACGCGAAACAGCAGCAAGCTCAGTTCGAGCGCCAGCAGGCGATGCTCGCCAAGGAGATCAAGTTCATCGAACGTTTCAAGGCACGCGCCTCGCACGCATCGCAGGTTCAGAGCCGGGTGAAGAAGCTTGAAAAGATCGACCGCGTCGAGCCGCCGCGTCGTCGCCAGACCATCGCCTTCGAGTTCTTGCCGGCTCCGCGCTCCGGCGAAGACGTCGTCAACCTCAAGAGCGTCCACAAGACCTATGGCAGCCGGACGATATATGACGGCCTTGATTTCATGGTCCGCCGGCGTGAACGCTGGTGCATCATGGGCATCAACGGCGCCGGCAAATCGACATTGCTCAAGCTGGTCACCGGCACGACCAACCCGGACAAGGGCAGCGTCTCACTCGGCGCCAGCGTGAAGGTCGGCTATTTCGCCCAGCATTCCATGGATCTGCTCGACGGCGAGAGCACCATTCTGCAATGGCTGGAGGACCGCTTCCCCAAGGCCGGGCAGGCGCCGCTTAGAGCGCTGGCCGGCTGTTTCGGCTTTTCCGGCGATGACGTCGAGAAGCGATGCCGGGTGCTCTCCGGCGGTGAGAAGGCGCGGCTTGTAATGGCCGCAATGCTGTTCGACCCGCCGAACTTCCTCGTTCTCGACGAGCCGACCAACCATCTCGACCTCGATACCAAGGAAATGCTGATCAAGGCGCTCTCGGCCTATCAGGGCACGATGCTGTTCGTTTCGCACGATCGCCGTTTCCTGTCGGCACTTTCCAATCGCGTGTTGGAACTCACGCCGGACGGGATCAATCAATACGGCGGTGGTTACAGCGAATATGTGGAGCGCACGGGGCAAGAGGCGCCGGGCCTGCGCGGGTGACGCGCCGCGCCTCCGCGGCCTGCGTCTCCGGTTGACGCTTGGCGCTACTCCGCCACGCGATCCCGGCCCGTCTGCCAGGCCGGGATCGCAGACATTGAAAGCACAGTTTCCTTTATCGAAAGCGCCGCATGAAGAAGGTTGCTGCTGCCTGATCGTCCCTCGCCAAAGGGGTGTGGCGAGCAACTCTCATTGCAGGTTCATGAAACTCGGCAGTTGCGCCGCCAAGGCATCGACGGCAACGCGAACTTTGAGCGGCAGGTGCGGCGTCTGCAGCCATACTGCATGGCAATCATATTGAAACGGCGGCTGCTCCGGCAGAAGCCGGACGAGCGTTCCCGACTCGATCCGCCTCCGCACCAGCCAGAAGGGAAGCCATGCAAGCCCCAGCCCTCGTGCGGCGGCGTCAGCGATCGCATCGAGATCGTCGAGACGGAACCGGTGGAGCGGGGTCACCTCCGATGAAGATTGTCCCGGCCCCGGGAAAAGCCAGGGCGGGACCGGCCCGGATCGGCGATATACGACTGCCGAGTGCTGCGCCAGATCCTCCGGCGTCTCCGGACAGCCATGCAACTCCAGATAAGAGGGAGAGGCGCACACGATCATCGGCTGGCGTGCCACACGCCGGGCAATCAATCCCGCCCGGTCCTGCAAGACGCCCGTGCGGATAGAGAGATCATAGCCGTCTTCGGCAAGGTCGATGATGCGGTCGTTGAACGAAAGGTCAAGTTCCAGCGCCGGGTATTTTCGGGCGAGTTCCAGCAATACGGGAGTGACGCAGTGCCGGCCGAAATGGACCGGCATCGTCACACGCAGTTTGCCGCCGGGTTCGGAAAGCTGATCGGCCGCAAGCGCATCCGCTGCTTGCGCTTCGGCGAGCACCACCCGGCAGCGTTCGTAATAGACAAGACCGAACTCCGTCAGGCTCTGTCGCCGCGTGGTGCGGCTGATAAGCTGCACGCCAAGCCGATCCTCCAACGATCGAACATGCTTTCCGACCATCGGCCCGGATAGTCCAAGAGCATCCGCTGCGGCGGCGAACGAGCCGAGATCGACCGCTTTGACGAATACAGCCATGCTGGTCAGGCGATCCATATTGAAAACTCTCCGTTTCTACTGTTCTGCCTTTCTCTCCATTTATCGGGTGAACCACTGCTGTCATAGCTCATTCAATACATTTGTTTTGGAGTCTTGCTATGGCGCGCGTCGTTCGTTTTCACGAGTTGGGTGGTCCGGAGGTGCTGAGGATCGAAGAGGTGCATGTGCCGGAGCCCGGGCCCCATGAGGTTCGCATTCGCGTCAAGGCGCTGGGCCTCAACCGGGCCGAGGCCTTGCTCCGCGCGGGCGCCTATATCGAGACGGCAGTATTTCCTTCCGGCCTCGGCCTTGAGGCAGCAGGCTTTGTGGAAACGGTCGGCCCGGGCGTTCAAGGGTTCGCTCCCGGCGATCCGGTCAGCCTGTTGCCGCCGAAATCGATGATCCGGTGGCCCGCCTATGGGGAACTTGCGGTATTTCCTGCCGCACTCCTCGTCAGGCATCCGCCATCGCTGAGCTTTGAAGAGGCCGCCGCTGTGTGGATGCAGTATCTCACCGCTTACGGCGGCCTCGTCGATATCGGAGGGCTTCGCAGGGGAGATTTCGTCGCCATTACCGCGGCATCGAGCAGTGTCGGGCTTGCCGCAATCCAGATCGCCAACATGGTCGGCGCCATACCGGTAGCCGTCACCCGGACATCTGCGAAGCGGCAACGCCTGTTGGAGGCCGGCGCGGCGCATGTCGTCGCCTCCCTGGAGGAGGACTTGCAAGCGCAGCTGAAAAGCGTTTCCGGACAGCGGGGAATACGTGTCGTGTTCGATCCCGTCGGCGGCCCGATCTTCGAACCGTTGGCGGCCGCGATGGCACCGGGCGGCATACTTGTCGAGTATGGCGGGCTAAGCCCGGAGAAGACCCCGTTCCCGCTGTTTGACGTGCTGAGCAAATCACTGACGCTGCGTGGTTACCTGGTCCACGAGCTGCTCGCCGATCCGGAACGCCTGGAGGTCGCCAAGGAATTCATCCTGGAAGGTCTGGAGGCGGGTGCCCTGAGACCCGTCATTGCCAGGACGTTCCCGTTCGATCAGATCGTCGAGGCGCATCGTTTTCTGGAGTCCAACGACCAGTTCGGCAAAATCGTTGTGACCGTCTGACGCGAAACGCGACTTCCGTGCCGGGCAAGCGAGCGGTCGATCATAGGCTCAAGCGAACCGCATCGCCGATCTCTCGCGCGCCTTTGCCGCGACTTCCTCACGATTGCGCGGAGGCTGCGACGTCTCCAGCGCGTCCAGAAGTTCGCGGGCGCATGCCGCGATCGAATCGACCGCGCGCTCGAAGGCGGCTTCATTGCGTTTCGACGGTTTGGTCGTTCCGCTCAGCTTGCGCACGAACTGCAGCGCCGCGTCACGGATTTCCTCATCCGTCGCCGGCGGGTCGAAATTGAACAAAGGTTTTATGTTTCGGCACATGATTTGCTCCCGGTCATCTCTCTCCTTGTCACCAAGGGAGGCTGCCCAGTTGAAGGTAGTCACGTGAGCGCGATTTGCAACCGGTCGAGCCGGCCGCGCCGCCGTCAGGTCTCGGGTATATTTTCCCGGAAGATCACTTGCAGACGCGGCGGATGATAGTCGATCGGCTTGCCCCGCACGGCGCAGTCCAGCATCGAAAGCGCCTCGCGGGCTTCCACCCGCGGATTCTGGTCTATCACTGCGTCCATGACGCCGTTTAGCAACAGCCTCTTGCTGTGCTCGGTCAGCTCGTGACCGACGAATATGATGCTTTCGGCCTTTCCGGCCTCGGCCAAAGCCTGGCCGATACCGGAGTTACCGGCACCTATATTGTAGATGCCCGCCAGGTCCGGGTGACGCTTCAACAGTGCAGCGGCTTCCTCGAAGGCGCGCTCGCGGTCATCCCGGATCTCGCGCAACTCGACGATTTCGAGGGCGGGGAACTCGTCAGCGATGATGTGACGAAAGCCCATCTCCCGTTCCTCGTGGCCTCGGTAGGAGAGAGAGCCGGCGAACAGCGCGATCTTACCCTTCGTCTCTCGGCCGAGAAAACGTCCGAGCAGGTATCCTGCGAGCCTTCCGGCCGCGCGATTGTCGATGCCGATATAGCCCGTGCGCGGTACGTGCAGGATGTCGGATACGAGCGTTACGATCGGCACTCCGGACGAGGCGAGTGAACGCATTGCCTCTCTGACCGTCGGATGGTCCAAGGCAATTACGCCCACCCCCATGGTCTCGCCCCTCAATTCCTGAAGGGTGCCGGCGAGCGTATCGGGATTGAACCCTTCGATGGAGTGGACGCGCACGTCGAGATCAGGTCTGGCCGTGCCCTGGCTTTGCAATTGACGGAGAAGGTTGGCGATGAAGGTATTGGTGCCTGCCGGCAGCACGAAGTCGAGGCGCACGCGCCCTTCCGCGGAGGCGTTGTGCGCGGCGGGGCTGAGGTAGCCCAGACGCCGGGCGGCATCCATGACGATTTCGCGCGTCCTGTGCTTGACGCCGCTGCGATTGTTAAGGACGCGATCGACGGTCGCGCTCGAAACGCCAGCCTCCCGGGCGATATCAGTCAGTGTGGATCGCAAAGCCGCCTCTTCGCTAAAAATGATGTATTTTGATGTAATCCTTCCTGGCGAAGAAACAAGAGGGAGTGGGGTCGTCGCGACAATGAGGCAGGAGAAACGCCCGGTTTTCCACTGAAATATCGATCATCCCGCAGGCCGGCAAAATGGAGGGTTGGGGAGGCACATCATAAAGCCTAAAAAAATGATGTAAAAAGATTGATAATGATGTTGACTTTGATGCGTATCGGAATGAGTATCCCGCTCGACTTGGTGCCGGGGAAGAGTGGAACCGGACAAGTCGCCGGCCGCAAGTTTGCCGCTACGAGGGAGTGCGGCGCCGCCGGCGAGGTGAATGGGAGGAGTTTCGTGAGCGCTGCCAATGGCTTCGTGCCTGACCCGCCGGTGCGGGTGAAAGAATACAAGATCGGCTGCATCGGAGCCGGCATGATCATGGCCGAATGTCATCTGGCCGCTTATCGGCAGGCGGGCTTCCCCGTCGCTGCGATCGCCTCACGCACGCAGCAACGGGCAGAGGCCGTCGCCGCCCGTTGGGAAATTCCGGCCGTTCATGCGACGCCTTCCGCTTTGATAGCCGATGCGAACGTCGAGATTCTCGACATTGCCTTTCCGCCCGACCAGCAGCCGGCGCTGATCCGCGAAGCACTTGCGCAGCCGCATATCAAGGCAATCCTCGCGCAGAAGCCATTGGCGCTCACGCTGGACGAAGCGAAGGCCTTGCGGGACGAGGCGGCAAGCGCCGGCAAGATACTCTCGGTCAACCAGAATATGCGCTATGACCAGTCTATGCGGGTTCTGAAGCAGATCCTCGACAGAGGCGAGCTCGGGACGGTCGTCATAGCGACCATCGAGATGCGGGCGATTCCGCACTGGCAAGGTTTCCTCGAGGAATACGACCGGCTGACCCTCGCCAATATGAGCGTGCATCACCTCGACGTGCTGCGTTTCCTGTTCGGCGAACCGGACGCGATCACGACGGTCACCCGGCCGGATCCACGCACCGAATTTGCCCATACGGACGGGATCACGGTCTCGACGCTCACCTTCCCCAACGGCGTTCTAGCCGTCTCCATGGAAGACGTCTGGTCCGGCCCGCGCGAGGAGGGGTTCGACAGCGACATCTACATCAAGTGGCGGGTTGAGGGCACGGAAGGCGTCGCGCAGGGCACGATCGGCTGGCCGGACGGCTCGCCCTCGACGCTTTCATACGCGTCGAAAAAGACGACGGACGGAAAGTGGGTCAGCCCGGAATGGGAGACCATGTGGTTCCCCCATGCCTTCATCGGGGTGATGGAACAGCTGCAATATGCGCTGAAATCCGGCGAAGCCCCGGCGCTCTCCGTGGCCGACAACGTCAAAACCGTCGCCTTGGTGGAGGCGGGCTACCGCTCCATCGCCGAGGCACGCACGGTCAAGCTTTCCGAGATCTCGGTCGACTGATTGCAAGGGAGGAATTTCAATCATGATGCAAACCGGCATTTTTACGGGCTACTTTCCCTACAGCCTGGAAGAGACGGCGAGAAAAATAAGAGCGCTCGACTTCAACACCGTTCAGCTCGACATGCATTTCAAGGATGTCGACCTGTCCGCGGGCCAGATCACGCGGGAAAAATGCATCCGGATCCGCGAGACCTTCCGCGATCATCATCTGCCGATCTCCTGCATTTCCGGCTACACCAACATCATCCATCCGGACAGGGCAGAGCGCCAGCGTCGCGTCGGTTACCTCAAGGAGATCATCCGCCACGCCCAGTATCTCGGCACGCCCTATGTCATCTCGGAAACCGGCACCTACAACACGGAGTCGGACTGGGTGCATCACCCGAGGAACAAGACCGAAGAAGGGTTCGAGGAGTGCCGCAAGGTCATCGCCGATCTTGCCCAGCACGCCTATGATCATGGTGCCGTCTTCCTCCTCGAAACCTACGTGAACAACGTCGTCGGCTCGGTCGAGGAGACCGTGAAGATGTTCGCCCAGGTGGATCACCCCGGTCTCGGTCTGCTGATGGATCCGACGAACTATTTCGAGGCGCACAACATCGGCCGCATGGACGAGATACTGAACCAGGTCTTCGACACCCTGCAGGACAGGATCAAGATCGCCCATGCCAAGGACGTCAAGCGTTCGGGCGACGACAAAACGGAGAAGCATGCCGATATCGGTGATGAGGATGCGCTCGAAAGCCATACCTTCCGCGGCGTGGGCGAGATCGAGCTTCCGGCACCGGGCCTCGGCTCGCTGAACTACGATCTCTATCTCCAGCGGCTTTCGAAGAAGCATCCGAACATACCCGTCATCATCGAGCATCTCGACGAAAGCGATGTGCCGCGCGCCAAGAGGTTCCTCGACGGGAAGCTTCGGGCGCTCGGCCTCTGATCACCGGACCGGCCGGGCACGGGTCCGGCCGCGTTTACCCAAGGCATGAAAGGGCTGCCCGAGCCGGGCATACGACAGGAACATCCACATGGTCGAACTCTACGGGAAGGCGATGTCGCGCCGCGACATCGCCGCCAGGGCCGGGTCTTTTTCGCAATTTGCCGGCGTGCGCCTGATGACGCTCGAAGACGGCGTCGAGCGCGGCATCCGCATGCTGGAATTCCGCAGCGGAACGGGATTGCGCTTCACCGTGCTCGTCGACCGCGCCCTCGATATCGCCGACTGCGAATTTCGCGGCATGGCGATCGGATGGAACTCCCCGGCCGGCTTCAAGCATCCCGGCCTGCATGAATATGAAGGCGAGGGCGGTCTTTCCTGGCTGCGCTCCTTCTCGGGACTCATGGTGACCTGCGGTCTCGACCATATCCTGTTCATGGCGGACGAGCCGGGCGACACCTATGTCTACGGCCCTCGCAAGACCGTCAGCCATTCGCTGCATGGCCGGATCGGAACGATTCCTGCAAGGCTCACGGGCTATGGCGAGGAATGGAGGGGCGACGACTGCATCCTCTGGTGCGAGGGTGTCGTCACCCAGGGTACGGTGTTCGGAGAGCATCTCGACCTCGTGCGCCGCATCGAAATCAAGGCGGGCACCAACGAGATCAGGCTCACCGACCGGGTGGTCAATCGCGGCTTCTACCGCACCCCGCATATGTATTGTTACCACATCAATGTCGGTCATCCGGTCCTGGCGGAAAATTCCCGCTACCTGGCGCCCATCAAGGAGGTCGTCTGGGCCGCTCATGCCGGCGCCGACTACGAGAAGCAGGATGTCGGCTACCATACGCTGCCGGCTCCGCAGCTCAATTTCCACGAGCAGGTCTGGCAGCACGAAATGGCCGCGGACGGCGAAGGCCGGGTTCCGGTTGCCCTCGTCAACGATGCGCTCGGCATCGGCTTCGAAGTCGTCACCCGCAAGGACCAGTTTCCCTGCATGTACGAATGGCAGAACCTGCAAGCCGGGCAGTATGCGCTCGGCATAGAGCCGTCGACCAATCACGTCCTCGGCCATGGTGCTGCGCGCGAGCGCGGCGAACTGATCTGGCTCGAGCATGGTGACGAACGGAGATATGACACCACCTTCCGGATCCTTCCCGATGCGGATGCGATAGCAGCCAGCGAAAGGCGGATCCGCAGCCTCGCCGAACAACCCGTCGACGCGTTTCCCCGGCCGACCGGCAATCACTTGCCCATCGGAGGACGGCGATGATTGCCGGACCTTTGACCACCGGGGAGGTTGTCCCCGGAATGTCGATCGCCGGCAAGGTCATCCTTTATACGGGTGCGGCCGGCGGCCTGGGAGCGGAGACTACACTGAGTTTTCTCCGTGCCGGCGCACGCGTCGTGGCCATCGACAACGACGAGGCAAAGACGCGCGCGCTCGTGGATGCTTCGGAAAGGGAAGGGCTGGGTGGTCTCACGGTGCGGGCGATCGACCTCGCCGACCTGAGCGGCCTGCGCGCCGCGCTCGACCAGGCTGCTGCCAAGGCGGGCGGTTTCGATGTGGTGATCAACAATGCCGCGATCTATCCGTCGAGGCCGTTCGAAGAGTATTCGATCGAGGATTTCCAGCGCGTGCAGCGGATCAATGTCGATGCCGGCATCGTCTGCGTCCAGGCGGCCTTGCCGCACATGCGCGAGCGGGGCTGGGGCCGGATCGTCAATATCGCCAGCGTCACCCTGTCCGGCGGGTGGGCGAATCTTGCCCCTTATGTGCAGTCCAAGGGCGCCCTCGTCGGGCTGACGCGCGCCTGGGCGCGCGAATTCGGTGGCTACGGCATCACCGTCAATGCCATCTCGCCGGGCGCTTTCCCGACGGATGCCGAAAAGATCCATCCGGATCCGGAAGGCTATACGCGTTTCGTGCTCGACCACCAGGCGGTCAAACGCCGTGGTCGCCCAGCCGACATCGCTGCCGCTCTTACCTTCCTGATCTCCGACTCTGCGGGCTTCATCACCGGCCAGACCCTGAACGTCGACGGCGGCTGGGTGATGCATTGACCGCTTGAATACATAAGGAACTGAACGAATGGGAATTCTCAGCGGATTTCGCGTCCTCGATTGCTCGATCGCCATGGCGGGTCCGTTTGCGGCACAGCGTCTCGGCGACCTCGGCGCCGACGTGATCAAGGTCGAGCCCGTGTCGGGCGAGTGGCAGCGCCACGTCGCCGCGGGGGGAGCCGGAGGCAACAGGGTCAACGTCTCCTTCCTGTCGCTCAATCGCAACAAGCGCTCGCTCGCCGTCGACCTGAAGTCGCCGGAGGGCAAGGAGGTTCTTCTCGACCTGGTGAAGACGGCCGACATCTTCCTGCAGAACTACCGTCCGGGCGTCGCGAAACGTCTCGGCGTCGATTACGACACGCTCTCCCGCATCAATCCGCGCCTCGTGTATGTGTCGATGTCGGGATATGGCGAAGATGGACCCTATATTGATCGGCCCGGACAGGATCTCGTTCTCCAGGGCATGTCGGGCGCAATGCTTTCGGCGGGACGCGCAGGCGAGGCGCCGATGGCGGCGGGGCAATATCTGGTCGACGCCATCACCGCCTACAACGCATTCGAAGGCGCCCTTGCAGCTCTCTTTCACCGGGAGCGGACCGGCGAGGGACAGCTCGTGCAGGTCAATATGCTGGATGCGATCACCACGATCCAGATGCAGGAGCTCTCCGTCTTCACGATCGGCCAGAAACCGCAGAAGCGCTCGGCCGAGCCGCACGCCCATGTCTACATCCGCGCACCCTACGGCGCTTTCGCCACCAGCGATGGTTTCATCATCGTCGCGTTTCCCAAGCTCAAGACCTTGGGAGAGGTGATCGGCGAGGAAAGCTTCCTGACAATGGACGACGAAGTCGACACCTGGACCAGGCGGGACGAGATCTTCGCCAAGACACGCGAGAAGCTGAAGACGAAAAGCTCCGAGGAGTGGCTCGCACGGCTTCGTGCGGCAGACATCTGGTGCGGCCCGGTCTATGGCTATGCGGACCTCGTCGAGGACGCGCAGATCAGGCACAACGGTACCTTCGTCGAATATGACCATCCGACCGAAGGCCGCGTCAAGACGCCCGGGTTTCCGATCAGGTTCTCCAAGACCCCCTCGACCGTCGACCGCGGGGCGCCGGTCGTCGGTCAGCATACACGCGAGATATTGAAGGACGCGGGCTATGACGAGGCTCGCATCGCCGCACTCGAAGCCGCCGGTGCCATTGCCGCCGAGGACGTCTGACGATGCAACGGCTGCAGGCTCTGACATGGGATCATCCACGCGGCTACAACGCGCTTGCGGCTGCCGCCGCGTGCCCTGAACTCGCAGAATGGGGGCTTGCCATAGATTGGGAGAAGCAGCCGCTCGAAGGCTTCGAATCCCATCCGATCGCCGATCTTTGCGCGCGCTATGATCTCGTGGTTCTCGATCATCCTCATGTCGGGGAAGCTCTGGCCGGAAATTGCCTGCGGTCTCTCGAGGACGTGTTCGGCGATGCGACCGTCCAGGCGCTCGAGGCGGAGAGCATCGGTCCCTCCTTGCGGAGCTACCGCTTCGGCGGCGCTCATTGGGCGCTGCCGCTCGATGCGGCCACGCAGGTGATGGCGGCGCGGGCCGATCTTCTCGAGGCACCGGTGCCCGAGCTTTGGGACGAGGTCGTGGCGCTCTCCCGGAGCACCGGCAAGGTGGCGCTGTCGCTCGCCGGTCCGCACGCGGCGCTCTCGTTCCTGTCGATAGCCGCGGCCTTCGGCGACCCTCCGGCGGAGACGGATCCGGAGGTCCTCGTCTCCCGGCACGTCGGGCGCCCGGTTTACGAACTGATGCGCGATCTCGCAAACCGCAGTCCGCGGTCTGTGCGCGACCGGAACCCGATCGGGATCCTCGATCACATGGCGTCGAACGACGACGTCGTGCTCTGCCCGCTGGTCTACGGTTACGTGAACTACGCCGCGCCGCAGACGGGGCATCAGGTCGCCTTCCACGACGCGCCGCGCCGCATCCCCGGCGGGCGGCCGGGTTCGACGCTCGGCGGTACGGGAATCGGCATCTCGCGGCGCTGCGAAATCACGCCGGCTCTGAAGGAACACCTGCTCTGGCTGATGAGCCGCGAGGCCCAGGTCGATTTCATCCCCGCCCATGACGGCCAGCCGTCTCGGCGCGAGGCCTGGCATGATCCACGCGTCAACGCCCTCTGGGGCGGATTCTACGAAAACACGGCCGATACGCTGGAGCAGGCCTATGTGCGCCCGCGCCACGACGGCTACATCGCCTTCCAGGGCAAGGCATCGGCGCTTCTGCGGCAGGCCTTCGAGGATGGTGCGCCGGCCGACGGCGTGCTCGAAAGCTTGCAGGCCCTCTATGCAAGCCATCGCAAAGCCGGTGGCGAAAGGTAGGTAAATGACCGACGACGTTCTCTATGCCGCGGACGGTGCAATCGCCACGATCACCCTCAACCGGCCCCAAAAGCTCAATGCCGTGACGCCGGAAATGGCCGATGCGATCGTCGCGGCCGTGAAGGAAAGCAACGACAGCGACCGCATTCGCTGCGTCATCCTTACCGGCGCCGGTGATCGCGCCTTCTGCGCCGGCTCCGATATCCGCGAGCTCGACACCTACCGTACGCCCTGGCAGTTCCGCAATCGGCCGGACTATTGCGATGCGTTCCGCGCCCTGCTCAAGCCGACGATTTGCGCGGTGAACGGCTATGCCTTCGGTGGCGGCCTGGAGACGGCCATGTCCTGCGACATCCGGATCGCTTCGGAAAACGCGCAGTTCGCGGCACCGGAGATCAAGCTCGGATGGATCGGCGGCGGCGGCATGGCGGCACATCTGATGCATTCCATCGGCGCCTCGAATGCCGCGCTCATGCTGATGACGGGCGACCCGATACCGGCGGACAAGGCGCTGGCCTGGGGGCTGGTCAGCGAGGTCGTTGCCCAGACCGACCTGTTGGAACGTGCCCGCGCGATCGCCGAAATCATCGCCTCGCGGGCACCGATCGCGGCGGAAACGGCGAAGGCCAACCTCAAGGCGGCGGTTTCGATGCCGCTCGACAAGGCTATCGAATACGAACGCGATCTGCAGACGATCTGCTTTGCGACCGCGGACGCGGCCGAGGGCCGGGCGGCCTTCAAGGAGAAGCGCGCCCCCAATTTCGAAAGGCGGTGATGACCATGCAGTCAGCATTGACCTTCGCACGAGGACTGGGCCGGCATCGCGAAGCATCGGTGCTTGCCATGCTCGCCGTCGTGGCGCTCTATCTGACATTCGCCAGCGATTATTTCCTGGAGCCGCGCAACCTGCTGAACGTCGGCCGCCAGGCCTCGGTCGTGGCGATCGTCGCCTTGGGGCAGGCCCTGGTCATCATCGCCCGCGGCATCGATCTTTCCGTGGGTTCGGTCATCGGTCTGTCCGCTGTCATCGCAGCCGTGCTGATGCGCGACACCGGCAGCGAGACCGTCGGCCTCCTCGGCGGCCTTCTGACGGGACTCGCCTGCGGCCTTGCCAACGGACTTCTCTACACGCGGCTGAAAATCAATCCTTTTATCGCCACGCTCGGCACGCTCTCGATCGCGCGCGGGATCGCGCTCCTCATGACCGGCGGCATCCCTGTATCGTTTGGCGGCTTTGCCGAGTTCGTCGGTGCGGGGCGCATCTTCGACATACCCGTGTCCTTCCTGCTGATGATCGTGCTCGCCGCGATCGTCCATGTATTCGCGAGCCGGACCGTCACAGGCCGGGAGATCTATGCGATCGGCGACAATCCCAAGGCCTCCCGTCTTGCCGGCGTGAACCTGCGCTCGACCCGGCTGTTCGTCTTCGCGCTGTGCGGCCTGCTGGCAGGGCTCGGCGGGCTCATCCTCGCGGGCAACCTGGCAAGCGCCGACCCGAATCTCGGCATGGGATACGAGCTGGACGTCATCGCCGCCGTGATCCTCGGCGGCACCGCATTGAGCGGCGGCCGCGGCTCGATCCTCGGCGTCGTGATCGGCGCCTTGCTCATGGCGCTGCTCAACAACGCTTTTGTGCTCCTCGGCATCTCTGCCTACTGGCAGGTCGTCACCAAGGGGCTCGTCATCATCTTCGCCGTCGGGCTGGACGGGCTGCAGCGCGGCGGCGACGACGACTGATCATTTATCGGAGGAGACAAGCATGTTGCTCAAGAGACTTAAAACCATGGCCTTTGCTGCTGCGGCCGTTGCGGCGGTCACATTGCCTTCGCTGGCGGGCGAAGCACCGCAGGGCGGCACCGTCGCCGCGGTGGAAAACACCAAGGGGCCGGTGAGGATCGCTTTCCTGTCGTTTCAGAACAATCCGTTCTGGACCCCGGTCACGGAAGGGGCGAGGGCGGCGAACGACTATCTGTCGAAATACGACGCCAAGGTCGATTTCGTCGATCTCGGGGACGAGCTCTCCGCCGAGGCGGTTGTCGCCGGCATCGAGGGCGCACTCGCCAAGAAATATGACGGCATCGTCGTGGTGCCGATCTTCGACGGCACGGCGCGCATTATCAACGAAGCCACGAAAGAGGGCGTGCCGGTCTTCAACATCATTGCGGAAGGTGCGACGGAATCGCAGCGCCTTGCCTTCATCGGCCAGGATGCGACCTCGGCCGGCAAGCAGATCGGCGAATTCATCGCCAAGAAGATGAACGGAAAGGGCAAGCTCGGCGTCATCACCGGCTATTTCGGCGCCACCCAGCACACGCAGCGCATGAACGGCGCGCTGGAATATCTGAAGGAGAACTCCCCGGACATTCAGATCGTCGGTCCTTTCGAGAACAAGGACAAGGCGGAGTCGGCCTATTCGCTCGTCCAGGACATGATGACCGCCAATCCGGATCTCTCGATGGTCTACGTGACCGCCGGCGGGCCGTTCGGTGCGGCAAAGGCCGTCAAGGATCTCAACCTGACCGGCAAGGTCGGCGTCGTCGGCTTCGACCATACGCCCGACAATATCCAGTACCTGAAAACCGGTGAGATGGTCGGCCTGCTCGACCAGGCGCCCTACCAGCAGGCGCTCGATTCGAGCGTTATGCTCTACAACTATATCGTCGCCGGCCAGGAGCCGCCCGCAAAGGTCATCCCGGTGACCGGAAAGCTGCTGACGCCCGATGACGCCAAGTAACAGCCCGCGCGCGGCGGCTGCGCCTGGCGCAGAAGCAGCGCGCGTCGTCTCCGTGCCGCTCCTTCGCGCGCGCCGGATTGCCAAGAGTTTCTCGGGCAATTCCGTACTTCACTCGGTCGACCTCGACTTGAAGGCGGGTGAGATCGTGGGCCTGCTCGGTGAAAACGGCGCCGGCAAATCGACGCTGATGCATATTCTGTCCGGCGGCCTTCAGGCCGACGGCGGCACGATCGAAATGGACGGCCTGTCGGTCCGCTTCGGCTCAGTGTCGGAAGGCATCGAAGCGGGCGTCAGCTTCGTTCATCAGGAACTGTCTGTCGTCGGCGCGCTGAGCGTCGCCGAGAACCTGCATCTCGGTCGGATGCCGCGGACCGGTATGGGCCTCGTCGATATCGACTTGATGCAGCACGCCTCCCGTGCCCTGCTTCAAAGGGTCGGCGCCGGTCACATCCCGCCGGACCGGGAAGCAGGGACCCTGCGGGCGGGTGAACAACAGCTGGTCGAGATCGCCAAGGCGGCGGCAAGAAAGCCACGGCTGCTGATCCTCGACGAGCCGACGTCATCCCTGACGCCGCACGAGGTCGCCGGGTTCTTCTCCTATGTCCGCGAGGCGCGGGAGGCAGGAGCGGCCATCATCTTCATCACGCATCGCCTCGAGGAGGCGATGGCCCTTTGCGACCGTGTCGTCGTGCTGCGGAACGGGGCGATCGTCAGCGAGCGACGCCCCGGCGAAACGAGCCGCGAGCAGCTGATCAAGGACATGACCGGGAAGCCCGCCATCTACCAGTACAGGCAGCGTTCCCTTGCAAGCGGGACGCCTGCGCTGTCGGTCGCGGGATTGTCGGACGATCGTCTGCTGGACGACATCAGCCTCGACATTCGCAAAGGCGAAATCTTCGGCCTGTTCGGTCTCGTCGGTGCCGGCCGCACCGAGCTGCTGGAGCTTATACACGGGGTGCACCGGCCAAAGGCCGGCGACATCTCGCTGTTCGGAGAAAAGGTGGCCTTCGCCGACCCGAGCGAGGCGGTGAAGGCGGGGGTTGCGCTCGTGCCGGAAGGCCGCAAGACGGCAGGCATCCTGCCGCAGCATTCGGTGCGCGACAATGCCGCGATCAGCAGCCTGCGCCGTTTTTCGAAGGGCCTGTTCTCCGATCGGTCAGGAGAGGCCGGGCGTATGGCGTTCTATCGCGAAACGCTCGGCATTCGCATGGTTCGCGACACGCAACCGATCTCGACGCTCTCGGGCGGCAATCAGCAGAAGGCGATTTTCGCCCGCGCCCTCATGGCCGAACCGCGATTGTTGCTCCTGGACGAACCCACGCACGGAGTGGATGTCGGCGCGAAGTCCGAGCTCTACGACATCGTCGCCCGGGAAGCGGAAAAGGGGCTGACCGTCCTCATCGCTTCGTCGGAGGTGCCGGAGATCCTGGCGCTGTGTGATCGCGTCGCCGTTCTCTCCAAGGGACGGCTCGCCGGCGTCGTGGACCGAGCCGACATGACGGAAGACCGAATTTTGACCATGGCATTCATGGAGCACTGAACGGTGAGTATCGGCTTTTTCGTTGCCCCAGGCCGATATCCGGCTGCTCTCGCAGATAAGCCACCCTTCAAAGTTGGAACAGTTTCGAGCTCCAAGCGGCCGGCCGTCAGGTCTCGGCAGGGTGGGTTCCATTTCGGTGAGGTTGCGAATAGGTCCCAGGTGCAGCCTCAGTAATCGACGGCGCGATCGTCGTTGGGATCCGCCCATCGGGTGTTCGGGACGACGGAAAACCAGCCGGGGCGGGAGGGATCGCGGTCGTAGGGATAGCCGCCGAGCGTCTTATGGAGGTCGGCGTACTGCCCGAGCTTGTCGCGATCGAGCTCGACTCCGAGACCGGGCGCCGTCGGTACCTTGATGGCACCGTTCTCGTAGCGCATCGGACCGCCGACGATGATATCGTCGGTCAGCTGGTGATAATGCGCATCCGCGTGGAAGACGAGGTTCGGGAGAACCGCGCCGAGATGCAGCATCGTGGCGAGCTGAATGCCGAGTTCGCCCGATGAATGCACCGCGATGCCAAGCTGGAAGGTCTCGCAGACACCCGCCGCCTTCACGCAGGGGCGGATGCCGCCCCAGAAGGTGGTGTCGAGCAGGATCACGTCCACGGCGGGATTAAGGATATTGGCGGCGAGCTGCTCGAAATTCACCACGACGGTATTGGTGGCGAGCGGCATGGTCGTATTCTCGCGGACGCGCCGCATGCCGTTCAACCCCCAGGTGGGGTCCTCGTAGTAATCGTTGTTGAGATCCTCGATGCCCTTTGCGAAGCGGATAGCCTCCTCGACGCTGAACGCAGCGTTCGGGTCGTAGCGGACGCTGTCGGGACCGAGGGCCCTCGCCCATGCGCGAAAGACCTCCAGCTCGTACTCCGGCGCGAAGACGCCGCTCTTCAGCTTGTGCGAGGTGAATCCGCATTTCTTTTTCAGCGCCAGCGTCTGCTCGATGAGCTGATCGGCCGTGCGCGTCTCGCCTTCGCCGGTGTCCTTGTTGGGAAGGCGGAAAAACATGTAGCTGGCAAAAGGAACCGCATCGCGCATCTTGCCGCCGAGGAGATCGCAGACCGGCACGCCGAGAAATTTGCCCATGATGTCGAGACAGGCGAACTCGATGGCGGCATGCATCTGGGTGCGGTTGTTGTAGAGGCTGGCGGTCGGATTGCAGATCATGAAGCGGAGATTTTCCAGCTCGAAGGGATCGTGGCCGACGAGATAGGGCTTCAACGCCCGGAACGCCGCCTCGGCGCTCTCCCCGCCTCCGCCCATTTCGCCGAGACCGACGATGCCAACATCGGTTTCCACCTCGACGATCGTACGGACGAACCGCCCCCAATGTGCGCCATTGGAATGACGCAGCGGCGCCTCCAGCGGAACGGTGACGGTGGTCGCGCGGATATCGGTGATCCTGGGTCGCTTCATGGGAGGCTCCAATGCAGGCTGTCGGGTGCGGAGGTTAGGGGTGCGGGGCGCCGGCCGTGTCCGTCGGCGCTGGCCGGAAACGGTCGCCCTGCTATTGCGCCTCCCCCAGCACGCGCAGGATTTCGTAGCAGGCACCGAATGGATGGTAGTCGGTCTTGCCTGGAGGGCTCTTGATGTCGCTCTGCTTCACGCCGTCGGGCGAGAGAATGCGGAACCAGCAGCCATATTCGTGATCGATCAGGTGCCGCCAGCTGTAGCGCCAGAGCCTGTCGTAATCCTGCCAGTAGCGCTCCCGTCCGGTGCGGGCGGCGAGCGCGGCCGCGGCCGCAATCGTTTCGCAATGGACCCAATGATATTTGTCGAGGTCATGGAGCTTGCCGTCGGGGCCATAGCTGTAGTGCATGCCGCCGAATTCGAGATCGGCGCTCTTTGCCAAGGCCGTCTCGTAGAGAAGGATGGCTTTCGGCAGGATCCAGTCCTGCGGGCGATAGCGCTCGAGGATCAGGAGCAGCTTGGTCCATTCCGTCATGTGGCCCGGCTGGTAGCCGTAGGGCCGGAAGAGGTGCTTCGGATCGTCCTTGTTGTAATCCCAGTCGATCGACCAGTCCTCGCGATAGTGCTCCCAGACCACGTCCTGAGCGTTGGCGGCAAGCTCGACGCAGATGCGCCGGGCGAGGGTTTCGGCGCGGTCCAGGTAACGGACCTCGCCGGTCGCCTCATAGGCGGCCAGCATCGCCTCGGTCATGTGCATGTTGGCGTTCTGTCCCCGATAGGGCGAAGTCGCCCCCCAGTCGCGGCTGATTTCGTCCTTGTAGAGTTCGCGGTCCGGCTCCCAGAAGCGGCTTTCGAGAAGTTCCCAGGTCTGCGAAACCCGGGCGTCCATACCGGGAATTCCGGCCTTCATGGCTGTCGCATAAGCGAGCAAGACGAAGGCGTGGCCGTAGCAATGCTTCGTCGCATCCACCGCATCGCGGCCGCGCATCAGCCAGAAATAGCCGCCATGCTTCGGATCGCGGTGAACCTCGTCGAGATATCTTACGCCATGGGCGGCCGCTTCCGCGAAGTCCGGGCGTTCGAAGATCACCGCGGCGGTGGCATAGTTGAAGATGAAGCGCGTGGTGGAGACGAGATGCTGGGTCTTCCGGTCGGTGATGAAACCGTCGTCGCGGTATTCGTTGTAGTAGCCTCCGTCTTCCTCGTTGAGGCAGATCGGATGGTAGAAATCCATGATCTCGCGCATATGGGCGCGCAGGAAGTCTTTCGAGCGGAAATCGGGAAGCGGTTTCATGACGGGCCTCCGGTCAATCTGGAATGACGATGCCGAGCTTGGAAAGAACGCCGCCGTCGATCTTGATGTCGGCGCCCGTGATGAAGCGGGCCTTATCGCCGGCAAGAAAGGCAACCAGTTCGGCGATTTCGGAAGGCTTGCCGACGCGGCCCAGCGGATGTCCTCTTCCCCAAGCTTCCAGCGTCGCCTCGGCGGTGCCTTCGCCTTTCCACAGATCGGCGGCCCAGCGCAGCATCGGGGTGTCGACGGAGGCGGGGCAGACGGCATTGACGGTAATATTGTCCCCGGCATGGTCCAGCGCCATGGCGCGCACGAGTGCGTTGATCGCGCCTTTGCTCGCCGTATAGGCGGCGACGCCCGCCTGCGAAGCATAGGCCTGCACGGAAGAGATGGCGACGATCGCGCCGCCGCCGCGCTTGCGCATTTCGGGAATGGCGAATTTGGAGGCGAGGAAGATGCCCTTCAGATTGATGTCGAGAACGTCGTCCCAGACCTCATCCGGTGTGTCGACCACGGTGCCGTAGCGCTGGATGCCGGCGCAGCAGGCAAGAATATCGACGCCCCCATGGCGCGATACCGCGGCCTGAACCGCCGCTTCCATGTCGTGCTTGGAGCGGACGTCGCCGACGAACCCGGCGGCATTGTCCCCGATGGAAGCCACGGCCTCGTCGACCGAAGCCTTGTCGTTTGCCACGATCGTCACCTTGCCGCCGCCGGCAGCAAAACGATGGGCACAGGCGAGACCCATGCCGAGGCTTCCGCCGGTGACGACGATGCTCTTGCCGTTGAAATCGCTCATCACGCTGTCTCCGTAACAGAGGGGAACTTGTCGGACGCCTGCCCGAATTTTGGCTCTTCGACGCCGTGCCCCACGCCCTCGACCGCGAAGAGCCCGCCCTCCAGCGGATGCATATCGAGATGATCGTTCGTCATGGTGAAACGCGCCGAGGTCACGTAGAGGGTGGAAAGATCCGTGCCGCCGAATGTGCAGCTCGTCGGCCAGCTTGCCGGCAGCTCGATCAGTTGGATGAGACGGCCGGTTCCGTCGAAGCCCGCGACGGCTGCGCCTCCCGCCACCCGGCAGTTCCAGAGCCGGTCGTCTGCATCGAGGCAGGAGCCGTCCGGCAGGCCGCGGGCGAAGCCGGCCACGACGGTGCGCCGGTTGTCGATCCTCCCGGCGGCAAGATCGCAATCGAACACGTAGATCTCGTTCGCGAGCGTGTCGGCGAAGAAGAAACGGTTGTCCCGCGTCCAGCCCATGGTGTTGGTGATGCCGTACTCGTTGGGCGTGAGCTGCGACACGTGACCGGCGGGATCGATGCGGTAGACCGCGCCCGATTGCCGGTCCATGTCCTTCGGTGAGCCGCCTGCGTCAAGATTGCTCTGCATCGTCGCGACCCAGAAGGAGCCGTCCGGTGCGACGCGACCCTCGTTGAGGCGATTTTCCGGCAGATCCGGCTCCGGCACGGCAAACGCCTCGAAGCGCCCGCCGGGCTTCCACAGGCAGACGTTGCGGCTGAGGCCGACGATGAACCCGCCATCCGCCCGCATGCCGATCGACGTCACGAAGTCCGGGGTCGGCCATGTGTCATGACGGCCGGTTTCGGGTTCGAGCCGATGGATGCGTTTGCCGACGATATCGACCCAGTAAAGCGCCTTCTCGTCCCCGGACCAGAGAATGCTCTCGCCGACGATGTCCTTCGCATCGAGGAGCAGCGAAACCGTGGCACTCATGGCCGCGCCATGAATCCGGTATGCAACGCCGAGGGGCGTCGCCGCTTGCAGTCGGCCATTGGTGTCCTCCCAAACCCGGTTGCATTCTTGTATGCAAGATTTCAGCAAGCGTCAAGGGAGCTTCAATGGCGAGTAGCAAACGAAACGTTGTGCGGGTAATCTGCTCGCGATGAACGATTGCATGCAAAAATACATAGGGCTTTCATTTTATGACGCGTGACATAAAAATCTCGGCCGCGGAGCATTGCTACCGCACCCTTTCGCGCAAGATCATCGGGCTCGAACTGAAGCCGAACGAACCGATCGGCGAGCATGCGCTGGCAGGGCTCCTGGGGGTCAGCCGCACGCCCGTGCGCGAGGCCCTTTCGCGGTTGAGTGCGGAAGGACTTGTCGACCTCCGGTCACGGGCAGGCGTCGTGGTGGCGCCGATCCGCATGGACGCGGTCAGGACCGCCCAGTTCGTTCGCGAACAGCTGGAGCTGGCGATCGTTGCCGAAGCGGCGCAGCAATCGAACCGCCGCGTCCTGCTCGGCATACGGCAGGCCATCGAGGAGCAGGAGCTTGCTGTCCTCGAGGACAACCCCGACCTGTTTTTCGAGTGCGACGAACGCATGCACGCGCTTTACTGCAGCCTCGCGGGCCGCGACGGAGTCTGGGCCTTCATCTCGGATGCCAAGAAGCATATGGACCGGGTCCGCCGTCTGTCGATACAGGCGGGGCAACTCGACCAGCTGGTCGAGGATCACCGGCGCGTTCTCGAGGCTGTGAGCGAAGGGGACGCGACCAGGGCCCAGGAGATCATGCGGCTGCATCTGCGGCGCGCGATGGTCGATCTGGGCGAGCTTGCTCAGCGGTTTTCGGCGTATTTCGCGTCGGATACGGGAGGCGATGCCCGTTAGGCCGCTTCTGTCGAGCGGTTGCTTCCGTGCCTTCCAAACAGATTTTGCAATTCGGCGTTGACAACAGCCGAAGGCGAATCTATTCACAGGTCATCATAAACCTATCTGATAGGTAGGAGGTTAACTTGATAGAGCTCAAGGCGGAGGAAGAGTCCTCATCCGGACGTTCCGGCGCGGATGGACTGCTCGGCGGCGTCATGACTGCCGTGAAGGTTCACATTCGCGAGAACGGTCTTCAGGTCGGCGATTCGTTGCCGAGCGAGGGAGCCTTTGCCGAAAAGCTGGGCGTATCCCGCAGCGTCGTGCGCGAGGCCTATCGTTCGCTCGCCGCGCTGACGCTGATCGACATCGGTAATGGCCGGCGTCCGCGGGTGGCCGCGCCCAAGGCGGACGTGCTGGCCCTGGTGACCGACCATGCCGTGCATACCGATCAGGTGACGATCCAGCAGATTTTCGATGTCCGCCGGACTGTCGAGCGCCGCACCGTCGTGCTGGCAGCCATGCGCCGCACCGACAAGGAGGCCGCCGAAATCGTCGCGCTTGCCGAAGCGATGCAGCGGGATTTCGACCAGCCGGTCAGGGTCATGGAACACGATATCGCCTTTCACGAAGCGATCGGCACGGCGTCCCGCAACCCGATGTTCGCGCTGATCGTCGGCTCCTTCCATGTCGTCACGCGCCATACCTGGCCGATCGGCTGGGCGAGCCGCGCCAGCAATGAGACGCGGCAGGAAAGTATCGACGGCCACATGACCATCGCGCAGGCCATCGCCAACGGCGACCCGGCGAAAGGCGAGGAGGCGATGGTCGAGCATTTCGATCTGACGGTAAAGGCGCTTTTGGCGGCAGGAGTTTATTGAGCATGAAGATCACGGAATTAGAAACGGTCCGCGTCCGCGACTTTCCCAATATTCTCTGGGTCCGCATCCACACGGACGAGGGGCTTGTCGGACTTGGCGAGACCTTCTTCATGGCGCAGACCGTGGAAACCTACATTCACGAGGTGGTGGCTCCGAAGCTCGTCGGGCGCGACCCGCTGGAGATCGACCGCATCTCGAAGGATCTGACAGGCTATCTCGGCTTCCGCTCGACCGGGGCGGAGATGCGCGGCAATTCGGCGGTGGATATCGGGCTCTGGGACCTTTTCGGCAAGGCGACGAACCTGCCGATCGCCCAGCTTCTCGGCGGCTTCTCGCGTCGCGAGATCCGCACCTACAACACCTGCGCCGGCAATACCTATATGCGCGACGCAAAGGGCCAGCAGACGGCAAACTACGGCATCGGCGGCCCGCGGCGCGACTATGACGACCTGAACGGATTTCTGGAACGGGCGGACGAACTCGCCGAGGACCTCCTGTCGGAGGGCATCACTGCCATGAAGATCTGGCCGTTCGATATCGCGGCGGAGAAAAGCGGCGGCCAGTATATTTCCGGGCCGGACCTGCGCAAGGCACTGGAGCCCTTCGAGAAGATCCGCAAGCGCGTCGGCGACCGCATCGACATCATGGTCGAGTTCCACTCCATGTGGCAATTGACGCCCGCCATCCAGATCGCCCGGGCACTCGAGCCCTATGCCACCTTCTGGCATGAAGACCCGATCAAGATGGACTCGCTCTCCAGTCTGAAGCGCTACGCGGCGGCAAGCCGCGCGCCGCTCTGCGCGTCGGAAACGCTCGCGACCCGATGGGCCTTCCGCGATCTCATGGAAACGGATGCGGCCGGGGTCGTCATGCTCGACCTCTCCTGGTGCGGCGGGATTTCCGAGGCAAAGAAGATCGCCACCATGGCGGAAGCCTGGCACCTTCCGGTCGCGCCGCATGATTGCACCGGCCCTGTGGTGCTCGCAGCCTCGACGCATCTGTCGCTGAATGCTCCGAATGCGCTCGTCCAGGAAAGCGTGCGTGCCTATTACAAGACCTGGTACGCCGACCTTACGACGCAGCTGCCCACCGTGACGAACGGGATGATCACGATCCCGCCGGGGGCAGGGCACGGGGTCGACCTCGCTCCCGATCTCGACCGGAAATTCGAAGTGTCGCGGCGCAGTTCGAAGGATTGAAGTTCGACTAACTTGTATGGTAGTAGGCCAATGCTGCCGGGAGCTTGGAGGGGGGCCGGATGCAGAACATCAAACCGCAGCGCGTTCTGTCCGCGATCGAGGCTGTCGGTCCGCAGGTCTATCGCATCCTGCGCGAGCAGATCATCCAGGCGGAGCTGGTGCCCGGCGCGCGCATTTCCGAAGCCGAGATAGCAAGAAGCCTGTCGATCAGCCGCCAACCGGTTCGCGAAGCCTTCATCAAGCTGGCAGAGGAGGGGCTGGTCCAGGTGCTGCCCCAACGCGGCACCTATGTGACGCGGATTTCGACGGCATCGGTCATGGACGTGCGCTTCGTGCGCGAGGCGATCGAGGCCGACATCGTGCGCCAGGTCGCCGGCGAGCATGAGGTGGCGATCGTCGACGAACTGCGCGAACAGATCGCTCGCCAGAAGCAGGTGGCGCATGACGATCGCGCCGCGTTCCTGCGGCTGGACGAACTCTTCCACCACACGCTCGCGGCGGCCGCCGGCCGCGCCTATGCCTGGAGCGTCATCGAAAGCGTCAAGGCGCAGATGGACCGCGTCCGGTTCCTCAGCGTCGACGACCCGCAGATCGGCCGGCTGATCGAACAGCACGAGCAGATCGTCGATGCGATCGCGGCAGGTGATGTCGGCGGGGCAGAGCAGGCGCTGCGCATGCATCTGCGCGAAATTCTGAAATCTTTGCCCGAGATCGCGCGATCGCGGGCGGAGTTCTTCGACGGCACGGGGTGACCGGCCGCCGCAATATGATCGATGTTCAACGGGAGGTAACGCATCATGATCAGGAAATTGATAGCAGGAACGGCCCTGGGGCTGACGCTGATGGCTCCAGCCGCCAGCGCGGAAGGTCTCAGCATCGCCTTCGTCAGCCATTCGTCGGCCTCGAACACGTTCTGGCAGGCGGTCAAGAAGGGCTATGACGACGCCTGCGAAAAGGTCGGCGCCTCGTGCCAGTTGATCCTCACGCAGACGGAAGGCGCAGTCGAGCAGGCCGTCGCCAATCTGCAGGCGGCGATCGCCTCCAGGCCGGACGCGATCTTCGTCGCGATCGTCGACAACAATGCCTATGACAACGTGATCAAGGAAGCCGTCGACGCCGGCATCCTGGTGCTTGCCGTCAATGTCGACGACAGCGAAGGCGCCAAGGGCAACGCCCGCAAGGCCTTCATCGGCCAGGGCTTCACCGCGGCCGGCTACTCGCTCGCCAAGGCCCAGTCGGAAAACTTCCCGAAGGAGGGCCCGCTCAACCTGCTGGTCGGCGTCAACGCGCCGGGCCAGACCTGGTCCGAGCAGCGCGCGGGCGGCGTCACGAAATTTCTGGAGGAGTACAAGGCCGAGCATTCCGACCGCGAGGTGAACATCACCCGCATCGATTCGGCCACCGACCTCGCGCTGACCGCCGACCGCATCGGCGCCTATCTCAATGCCAACCCGGACACGACCGCCTATTTCGATACCGGCTACTGGCATGCCGGCGTCGCCAAGGTCCTGAAGGATCGCGGCATCGAGCCCGGCAAGGTCCTGCTCGGCGGCTTCGACCTCGTGCCCGAGGTGCTGCAGCAGATGGAGGCCGGCTATGTTCAGGTGCAGGTCGACCAGCAACCCTACATGCAGGGCTTCATCCCTGTCATGCAGGCCTATCTCTGGAAAACCGCCGGCCTGACACCCTCCGATGTCGATACGGGGCAGGGCATCGTCACGCCGAAGGACGTGCCAACGATCCTCGAACTGGCGAAGCAGGGTCTGCGCTGATCTGGCGCTCCCGATAAGCAACAGGCGTCTTGCCCGAGCCCGAAACCGGAGCGGGGGGGGAATTCATGCGGCTTTCCGCCCGCATCCGTCCCAGCTCTCGGAATCGATCGCGTCGACGATCTCAGGCACCCGACCTGAGATCGTCGGTCAGGCACGACGCCGAACCATGAGTGGCAGCCCATGAAGCGATTTCTGAAAATCTATCTCGACAAGCCCGAGCTTGCCGGCCTTGCACTGCTGATCGTCCTCGTTCTCGTCTTCCAGGCGAAGTCGAACGGCATTCTTCTTTCCTTCGAGAACATGCGCGGCGTAATGGGCCTTCTGCCGGAAATGGCGCTCGTCGCCATCGGCGTGACGCTCCTGATGATCTGCGGCGAATTCGACCTGTCGGTCGGGTCCGTCTTTGCGCTGATGCCCATGTCGATGGCGGTGATACTGAATTCCGGCGTGCCCTTCACCGTCGCGGTGCTGCTCGGTCTCATGATCTGCGGGGCGATCGGTTTCATCAACGGTTATGTCACGCTGCAATTCTCGATACCGAGCTTCATCACCACGCTGGGGATGCTCTTCATCGCGCGCTCGCTGACCATCGTCATATCAGGCGGTTTCCCCCCGCTTCTGCCGTCCGACCTGCCGACCTGGCTTTTCACGGACTATATCTGGCAGGGCTCGCCCTTCCGCATGTCCTTCCTCTGGTTCGTGGTCATTGCCGCACTCGTGGCGGCGCTGCTGTCGCTCACCAATTTCGGCAACTGGATCCGGGCGACCGGCGGCTTCAACGAGGCCGCCGCCTCCATGGGCATTCCGGTCAAGCGCGTGAAGATCGTCTGCTTTATGCTCTGCTCGGTACTGGCGGGCTTTGCGGGACTGCTTCAGGTGCTGCGTCTCGGTTCGCCGCTGCCGTCGATCGGCGAAGGGCTGGAATTGCAGGCGGTCGCCGCGGCCGTCATCGGCGGTACGGCGCTCGCAGGAGGGATCGGCACGGTCTTCGGCGCCATCATCGGCACCCTTCTGATCCGCACGATCGACAACGGCCTGGTCCTTTCCCGTGTCGATGCCAACTGGTTCAAGTTCGCGATCGGGGTTCTCACCATGTTTGCCGTCATCGCCAATGCCTGGATGGGTAAAATGTCCCGCAAGATCAAGGTGGAGGCGCACAAATGACCACGCCGATCATCGAATGCCGCAACCTTCAGAAATGGTACAGCGGCGTACATGCGCTGAAGAATGTCGACCTCACGATCCACCCCGGCGAGACCGTCGGTCTCGTCGGCGACAATGGCGCCGGCAAGTCGACGCTCATCAAGATTCTCTCGGGCGTTCACCATCAGGATTCCGGCGACGTGCTGATCGAAGGCCGCAAGGTGGCTCTTCGCAGCCCCAAGGATGCGATGCGCCACGGGCTGGAAACGATCTATCAGTACAATTCCATGGTCCCATCCATGTCGATCGCCCGCAATCTCTTCATCGGCCGCGAGCCGATTAAATGGTCGGTCTTCGGCATCGGCATCATGGACCAGAAGCGCATGCGCGCCGAAAGCATCCGTGCCATCGCCGATGTCGATCTGCATCTGCGCTCGCCGGATGCGCTGGTCGGAGAGCTTTCGGGCGGCCAGCGGCAGGGCGTAGCCATCGCACGCGCCATGCACTTCAAGTCGAAGGTGCTGATCCTGGACGAGCCGACGAACCATCTTTCGGTCAAGGAGACCGACAAGGTGATCGGCTTCGTGCGAGGATTGAAGGCGCAGGGCCTGACCGGGATCTTCATCTCGCACAACATGCAGCACGTCTTCCAATCCTGCGACCGCATCGTCGCGATGGCACGCGGCGAGATCGTGTTCGACATGCCGACCGCCGAGACGTCGATAGACGAGGTTCACGCGCTTCTGTGAGGTAACGATGACAGAGCTTTCCGGAAAGACCACCCTCATTACCGGTGCGCTCGGCACCCTCGGCCGCGCCCAGGCCGAGCGGCTGGCGCGCGCCGGCGCCGCCTTGATATTGCTCGACAGGCCCGGGGCCGAAGCCGGGGAGGGGTTCGCGGCGCGTGTCGCCGCGGCTCACGGTGTGAGCGCGATCTATGTCGGCGAGGACCTCAACGACCTGGCTTCGGCGGAAAAGCGCGCAGCTACGCTTTCCCGCGAGCATGGCGGCATCGATATTCTCATCAACAATGCGGCGCTCATCATCAATAAGCCTTTCGAGGAATTTTCGCTGGAGGAATACGAGGACCAGGTCCGCGTCAACTCGTCGGCGGCTTTCGCGCTTGCCCGAGCGGTCGCGCCCGGGATGAAGCAAAAGCGCTACGGCAAGATCGTGAACTTTTGCTCCCTGACGCTGAACGGCCGCTGGGACGGCTATGTGCCCTATGTGGCGTCCAAGGGCGCGATGCTGGGGCTGACGAAGGCGCTTGCGCGCGAACTCGGCCCGCACGGCGTGCGCGTCAACGCGGTGTCGCCGGGCGCGGTGGTTTCGGAGGCGGAAGAGCGGGTCTTTGCCGACCGCCTGCAACAATACAATGACTGGATCGTCGAAAACCAGTCGCTGAAGGCGCGCATCCAGCCCTCCGACGTCGCCGACCTGGTCCACTTCCTCGTCTCGCCGGCCTCCGACATGATTTCCGGCCAGAACATCGCGATCGACGGCGGCTGGTGATGCGGGGGATCGAGCTCTCCAACGGCGATGCACGCATCGTCCTGCGGCCCGATCTCGGCGCCGGGCTGACGGCATTCGACGTGCTGCACGATGGCTCCTGGGAACCGATCTTCCGCAGGGTCGATCCCTCTACCGCGCATCCCTTCGCGCTTTCGAACATTCTGCTCGTTCCTTTTTCCGGGCGGGTTTCCGGCGGCGGGTTCACATTTGACGGAACCTTTCATGCCCTGCCCCGGAACGTGGAGACGGAGCTATACCCGATCCACGGGAACGGCTTTTCGGCCGCGTGGGACGTTGCCTCCGTGAGCGCGGACTCGATCACGCTAACCCTTTCGGCAGAGGGACCGGGGCCTTTCCGCTACGAAGCGCGGATGTCCTACCGCCTGGAGAACGCCGGACTGGTGATGGAGCTGAGCCTCGTCAACCGCGCCAGGATCCGTCTGCCCTATGGCGCCGGTTTTCATCCCTGGTTCGTGCGCGAGCCGGATACGACGCTGCACGCGCCGGCTCGCGGCGTCTGGCTGGAGCAATCCGATCACCTGCCAAAGGCCCATGATGCGATAGCCGCACATCCGGATATGGATTTCAGCAGGCCGCAGCCATTGCCGGCACGATGGATCAACAACTGGTTCGACGGCTGGAACGGCAAGGCCTGCATCCACTGGCCGAGGCGTGGGCTCGTGGCGGACGTGGATGCGAGCGAGGCGCTGCGCCAATACGTCGTCTTCTCACCGGCTGCCGACGCCGGCTTCTTCTGCTTCGAACCGGTGACGCACCCGGTCGATGCGTTCAACCTTCCCGGCAAGGCCGAAGCCCGCGGCTTCAAGATTCTCGAGTCGGGTGAATCGCTAAGCGTCTCCACGCGTGTCGCCGCGAAATCTGGCTGAGCATGTCGTCAGCCGCGGGGTCCCGGGCGCCGCGCCGGGCGGAATCCGTTGCGCAGCTTCGCTCGATTTGCCCTAGTGTTCGCCCGTCGACTATAGTCCTCTCCACGCTTTTTTACCCGATCGGTATCAATGTCTTTCCAAGAACGAAAGAAGCCTCGCGTAACGCTTCTGGATGTCGCGCGGCATGCCAATGTTTCCCGCGCGACCGCCTCTCTCGTTCTTCGCAAGAGCCCGCTGGTCGGCAGTGAGACGCGCGCGCGAGTCGAGCAGGCGATGCGGGATTTGGGCTATGTCTACAACATCGGCGCAGCCCGCCTGCGCGTCGAACGCAGCCAGATCATCGGCGCAATCGTTCCAAATCTCACCAATCCATTCTTCGCGGAACTCCTTTCAGGTATCGAGGAGGCTATCGGGGCCACCGGCAAGGTGGTCATTCTCGCCAATAGCGGGGAGAGAGTGGAGCGGCAGTCGATGCTGCTCCAGCGCATGCGCGAACATGGGGTGGACGGGGTCGTTCTTTGCCCTGCCGCGGGCACCGAACCTGACCTGTCCGAGCAGTTGGCCGCGTGGGGTATGCCCGTCGTCCAGGTATTGCGCCACATATCCGTCGATATGGACTATGTCGGCGTGGATTATGCCGGCGGCATGCGTCAGGCGGTGGATTATCTCGCAACGCTCGGTCATGAGAAAATTGCGTTCGCCGCCCACGGCCCGGTTCATTCTGCCTATCGGGAGCGCGTGGACGGCTTTCGTGCCGCCATGCTGGCAAAGGGGTTCGATCCCGAGATTCTGATCCATTTGCCGGCACAGCTCGGAGAAATCGCCGGCTCGACCCACCTTCTGTTTGCAAAGGCTGCGCAGCCGACTGCCGTGATCTGCTTCAATCATCTTGTCGCTCTTGGCCTTGCCGCAGGACTTCACGATTGCGGACTGACGATCGGACGCGATCTCTCGCTGATCGGCTTCGACGACGTGGCTGACGCAGAGGCCATCCGGCCGAGACTGACCTCGGTCTCGACCGGCCCGACTGCGATCGGCGAAAAGGCGGCGCTGCTCCTCGTCGAGCGCATCGCCAATCCGGATTTGTCGCCGCGGCGCATGGTGAACGATACGACGCTGAACATTCGGCAGTCCTGCGGCCCGCCCGCCTGATCGCGCCCGATCCCGGACGTCATTTGCGGTTGACGCACGTCAGGAAACATTTTAGATCGATCTAACTGACGCATATCGCGGGAAGCGCGGCGTGCGGCGGCGGTAGTGTGGGAGGAGGTCCCGGCATGTACGAGTTCAACTTCGCGCCTGTGCTCGCGTCCTTCGACCAGTTGCTGATCGGCGCCTGGCTCACGGTTCGCCTGTCATGTGCAGCCATGTTGATCGGCCTCGTCGTGTCAGTCTTCTGCGCCTGGGGAAAGACAGCAGGACCGGCGATCCTGCGTACCGTGATCGATGGCTATATCGAGATTATCCGAAACACGCCTTTCCTCGTGCAGATCTTCTTCATTTTCTTCGGCATGCCTTCGCTTGGCCTGAGGCTTTCGCCGAACAGTGCGGCGCTGCTGGCGCTGGTGGTCAACTTCGGCGCCTACGGCACGGAGATCATCCGCGCCGGGATCGAATCCATTCACAGGGGACAGGTGGAGGCCGGTTGGGCGCTTGGGCTGTCGAGGGCCCAGATTTTCCGCTATATCGTCATGAAGCCGGCTTTGCGCACCGTCTATCCCGCGCTCACCAGCCAGTTCATCTATCTGATGCTGAATACCAGCGTCGTGTCGGTGATTTCGGCGGATGACCTGGCTGCGGCCGGCAACGACCTCCAGTCCGCGACCTTTGCGAGCTTCGAGGTCTATATCGCGGTCACTCTGATCTATCTTGCCCTGTCGGTCGGTTTCTCCGCGCTGTTTTACGCGGTCGAGAAAATGGCCTTCAAATATCCTCTCGGCCGTTAGGAGCACTGTTATGATCAGGGCTTTCGGCTGGAACGAGTTTCTCGTCATCGTCGCCGCGGCACAGTGGACGATCGCCCTTTCCGCGATCGCCTTTGCCGGCGGCAGCGTTGGCGGACTACTGGTGGCATTGATGCGCGTCGCCGATACGCGAGTGCTGCGTCTCTCCGCGACGGGCTTCATCCGGGTCTTTCAGGGAACCCCGCTGCTGATGCAGCTCTTTCTGGTCTTCTTCGGCATGAACATCTTCGGCTTTTCGATCAATCCTTGGATTGCCGCGACCATTGCGCTCGCGCTCCACGCCAGCGCCTTCCTGGGCGAGATCTGGCGGGGCTGCATCGAGGCCGTGCCGAAGGGACAGCGCGAGGCGGCCACAGCGCTCGGCCTGCGCTATTTTCGGTCGATGCGTCATGTGATCCTACCTCAGGCGGCCCGTATCGCCGTCGCGCCCACCGTCGGTTTCCTCGTGCAACTCATAAAGGGCACCTCGCTCGCATCGATCATCGGCTTTACCGAGCTGACCCGACAGGGGCAGATCATCAACAATGCGACGTTCAGTCCGTTTCTGGTCTTCGGCACCGTTGCCGCCGTTTATTTTCTGCTTTGCTGGCCGCTGTCGCTGATCGCACGCCGGATGGAAACCCGTTTTTCCCGGGCAACGGCACGTTGACGGGCCCCGCCGGCGGGAGGGCCGGCATATGAGAAGGGAAGGGCTAATGAATATCTCGAGACGCATGGCAATAACTGTCCTAGGAGCTGCGATTGTCGCGGGTTTGGTGGCGCCCGCCGCAGCGCAGACGGTGGAGGCGATCAAATCGGCCGGAACGGTGAAGATCGGCATGCTGGTCGATTTCCCGCCGTTCGGGATCATGGACGCGAACAACCAGCCGGATGGTTACGATGCCGACGTTGCGAAGCTGCTTGCCAAGGAGCTCGGAGTCGAAGTGACGATCGTGCCGGTGACGGGACCCAACCGCATCCCCTACCTGCAGAGCAACCAGGTGGATCTGCTGGTCGCCTCGCTGGGCATCACCGAGGAGCGCGCCAAGAACGTCGACTTCTCGCAACCTTACGCAGGCATTTCGATCGGGGTGTTCGGCGCCGCCGACCTGGACGTCACAAAGCCTGAAGATCTGGCCGGCAAGACGATCGGCGTCGCCCGTGCCAGCACGCAGGACACGGCGACTACAAAGATTGCCCCTGAGGACGCCAACATTCAACGCTTCGACGACGACGCCAGTGCGGTGCAAGCGCTCCTTTCCGGACAGGTCGAGCTGATCGGCGTATCCAATGTCGTCGCCGCCCAGATCGAAGCCGCCGCCCCCGGGCGGTTCAATCAGAAGCTTCAGCTGAGCCAGCAGGTTCAGGGTATCGCCGTTCGCAAGGGATCGAGCGAGATGTTGAACTTCGTCAACGGCTTCCTCGACAAGGTCAAGGCGGACGGACAGCTCAACGCCATCCACGAGAAGTGGCTCGGTTCTCCGCTGCCGGAATTCGTCACTGAAGCGAAATAGAATGGAGTCCTCGCGATGAACACGGAACGCGAAAACGCCTCGCCCCCGGATTCGCGCGAGGCTTCGGGCCCGGCCGTCCGCATGGAGGGCGTCAACAAGTGGTATGACGCCTTTCACGCACTCAAGAACATCGATTTGGCGGTCGGCCGCGGCGAACGGATCGTCATCTGCGGACCATCGGGTTCCGGCAAGTCGACGTTGATCAGGTGCATCAACCAGCTCGAGACCATTCATTCGGGCAGGATCGTCGTGGACGGTCACGACCTGACCGCCGGCGGGCGGAACGTCGATCTGGTCCGGCAGGAGACCGGCATGGTTTTCCAGCAGTTCAACCTTTTCCCGCACATGACGGTGCTGGAGAACTGCACGCTGGCTCCCATGAAGGTTCGGGGTCTCGCCAAGGCAGAGGCCGAAGAGACGGCGATACGATGGTGGATCTCGCCAACGAAGGCATGACCATGCTTTGCGTCACGCACGAGATGGGCTTCGCGCGAAGCGTCGCCGATCGTGTCGTCTTCATGGACCGCGGCGAGATCCTGGAGGTTGCGCCGCCCGATGCCTTCTTCGGGGCCCCGCAACACGAGCGCACGCGCTTCTTCCTCGGCCAGATCTCCTGATGGCCACACCCCGGTAATTGGAGTTTCGAAACGTGAAACCAGATTTATTGCTCGTGGAGCCGATGATGCCGTTCGTCATGGACGAACTGCAGCGGAGTTATACGGTTCACAGGCTTTACCAGGCCGCCGATCGGCCGGCGCTCGAAGCGGCGCTCCCATCGATCCGCGCTGTTGCCACGGGCGGCGGCGCGGGCCTTTCCAATGAATGGATGGAGAAGCTTCCATCACTGGGGATCATCGCAATCAACGGGGTCGGGACGGACAAGGTGGATCTCGCCCGCGCGCGCAGTCGCAACATCGATGTGACGACGACGCCGGGTGTCCTTGCGGACGACGTCGCTGACCTCGGTATCGCGCTCATGCTCGCCGTCCTGCGAAGGGTCGGCGATGGCGACAGGCTGGTGCGCGAAGGCCGCTGGGCCGCGGGCGAACAATTACCGCTCGGCCATAGCCCGAAGGGAAAGCGGATCGGCGTACTCGGCCTTGGTCAGATCGGGCGGGCATTCGCGTCGCGCGCGGAGGCCTTCGGCATGTCGGTGCGATACTGGAACCGGTCCACGCTTTCCGGCGTCGACTGGATCGCGCATCCAAGTCCAGTCGATCTCGCCCGCGACAGCGACGTTCTGGCCGTCTGCGTGGCGGCGAGTGCGGCGACGCAGAACATCGTCGACGCATCCCTTCTTCAGGCGCTCGGTCCCGAGGGTATCGTGGTAAATGTCGCGCGTGGCAACGTCGTCGACGAGGAGGCCCTGATCGAGGCGTTGAGGTCCGGTACGATCGCGGGTGCCGGGCTCGATGTCTTCGTCAACGAACCCGCAATCCGAAGCGAATTCCACACCACGCCGAATACGGTGCTCATGCCGCATCAGGGCAGCGCGACGGTCGAGACGCGCATGGCCATGGGAAAGCTCGTGCTTGCAAATCTCGCCGCCCACTTTGCCGGCGAAAAAGCGCCGAACACCGTCAACTGAAGCGGGAGAAGACATCATGATCGTTCGCCAGGCCCTGTTCGAGGGGATCATCCATCCTGGCCGGGAGCAGGCATTCCGCGACTATGTCGAGGAGAAGCTGCTGCCTCTGTGGCAGGTCTTTCCGGGCGTCAGGGAAGTTCGGGTGCTCCATGCCGTCGACCGGGACGAAGGGGCACCGGTTTTCGCGATGATCCTTTCCACCATTTATGATGATCGCGGTGCTTTGGCGCGAGCATTGGAGTCGCCGGTGCGCTACGAGAGCCGCGAACTGACCAAGGGCCTGCTGGAGATGTTCGAAGGCCACATCCACCACCATGTGTTCGAGCTCGAAGCTCGATCAACGGATTGAGTTATGCGCTGCTCACCGAGTGCCGCCAATCCGTAGCACGTGCCCTTTCAAGGTACGAATAAGGCAAACGCTTGTGTCATTGCGGCGAGTGTCCGGGCAGGTGGCAAGCGGTCGATCGACTATTCCAAGTTCGTCCTAACAATTTCGGCGGCACCCGGCGTTTCACATACGTCGCGTATATTTGAATTGACAGACGCTGCCGACGCTGGTTCCCATACGCCGCGTATGTAGAGCCGGCAACGATGTCACAATCACCCAGTGCCGGAACGTTGAAAAGGAATGAACAGATGACGCGACGCGACGCAATCTTTCCCGCCGATCGGCATGCCCTGTACGAAGCTCACGGATATTCAGCGGCGATTCGCTCCGGTGACCTCCTGTTCGTCTCCGGGCAGGTCGGCAGCCGTTCTGATGGTACTCCGGAACCGGATTTCGGGCGCCAGGTCCAACTGGCTTTCGAAAATCTGCGGGCGACACTGAATGCGGCCGGCTGCACCTTCGACGATATAGTCGATGTGACCACGTTCCACACCGACCCCGAGAACCAGTTCGAAACCATCATGGCCGTCAAGAATCAGATGTTCAGCGCTCCACCCTATCCCAACTGGACCGCGCTGGGCGTGAACTGGCTTGCCGGGTTCGATTTCGAGATCAAAGTCATCGCGCGCATTCCCGAGGCGGCATAGGATTTCGTAGACCGGAGTACCGGCACCGCCGCTCACTATCCCGAAAGCTCAAGCATTCTGAGGCATCGTCGGAACTTGAGACCGAGCCCTTGCATTTCTTCGTGAAGGACGAAGGAGGCTTAAGTGAAAACGGCGTTGGCGGTATTTGGCGGGTTCGTCCTGTCTCTCGCGTTGTTCCTGAGCGGAGCGGTCGTCGCAGTCTTGTTCCTCACCGGCAAGCCTGCGCGCCAGCCACAGCTGGACGTGAACCAGGCGGAAATATGGACCAAGCAGCCGCGAGCAGTCGACAGGGCCGCCCAGCAATTCGAGCGACTGCCCGCCCGCTCCGCCCCGACCGACCTTAACGCTTCGAGAGAGTCCGAGACGCCCGCAATGGGCAACGAGGCCGAGAAGGAAGGCGCCCCGGAGCCTTTGGACAAGACGGCCACCGCTTCAATTCAACCGCCGCCGGTGCAGGAGGAGCCGACGGCGTCTACAGGGCCCACCGCTCATGCCGAATGGTGTGCGAAACGCTATCGCAGTTACCGTCCGTTCGACAACAGCTACAGATCTTTCAGTGGCGGACGGCGGACCTGCAACTCACCCTACATGGATGCGTCGTGGGGGCCGTCGGAGGATATTTCGCCTGTAACGCGCAGTATCGAGGCGGAAGAGGCCGATGACCCCTCGACGCAGATGGAATACTCGGCCGACAATGGGGCCGACAATGGCGAGGCAATCAGACTGACGCAGGAACACGTTGCCTATTGCTTCAGCCGCTACCGCTCCTACCGCCCGGAAGACAATAGTTACCAGCCTTACAGCGGCGGCCCGCGCAAGCAGTGCCGGTAACGAGGCGCCTGGTCGATCAGGAGACCGCTCCAACCGACTGATAATCATCTCAGGCAAATTTTGCATAGGATGCTGCGCGAATTGAATTGGTCAGCCCTGGCCAGTTGCTCCTATGTTCCGTGATGACCGCATGTCTCCTTCCATCGGACCGTTGGGACGAGACATGCCGCAAGTTGACGAGTTTGCAGCGACCTTTGCGCGTCTCAAAGAGGCGCGGCGCTGCAGGGGCAGCAGGCACAGCAAGGGGAACACATGGGCAGGATCGTCTATGTCCACGGTCAATTCCTGCCGGAGGAGGAGGCCCGCATCGGGCTTTTCGATCGCGGCTTCCTGTTCGGTGACGCCGTCTACGAAGTGACGGCGGTTATCGGCGGACGGATGATCGACAACGACCTGCATCTTGGCCGTCTGGAACGTTCGCTGAGGGAACTCGCCATTCCGCTTGCCCTCTCGCGCAAGGAGATTGCCGGCGTCCAGGCAGAATTGATCGCCCGCAACGGCTTGCGGGACGGCACGGTCTATCTGCAGGTCTCGCGCGGCGAGGCGGATCGCGACTTTCTCTATTCCGACGCGCTGGTGCCGCGGTTCGTCGGCTTCACGCAGGCGAAGACGCTGACCGGCACGAAGGCTCAGCAGGACGGCATATCGGTCGATCTGGCCGAGGACCCCCGCTGGAGCCGACGCGACATCAAGACCGCCATGCTGCTCGGTCAGGTCATGGCGAAGCAGGCGGCGCGCGCCCGCGGTTTCGACGACGTCTGGCTGGTGGAGAACGGGCTGGTGACGGAGGGCGCATCCTCCACGGCCCATGTCATCACCGGTGACGGGCGCATTCTCACCCGCGCGGCGTCGCGCGCGACGCTGCCGGGCTGCACGCAGCGTGCCCTCGCACTGCTCTGTGCCACCGAGGGTCTCGCGATCGAGGAGCGCCCCTTCACGCCCCACGAGGCGCAGGGCGCCGCCGAGGCGTTCCAGACCTCCGCCTCCAGCCTCGTCATGCCCGTCGTGCGCATCGGTGACCGGGTCGTCGGCAACGGCAAGCCCGGTCCGACGACCCGAAAACTCCAGGCCCTCTATCTGGAAGCGGCCGGCGTTCCGGTCTAAAGCACTTCCAGGAAAAGTGTGTAACGGTTTTCCGTCCAGAAGTGCGTTGGATCAAATGCTCAAGATCCGTTGGCTGGTTCACTGAAACACAGAAACGTGATGCAGAGAGGGGCGATATGAAGACCGCACGCGAACTGGGGCTGATCCCGCAGGGCAGGCTGGAACCGGGGCCGGGCAATGCCATTACCGACGTCGCGGGCGTTTCGGTCGGCCACCGGACGCTGCGCGGCGAGGGCCTCTTCACCGGGATAACGGCGATCCTCCCGCATGCAGGCGACGTCTTCCGCGTGAAGCCGCGGGCGGCGGTGGAGGTCATCAACGGCTTCGGCAAATCGGCGGGGCTGATGCAGGTGGCCGAACTCGGCACGATCGAGACGCCGATCCTGCTCACCAACACCTTCGGCGTTGCCGCCTGCACCGAAGCGCTGGTCCGCCGCGCCATCGCCGCCAATCCGGAGATCGGGCGAAGGACCTCGACGGTCAATGCGCTGGTCTGCGAGTGCAATGACGGCGGCATCAGCGACATTCAGGCGCTGGCCGTAAGGCCCGCCGACGCGGAGGCGGCGCTGGACGCCGCGCGCACGGGGCCGGTTGAGCAGGGTGCGGTCGGCGCCGGCTCCGGCATGACCGCCTTCGGATTCAAGGCCGGCATTGGCACGGCCTCGCGGCGCATGCGGATCGGCAAGCGCGACTTCACGCTTGGCGCGCTGGTCCTTGCCAATTTCGGCGCGGCCGGAGACCTCGTCCTGCCAGATGGGCGTCGGCCCGATCCGCGGGCGCCGGCCGATCCCGAGCGCGGCTCCGTCATCGTCGTCATGGCGACCGATCTTCCCTTGGCAGATCGCCAATTGCAGCGGGTCGCGCGGCGTGCCGGCGCGGGCATTGCCCGGCTCGGTGCCTTCTGGGGCCATGGCAGCGGCGATGTCGCCCTCTGTTTCACCACCGCCGACCCGGTGGACCATGAACCCGCCGCGCCGTTCGTCACGCAGGAGCGGCTCGCCGACGGCCACATCGACATCGCCTTCCGCGCCGCCGCCGAGACGACGCAGGAGGCGGTCCTGAACGCGCTCTGCATGGCCTCCGCCATGCCGGCGCGCAACGGCCGCATCTGTCCCTGCCTTGCCGACTGGCTGAAGGAGAACCCGTCCCCATGATCTTCGTTAAGGTCTGATCAGGCCGGTGCGGGTTCCAGGAACCGCTGCGCCGTCGCCCATAGTTCCTCGACCTTGCGGTTGCGGCTCGCAGCGTGGCGGTAAAGGCGGATCTCGAGGTCGAGGTTCCAACCCTTGTCGGCAGAGGCAGGCACGAGGCGGCGCGCGTCGATTTCCTCGCGCGCCAGGCTCTCGGGCAGCCAGCATACGCCCGCGCCCGTCACCGCCATGTTCATCAGGCCGGCGCTGATCGTGTTTTCGTGCGTCGTACGGCGGCGGAAAGGCGGGCGGCGCAGCAGCAGGCGCGACAGGGCGACCCCGAAGAAGGAGTTAAAGCCGTAGCTGAGATAGGGGATGGCTAGCCGCGGCTGCGCGATGGCGCGGTCGAGGAGGTTTAGTCCAGGCTGCGCATCGCCGGACAGCACGATCTCCGCCGCGACCAGCGGGATCAGCCGGTCATGGGCGACGGTCAGCGCGGAAAACTGCCCGCTATCGAGATGAAACGGCACTTCCGGATGCGCATAGGTCAGGAAGAAATCCGCCTCATCTCCGACGAGTGCGTCGAGGTTCGCTTCGATTCCGCCGCGGTCCGGAATGAGCGAGGTGCTGAATGATCCACCCGCCGCTTCCAGCGTCTTCAGCCAGCGCGGAAAGAAGGTGACCGTCAGCGTATGCAGCGCGGCAAAGCGGATGAGGCCCGGCTCGTGCGGGAGACGCAGCACTTCGCGCGCCGCGTAGAAGGTGCGGATCGCGTCCTGTGCCACGGGCAGGAAATTGCGCCCCGCGGGCGTGAGTTCGGCCGGCATGGTCGCGCGGCTGATGAGCGTCGCGCCCAGCCAGCTCTCCAACTGCTTGATCCGGCGGCTGAAGGCGGGCTGCGTCACGTTGCGCAGCTCGGCCGCGCGCGAGAAGCTGGACGTGTCGGCAAGCGTCACGAAATCCTCCAGCCACTTGATCTCCATATCCGCTTCCTTCGCTGCACGCGTCCTGTGCGCGATCATAAGTCATTCAATCGAAATAGGTATGTCGATTCTGCATGGGTTGTTGCCAAAAGCGAATTGGCCAAGCCAACTGCAACCTTCCACGTTGCGTCTGGAGGAAATAGGTGCCGGCCCGTCCGGGACCGACAGGGGGAGTTGCGAATGGCGCTCGGAATAGAAGCCGATCTTATCCTCATCAATGGCCGGATCTGGCGCGGCCGGGAGGAGGGCATCAGCGAGGCTCTCGCCGTGTGGCAAGGCAAGGTTCTCGCAACCGGCAGCGATGCGGACATTTCGGGCCTGAAGGGGCCGCACACCGAAGTCATCGATCTCGAAGGCCGCTTCGCCACCCCCGGCCTCATCGACAACCACCTGCATCTCATTGCAACCGGCATGGCCATGGGCTGGGTCGACGCGACGCCCGCCAGCGCGCCGACGCTTGCCGCCCTGTTGGGCCGGATTTCCGACCGCGCAGCCACGACGCCGAAGGGCGGCTGGGTGCGCGCCCGCGGCTATGACCAGGTCAAGCTCGACACCGGGCGGCACCCGACGCGCGACGATCTCGATCGCGTGGCCCCCGATCACCCGGTCCTGCTGACACGGGCCTGCGGCCATGTCTCGGTCGCCAACTCCCGCGCTCTGGAGCTTGCCGGCATCACCGAGGCGACGGCCGTGCCGGAAGGCGGCGTAATCGGCCTCACGGAGGGCCGGCTGAACGGCTTCCTGGCGGAAAACGCCCAGAGCCTCGTCAGGGCCGCCATGCCGGCGGCAACGACCGAGGACCTGATCGACGGAATCGAGCGGGCAGGGCGATATCTGCTCTCCTTCGGCATCACCAGCTGCATGGATGCGGCCGTGGGGCAGGTCTCCGGTTTTGCCGAAATCCAGGCCTATGAGATGGCCAAGCTTTCCGGCCGGCTGCCGGTGCGCGTCTGGTTGACCCTGCTCGGCGATCCCGGCGTTTCCATCGTCGACGATTGCTGGCGCGCGGGCCTTCTTTCCGGCGCCGGTGACGACATGCTGCGCGTCGGCGGCGTCAAGGTCTTCCTCGACGGCTCGGCTGGCGGGCGCACCGCCTGGATGACGAGGCCCTACAGGGGCGAGCCGGACAATATCGGCGTGCAGATGCTGCCGGATGCGGAGGTCGAGGCGGTCGTCAAGGCGTGCCACGACCGCGGCTATCAGATGGTCTGCCACGCCATCGGCGACGGCGCGATCGAGCAGCTCATCACGGCATACGAGAAGGCGCTTGCCGCAAATCCCGATCCCGATCGCCGGCATCGCGTCGAGCATTGCGGCTTTTCCACACCGGATCAGAATGCGCGCATGAAGGCAGCCGGTATTCTGCCTGCGCCGCAGATGGCCTTCATCCACGATTTCGGCGACAGCTACATATCCGTGCTCGGGGAGGAGCGCGGCCGGTCATCCTACCCGATCGGCACCTGGATGCGCATGGGCCTGAAACCGTCGACCGGCTCGGATTCGCCGGTCTGCTCGCCGGATCCGTTCCCGAACCTGCACGCGATGCTCACGCGCCAGACGGGCAGGGGCACGGTGTTGGAGGCATCCGAACGGCTGAGCCGCGAGGAGGCATTGCAGGCCTATACGGAATACGGCGCCTATTCGCAGAAAGCCGAGGGGGTGAAAGGGCGGCTCGTGCGCGGTCAGTGGGCGGACATCGCCGTCTTCGACAACGACCTTCTGGCCGCCGCGCCCGAAACCATCCTTTCGGACACAAGCTGCGTGCTGACCCTGCTTGCGGGCCGCGTCGTGCATGATGCGCGCTGACGGTCTGCCGGACTGAACCGAAACGATGCCGAGAACGGCACGAGAGGGAGAACGAAATGCTGAAGAGATTGACACTGGCCGCAATGCTCAGCCTCGGCGTGGCTGCCGGGGCGCTTGCCGCGGGCGAGCGCCATGGCGGTACGCTCGTCTTCACGGCACCCTATGGCTCGAGCTTCGCCACGCTTGACGTGCAGTCGAGCCCCAACACGCAGGAAGAATTCATCACGCAGGCCATCCACCGTGCGCTCTACAGCTGGGATTCGAACCAGAACAAGCCCGTCCTGGAACTGGCGTCCTCGGAGGAGGTTTCCGAGGACGGCAGGGTCCACACCTACCACCTGCGTAAAAACGCCGTGTTCCACAACGGCAAGCCGCTAACGGCCGACGACATCATCTACAGCTACAAGCGCATCGCCAACCCGGAAAACGCCTTCCCCGGCGCAAGCTTCATCGCCGTCATCAAGGGCGCCGAGGACTATATCGCCGGCAAGGCCGACGAGATTTCGGGTCTGAAGAAGATCGATGACCATACGCTGGAGATCACCTATACCGGGACGATCAATCCCGGCTTCCCGCTGATGCAGAACACGACGGTCATCTATCCCTCGAATGTTGAGGACGAGTCGGCCTTCGGCAAGAATCCGGTCGGCCTCGGCGCCTTCGTCTTCAAGGAGCACGTGCCCGGTTCGCAGGTCGTCGTGGAAAAATTCGACAAGTACTACGAGGAGGGCAGGCCCTATCTGGACCGCATCAACATCGTGCTGATGGCCGAGGACGCCGCGCGCGACGTCGCTTTCCGCAACAAGGAAATCGACGTGTCGATCCTCGGCCCCACCCAGTACCAGGCCTATCAGGGCGAGGAGGGGCTGAAGGATCACCTCCTGGAAGTCGCCGAGGTGTATACCCGCAACATCGGCTTCAACCCCGCCTTCGAGCCCTTCAAGGACAAGCGCGTGCGCCAGGCGATCAACCATGCCATCAATGCACCGCTGATCATCGAGCGCCTCGTCAAGAACAAGGCCTACCCGGCCTCCGGCTGGCTGCCGATTTCCTCGCCCGCCTTCGACAAGGACAAGGCGCCCTACGCCTACGATCCGGAGAAGGCAAAGGCGCTGCTCGCCGAGGCCGGCTATGCCGACGGCTTCGAATTCGAGGTGACGGCGAGCCCGAACGAAAGCTGGGGCGTGCCGATCGTCGAAGCCATCCTGCCGATGCTGAAGAAGGTCGGCATCACCGTGAAGCCGAAGCCGGTCGAAAGCTCCACGCTTGGCGAGGCGGTGACGACCAACAACTTCCAGGCCTTCATCTGGTCGAACCTCTCGGGCCCCGACCCGCTGAACGCGCTGCGTTGCTACTATTCGAAGACGGCACAATCGGCCTGCAACTACACCAGCTATGCAAGCCCGGAATTCGACAAGCTCTACGAGGCGGCACAGCAGGAACGCGACCCGGCCAAGCAGAACGAGCTCCTGCGCCAGGCCAACAACATCGTGCAGGACGACGCTCCGGTCTGGTTCTTCAACTACAACAAGGCGGTGATGGCCTACCAGCCGTGGATCCACGGCCTCGTTCCGAACGCCACGGAACTGGCGATCCAGCCCTATGACGAAATCTGGATCGACGAGACGGCGCCGTCATCGCGCCAGTAAGACCTTGAGGGGGAGGGGGTAGCTGCGGCTGCCCCCTTATCGATTGTCGCCGCCCGTACGGGCTGCCAGAACGGGACCGCTCATGCTTCGTTTTACCCTGCGCCGCGTCCTGCAAATCATACCCACGGTCGTGGTGGTGGCGTTGCTCATCTTCGTCATCTTCAGCGTCGTACCAGGGACCTTCGCCGCAAGCCTCTTCGCCGATGGCAGGCGCGCCGCCGACCCGCAGATGATCGCCCGCCTCAACGAGGAATTCGGGCTGAACAAGCCGTTGATGGAGCGCTTCGTGACCTATGTCACGGACCTTGCGCAATTCGATCTCGGCACCAGTTTCCGCACCCGTCAGCCGGTGATCGACCTCATCAACGACCGTATGTGGGCCTCGCTGCAACTGGCGCTCGCCGCCATGGTCTTCGCCCTCGTCGTCAGTGTGCCGCTCGGCTTCGTTGCTGCGCTGAGGCCCGGCTCCGTGCTCGATACGGTGACCATGATCGGGGCGGTGTCCGGCCTCTCCATGCCGCAGTTCTGGCTGGGTCTCCTGATGATGTATCTCTTCGCTCTGCAGCTGAACTGGTTGCCGAGCTTCGGTTACGGCGACGGGTCCTTCCGGAACCTGATCCTGCCCGCCGTCACGCTCGGGGTCACGCCCCTTGCACTTCTCGCGCGCACCACGCGGGCCGGCGTCCTCGATGTCCTCAACGCCGACTTCATCCGCACCGCCCATTCCAAGGGCATGAGCGAGGCCAAGGTGGTGCGCTGGCATGTGGCGCGCAACGCGCTGGTGCTGATCGTCACGACCGTCGGCCTGCAATTCGGCTCGCTGATAGGCCAGGCTGTCGTGATCGAGAAGCTCTTCGCCTGGCCCGGCATCGGTTCGCTTCTGGTCGATAGCGTGGCGAGCCGCGACATTCCCGTGGTGCAGGGCACGATTTTCGTCATCGTGCTCTGGTTCCTGGTCATCAACACGGCCGTCGATCTGATCTATGCCGCGATCGATCCGCGCATCAAGCAGGAGTGACGGGAATGCGCCTCGGCTTCAACTTCTGGCTCGGTGCCGGACTGACGACGCTGGTGATCCTCGCCGGCATCCTCGCCCCGTGGATTGCGCCCTTCGACCCCGTGCTCGACGCGGACCTGATGAACTCCGAACTGCCGCCGGACGCCACCTTCTGGTTCGGCACGGACGGGCAGGGGCGGGACGTCTACACCCGCATCCTCTACGGCGCGCAGATCTCGCTGACGGTCGGCATCGTCTCGCAGGTGATCAACTCGATCATCGGCGTCACGCTCGGCATGACCGCCGGTTACTGGGGCGGCTGGTGGGACGATCTGGTGAATGGCTTCACGAACGTCATGCTCGCCATTCCCTCGCTGATCTTCGCGCTGGCGGTGATGGCGGTGCTGGGTCCCGGCCTGCCGTCGCTTCTCATCGCGCTCGGTCTCACCAACTGGAGCTGGACCTGCCGCATCGCCCGCTCTTCCACACTTTCCCTGAAGTCGCTGGGCTATGTGCAGGCGGCGCAGACTCTCGGCTACGGAGACCTGCGCATCATGTTCACGCAGATCCTGCCCAACATGATGGGACCGATCCTCGTCATGGCGACGCTCGGCATGGGCTCGGCGGTGCTTTCGGAAGCCGCGCTCTCCTTTCTCGGCCTCGGCATCCAGCCGCCGTTCCCGAGCTGGGGCTCGATGCTGACGGATGCGCGCCAGCTCGTCCAGCTCGCGCCCTGGGTGGCCATCTTCCCCGGTCTTGCCATCTTCCTCTCGGTGCTCGGCTTCAATCTTCTCGGCGACGGCCTGCGCGACAGCCTCGACCCGCATATGAGGACGCGCACCCCATGACCGCGCTTCTGGACATCAAGGAACTCCACTTGGGCGTCGCGGTCGGCCGCTCCGTCAATCGTCCGCTCCTCAAAGGAGTCTCCTTCCAGATCATGCCGGGAGAGGCCTATGGTCTCGTCGGCGAGTCCGGCTCGGGCAAGTCGGTGACTTCGCTCGCCGTCATGGGGCTTCTCAAGAAGCCGCTCGCCGTTTGCGGCGGCGAGATCCTGTTCAAGGGGCAGAATCTGCTGGCGCTGCCTAAGCGCGAGATGCGGCGCCTGCGCGGCAACCGCATCGCCATGATTTTTCAGGAGCCGATGACGGCATTGAACCCGCTCTCGACCATCGGCCGGCAGATCGCCGAGATGTTCGTGCTGCATCAGGGAAAGAGCTGGGACGAGGCACAGAAACTAGCGGTCGACGCGCTCGCCAGCGTGCGCGTGCCCAATCCCGACCGGCGGGCGCGCAACTATCCGCACCAGATGTCGGGGGGCTTGCGCCAGCGCGTGATGATCGCCATGGCGCTCGCCTGCAATCCGGACCTTCTGATCGCCGACGAGCCGACCACGGCGCTCGACGTCACCGTGCAGGCCGAGGTGCTGCGCCTCATCAAGGAACTCTGCGCCGAGCGCGGTACTGCGGTTCTCTTCATCAGCCACGATCTCGGCGTGATCGCCAGCATCTGCCAGCGGGTCGGCGTCATGTATGCCGGCTGCCTCGTCGAGGAGAACGAGACACGCGCGCTTTTCGCGGCACCCCGGCACGATTACACCCGTGGGCTCCTCGGCGCCCTGCCGCGCTTCGGCAGCCGCGGTCTGCACGGCCGCCAACGGCTGGTCGACATCGATAGCATCATTGCCGACCGCTCGAAGCTCACCGAGACCCGTTTCATCGCGCCGCGCAGCGCGGAAGAGGGGGGTCAGCCATGACCGACCCTCTGCTCGAGGTGGACGAGCTGCATGTCCGCTTTTCCGTTGCCGGCGGAGGGCTGCTCGGAACCGGGCGGCGCATGCTGCATGCCGTTAACGGCATCGGCTTCTCGCTCGCCAAGGGCGAATGCCTGTCGATCGTCGGCGAATCCGGTTGCGGCAAATCCACCACGGCGCTCTCGATTCTCGGTCTTCAGGAGCCGACCGAAGGCATGATCCGCTTCCGCGGTCAGCCGCTTACCGGGCCGGGTGCGCCCGGACGCATGCAGCGCGCCAAGGCGGTGCAGATGGTTTTCCAGGACCCCTATGCCTCGCTGAACCCGCGCCAGTCGGTACGCACCTCGCTCGCTGCGCCGCTCAGGCTGCACGGCATCACGGCCGCATCGGAGATCGCCGACCGGATCGAGATCATGCTCGCCAATGTGGGGCTGACGCCCGAGCAGGCGAACCGCTATCCGCACGAGTTCTCCGGCGGTCAACGCCAGCGCATCGGCATTGCCCGCGCCCTCATCCTCGAACCGGAAATCGTCGTGCTGGACGAACCGGTATCCGCCCTCGACGTGTCGATCCGCGCACAGATCATCAACCTGCTGCTGGACCTGCAGGAAAAGCTCGGCCTCGCTTACCTGATGATCAGCCACGACCTGAGCGTGGTGGAGCATATGAGCGACCGGGTGCTGGTGATGTTCTTCGGACAGGTCGTGGAGGAGGGCGGCTGGCGGGAGATCTTCGAAAGGCCCGCCCATCCCTATACGCGCCGGCTCATCGCTGCCATTCCCGATCCGGATGCGGCGCTGAACCCGCGGACGAAAGACCACTTTGCCGATGTGCCGCTTCCTGCCGGTCGCCGCTTCGCACTTGACGGCAGCACGGCACCGGACGTCTTTGCCGCGCCCCCGCCCTCCGAACTCGTCGAAATCGCGCCCGGCCATCGGATGAGATTGGTGCCAGTCGTCTAGAGAAATTCCGGGAAAGCGGAAATTCTCTAGTCCAGCGTAAAGCCCTGTCGCCCAAAATTGCGACGCGACTGCAAAAAAACTAGATTGCTATCATTGAAAGCGAATGCAAGGGTTTGACTATGGCGATCCTGACGGTTCGGAATGTGCCAGATGAAGTGCACCGCGCCCTGCGCGTGAGAGCGGCGATGCACGGCCGCAGCACCGAGGCGGAAGTGCGGGAGATTCTGGAAAGTGCAGTGAAGCCCGAGCAGCGCGTTCGCATGGGCGATGCCCTGGCTGAGCTCGGCCGGCGACTGGGCCTGACCAATGACGATTCCGCAGTGTTCGACGAGGTACGTGACAAGGCGCCGGCGCAGCCGATGAGATTTGAATGATCTCGTCTCCGAGGCGATGAAACCGGCCGCCGATCCGGCCGTGCGCTCCTGGTTAAACGAGCAGGTCGCTGAAACTCTTTATCTGGCCGGTGTGACGGGCCGAACTGCTGTTCGATATCGGTGCGCTGCGGGACGGTCGGCGCAAGAAGGTTCTGGCCGAAATGCTTGACGGCGTGCTCGAACTGTTTGGCGATCGTGCCGTTCGATACCGGAGCTGCTCGCTACTATGCCGGGCTTGCCGTGACCGCTCGAGCCGCCGCCAAGGGATTTCCGACGCCCGACGGATATATTGCCGCCATTGCCGCCTCCAGGGGATTTATCGTCGCAACGCGCGATATCAGCCTGTTCGAAGCGGCTGGACTTACCGTGGTAAATCCTTGGCACCATAGATGAATCAGAAACCTCATCCACTGGTGCTTCGGATCGTTTCAGGCGGCGGATAGAGAGCAGCAGATTGGTGAGCCGCGGGCCGTCGCTTTCAGCGGTGAGCAGAACGTCTGCAGCGCGTGGAAAGTTTGTGCGCGCCCACCGGCTCTAGCCTCCCCGTGTCGATTCCTGCTGCCCGATTGGAAGGCCCTGGAATTGCTCCACCGTTTCATCAAGCTGCACCCACTTATGTTTCGATTGCTCAAATACTGACATGGCAGGCGGGGCGAAGTTCGGGTCGGCAAATGACCCTACCGCTACCCCGATCCAGGACGGCGAAGCATCGGCTTTCCAATAGAGGGTCGAGCCGCAGCTTGGGCAAAAATGCATCCGGACCTTGCGACCGCTCTCGGCAGTACGAATGTACTCTGTAGACACGCCAGATATTTCGACACAGTCAATCGAGTAGAACGCATTCGCGCTGAAAGGTGCACCAGTTCTTCGCTGACAGGCGAAACAGTGACACAGCGCGGTCAGTTGTGGCGGTTCGTTAAGCATCAATCTTAGAGCGCCGCAGGCGCATTGGGCAGTGGCCATGGAAACTCCTCCCGCTTGCACGGTCAGATTGCGTTTATTGAGGGCTGATGCGCGGGCCAGAACCGCAATTCATCGCGGTGGGCGACGCGAAGGGCTGGACCTGATGCAATTTTAGGCTCACAGAAGCTCGACTGTAGATCTCTAAAGCGCCGCGGTCTAGATGTGAGCTTTCGATAGGTTGCCCATTCGTGTGGCGCCGCTGCGTCGAGAGGAAATGGGGACGGTCAATGGTAGTGCCTGGATCAGCCGGTCCGAGAATGTGCGAGTCAAAAATGTCTGGAACAAAACCGCGTCCGGTACGTTGATACGCGTTGTAGCAATTTTGCGCACCTGGGGTCGCGCGTCGAGCAGAGTTGTCCCTCCATGACTCCGGCTGAGATCAATCGATTCCTTGAAGAGCCGCGAGGGACTTGTTTTCATGTCGAATGTCGAAGAATTCCCGCTTACCGGTCGCGTACTGACCGAATACGAAGCGCTGATCACGTCAGCTCCAACTGCGCTCGATGCTATCCCGGGAGCCGTTTATGTCTGCGATCACGAGGGATGGCTCGTGCGATACAACGCGGAGGCAGCCGAGCTTTGGGGTAGACAGCCATCGCTCAGCTCACCGCGAGAGCGGTTTTGTGGGTCCCAGCGTCTTTTCCTTCCGGACGGCGCGCTCTTGGAGCATCAGGACTGCCCTATGGCTAAGGCGGTCAAGAACGGTGTCTCCACGCGCAACGCCGAGGTGATCATCGAAAGACCTGACGGATCTCGCATTTTTGCACTTGTGAACATTCGCCCCCTCAGAGATCATCGGGGAGAAATTCAAGGGGCGATCAATTGCTTCCAGGATATTTCGCAACAGAAGCGGATCGAGGAGGAGGTCAGCCGCAAGAGCAAGGACCTGGAGGACTTCTTCGAGAACAGCGCGATCGGGCTGCACATCGTCAGCGCCGCGGGCATCATCCTGCGGGCGAACAAGGCAGAGCTGGAGCTCCTCGGATATCCGGCGGACGAGTATGTAGGCCGGCACATCGCTGAATTTCACGCAGATCCGCCTGTCATCGGCGACATTCTTGACCGCCTGTCCTGTGGCGAAAAACTCGATCGATATCCCGCCCGCTTGCGCGCACGCGATGGCTCGATCAAGCATGTGCTGATCACATCCAACAGCCGCTTCGATGACGGAAAATTCGTCAACACCCGATGCTTCACGACCGATGTTACCAGCCTGTACGAATCGGAAGACGCACGGCGTGAGAGCGAGGAACGCCTTTCAGCCACCTACCAGGCGGCGACGATCGGGATCGCTGAATCCGATGCGAATGGCCGCCTGCTGCGGGTGAATGACGCATTCTGCACCATGCTGGGCCGCTCGCGCGAACAACTTCTGACTATGACGTTCCTCGACTATACGCATGAGGATGACCGCGGTGAGGAAGCCCGCTGCTATGCGCGGCAGGTCAACGGAGAGATTGATACCTATGCAATTCGCAAACGTGCCGTGAAGCCCGACGGTACGGTCGTTTATCTCGATGTTTACAGTTCGACCGTCCGCGATCAAGCCGGTCGTTTCCGTTATGGCGTGCGGGTTCTGCTTGATGTCACCGAAGCGAAACGCATGGACGACCGGCTTCGCGAAAGCGAACAGCATATGCGTGATTTGCTCGAGGCGCTGCCCGCCGCCGTCTACACCACAGATGCCGAAGGTCGCATCACTTTCTTCAATAAGGCGGCTGTCGAGATGGCCGGCCGCACCCCACAGATCGGAGATAAATGGTGTGTCACCTGGCGTCTCTACAGACCAGACGGCACCTACCTGCCGCACGACCAATGTCCAATGGCCGTGGCGCTGAAAGAAGACCGACCGGTCCGTGGCGAACAAGCCGTGGCGGAAAGGCCGGATGGGACCCGTGTGCCGTTCATACCCTATCCCACTCCGCTGCATGATGTCGCCGGCAAGCTCGTTGGGGCGGTCAACATGCTGGTGGACATCTCCGATCGCGAGAAGGCTGCGGAATATGCAGAACGGCTCGCGGCCATTGTCAGGTTCTCGGACGATGCGATCGTAAGCAAGGACACGCAAGGCATCATCCAGACTTGGAATAGAGGTGCCGAACGCCTGTTCGGCTATTGCGCCGAGGAAGTGATCGGAAAGCCTATAAATATTCTCATTCCGCCCGACCGCCAGGACGAGGAGCCCGGCATTCTTGAGAGGATTCGGCGAGACGAGCACATCGACCATTATGAGACGGTACGGATTCGAAAGGACGGAACCCTGATCGATGTCTCCTTGACGGTTTCCCCTTTGAAAGACGCCCGCGGTCGCGTTGTCGGCGCGTCAAAGATCGCGCGCGATATTACAGAAAGGCGACGCAGCGAAGAACACCGCAAGCTCCTGGTCAACGAACTGAACCACCGCGTGAAGAACACGCTCGCCACGGTGCAATCGCTGGCTGCGCAAACCTTCCGTGGTCTAAACGCAAGCCAGGATTTTGGCCGGTTCCAAAGCCGGCTCGTCGCATTGGCGAGGGCGCATGACGTGCTTACTCGGGAGAGCTGGCAGGGTGCGGATCTTCAAGAGGTCCTGCTCGCGACGATCAATCCAATCTGCGTGGAACCCCAGCAGCGCGTTGAGGCCTCCGGTCCGCCAATCCGGTTGCGGCCGAAAATGGCACTGGCATTGTCGATGGCTTTTCATGAGCTTTGCACGAATGCTGCGAAATACGGGGCGCTCACGAACGACGGCGGTCTCATCAAGGTCAGCTGGCATGTCAGCGATATTGAGAGTGTGTCTCACCTGCATTTACAATGGGAGGAGATTGGTGGTCCATCTGTTATAGTCCCAGCGCGGACGGGTTTTGGCACCCGCCTGCTCCAACGTGCTTTGGCTCGCGAACTCGGCGGCAAGGTCGATCTTGTGTTTGCGCCGAGCGGCGTGCGCTTTCACATCGAGGCGCCACTGGCATGACGTTCAAGCTTCTACAGGCCTGACGCATGACAGAGCGCAGACTTCGGGTACTCGTGGTCGAAGACGAAGCCATGATCGCCATGCTGATTGAAGATAGTCTATGCGAACTCGGGCATGAGGTCGTCGCTATAGCCTCTCGGATGCAGGAGGCGCTCGATATCGCGCGGAAAGGTCAGTTCGACATCGCCATCATCGACGTCAATCTGGACGGGGAGCCCAGTTATCCGGTCGCGGACGTTCTGGCGGAACGCCACGTACCCTTCATTTTTGCCACGGGCTACGGCAGCAAAGGCCTGGATACTAGGTACTCGAACATCCCCTTGCTCACGAAGCCGTTTCTGGACAGCGAACTGGAAACCGCGCTGGTGCAGATTTCAAAGGAAGTCTAGCGAGCAGAGGTCTGAAGATGTTGACGCGCAGCTTGCCGCAGCCACGCAGTCCACGTGCACGTCAAATTGGTGGAGGTGATCGGTGACTGATGATCCCTATCAGATACTCGGCGTTCCGCGTACCGCCGCACCGGATGAGATCCGCAAAGCCTACCGCAAGCGCGCAAAGGAGCTGCATCCAGGCGACAAGGAAGTGGAAGCCAAATTCAAGGCGCTTTCCGCAGCCCACCATTTGCTGAGCGATCCCGAGCAGCGGGCCCGGTTCGACCGGGGCGAGATCGATGCGTCGGGGGCAGAACGGCCGCAGCAGCACTTTTACAGGCACTACGCCGATGCAGACCACGCGCGGCGGTATGGGGCAGCGAGCGGAACCGGTGAATTCGAAGATGTGTCGGACATCTTCGCGGATGTTTTCGGGCGCGGCGGGGCAGGGGCTCGTTTCAGGGCGCGTGGGCAGGACCGTCATTATCACCTCGGAATCGAGTTCCAGGACGCGGCAAACGGCGCCCGACGCCGCATCACCTTTCCCGATGGGAACACGCTCGACTTGGCCATTCCTGCCGGCACACGTGACGGCAGCACGCTCAGGCTGAGGGGCAAGGGGGCACCGGGGATTGCTGGCGGGGAACCCGGAGATGCCTTGATCGAAATAAGCGTCCGTTCTCACGCCGTCTTCCGTCGTGAAGGCAACGACATCGAATTGGATCTGCCAATTACGCTCTATGAAGCCGTACTTGGTGCAAAAATCCAAGTGCCGACGATTTCCGGGCGCGTATCGATGACCATCCCTAAGGGTTCAAATACGGGCGACATCCTGCGTCTCAAGGGCAAAGGAGTGAAGTCTCAAAACGGCCCCGCCGGGGATCAGCGTGTTACGCTGAAGGTCGTTCTGCCGACGGCGACCGATCCCGATCTCGAGCGTTTCATGGAAACGTGGCGGCAGAGCCACGCTTATGACCCGCGCGAAGCTCTACGGAGGGCCACATGAAATTGTCGGAGAGGCAAGTCCTTGAACAGTGCGACGCCGTAACTCTCAAACAGCTGCGCCAGTGGGTGCACAGCGGCTGGATCGTGCCGGCTCAAGGCGAGAGCGGGCTCTCATTTGACGACGTCGACGTCGCTCGAATCCGCCTGGTTTGTGAGCTCCGGCGCGACATGAACGTCAACGATGACGCTGTCCCGATCATCCTTGCGCTGCTGGATCAGCTCTATGGGCTAAGGCGGGAGCTTAGAACAATTGCGACGGCGCTGTCGAAGCAGCCTGATGAGGTACGCCAGCAATTGAAGCAGTCGCTCTTTTCGCATATTGGCCAGCAGCATTAGCCTGCGGCATCGCGATTTGTTGTCGCAAAGGTGCTGCAGGGCGCTGGCCAGGAGCGCGCTCTACCGGCCGCACTTTCCGAGATGGTCGTCGACGAATGGTGCGACCTCCGTCAGGCTGAACCACATAGAGGCTCGGCGATTTCCCGATAATTCAAAATGGCTAATATATAGGGCAACTCCGTTATGATATTCAGTTTGCTTCAGCAGCGAACCTCAAGGAGGCAAGCATGTTTCGGTTGGGCATTGGGTTCGCATGTTTCGCCACCTATGCTTTTGGGCTACAGCCGCTCGGGGCCGCTGCTGCCGACGATCCCGAAATTGCGCGGGGGGAATATCTCGTCACGATGGGCGGCTGCAACGACTGCCACACACCGGGATATTTTTTTGGAAAGCCGGACAGCTCACGCTTTCTGGGCGGGTCGGATGTAGGCTTCGAAATTCCCGGAGAGGGTGTTTTCATCGGCCGCAACATCACGCCCGACCAGGAGACCGGCATCGGCAGCTGGACCAGGGAGCAGATTGTGACTGCCATTCAGACCGGGCAGCGCCCCGACGGCCGCATGCTGGCGCCGATCATGCCGTGGCACGCATTTGCGCAACTCACAAAAGAAGACGCAAGCGCAATTGCAGCATTCCTTCAAAGCCTGAAGCCGGTAAGTCATCAGGTGCCGGGCCCGTTCAAGCCAGGGGAAAAGGTATCAACCTTTATGTTCAGGATCTTGCCGCCGGGCGAAACCGCGGCCGCAGCGCCAAAATAGCCGTTGCACGCGGCTCCGAAGTCTTGCAGCGCCCCCGCCGGTCCCTTGGGCTCAGCCGTTGTGTTTACCACCCTGTGGGCTGCTCTTCTCGGCATTCTTGAGCTGATTGGTGAAGCTCGTCTCTACCTTCACCGGCGCCTTTTCCTTTTTCGGCTTCCGCGCCTCGCGGTTGCCTCTCACTTGTCCTTTAGCCATCGATGCGATCCTTTTGACGTTGAATTTGATAAAGCCGAACCGCCATACGGGCGGGCCCAATGAGAAACAGGCCGTGGCGTCCAATATGCTCTCAAATGAGCCGGTCGTCATCAGCCGCTTGAGGCGCGCGACGCCGCGCTCCCGTTGTGTCCGATTTCTTGTTCTCGTCCTTCGCGGCTTCGCTCATTTGCTTGGTACGATTGGTTTCGGCTTCTTTCAGCGAGGGCTGCGGGTCGGGCTTTCTCTCGAAACGGATCATTTGACGTTCTCCTGATCTGGCAGATTGAAGCGCTCCAAACAAACACGGGAGCGCTTTTCAGATTTTGCGCTCAGATGGCCAGAGCGGTGGCGCAACCTTGAACGCCGCGGCTGTCGGGTGAGGTCTGGCCCGGCATCGTCGCCCAACCGCCGGCCTCTACGAATTGACGCTTCTTGTAACCGTCGGTGATTGCCTTGAACTCGATCAGTTTTGCGGCCGCGTCCGGCGCGGCGTTGAACCGCTCGACGCATATGGCGGATGCCAGTTCACCGCGCGCGATGTCGGCTGCGGCCGCTGCCGCCGTGCGAGACGTGCCGCCTGTTACCCAGCCGCCCCAGTTGAAGCCGACGATCATCGTTGCGGCTGCCGTGGCGGCGCATGCCCATACGAGGATCGCCTTGGATGGCTTGTAGCTGTCGAATTGCTGGGTGATTGATGTCTTGCTGCTGTTCTCGATGGCCATTGGAAGCCTCCCCTCCGTCGTTGTTCGCGTTTTGCCGCCCGGCCATCCGGCCGAACGGTTCAGGCACTGCTCTCAGTATCCCATACTGCCCATGGCGCCGGTTCCGGTGCCTTGGGGAGACTCCCTCTCGGGAATATCGGCGATCATGGCTTCGGCGGTGATCAGAAGAGCCGCGATCGAGCCGGCGTCCCGCAAGGCGGTCCGCACGACCTTGGCGGGATCGACGATGCCCGCCTTGATCATATCGACATAGGTTTCCGTCTGTGCGTCGAAGCCCTGGTTGTGATCCTTGCTGTCGACGAGTTTTCCGACAACGATCGAACCTTCGACACCGGCATTGTCGGCGATCTGGCGGATTGGTGCTTCCAGTGCCCGGCGCACGATCGAGATGCCTGCGGCTACGTCAGCGTTCTCGTCGGCGAGACCGACAAGGGCCGATTTTGCCCGTAGCAGCGCCACTCCTCCGCCGGGAACGATGCCTTCCTCGACCGCCGCGCGCGTCGCGTTCAGGGCATCGTCGATGCGGTCCTTCTTTTCCTTCACTTCAAGCTCGGTCGCGCCGCCGACGCGGATCACCGCGACGCCGCCGGCGAGTTTCGCCAGCCGCTCCTGCAGCTTTTCCTTGTCGTAGTCGGACGCCGTCTCCTCGATCTGCGCCTTGATCTGGCTGATGCGTGCCTGGATGGAGGCTTGGTCGCCGGAGCCGTCAATGATCGTGGTCGTGTCCTTCTCGATCAGCACCCGCCTGGCGCGGCCAAGCATATCGAGTGTGACGTTCTCAAGCTTGATGCCCAGATCCTCGGAGATCGTCTGGCCGGCCGTCAGAACGGCAATGTCTTCCAGCATGGCTTTGCGGCGGTCGCCGAAGCCGGGCGCCTTGACGGCCGCAATCTTCAGGCCGCCTCGCAACCTGTTGACGACGAGCGTTGCCAGCACTTCGCCTTCGACGTCTTCGGAGATGATCAGCAACGGTTTCCCGCTCTGCACCGCGGCCTCCAGGATAGGCAGCATAGCCTGCAGGTTGCCGAGCTTCTTCTCGTGGATGAGGATATAGGGATCCTCCAGTTCCACGCGCATCTTTTCGGCATTGGTCACGAAATACGGCGAGAGATAACCGCGGTCGAACTGCATGCCCTCGACGACGTCGAGTTCGGTATCGGCCGTCCTGGCTTCTTCGACGGTAATCACCCCCTCGTTGCCAACCTTCTCCATTGCCCTTGCGATCATTTCGCCGACGCTGGCGTCGCCATTTGCGGCAATCGTGCCGACCTGCGCGATCTCGCTCGACGAGATGACCTTCGTGGCGCGTACCTTGATCTCCGCGAGGACGGCGGCAACGCCAAGGTCGATACCGCGCTTCAGGTCCATTGGGTTCATGCCCACCGAAACCAGCTTGGCACCTTCGCGAAAGATGGACGCGGCGAGCACGGTAGCCGTCGTGGTGCCGTCGCCGGCAAGGTCATTGGTCTTTGAGGCTACCTCACGCACCATCTGCGCACCCATATTCTCGAACTTGTCTTCAAGCTCGATTTCCTTGGCGACGGAAACGCCGTCCTTGGTGATGCGTGGAGCGCCATGGGACTTGTCGATGACGACATTGCGGCCCTTTGGGCCGAGCGTCACCTTGACGGCATTGTTAAGCAATTCCACGCCGCGGAGCAGGCGATCGCGGGCGTCAGTGGAGAAGATGATTTGTTTGGCGGACATTGTCTTTGGCCAGTTCGGGCTTGAGATAAGGGATCGGAATTCGACGGATTAGGCAGCATTGGCGGCGGTCGGGACGGTGTTCGCGACGATGCCCATGATGTCGGATTCCTTCATGATCAGCAGGTCTTCGCCATCGATCTTGACCTCTGTTCCGGACCATTTACCGAACAGGATCGTGTCGCCGATCTTGACGTCGAGCGGGATCAGCTTTCCGCTATCGTCGCGGGAGCCGGGACCGACGGCGATCACTTCGCCCTCTTGGGGCTTTTCCTTGGCGGTGTCGGGGATGATGATCCCGCCCTTGGATTTAATGTTACCTTCGGCGCGTCGGATGACGACGCGGTCGAGGAGCGGGCGAAATGTCATGGGATTCTTTCTGCGGCCGGCGTATAGGGCGGCTGCAACTCCTAAATAGCATCGACGGCAATGGATTAATAGGAGTGCCAAGAAATATTATTCGAAGCTGAATATGACCTGAAATCGGTGTCTGCAATTTACGCGAATTGTTGTCCGGGAGAAATGGAATTAATATTTCAACGTACCTAAATACCTTTTTCCGCGGCAAGATACTAGTCAGGATGAGTAGGAGACTGTGCGTTCGTTAGTTAAAAACACTTCGAGGCGTACCGGTGTACTCAGCTCATTTGGCCTAGCGGCGGGTGCACCGGTATGGAAAGAAACGCGACCACCTGGAGTTATCTACCAAAGGTTGTCTTCAATTTTTCTGAAAACAAAAGGTTGACGCGGCCGCCGCTCTCGTCTATGAGAGGACATCGATACTTTGTTTGCCGATATTTGTTTTGCTGCGCTGTGCGCGTCTCTTGACGAACTTCCCTCTCTCAAAAGTCGAAACCCCGCTGTGCGTCGCCCAGCGGTGATCTATGTTGCTAAGAAAGGGTTCGTTATGACCACTGGCACAGTTAAATGGTTCAATTCCACCAAGGGCTTCGGCTTCATTCAGCCCGACGACGGCAGCGCCGATGTGTTCGTTCACATCTCTGCTGTTGAACGCGCAGGCATGAATTCGATTGTTGAAGGTCAGAAGCTCGGCTTCGAGCTCGAGCGCGACAACAAGTCGGGCAAGATGTCCGCAGGCCAGCTCCGCGCTGCCTAATGCTTTTTCGCCGCTGATGACCACGGATGTACTGGCATCGCGGCAAGAGGTTCGAAGAGGCCAGGCGAATGTCTGGCCTTTTTCCGTTGAGGCGGTCTTCGCGACCAAACGATATCAAAGGAACAACGATTGAGACACCCGAACGACAACGGCTTTGCCGAACGACGCAATGCCGCGGCAGATGCAAAGCGCCAGCTTCTGACAAAATTTGCATCCGCTCCCAAGCCGACCGACCCTGAAATGCAGGAAAAACTGGCTGCGCGCGAAGCGGCCAACCGTGCCAGGGAGGCCCGTCGCGCCGAGCGCGAAGCGCTGAAGACAGCCGAGAACGAGCGAATTCTGGCAGAAGCCGCTGCGTTGGCCGCGGCTGCCGAGGCCGAGCAAAGGGCTGAAGCCGAAGCCCGCCAGGCAGAAATTGCCGATCGGGTCTCGCGTGTCGTCGCCGACGAGGCGGCCCGCAAGGCCGAACGCGACCGCCGCTATGCGGCCCGCAAAGCCCGCCGGGCGTAACACTTCAACACCTGCACCCGTTCCACGGGCGCAGCCCATTGCCCTGGCAGATGATCACGGGGCGAGCGAAAAACGGACCGGTTATAATGAGCGCACATGTCTATCCACCCGCTTCACTTGTTGAGGACAATGCTGGAGCGTGGTTGAAGACGCTGGCGAAATACCGGCAGCCCCGTCTGGGGCGTAGCGCCTTCGAACTGTTCGTCACTCTCGTTCCTTTCGCCATCTTCTGGGCAGCGGCCTGCTTTTCCCTGGCCAACGGCTTTTGGCCCGGGCTGATCGCGATCCTTCCTGCCAGCGCCTTCCTGCTCAGATTGTTCATGATCCAGCACGATTGCGGCCACGGCTCGTTTTTCGCCCGTCGGGGGCTCGATGACTGGACCGGCCGCGTGCTCGGGGTCCTGACCCTGACCCCTTACGACTATTGGCGGCGTGCACACGCCGCCCATCATGCGACTGCGGGCAATCTCGACCAACGCGGGGTTGGTGACATCACCACGCTGACCATTGCCGAGTACCGAGCCCTTTCGCCGACGAAGCGCCTCGGCTACCGGCTGTACCGGCACCCGCTCGTCATGTTCGGCATCGGGCCAGCCTGGCTCTTCCTGTTCAAGCAACGCCTGCCGTTCGGGATGATGAACTCGGGTGCTCTGCCTTGGATTTCGACCATGGGGACGAATCTTGCGATCGTTACGCTGGCCGGCTTGATGGTGTGGGCCGTCGGGTTGGGACCTTTTCTCCTGATCCATCTTCCGGTCGTGCTGCTCGCAGGTGCAGCCGGCGTTTGGCTCTTCTATGTGCAGCACCAGTTCGAGGAGACCCACTGGTCGGCGGGCGAGGATTGGCGGTTTCCTCAGGCGGCGCTGCATGGTGCCTCGCATTACGATCTTCCGCCGGTGCTGCGGTGGCTCACCGGCAATATCGGCATTCATCACGTGCACCACCTGTCCAGCCGGATCCCCTATTACCGTCTGCCGGAAGTACTGCGTGACAATCCGCAACTTGCCGACATCGGCCGGATCACCTTGTGGGACAGCCTCAAATGCGTCCGGCTCGTGCTCTGGGACGACCGGCGCCGGAGGCTGGTTTCATTCCGCGACGCCGCAGGGTCGCTGCGCCGCTCCCTTACCGAAGATGGACGAAAGACGACGACATGATTGAATTGACGCCAACGCAGATCCGGGGCCTTAAGCTTGCCAAGGACGGTGACGTCCATCCCCAGGGTGGGAAGAGGTGGACGCACCTGAATGCCCAGGTCACCTATGCAAGGAAGGACCGGTTCAAGGAACGGCCGCAGAAGATCAAGTTCCTGACGACCGCGACCCTGAACGAGCTGCGCGAGCACAACCTCGTGAAGGCGCTCGATACGGATGTTCCGCCCGAGGAGTCGGCTCACGGCATTACCATGGCCGGCAAGATGCTACTTCTGAAGATCAAGTGAGCACGCCCCAGAAGAAGCATGGGGCGCGCGTGTGCGCTGCCGATTTTGCTCGACGGCCGCGGAGATAGCTGCGAGGGCCGGCCGCCCTTGCAGCCCCCGCAGCGGCGGACGTCAGCCCTGCCGTTATGGCATCATGCCGCGGTACCGCTCACGCTCCCGTTCGACCTGATCGAGCGTGTACGGATCGGCATTTTCGTCGAAACGTGACCATCCTTCCTGGGCATAGATGCTTCTGCGGGCCGCAGGATCTACGATTTTGCGCTGTTTCAGGATCGCTTCTGCTCGGGGTGCGACACTGTCTTCGACCCTTGCCGTGACCAGAGTGCCCCCTCTGCGAACGCCTTCGGCGTAGACATGGGCGTCTTCTTCATCGACGCCGGATTCCGTCAGCGCACCGATCAGGCCACCGGCTGCGCCCCCGGCGATTGCGCCGGCGGCCGCACCGGCCGCGGTGGAGGCAAGCCAGCCGGCAGCCACCACTGGGCCAACTCCAGGAATGGCCATAAGGCCAAGCCCCGTCAGAAGGCCAACGACGCCGCCTCCGGCAGCGCCGAGGCCAGCTCCGGCACCGGCCCCTTCGGCCGCGTTCGAGCCGTCCGTCGAGTAGCGATCTCCCGTGTTGTTCGCGACGATGCTGATGTTGTCTGAAGGAACGCCTGCCGTTTCCAGATCGCTTACGGCCTCGCGAGCATCTGCATAGTCGTCAAAGAGCCCTGTTACGGTTCTCATATTCGTTCTCCCTTTTCCTTTGGAGTCTGTGGACTACTGCGCCGTTACGTTGCCCTGGTAGTCGAGAGCGACCGAAACGGATTTGCCCTCCTTCATCGCAGTTGCCTGCCACACACCCTTGTCGTCGAGCTTCAATCCGCTGACCTCGGTGTATCCGGCCTCTTCGATCCGTTCCTTCGCTTGCGCTTCAGTAAAGCTGTTCGCGCCTTCGACCGGTGCCGTCGGGTTCTCAGAATCGGGCGTTGCGACAGCAGGCGTTTCTCCTTCCGGTGAAGGTGTCGTCTGCGCGAGTGAAGTCGTGGCCACGGCGCTCATCAGTGCTGCCGCGGCAATGATCATATTTTTCATGTGGTTACCTCTTCAGAAGACCGCGATTGATCCCCCGTCGCAGAAACACGCCGGGCGCAGAATGGTTCCCGGCGCGATGCTTCGGCCGTCATGCTGGTGGGGGCTTGGTTTGGCACGGGGAAATGGCAACCGCCGCGGTTCCTTGCAACGGAGCATCTGCTGGGCGGCGCCAAACACTGCCCTACCTACTTGCGAACAAGTTTTCTTGCCTGCTGGTCGCAACCAGGTCGACCGCCGGGTGAAGTGGTGGAGGGTGTGGTGCTGAAGTTCTCGCGTGGCGTCGACCAGGATCGTGCAGCCGCCGCAGGCGGCCTGCAGCAAATCGCGTTTGCGCGCGGCGCAGCAGCCGCGGCGCAGCCGTCACGTCTCCCGACCCTCATCGCAACCGCTGCCACGGTTGCCGTCCTCTATTTCGCCCGCGACGTCTTCCTGCCGCTGGCTATCGCCATTCTGCTCACCTTTGCGCTCGCGCCGCTGGTTTCGAGGCTGCGTCGGGTCGGTTGTCCCCGTTCGGTGGCCGTCGTCGGGACGGTGACGACGGCTTTTCTGTTCCTGTCCGCATTCGGCGCGGTCATAGCGATGCAAGTGAGCGAGGTGGCTCAGAACCTGCCGACCTATCAGTACAACATCGTCGAGAAGGTCAGGACCCTGAAGGAGACCGGATCGGAAAGCCAGATCCTTGAACGGATTGGCCGTGTCATAGAGAGGATCAGCACGGAGATCAGCCGGCCCGAACCCGAGGTGCGCGCCTCACCCGAACCGGCGCCGGAGACCCAGCCGTTGCTCGTGGAGATTTTCTCTCCGCAGCGGCCGGTCGAAACACTGAAGAATATCATCAATCCTCTGCTCGGGCCCTTGGCGACGACCGGCCTCGTCATCGTCGTGGTCATCTTCATGCTGTTCGAGAGGGAGGAGCTGCGCGACCGTTTCATTCGGCTGGTCGGCTACGGCGACCTGCATCGAACGACCGAAGCACTTCAGGACGCGGGCGCTCGCGTCGGCCGGTACCTGCTCATGCAGTTGGTCGTGAACATCACCTACGGCATTCCGCTGGCCATCGGCCTCTCGCTGCTCGGTATCCCCAATGCGGTCCTCTGGGGGATGCTCGCCATCGTATTGCGCTTCGTCCCCTATATCGGGCCTGTCATCGCTGCGGCTCTGCCGTTGTTCCTGGCGTTTGCCGCGGCACCTGGATGGAGCCTGCTCGTTTGGACGGCGGCCTTGTTCATTGTCCTCGAACTCGTGAGCAACAATGTCGTCGAGCCCTGGCTTTACGGTTCCCGCACCGGTTTGTCGCCGCTTGCGATCATCGTCGCGGCGATCTTCTGGGCATGGCTCTGGGGGCCGGTCGGACTGGTGCTGTCGACGCCGCTCACCGTGTGCCTTGTCGTTCTCGGTCGCCACGTCCCGCAATTCGAGTTTCTGGAGATCCTGCTGGGCAACGAGCCCGTGCTCGATCCGAAGGAGCGCCTCTATCAGCGTCTGCTCGCCGGAGATCCGGATGAGGCGACGGACAATGCGGAAGACATGCTGGAGGAGAAGTATCTCGTCGAGTTCTACGACACGGTTGCTATTCCCGCACTGCTCCTGGCGGAGCGGGACCGCGCACGGGGCGCCCTGACAAACGCCCAGGCGGCTCAGATTGCCCAGAATGCGAATACCCTCATCGCCAATCTCGAGGAGATTGCCGGCGAAGAGGAGGGGGAGGAGGAAACGGGCGCGGAAGCGCAGGAAAATGGTGATGATGATGATGCGGACGAATATGATCTTCCCCTCGGCGACGGGAAGTCCGTCCTGTGCGTCGGAGGGCGCAGTGATCTCGATGACGTTGCCGCATCGATGCTCGCCCAGACCCTATGGATCCAGGGCGCGGAGGCGGCTCACGCCGGTCACGACGTCCTCAAGGCGGGCAATATAAAGGCTTTGAAGCTCGAGGGGCGAAACGCCGTCGTCCTGAGCGTTCTCGACCGGGATTTCATGAGACATGCCAAGTTTACCGTGCGTCGGCTGAAACGCATGGCCCCTGCGGCGCGCATCGGGATCGTTCTGTGGCAAGAGGATGGCCGGCCGGAAACAACCGAAAGAGACCAGCTCGTTGAATCGCTGCAGGCGGATTTCGTGGTATTCGGGATGGGCGACGCCGTCCGCGAAGCGCTTTCAGACGAATTGCCTCGGTCTTTGAAACTCGCCCATCCGAAGATCGCACCCGGATACGCCATGCGGAGAAGCAAGCGCGCGGATAGGGAAAGCACGGTCAAAGCGGACTAGATCGTGAGATGCCGAAGGGCACGTGCGAAGCTTACGCCGTTTTAAGACGTTCAGCTCAATGATGAGCAGCCCTATCAGGAGGAGTGCGGATGAGGTTTGTGGCTGGCAAAGTCGCGGTTTTCAGGTGGATGCTGCCCTTGGCCATCGCAATGGCTTTGATGGGAGGCATATACCTGGCCGTCCGCTGGTCGGCGCAGCAATCGGACGCTGTGGCGGTCAAGCGGCAGCAACACCTCGTCGAGCTTGTCATCTCCAAGATGCAAGGCAGCATCGCCCATGATCAGGAGAGCGTCACCGTCTGGGATGACGCCGTCAGAAAAGTTTCGCAGAAATGGGATTCGCGGTGGGTTGATTCCAACCTGGGCAGCTGGATGAACAGCTATTTCCGACACGACGGCGCATTCGTGATCAGTCCGGACCGTAAGCCGTTATACGCCTTTCTTGCCGGCCGGACTGACGAAGCTTTCAGCAACATAGAACCCGAAGCAATGCCGCTGATCGCCAAGCTGCAAGAGAGGCTCGCAGCAGGCGACGAGGAAGGAACGAGCGAGCAGGTGCTGTCCATCGGCGAGGGCGATCTCGTACGCATCGGGGGCCGCCCGGCGATTATCAGCGTGAAGCCGATCGTGTCGGACACCGGTGATATCGTTCAGGAGCCCGGCAGGGAATTTCTGCACTTGGCCGTCCGCTTTCTCGACGGCGATCTCCTGACCCATCTCGGTGAGGATTATGGTTTCGAGGACCTGCGCTTTTCTGTTTTGCCGGAACTCGGTCGGCAGCGGTCCTATGCTCCGATCGTTTCATCGTCCGGAGAAACGATAGGTTATTTCTCCTGGCTCCCGTTCAGGCCCGGTGCCGATGTGATGAAGGCCACGGCGCCGGTGCTTCTGGTCGCCGGCGCCCTCCTCTTTGCCCTCACCAGCGCGCTCAGTATCGTATTGCGGAGGCGGTCGAGACGTCTGCAGGAAAGCCAGGCGGAGCTCAACCATCTGGCGCGTCACGATCCGTTGACGGGACTCGCCAACCGTGCGTCTTTCAACGGTCTGCTGGCGCGGGTCGTCGCTACGTCGACAATCGATCAAGCCAATGCTCTCCTGTACCTCGATCTCGACCGCTTCAAGCAAGTGAACGACACACTCGGCCATCCTGTTGGCGATCGGCTGATGGTCGAGGTCGCGAAACGGCTTAAGGAAACCGCTGCTGGTGCCGCCATTTCCAGAATTGGTGGCGATGAGTTTACCATCATCGTCGAACGCACCCGCCAGGACCAGGTGGAGAAGCTCTGTGACTCGCTGATCGCTTCGATCCGCCGGCCTTTCGAGATAGACGGACAGCCGATTCTCATCGGACTCTCGATAGGTGTGGCGGTCGCGACCGGGAATGGCGCCGATCCCGTCGAGATCACGCGGAAGGCCGATATCGCGCTTTACCACGCCAAGTCGGCCGGGCGGAACCGATACGCAGTGTTTGGCCCTCACATGGACGAACTGATCAGGACGAAGCGGGATCTGGAACAGGATCTGCGAGCGGCCCTGGATGCCGGCAATCAGCTCGAGGTTTTCTACCAGCCCGTTTATTCGGCGCAGTCCCACGAGATAAGCTCGCTGGAAGCTCTTATTCGCTGGCGGCATCCGAGCAAGGGCAACATAGCACCGGATTCCTTCGTTTCGCTTGCGGAGACTGCCGGCCTCATCGATCGGCTCGGCGCTTTCGTGCTGAAGGAAGCCTGTTCTACGGCGCGCGAATTTCCAGGCCTCGACATTGCAGTGAACGTCTCCGCGGTCGAGCTTGGACAACGGCATTATGCCGCCCAGGTTCTCTCACTGCTGCGGCAGTTCGGGGTCGAGCCGTCGAGACTGGAGCTCGAGATCACCGAAACGGCTCTCCTCGACGAAGCCGGCGTCTGCGAAAAAAACATCACCGCGCTACGCGAGTTCGGCGTCAAGTTCGCACTTGACGATTTCGGTACGGGCTTCTCCTCATTTGGGCGGTTGCAGCGCCTGGAGGTCGACCGGATCAAGATCGATCGCTCTTTCGTCCACGCCTTCGACCGGCCCGGTGGCGGCGTGGCGGTCGTGCAGTCCATCGTCGGTGTCGCACATGCGAAAGGCCTGCGCATCACCGCCGAGGGCGTCGAGACCGAGGAGCAGAGCGAAATCCTGCGCAAGCTTGGCTGTGACGAATTGCAGGGCTTCCATTTGTCCAGGCCGATGCCGAAGAATTCACTTCGTCAGCTTCTTGGCACAGACAAGGCTCAAGGAATCTCCTTCTAGAGCGCTACCAGGAAAAGTGTGTAACGGTTTTCCGTCGTTCAACGTTTCCATGAAACATTGAATGCTCAGCTAACTGGCGGTCCGAGCGTCTGCACAGGGAAATGCAGACACGCTCTTGCCGTAAACCGGGCCGCAGTCCGGTGGAGCATCAACCGCGCCGCGCCGCCTCGATTGCAGCGACGTCTATTTTTTTCATGTCCATCATCGCCTCGAACGCTCGGTTCGCTTCGTCGCCGCCGGCCGCCATCGCGTCGGTCAGTACGCGCGGAGTGATCTGCCAGGAAATCCCCCATTTGTCCTTGCACCAGCCGCAGGCGCTTTCCTTGCCGCCATTGCCGACGATGGCATTCCAGTAGCGATCGGTCTCTTCCTGATCGTCGGTGGCGATCTGGAAGGAGAAAGCCTCGTTGTGCTTGAATGCGGGACCCCCGTTGAGGCCGATACAGGGAATGCCCGCAACGGTGAAGTCCACCGTCAGCACGTCGCCCTTTTTGCCCGCGGGGTAGTCACCGGGTGCGCGGTGCACGGCATGCACCGCGCTGTCAGGAAAGATCTCACAGTAGAAACGAGCGGCAGCCTCGGCGTCCTTATCGTACCATAGGCAAATCGTATTCTTCGCCATTGCGTGGTCCTTTCGCTCGGAAACATTCGGATTTGGGCCGCAAGCGGCCGACATTGGGAAATCACCTGCCCGGCCGCCAGTGAACGTAGAGCTACCTCACGGAAGAAGCTCCCATTATGCGCTTCGAAATTCGCACGGGATCACCAAGTATTCAATGCGCCCGCAAGAAAAGCCAGGCACATCGGCCTCGCAACGCTGCAGCGCCTTCACACAGCGAGGATGGCGTGGCTGTTGCGAGTGGCCGGTCGGTGGGTTTGGCCCTTCCCATGCATGTCTTGCACCGCACGACGCTGCTTAGCTCTTCGTCTTGCAAATCGCTCGCGCGTTCAACAGGCCCCAGCCAAAGACAGGATCCTTTCCCGGTTCTCCGAGATCTTCGGCGTGCCCGGTCAGCCTGTCGCGGAGCAATTCCGGAGCGAGGTCCGCTTCAGATGCTTTCATCATCGCCACCGCCGCGGTCACGAAAGGGGCGGCGAAAGAGGTTCCCGTCTTCGGACGCGCGCCGCTGACCGAAGCTGCTGTCCAGACCGCCACGCCAGGGGCGGCGAAGTCGATATGCTCCCCGCGTCCGGCGCGCCGGTAGGGCCGTTTGCGCCTGTCGGTCGCGGTGACGGCAATGACCTCTTCATAGGCAGCCGGATAGACGGGCTCGGCTCTCGGACCGTCATTGCCCGCGGCGGCGACCATGATGATGCCGCGCTCCCCCGCCTTTTTGACCGCCTGTTCGAGCAGGAGATTGGGCGGGCCGGCAAGGCTGAGATTGATCACCTGAACCTGACGCCCAGCGAGGAGGTCGAGTGCGCGCGCCAGATCGAAGGCGGCGGAGCGGTCGTCTTGCCGCCCCGCCCGGTGAAACGCGTCCACGGCGATGAGCTTGCCACCCGGTATCAGGCCCGGCGTGCGGCTCGTGGCTGAGCCCACGAGCAAGGCCGCGACAGCGGTGCCGTGCTGCCTGCCGGGCTCCGGCAGGTCTTCGTCGACGAGGCGGACGATCTCTACGTTGCGAGCCTCGAATGCGATGTGATCGGGGTTGATCGCCGTATCGACAAGGCCGATACGCACGCCTGCCGCGCAAGTGCCAGGCCAGGTTTGAGCCGAGGGCCAGCCGATCACGTCGCGTGCCAGGCAGTCGCTTGCGGCGCACGGGGCATCGGGATGCTGTTCCGGCCGGAAATAATGGTTGAAGTCGATCACCGCTTGAGGCGCCAGGGCGCGGGCCTGCTGCCGAGCGGCTTCCAGTGTCAGGCCTTGGGGAATGCGAAGCTTGATCACCTCGGCGTTGAAGGAAGCCATCGTGTTCCGTTCGAGGAGCTCGAAGCCTGCGGCCGCCAACCCGCCGAGTTCCGTCGAACTGAAACCCAGCCCGACGATCTCATCGGGCGCTCGTATCGGTGCGGCGGGCGCGGCTGCGCGCGAGCGCCGCGGGGCTGTCCAACGTGGCAGGAACTCTCGGAATGGAAACAGGCTCTTGCCGCCACTCCATCCGGCGCCGGCGCCGTAGGAGCCGGAGCGGCCGGAACCGCGCGAGCCGCGGTTGCCGTCATTCCCACCGTCATCGTCGTCGTCATCGTCGGCCAGGGCAAGCCCCGTTCCGAGCACGTCACGCACGATCATGCTCCCGGGAGCCAGGATGTCGCCGGATAAGAGTGCGATTGCAGCAATGGGCGCGAGCAGGGCCAGTTTCGACGTGGTCAGCATCTGAAAACCTCAATCGGCTAGGTCAGGCTAATAGGAAGATAGCGCATTCCTTTGGACAGTGAGACCGCTACCTGTAGACGGTGAGACCGCTACCTGTAGATTGTGTCAGAACGGCTGAGTCGTCGGTCTATTCCCTCTTCTAGCCAATTACGGAGTTTCGGGACATGAGCAGTGCGGTGAAGGATGTCGGCGAACGCCTCATGGCGTTCCTGCCCAATCTGCGCCGCTTCGCCATCTCGCTTTGCGGCTCGCGTGATGTCGCCGATGATCTTGTGCAGGCGGCCTGCGAGCGGGCACTGGCCAGTGCCGAGCGCTTCGAGCCGGGCACGCGGTTCGACGCTTGGATATTCCGCATCCTGCGCAATCTCTGGATCGACCAGGTACGCCGGCAGAAGACCGCAGGCGTGCAGGACGATATCACCGAGCGTCATGACATCGCCGGTTCATCCGGCGAGCGGGAAGCCGAAGCGCGGCTGACCCTCAAAACCGTCGCGGAGGCGATCGCCGAATTGCCGGACGAGCAGCGGGAGGTGGTTCTTCTTGTCTGCGTTGAGGAGCTATCCTATCGCGAAGCGGCCGATGTGATGGGCATTCCCATAGGCACGGTTATGAGCCGACTGGCGAGGGCACGCAAGAGTTTGGCCGAGGCTGCCGGAATAACACAGACGACCGGACGTTCTCAGTCAATAAAGGGCACAAACGAATGACAGGAACGGACTTCTCCGACGAGACACTGATGCGGTTCGCCGACGGCGAGCTCGACGCCGGGACGATCGCCGAAGTAGAACGAGCGATGGAATCGGATGACGAGCTGGTCGCGCGGGTGGCGCTCTTCATCGAAACGCGCCACGCTGCCAAGACCGCTATGGAGCCGCTGCTCGATGAGCCGGTACCTTCCGGACTCAAGCGTGCGGTCGAAAGAATGGTGACGGAGAAGACGTCGCCACCTCCTGTATCGGGCGCGGGCATCCTGCCTTTCCCACGCCGCGTTGCGAAAGGATCTAACAGAAGTCGATGGCTCGCTCCCGTCGCTGCCTCGCTGGCGGCTGTCGTTGCGGGATTCGGCGGGTATTGGCTGCGGGGAAGTGTCGAGGCACCGATCGAAGGTGGCTTGCGCGTTGCCGCCATAAGCAGTCCTGCGCTTGATGAGGCGCTCGCCACGGTCGCCGCAGGCGAGGAACGGCGGCTGCCGGGTTCCACGCAACGCTTCCGGGCGATTGCGACATTTCGTGACAAGGCGCAGGCGCTGTGCCGCGAGTTCGAGCTGGACTCGGCCGATGGCTCAACAGTGGTTTCGGTTGCCTGCCGCACCGGGGCCGAGTGGCGTGTGACCTTCGCCGTCATCGCACCCGTGGCGAGCGGCGGCTATGCTCCTGCATCTTCCACGGAAACGCTCGACGCCTATCTGACAGCGATCGATGCAGGGGCGCCGCTCGAGGCGGCGGAAGAGGCTAGAGCTCTCGGCGAACTCCGAGGTGCGCAACGGTGAGTGCATCAAAAATCGCGGTCATGGAATAGAGGCGCGCACCGCCCGTTACTCCTGCGGACCGAAGAAGCGGTCCGGTTTTCATAAGGAGTAGATGAGATGACAAAGAACTGGACGAACAAGGCAATCGCCGCCGGCTTGGCGGCACTCGTGGGCTCTGCCGCCGAAGCAAGGGAATATACCTCCTCATTTCCCGGCGTGGATCGCGCTTCGACGCAAACCGCCCAGACGACCGGCCGGACCGACGGCGAGATCATAGTCGCCGGCAACAGCTCATCCAATTCGAGTTCCAACTCCTCGAGCAATTCGAGTTCCAACTCGTCGTCCAACAGTTCCTCGAATTCGAGCTCCAATTCATCCTCGAACAGCTCGTCGAACTCATCCTCCAACCGTTCGTCCAATTCGAGCTCGAACCGGTCCGACCGGGAGTACCGTCCGGGCAAGCTCTGGCACACAGGGCGCTGAGGTTGCGGGAAAGCTGACGGTGCGACAAGAGCGGGGGCCGGATATTCCGGCCCCCGCCTTTTTTACCGGACCTTTCAAAGCGTTTTAGGATCTCGTTGAAAACGGTGAAACGCTCTAACCTTTAAAGCTGCGCACTTCCGGACGGCAAACCGTTACACACGTGTTCTGGAAGTGCCCTAGCGAGCGGCGCGCGCGGACTTGCGATACCAGCCTTCTGCGGCGATGGTGTTTCGGTGGACCGTCTCGCGCTCAACAGCTTCCGCGCGGGTTTCGGCGCGGATTTCCGCTGTGACTGCCGCATCGGCACGGCGGAAGGGTATCACCTGCACAAGCGGCGTTCCCTTTTCGACGACGTGAAGGCCATCCGGTGCCGTCGCGAAGAACGGAAAATGGATGTGAGCGCTATAGCTGTCCGTATCGACAATCCCGGCCACGCATTCAAAAGGCTGTCCCGGGCGGTTTAGCGGCGGCAGAAACAGGCAACTCCATCCGGGCGGTGTGCGGATCGACCAGTAATTGTGAAACTTGCAGGGCGGGGAGGGCTCTTTCGGATTTCCCGCCACCTGATGGGCGCCGTGGTTGCTGACCATTACCCGGTCGAACTCCCAGCCGGCCTCGACGCTGCGGCCGTCATCCTTGATGTCAAGGCGCACCGTCGCGGCGATCGGCAGGATCCAGCCGGTGGTCATGGCATCGAGAAAGGGCATGCAGCGTTTGACGGTCAGACCGTTGTTGATTGCCGACTGGTGCCCTTTGTCGACCGCCGGCAGCCGGCGGAACCAATCAGGCAGAACCGATTTGGCCGGTACCGGCCGCGCGATGACGCCGTCGTCTTCCGGATGGCAGACAAACTGAATGACCAGCGGATCTTTCTTTAGGAAACTTAACATCCCGCTTCTCCCGTTGAATGGCCCGGGAGTAACGGAACGGCGAGGCTTCTATTCCGTCGGCGAGAGAATGAGCAGAAACTCGATGTGTCGATACTGTCGGTTCCTGTCATCGCCCTATATAGTTCCGAGGAAAACAGAGTGCGATCGCTCCTAAGGAGAGAGCGCCACGTCCAAGCGGAGTCCACCGGTGAGCGTAGCCTTCATCAAGGAAGAAAGTGCCGAAACGGCCTCGGAAACACTGCTGCCTGACCGGCCTGTCTCACCCCATCCGAACCTTGTCACGGCAAAGGGATTGAAGGCTCTGGAATTGCACCTCCAACAGGCTCGCGAAGCCTCCGAGGCCGCAAGCACGATCGAGGACGTGAATGAACGGCGGCGGCAGGCGGCGGGCCCCTTGCGTGACCTGCGCTATTTCGCGGAAAGAGTTCGGACGGCTCAACTCGTCTCCGATCCGGCTTCATTCGATGTGGTCGCATTCGGAAGCACGGTCACCTTCAGCCGTGATGACGGGCGGGTACAGAAATATCGGATCGTCGGAGAGGATGAAGCCGATCCCAAGGCCGGTTCGATCTCCTACGTGTCCCCCGTGGCAAGGGTTCTTATGGGCAAATCTGTCGGGGACATCGCGAGTGTCGGCGATCAGGAGCTCGAAGTGCTCGCCATCTCGTAGAGCGGATGAGGAAAGTGTGTAACGGTTTTCCGTCCGGAAGTGCGTTGGATCAAATGGTTAGAGCATTTCAGTGTTTCTATGAAACGTTGAATGCTCTAACCGATTGGAAGCAATCTCTGGGCGTGCGCGCGATGCCTACGCGCGCGCCTCGGCTCCTGCATAAAGACGCGCATATGTTTCGCGAAGGACGTTCTTCTGAACCTTGCCCATCGTATTGCGCGGCAGGTCGTCCACGAAGATCACCCGTTTCGGTTGCTTGTAGCGCGCCAGCCGGCCTTCCAGACCATCGAGAATGGCGCGCTCGTCGATCGTCGCACCCGGCTTCCGGACGACCACGGCCGTGACGCCTTCGCCGAAGTCCGGATGCGGCACGCCGATGACTGCCGCTTCCACGACCCCCGGCATTTGGTCGATCTCGGTTTCGACTTCCTTGGGATAGATGTTGTATCCGCCGGAAATCACGAGATCCTTGCCTCGCCCGACGATATGGACATAGCCCCGCTCGTCGATCTTGCCGAGGTCACCGGTGATGAAGAAGCCGTCGGCGCGGAACTCCGCCTGCGTCTTTTCGGGCATGCGCCAATAGCCCTTGAACACGTTCGGGCCCTTCACCTCGATCATTCCCGTCTCGCCTTTCGGGAGTGGCCTGCCGCTCTCCGGATCGGCGACGCGAAGCGAAACACCCGGCAATGGGAAGCCGACGGTTCCGGCGATGCGCTCGCCGTCATAGGGGTTGGAGGTGTTCATATTGGTTTCGGTCATGCCGTAGCGCTCTAGAATGGCATGTCCGGTCATCTGGGCGAAAATCCTGTGGGTCTCGGCAAGCAGCGGAGCCGAGCCAGACACGAAAAGCCGGATCCCGGCGGTTGCCTCGGGCGTCAGCCCCGGATTCTGAACGAGACGCACATAGAAGGTCGGAACGCCCATCATTGCGGTTGCTTGCGGCATCAGACGCAGGACTTCGTTGGCGTCGAATTTCGGCAGGAAAAACATCGAGGCGCCGGCCAGAAGAACGACGTTCGATGCTACGAAGAGGCCATGCGTGTGGAAGATCGGCAGCGCGTGGATCAGCCTGTCGTCGGCCGTGAAGCGCCAATGGTCGCGAAGCGTGGCGGCGTTCGAGAGGAGGTTGTCATGCGTCAGCATCGCGCCCTTGGACCGCCCGGTCGTGCCCGACGTGTAGAGGATGGCGGCGAGGTCATCCGGACCGCGGTCAGCGTCGCGGAAATCCGGCGCATTGCCCCGGGCAAGGTCGATCAGCGAGCCGCCACCTTTCTCGTCGAGCGTCTCGACCTTGGCGCCGTGATCGGCGGCAAGCTTCGAGATCCCCTCCTTTGCAGCCGGCGCGCAGACGATGAGCCGAGGCTCGGCATCTGCGAAGAAATAGTCGAGTTCGGCAAGCGTATAGGCCGTGTTGAGGGGAAGATAGACCGCGCCCGCGCGCAGGCAGGCGAGATAAAGCATCAGCGCCTCGGGGCTCTTCTCCACCTGCACCGCCACCCGATCGCCCGGCCGCACACCGAGGCTGTCGAGCGCGGAAGCGATGCGGCCCGAATGCTCCAGCATGTCGCCATAGGTCCAGCGGCCGCCGTCGGCCGTCAGGATGAAGGCGGAATCGGGGCGCGCTGCCCGGCGTATGGCGTCGAACAGATGGTTGCTCATGAAGTGAACTCCTTGTTGCCTTTCCTTCCTGGTGCGTCGGCTGATCGGACTTCCGGGGCAAAGGCGTCCGGACCTGGAACGAGGCTGCGTGAACTCCTGTCGGCCGGCACCAGCCGGCGGATGGCGGGTGCGGCGACGACCTCGCCGCGGGTCGCAAAGACCTCGTGGTTGGTCTCGATGTCGTCGAGCTTGTAGAGATAGTTGACCATCAGCCCGTGGGCCTGGCGCATCGCCCGTTCGGACCGGTCGCCCAGGAAATTGATGCGTTCGAGCCGTGCGCCATTGCCGAGATGGAACCGGGCGACGGGATCGACGGTCTTGCCGTTGCGATTGCGAGCCCTGAGGAAATACCAGGCGGCCGCAGCCGTCAGGCTTGGCTGGATGGCCGCCGCGGTCTCCGGCTGATCGGCCCAATCAGGCTCGTCGAGCACCGCGAGCCTGCTGCGGTCGGCAGCGGAGAGGGCGTTGGACGTTTCGGCCCGGCGTTCGCGCGACAACCAATCGGCAAAGCCCGGCACCGGCGACAGCGTCACGAAGGTGTCGAGGCGAGGGAGGTCGCGCCGCAGATCCTCCACCACCTGTTTGATCAGGAAGTTGCCGAAAGAAATGCCCCTAAGACCTTCCTGGCAGTTCGAAATGGAATAGAAGACGGCTGTCGTCGCGTCGGTAGCGCGGATCGGCGCACGGTCCTCCTTCAGCAGCTCCGCGATGTTGGAAGGCATTTCGCGTGTCAGCGCCACTTCGACGAAGATCAGCGGATCGTCGACCAGCTGCGGATGGAAGAAGGCGAAGCAGCGCCGGTCCTCCGGCGCAAGCCGCCGGCGCAACTCGTCCCAGCCGCCGATATGATGGACGGCCTCGTATCGAATGATCTTCTCCAGAATGTCGGCCGGCGTCGACCAGCTGATCGGCCGCAACACGAGGAAGCCCCGATTGAACCAGGATCCGAAGAGATGCGCGAAGTCCGTATCGACCGCCTCCAGATCGGGGTTCTGGGCTTTGAGTTCGAGCAGGTCCGCCCGCATGCGGACGAGGGTCGCGATGCCGTTCGGCGCAAGATTGAGCCTGCGGATCAATTCCTGGCGGCGCGGTTCTGCCGCCATGCTCATCTCGAGCAGCGCCTTCGGCGTCGGATCGGCGCGATAGGCGTCGATCGCCAGCTCCAGCCGCTCGATATCAGGGCCGAAACGAGAGAGCAGCGCCAACATGAAATCGCGCCGTTTGTCCTGATCGAAGCCTTGCCAGCGATCCAGAATGTTCTTGGCCAGCGCCATGCCCGACGCCTCGCCTCGGCTCGACAGCAGCGTGTCGCAGAGCGCTTCCATGGTGCCGACCGGATTGACATCGCCGTTCCGGGCCGGGCCGAGGGACAAGAATCGCCGGCCGCGCTCGGCAATGCTCTGCAGCATGTCGCTGAAAAAGGACGTCGTGCTCATTGGACGGTTCCCAGCATCTGGTTCGGCAGCCACGTCGCGATGCCCGGAAAGACGCAGAGGAGAATGATCGCCAAAAACATGACGAACACGTAAGGCAGGGACCCCCAGAGAATGTCCTTCGTCGGAATCTGCGGCGCAATGGCATTGATAACGAAAAGGTTGAGCCCGATCGGAGGCGTGATCAGGCCGACCTCCATGTTGATCGTCAGCACGATCGCGAACCAGTAGGGGTCGAAACCCGCCTGGGTGACGATCGGGAAGAGCATCGGCGAGGTCATCACGATGACGGCGACGGGGGGCAGGAACATGCCGCAAATCAACAGAAAGACGTTGATGATCAGCATCAGCACCCAGCGGTTGACCTCCACGTCCGCAATCGCAGCCGCGACGGTCTGCGTGATGAACAGCGACGACAGCGCGAAGGCGAAGAGCTCGGCAGCCGCCATGATCATCATGATCATGACGCTTTCCTTCATCGCCGACCCGAAGATGCCGGCGACCGGCCGAAAGCGGAACAGGCGATAGGCGACGATCACGACGGCCAATGTCAGGAAGGCGCCCGCACCGGCTGCTTCGGAAGGCGTGGCGATACCGCCATAGAGTACGTAGAGCGTGCCGGCGATGATCAGCAGGAACGGCAGGATGCGCGGAAGGCCGGCCAGACGTTCCTTAATCGAGTAGCGAACCAGGCGTGCATCGAATTCGTAGCCCTTGCGTTTGCAATCGATGATCGCCCAGATCATGAACATGATCGTCAGCAGAATGCCGGGGACGATGCCCGCCATGAACAGCCGCCCGATGGAGGTCTCGGTCGCTATTCCGTAGACGATCAGCGTAACCGAAGGGGGAATGAGAATACCCAGCGTGCCGCCGGCAGCGATGGAGCCGCTCGCGACCGAAGTGGGATAGCCGCGCCGTATCATCTCCGGAATGCCCATCTTGCCGATCGCGGCGCAGGTCGCCGGCGACGAGCCCGTCATGCCGGAAAAGATGGCGCAAGCTCCGATATTGGACAGAATGAGGCCGCCCGGGATGCGGTTCAGCCACCGGTCGAGCGAGGTGTAGAGATCAGATCCCGCCGGCGAGGAGGCGACCGCCGCGCCCATAAGGACGAACATCGGGATCGACACATAGGCCAGATTGGCGATGCCTGAAAACATCGTATCGCCGAGCACGTAGAAAATGCCGGCGCCGCTTTGCATGTAGAGCGCTGCGAAGGCGGCAAGACCCAGGGCGAAGGCGATGGGCATTCCCGTTGCCAGCAGCACGAAAAGGCACGCAACGATCATCAGTCCAGAGACAGTCGGGCTCACTGAATGATCTCCTGTGAATGGCGGTCGGCGCCGGGGGCCGAACCCGGTTCGGCCGCGCCGTGGCCTATGGCTGCCGGGACTGCCGGGGCGGTGAGGAGCGTCAGAATCTGCGCGACATATTGGAGGCACAGCATGGCGAAGCTGACGGGCAGGGCGGCGAGCGGTACCCAAAGCGGCGGCGCCCAGACGCTGGAGTGTTTCCAGTTCCCCTCCCACGCGTCGTGGAACTGAATCCATGTCGCAATCAGCATGACGACGCAGAACAACAGTCCGAGCAGGCCCGCAAGGATTCGCAGGACGTAGCGCGTGCGGTCGCCGACCACCATTTCGACGACGTCGATGCCCACATGGCCGCCCTTGAGCAGGACGTATGGCGCGCCGAGAAACATGGCTGCGGTGGCGGAAAACACGACGAAGTCCGTCTGCCAGATCGTCGCCTGGCGAAAGACATAGCGCTGCATGATCATCTGGCAGACGACGAGCATCGCTGCAATGAGCAGGGCCGTCGCAATGGCCGCAAGGCCACGCGAAGCATTGCCGACAGCCTGTGAATAGGCCTTGAGCATCAGATCATCCCCGAGTTGCGCTGGAAGGGAACGGCGCGCCGGAGCACGCCGTTCTTCCGGTCCGCCTTATTTCACGGCGAGCGCCTTTTCGATCAGCTTGTCGCCGCCGGGAACGTTGGCGGCGAAGTTCTTGTAGGACGATGCCTTGGCGAGTTCGAGCCAGGCATCGTAATCCTCCTTCGACATCTCGACGACTTCGACGCCTGCCTTCTTGTAGGTGTCGATCATGACCTGATCGCCCTTGCGGACCTCTTCGTTGAAATAGGCTTCCGCTTTTTCCCCGGCAGCAAGGATCGCCTTCTGCTGCTCTTCCGTCAGGCCATCGAAGACGCGCTTCGACACCAGCACCGGTTCGTACATGAACCAGAGGGCGTTTTCTCCCGGCGCCGTGAGGCACTTGGCCTGTTCGAACAGACGATAGGACACGAAACTCGCCGACGAGGTGTTAGCCGCATCCAGGACGCCGGTCTGCATGCCGGTGTAGATTTCCGAAGAAGGCATGGATGAGATCGAAGCACCGGCTTCCACGAGCATCTCCTCAAAGGCCGGCCCGGCGGCGCGGATCACCTGTCCCTTGATCGTGTCGGGGGAGGTGATGCAATTCTTCTTGGAGGCGAAGGCGCCGGAGAGCCACGCATCGGCGATCACCAAGGCGCCGGCATCCTCGATGACCTTCTTGATGTCCCCCATGAACTCGGAATCGTTAAGCCGCATGGCACGATCGAAATTTCCCACGAGGCCGGGCATCAGCGTAGCGGAGAACTCCGGGTGGCGGCCCGAAGCATAGTCCAAGGGGAACGAGGTCATATCGAGCAGGCCCCGTGTGACCGCATTCCACTGATCGTTCGGCTTGTAGAGCGACGACCCCGGGAACACCTGGATTTCGAGGCCGACATTGGCGGCGGCGACCTCGCGGGCTATCAGTTGCACCATCTCGTCGCGAATGTCGCCCTTTCCCCCCGGGAACTGGTGTGACGCCTTCAACACGGTCTGGGCACCCGCTGTGGAAGCGATCAAGCTGCAGATGGCCGCGACAGCGGAAGTCGTCAACTTCCGTCGAAAACTGCTCATTTTTTCCTCCCTGACATGCCGGCCTCCCGCCGGCTTGGTAGTTAAGAGTGGATCCATCTTGCGTACCCTGTCAAGATTTTTGTATACAAGGGAAATGGTTGTTGCATACGGACCGGTCGGATAAGGAATGAGCGAGAACATTTTCTACAAGCTGCGCGACGATATCGAGAACGGCATCGTAACGGGCGAGTTCGAGCCGGGTGAACGCCTGGACGAGACGCAACTCGCCATGCGTTTCGGCGTATCCCGCACCCCGATCCGCGAAGCCTTGATGCAGCTGAGCGCGATCGGGCTCGTCGAGATCAGACCGCGGCGCGGCGCCGTCGTCGTGGATCCGGCACCGCAGCGCGTCTACGAAATGTTCGAGGTGATGGCTGAACTGGAAGGCATGGCCGGCGCTCTTGCCGCGCGACGGCATACCGAGGAAGACAGCGCGGCTCTGTTGGCCGCCCACGAGAAATGCCGGGAAGCGGTCCTCGGCGAGGAGACAGATCGCTACTATTACGAGAACGAGATTTTCCATCGCGCGATATACACGGCGAGCCATAGCGGCTTCCTGGAAGAGCAATGCACGACCCTGCATCGCCGCCTTCGCCCCTATCGCCGCCTGCAGCTCAGAGTTCGCAACCGCATGAAGGTCTCGTTCAGGGAACATGGAGAGATCGTCGAGGCCATTCTTTCCGGCAATGCGGATGGCGCGCGGGAGGGTTTGCGCAGCCATGTGGCTGTCCAAGGCGACCGCTTCGGCGACCTTGTCGCAAACCTCTCGAACCGTGACCGGCGGAGCGGCCGGCTCGGATAGGAACCGACGATGAGGGATTCCGATCCCAATACAGTACTTGAGAATACAGGCTGTGGGGGCCACTAAAAATTGCCGGTTTTATTTAAAATTCCTGGGTGTTTATTGTGGCTTGGGGGGATTCTTGGTTGACCTTGGGGCAGGTTCTCGAAACACTCCCGGCGGTTACGGCCAACACGTAGCGTCACGAAAGTGCGACATTGTGCCGAGTGTCGTGGAGGAACACAGGAACCATGACAAGGTCAAGAGGCTCCCTTTTTACGTTCTTCTGCTTCGTTGTGGCTCTGTGTACGGGCATTGGCGCCAGTCCCCCGGCCTCGGCCAACGGCGATTCCGTCGAAATCTCGTCGAATTTTTCGCGGTCGATCAAGGTTGCGAAGGGCAAGACGGTCACGATCAGGGCCGTGCAGCGATTCGATGAGATCGTCATCGGGGATCCGGAGATTGCGACCGTAACCCCTCTGACCGATCGTTCCTTCTATATTCTCGGCAATGAACTGGGGTCGACGAGCCTCACCATTTTCGACGCGGAAAAGAATCCGGTCGGCATTATCGACATAGAGGTGACGCTCGATACGAAATTGCTGTCCTCGACGATCCGGCAGTCGGTGCCGGGCTCGAGCGTAAAGGTAACCTCGGCGAACGGAAGGATCGTTCTTTCCGGCTCTGCCACGGACGCGGTCGCAGCTTCCCAGGCGGAGCAGATCGCATCGCGCTTTGCCGGCGACGAGGAGGTCATCAATTCCATTAAGATCACGTCGTCCCAACAGGTACAGCTGAATGTCAGATTCGTGGAGATCAACCGCGACGTCGGCAAGGAGCTTGGAACCCAGATCAGTGCCGCCTATGCCTGGTCGAACGGGAGTGTCGAGTTCAACTCCTCCCCGCGCGCGACATCCAATACGCCGGCCGGCTCGCTTATCGGCAGCCTCATCGGGGAGGGCTACTCGGTCGATGTGGCGATCGATGCGCTCGAAGACAGGGGTATGGCCCGGCGCCTCGCCGAGCCGAACCTGATAGCGCGTTCCGGTGAGACTTCGAGCTTTCTGGCCGGCGGCGAATTCCCCATCCCCATCTCGGAGCAGGACGGAACCATCACCGTCAGCTATAAGAAGTTCGGCGTCGGTCTGGATTTCACGCCGACCGTGCTCAGCGATGGCCTTATTTCCCTCGACATCGAGCCGGAGGTATCGGCGATCGACAACACCGCCTCCTATCGGGTGGGAAATATCGCGATCCCGGGTTTCTCCGTCCGCCGTGCCCGGACGTCCGTCGACCTCAAGAGCGGCCAGAGCTTCATGATCGCCGGCCTCCTGCAGAGCGAGAACAATCTCATCACCCAGCGCGTGCCGGGCCTTGGGCAACTTCCCATTCTCGGGGCGTTGTTTTCGTCCAAGGCTTACCAGCGCCGCGAGACCGATCTCGTGATCATCGTCACGCCTCATCTCGTCAAACCGATCGATCCCCTCAAAAAGGTCGCCAGCCCGTCGGATCGAACGAAACGACCAACTGAAGCTGAATTCTTTCTCGGCAATATCGATGAAGTGGAGGTCAACGGCAGGGGCCGGTCTGCGTCGAGGCAGGCGCATGTCGTCCGCGCACCGAGTTCCGGCCATTTTCTGGAGCTCCAATGATCCGCAGAAGCAGCAGGCCCAAAGGCTTTCACGGCTTTCTTTTTCTTGCGTCGATCCTGCTTTCCGGGTGCCAGAGCTACGAATTCGTCCGCAGCGAAACGATAGCGCTGTCCGCAGGCGATGCAATCGCGGCCAATAGCGCGATGCAGATGGTCGATCCGTGGCCGCCAAGGGTCAAGCAGACCAGCTTGGCCACGCCGGCCGACCTGGAACAATATAAGCCGCAGGACGCGGAGCAAAACGGGACGAACGGGGGAAATGGTGAGCCTTATCCGAACGACACCACGACGCAGTAGCAAGAGGGCGGCGATCAGCGAATGGAGATGACAATCGACGAGTCCGGCCGCAGTGTGCTGGGCCGTCCGGGAGGAGAACGCCGGACCACGGAACTGGCCATGGCGATCGTCGCCGCTGTGCTTCTTTCGAGCTGTCAGACGTCGGAGGTGTTGTCGGGTGCCGAATTCGACCCGACATCCGCTCTCATGTCATCCGGAGACGTGAGCAAGTCAGATCTCGATCAGGGCAAGCTTCAATTCATGAACGGCAATTATGGGCTCGCCGAGAAGCACTTTCGAAAGGCGGTAGAGCTGCGGCAGGACAACGCCGAGGCGCTGATGGGATTGGCGGCCTGCTATGACCGCCTCGGCCGGTTCGATCTGGCGGACCGCGCCTATAGTCAATTGCTCAAGGTGGCCGGGCGCCAGCCACGCATCGTGAACAACATGGGCTACTCGCACTATCTCCGAGGCGAGAAGGCAAAAGCCCGCAAATTGCTGCTCGAAGCTCGTGCGGCATTACCGGGGGACGAGACGATCGAGGCCAATCTTGCCTTGTTGGACCGCAGTTGAGGGGATAGCTTCAGGCTCCCGCCGTCGGGCGATGGTGATCGGCTTAACCTTCGCAGCTAGTTTCGACGGTCCGCAACTTGGTGACCGCCATGGCCAGTGACGTCCTTGCCCGTTCCTTCGGCAAAGAGGCATTCGGGCTCGACCCGCAGAATTACCACACGGCCCGGCCGCCCTATCCGGAGCTCGTCTGGGATACGCTACGAAAGCGCGCGGGACTCCGAAGCGGTATTTCCATCCTCGAGATTGGAGCCGGAACCGGGCTGGCCACCGAACGCCTTCTTGACGATCGGCCCCAACGGCTTCTGGCTGTAGAGCCAGACAGGCGGCTAGCAAATTTTCTTCGCGATCGATTGGACGAGGAAGAGCTCGAAGTGGTGGAAACTCCCTTCGAAAAATTGAAAGTTCCGGAAAAGAGTTTCGATCTCGTCGTCAGTGCGACGGCGTTTCACTGGATTGATGCCGTTCCTGCCCTGCGGCGCATACAGCGACTGCTGCGAGACGGCGGTACCGTCGCTCTCATTTGGAACGTGTTCGGGGACGGGGTCAGGCCCGACCCATTTCATCGAGCAACGGCACACCTGTTCTCGGGCCATCGTACGAGCCCGTCCGGTGGCGGAACGACCCAGACGCCATACGGCCTCGATGTCGGCGCGCGACTGGGCGACTTGGCGGAGGCTGGATTCACGACCGACGAGCCAGAGCTCATAGATTGGACCCTGTCGCTGGACCCGTCCGCTGTTCGACGCCTCTACGCGACCTACTCGAATGTCACGGCACTGCCGGAGGACGAGCGGGAAAGATTGCTCGGCGGACTGGAGAAAGTGGCCGAAACCGAGTTCGCAGGCGTTGTCACCAGAAACATGACCACGTCGGTTTACACGGGAAGACGACAGTAACGGGGTGCAGGGGAATCAAACTCCCGTACCAGCCCGAACAAAGAGAGTGAGTGTTATGGCGTTGGATCGTGCCGACTTTTACGACGCAGAATTGGCGCGACACAATCGCCACCTACGGGTTGCTGCCGACTTTGGCGCACATGATCGTGTGCTCGATATCGGCTGCGGTGCAGGACAGACGACGCGCGAGGCCGCCCGCGCCGCGTCGCAAGGGGAAGCGATCGGTGTGGATATTTCCGCGGAGATGCTTGAGGAGGCAAGGCGACGGAGTGCCGCCGAGGGTCTGCGTAATGTGATGTTCGAGCAGGGCGACGCGCAATTCCACGGATTCCCGACCGGCAGTTTCGACCTTTGCATCAGCCGGTTTGGCGTGATGTTCTTTGCCGATCCGGCGGCGGCATTTGCCAATATCGGCCGGGCCATGCGCCCCGGCGCACGCCTTGTGTGGATGGTATGGCAGAGCCGGGAGCGTAACGAGTGGTCACGCGCCATCCGGCAAGCCCTGGCGCCGGCAATTGCGGTTTCCGCAGGTGCTGCCAACCCGTTTTCACTTGGCGATCCTCCGGTTGCCGCGGACCTTCTGAGATCGGCAGGCTTTACTTCGATCGACTTTGCGGACGTGCGAGAGCCGGTCTTCTATGGATCGGATGTTGATGCCGCATTCGATGCACTCACCAGCCTCTATCTTGTGCAGGACGCTCTCGCGGGCGCAAATAAACCGCCGGACAAACCACTGCAGCGGCTGCGCAGCTTGCTTGAGGCGCATATGACCCCGAAGGGCGCATTTTTCGACTCTCGCGCGTGGATCATGACTGCCCGCCGGCCAGGCGGAGGCTGATTACGCCGCGAAAGTCGGCGATCAGCAAGTGGTCCGCCATCTGGCGTGCCAAGATCTCGTCCCCTGCACTACGAAAGGCCAGTGCGGAACGCTTCTTGACCTCTGCACTGTATAAGCTACAACTTGTCCTTGCGGCGTGACCACCTCTCCTCCTGAAGCGGGATGATCGTCATGTGTCAAAAATCCTCTGGATCGCAGCAGTCGACGCAATGTAAGGCTGCCGGGCATGCGGTGTCCTGTCCTGCAGCGTTGTTCCTTCTTGCGCATCCCGTTTTCACCTTGCTGCGCTCTGGCAGAGAAATGCTCGCAGCGGCTCTCGTGCTCGGGCTTTGCGCGACCGCCAGCGCCGATGACGTGCTTTTCGAAAACGTCCACATCTTCGACGGAAAAAGTGCTGCTCTTTCGGCGCCGTCGAATGTTCTGGTCGCGGGCAATGTAATCGCCAAGATTTCGATAAGCCCGATCGAAGCCGAAGGCGCTGAGCGCATTGCCGGCAACGGGCGAACGCTGATGCCGGGCCTGATCGACGCGCACTGGCATGCGATGCTGGCTGCTTCCACCCCGGCAGAGGCAATGGGCGACGTCAGCTTCGCCAGTATCCTGGCCGGCGATGAGGCGACGGATACGCTGATGCGCGGCTTCACCACCGTTCGCGACGTAGGCGGGCCGGCGTTCGGCCTCAAGCGGGCCATAGACCGGGGCATCATCCCCGGACCGCGCATCTATCCGTCCGGTGCCATGATCACGGTGACCAGCGGGCATGGCGATTTCCGCCAGCTCACCGACCTGCCAAGGAGGACGGGCGGCCTGCTCACCCCGATGGAGACGAGCGGGGGTGCTATGGTCGTGGACAGCCCCGACGAGGTGCGTCTGCGCGTCCGCGAGCAGTTTATGCAAGGTGCCGTTCTGATCAAGCTGACGGCGGGCGGCGGGGTGTCTTCACCCTTCAGCCCGCTCGACGTCACCACCTTTACCGAGCCGGAATTGCGGGCCGCCGTGGAAATCGCCGAGAATTGGGGCACCTACGTCGCCGCGCACGCCTTCACCCCTGATGCGATCCGGAAGGCTATCGCTGCTGGTGTGAAGTGCATCGAACACGGCTTCCTCATGGATGAGGCCACCGCCAAGCTGATCGCCGAAAAGGACATTTGGCTGAGCTTGCAGCCACTTCCGGAATTTATGAGGACAGGCCTTCGCGAGGGTTCGGTCGAGCGCGCCAAGGCAGATGAGGTGTGGCCGGGCATCGGCAGAACGTACGAACTGGCAAAGAAATACAAGATCAAGACCGCGTGGGGCACGGATGTTCTGTTCTCCCGTGCACTGGCGAGGCAACAAGGAGCAATTCTTGCCTCACTCGTGCGTTGGTACACGCCTTCCGAAGCGCTCGTCATGGCAACGGGGACCAATGCCGAACTGCTGGCGCTGTCGGGCCAGCGCAACCCTTATCCGGGAAAGCTCGGCGTGATCGAAGAAGGCGCGCTCGCGGACCTCCTGCTCGTCGAAGGCAATCCGCTGGAGAATATCGACCTGGTGGCCGATCCCACCAACAGCTTCAAGATCATCATGAAGGACGGCATGATCTACAAAAACACACTCGCCCAGTGAGCAACGACGGCCTGATGGCCCCACCGAAGATTGCTGTCGTCGCATGCTACTGATGGACTGAGGAGATCGTCTGAGAGGTAGGTGCATGCCCGCCGCAAGAATGAAGATAATTTACATTACCCAAATTCTGATAGCGACTCTGCTCCTCCTCGCAATGCTCTCGATGGCAAGTTCGATATTTGCCCCAGCGGCTTTTGCGCTATTTATCATCGCGCTTGTGTGGCCGACGCAGTGCCGCTTGCAGGCTATGCTCCCTCGCCACTTGGCGCTCATCATCAGCTTCCTCTTGGTCGTGCTCGCCATCGTCGCTTTAGGCTGGCTCATAGCCTGGGCATTCGGGCATGTCGGCCGGTGGTTCATCGCAGATGCAGCGCGTTTTCAGCAGCTCTACGATCAGGTTCGCCTGTGGCTCGAGGAACACGGCGTAGCGGTTGGCATGCTCTGGTCAGAAAACGTCAGCGTTGGCTGGGTCGTGCGTACTGTACAGGCCGTAAGCGGCCGGCTTAACAGCACCTTGAGTTTCTGGCTCATCGCGCTCGTCTATGTCCTGCTCGGGCTGATGGAGGTGGAGGCCTTCGGGCGCAGGCTCGAGGCCATGCGAAACCGGACGGGCAGTACATGGTTTCTTCGTGGCAGCCAACAAACCGCTATGAAAATTCGGCGTTACATGATGATCAGGACCGTGATGAGTGTCGTCACCGGGCTTCTGGTTTGGATTTTCACCCGCGCTGTCGGGCTGTCTCTCGCCGAGGAATGGGGCTTTATCGCGTTCGCTCTCAACTACATCCCCTTTCTTGGGCCGCTTGTGTCCACCCTGTTCCCGACGCTCTTTGCTCTTATCCAGTTCGGGACTGTGGAGACCGTCTTGATTGTCTTTACGGGCTTGAACCTCATTCAGTTCGTTGTGGGCAGTTATATCGAGCCACGAGCTTCAGGCAGCGCGCTGTCAATGTCCCCTGTCATGGTCCTGTTTTCCGTTTTCCTATGGGGTTACCTATGGGGGATCTTCGGCGCCTTCATCGGCGTGCCGATAACGATCGCGTTGCTGACCTTCTGCAACCAGCATCCGTCCAGCAAGTGGCTTTCGGAATTGTTCGGTCTGGAGATCGCAACCGACGCTTCGACGCCCAGCGGATAATTCGGTCGTCATCGTCGGCCATGCTATGTGGGTCAAGCGATTACGATCACGCCGTTGCGGTCCCGGCAGTCAGGTGGTCGGCGATGCCTGATTGTTTCCAGTTTTGTCCGGCCGGGGGAAAAATGCAAATCTCAGCCAAGCCACGCCATGCGCCAGAAAATCGATCCCCAGCAAGAGTGCAAGGAGCCAAAGGCCCGTCTTCGGGAACTCGGCCAGGACGACAAGTCCCGCGCCGGCCCCGAACGCTCCCGACAGCATCATAGGCCATCCTGCCTCACGCCAGTGGCTAATGCTGAGCAAGATCCTGACGGCGCCCGAGAGGATGAACAGCAGGCCGACCGTGTAGGTTTGCAGCAGGTCTTGTGTGCGCCCTGAGCGGGCCACCATGTTCGTGAGGATTTCCATCACCCCCGAGCCGGCGACGTCGGTGAGCATCAAGCCCAGGGCGATATATAAAAATCCGAGCAGCGTTTGCCATGACAGGCCACCCCATCGTTTCGCCCAGAAGGCATATACGATTTCGAACACGCCAACCAAGATGGCGGCGGTTCCGACGAAGGCCGGAGTGACGACTGGTGCAAACGCCACATCCCCCAGGACGACCAGTCCCGCCAGAAGCATTACGCCGCCAAGGACCACCCGAACCGAAGGCGGGGGGCCGCTCGGGTCGCCACCTGCATTGACCGGCATGGTGTCGTAAGATGCCATGGCTTCCTCGTGACTCCGGCTGCTCGTTGCAAACACTATGCTCCGAGAAGCGGTGCGATCGTCGGCAAACCCTCAAACGCGTCGGCGCATCGATCCGCGGGCGGACTGACCGTCTGTACGGACCTTGCGCCTGCAGGCAGTGCCGGGCGGCAGATCGCACTATCGCCGGTCATTTCGGCGAGGGACGTGGCCCGCGATGAAAGCTATTCCGATGAGTAGAAGGACTACTCCTGCAAATCCGATTCCGAACGAGCCGTATCGGTAGCCGGACGCCGCGAGGAGGAAACCAATAATGATACTCGCGAAGCCGATTAGCTTCATTTTCATCAGGCTGAAGTTTTCGCCGTATCCTGCCATGTGAGTATCCAATTTCTGCGCGTCCGGTTCAGTCGTCACCAGCGCGAACGGCGTCTAAGCGGCGCTCGCTTTCTGCAAGGCGTCCCGCAGCAGTTGCTCCTTGCTTTCATCCAGTGAGGTTTTCAGGATGGTGCCGCCAAACGGCGATATATCCTTCAGAACCTTGTCCTCAGTCATCTCCTTCACCAGCACGAACAGCGCCGCATTGCCGGGCTGAAGGCCTCTGGCAAGTTCCTTCATGAAGTCGTCGTTGATGCCCACATCGCTCAGCGCGCCCCCGATTGCTCCGGAGGCCGCACCTACGGCCACCCCGATCAGCGGGTTGAGGAACAGCACACCGACGAGCAGTCCCCAGAAGCTTCCTGAAGCGGCACCAGCCGCAGTGAGGTTCATCAGTTGATTCAACTTGACCTTGCCCGCGTCAGTCTTTGTCGCGATCACGGCGTCGCCCAATGTGAGCAAGTATTCTTTCTGCAGTCCAATCAGGCGCTGTCGGACTTCTTCGGCTTTGTCTTCACTGGGATAAATAATGGCAATCAGGCTGGACATGACTAACTCCCATTTACGTTAGTTGCGAAGCGTAGCGGCAACCTGGCGCGCACCCTGAATGCCCAATTGTGCCGGTCGCGCAGGCGCTCACGGCCTTCCGGGAAAAAGGTTGCAGGGCGCGCCAGGCGGCAGGTTTCATCGGCACCTTGCGATGATGATTGTCCCGTCGGGCTGTCTGTATCTGCAGTTGCCACGGTTGTAGGACGGAGTCGTTGCAGTTCCGACCGCGGCCCCGACCAGAGCTCCGCCAGCCGCACCGGCGACGGTGCTCGTTGTGTTCCCTCCAATCAACTGGCCCGCCACCGCGCCTGTTCCGGCGCCGATCAGAGCTCCGCCCAGGCCGCGTTGGTTCTGTTCGGTGGCGCACCCACCGGCAAGCGCGGCCACAACCGCAAGCGTGAGAGGGAGTACCGTCCTTCGGGCCATGGCATTTCTCCTTTTGCGAGAGCGCCAATCTCGGGAAAATCGGGCTTAGAGATCAGACGATTTTCAGGGCAGGGCTAGAGGCGCTCCGGGCCAGCGACCGCCGATCTTGGTCAGTAATCCACCGCATCACGGATAATTGGGCAGGTCATGCAATGGCCACCGCCGCGTCCGCGACCGAGTTCGGCGCCCGTGATGGTGATCACTTCAATGCCGGCTTTGCGTAGAAGCGTATTGGTGTAGGTGTTCCGGTCGTAGGCCAGCACCACGCCGGGCGAGAGGCAGACGAGATTTGCGCCGCTGTCCCATTGCGTCCGTTCGCGCACATAGGCGTTCCCGCCGGTCTCGACCACGCGCATTTCCTTCAGACCCAGGGCGTCCCGCACCGTTTCGACAAACGAGCCACGATCCCTGTGGAGCTCCAGGGAGCCCGGCTTCTCACCCGGTCTGTAGGAGAATGCCTCGATTTCGTTGACAATGTCGGGGTAGGTAAGCACGCAGTCGCGGTCGGCGAAGGTGAAGACCGTATCCAGGTGCATAGCCGCACGTAACTTTGGCATTGCGGCGACGATCACGCGCTGCGCAGCGCCTTTTTCGAACAGGGTTGCGGCGAGCTGGCTGATCGCCTGCCGCGACGTTCGCTCGCTCATGCCGATCAACACGTTACCTTTGCCGATCGGCATGACGTCGCCGCCTTCGAGTGTGGCAAGCCCCCAGTCCAGGGTCGGGTCGCCCCACCAGACATTGACCTTGCCGGCGAAATCCGGATGGAACTTATAGATCGCAGTGGCGAGAATAGTCTCTTCGTGACGCGCCGGCCAGTAGAGCGGGTTGAGGGTCACTCCGCCGTAGATCCAGCAGGTGGTATCACGCGTATAGAGCGTGTTGGGCAGCGGGGGCAGGAGATACTCTGCGACTCCAGCAGCGTCCCGGATCAAATCCAACATTTCACCGCCAATAGTCTCGGGGAATTCATGGGTCGACAGTCCGCCTATCAGGGTTTCCGCAAGCTCCCGGTCGGGCAGCCCTTCGAGGTAGCTGCGGATCTCGTCAACGAGCTCAAGCCCGACCTGGTTGGGCACGACCTGGTTATCGAGTATCCACTTCCTGGCTTCGGGAAGTGCCACGGTCTGGGCCAGCAGGTTGTGCATCTCGACAACCTCGACGCCACGGTCTCGCATCTTGGTCATGAAGTCGAAATGGTCGCGCCGGGCGTTGTCGACCCAGAGGACGTCGTCAAACAGGAGGGCGTCACAATTGCTCGGCGTGAGCCGTTGATGAGCACGCCCCGGCGCGCAGACCATGACCTTGCGTAACTGGCCGACCTCGGAATGCACGCCGAAAGTATGCTGGGTCGAGCTTTCAGAAGACATGGCAAATCTCCTTTTCAGATCGTCAGGTAGCCGGTGGACAATCCGATGATCGCGGCGATGCAGCCGATGACTGCAGTCGCGAAAATCAGCCAGTCGATGGATGTGTTGAAAACCCGCTTGCCCCGCTCCCGTCTTGCCCAGAAATAAAGGATCGTGCCAGGGGCATACAGAAGAGCCGACAGCAGGACGAACTTGATGCCGCCGGCGACAATCATGAAAAATGTGTAGACGGCGGCGATGCTGGCGATGATCAGGTCGCGGGTGCGTTCACGCGGCCGGACCTCGTAAGTCTCGGCGCGTTGAGCCAGCATGAACCCGAAGGCAGCCACGAACATGTAGGGGATCAGTGACATTGCGCTCGTCAAGTTCAGCATCAGCGCGAACGCATCCCGCGACCAGTAGGTGCTGATCACGAACACTTGGACGATGATGTTGGTAAGCCACAGCGCCGCTGCGGGCACCTTGTTTTGATTCTCGGTGCCGAAAAGACGGGGCATGTCGTCCGTGCGCGCGGCCACGTAGAGCACTTCCGCGCACACCAACGACCAGGCGAGATAGGCGCCAAGCACCGAGACGATCACCCCGATGCTGATGAAAACCGCACCCCAGGGGCCGACGACGGCAGCAAGCACTCCGGCCATCGAAGGCTGGCTCATGGCGGCGATCTCGGGGCGCGTCAGGGCCGCATAGGGCAGCAGCGTGACCAGTACCATCAGCGCGCTGACGCCGATGAAGCCCATAATCGTGGCCGTTCCGATATCGGAGCGCGTCTGAGCATAGCGCGAATAGTTGCTCGCCCCTTCGATGCCGATGAAGACGAAGACCGTCGCCAGCATTGTCGCCTGGATTTGTTGGAGGAGGGTTGCCTCCGGCATCCCCTCGCCACCCCAGAAGTTGAGCCGGAACAGGTCGAGCTTGAAGAAAAAGAACAGGATGATGATGAAGGCAATAATAGGAATGACCTTCGCGACGGTCACGACGGTGTTGATAAACGCCGCCTGCTGGATGCCTCTCAAGATCATGAAGTGGAAGAGCCAGATACCGATCGAAGCGACCAGAATTGCGACGACAGTATTGCCGTCACCGAAGACCGGGAAAAAATTGCCAAGCGTGGACTTGATCAGCACCCAGTACGACACGTTGCCGATGCAACTGCCGATCCAGTAGCCGAAGGCGGATAGGAAGCCGGGATAGTCGCCAAAACCTTCTTTGGCATAGGCGAAAACGCCGGCGTCAAGATCGGGCTTGCGTTCCGCCAGCGACTGGAAGACGCGCGCCAGCATGTACATGCCGCCCCCTGCAATGCACCAGGCGATGATTGCGCCGAACGGCCCTGTTGCGACGCCGAATGTTCGCGGGAGCGAGAAGATGCCTGCGCCGACCATGGAACCGACGACCATGCCAGTCAGAGCAAACAGGGAAAGCTTCTGCGCCATCGCATTACTCCCGGATTCGCCGGTGAAGAGGCGTCTGCGGAGGTGCGGACGCGCGAACAACTCTGGAGATCGCTTGTCTGACAGGTGAAATTACGGATATTGCATGCGGCGTGGATTTTTGGAGATGCTATCTGCTTCTGGCGCCGCTTTATAGCGTATTTGAATTAATCACAATGTTAACGTGTAATACTCAAAATTGCAAGAGCGAACCGCTTTGCTGATGAAATCCTTACGCAAGGACGTGAGATCTACATCGCCGCGCGTGACTTTCATACGGGTAAAGAACACTTCAACGTTTTGCATTACTTCATCTTTCTCAATCTATATAGTGATGCGGCCGGTCAGCAGACCGTAGATGCCGACAAGGCATCCGGCCACTGCAGCTATGAAGACGAGCCATTCCCGAGGGCCGAACACCGGCTTCTTCTGTTCTCGCCTTGTGTAGACGAACAGGATCGTTCCAAGCGCGTAGAGAATGGCGGAAAGCAGCAGGAACTTCAGGCCGCCGGCATAGATCATAAATGCCGTGTAGACGGTGGCGGCACCCGCGAAGATCAGATCGCGGAGCCGCTCTTTAGGTCTGATGTCATAGGTCTCGCCGCGCTTGGCGACAAGGAAGCCATAGGCTGCCACCAGCAGGTATGGAACCAGAACCATTGCGCTCGTCAGATCTACCATCAATCGAAACGCATCTTCCGAAAACAGGGTGCTAATGAGGAAGAGCTGGATCACTCCATTGCTCAGCCAAAGAGCCGCCGCCGGAACCTTGTTGCTGTTCTCCCTGGCGAGTACGCTCGGCATGTCTCCGTTTTTGGCGGCGCAGAAGAGCACTTCGACGCAGATCAGCGACCATGCGAGATACGCTCCGAGCACGGAAACGATCAAACCGGCACTGACAAAGACGGAGCCCCATGGCCCGACGACGGATTCCAGAACGGAAGCCATCGAGGGTTGGCGCATTCCCGCGATTTCGGGTCGTTCCAGGACTCCGTAGGGCAGCAGCGTTACGAGCACCATCAGTCCCAACACGACTACGAACCCAAGTGTCGTGGCCACGCCCACATCGGAGCGCTCGCGCGCGTAGCGCGAATAGACGCTGGCGCCCTCTACGCCGATGAACACAAATACGGTGACCAGCATGGTCGCACGAATCTGCTCGAAAAGGCTCGCCTCGGGCATGTCCGCGCCGCCCCAAAAGTTGGTGCGAAAGAGGTCGGTCTCGAACGCACCGAGCAGGATGACTATGAAGATCAGAATGGGCCCGATCTTTGCCACGGTGACGACAGTGTTGATGGCCGCGGCCTCTCTGATCCCTTGCAAGATCATGAAGTGGAAGCCCCACAGCGCGACAGAGGAGACAAGCACGGCCGCGATCGTGTTGCCGTCTCCGAAGATGGGGAAGAAGGCGCCGAGGGTGGCCTTGATCAACACCCAGTACGACACATCGGCGATGCAGCCGACCAGCCAATAGCCGAGAGCCGAAAGGAAGCCGGCATAGTCGCCGAAGCCGGCGCTCGCATACGCGTAGACGCCTGCGTCGAGGTCCGACTTGCGTTCCGCGAGCACCCGGAACACGTGAGCCAGAGTGAAGATGCCCGCACCTGCGATGCACCAGGCCACGATCGCTCCGAACGGACCGGTCGCACTGCCGAAGGTGCGCGGCAGTGAAAATATGCCCGCTCCCACCATGGAACCGACGACGAGCGCGGACAGCGAAGCGAGCGAAAGTTTCTGAGCAGTGCTGGTCATGCGGCCTCCGAGTGCGTCACGGTTGCCTGATTAAAAGCACGTACTGATGAGCTGCCCCTACGTGATAGGGCGAAACGTTGTACCTCTTGCTTCAAAACTTCAAGCTGTAAATTCCTAGGGGACCAGGATTTAGTTGTGATAATCTGCGTCTGTCGCCAGCACCCCAATGACCCCAGTGGACTAGCGGCTCGTCAGTTCCGGTCCCTTCGCGGCGGTGGATCGGCGTTGTCTCCTTTTGGCGCCTTCACAAAACGAATGATGTCGTCGACCATGCGGGCGTCCCACAGATCGTTATGGCCGGCGTCGTAGATGAGCATCTGCTTGGGCTCGGGAGCGATTTGATACAGAGCATCGCCCGAAGACAATGGGATGATGGTGTCATGCCGGCCGTGGATAAACAGCTTCGGTTGCCTCACCTCTGCGATTTTCAGATCTGAGCGGAAGGGATCCTTGGTGAGGAGCGCAACCGGAAAGAACGGATAGTAGGTCTGGGCGAGCGAGAGGACCGACAGGTAGGCAGACACGAGGATGACCGCGACTGCCGGCCGTTGCCCAGCCGTATTGACCGCCACACCGCTTCCCAGCGACTGGCCCAGCACGACGATCTCGTTTCCCGAACGTTCCGCAAGCCAGTCGAAGGCGGCAATGCCATCAATCAATAAGCCATGCTCGTTCGGTGTCCCGGTTGATCCCGGATAGCCGCGATAGGAAAGCGCGAGCAGGCCGATGCCGCGTGCGGCAAGAGCCTGGGCGAAGAAGCCATAATTGCTGACCCGGTCAGCATTTCCGAGGAAGAACAACACCGAAGGCTGGCCGGGCTCGCTCTGGCTATAGAGGCCATGAAGCCTTTCTCCATCGCTCGTTTGGATGTACACGTTCTGCCCCCAGCTCGCTCGCTCGGGCGCCAAAGTTGCGCTTGCACCGGGGAAAAGGAGCGCGCGCTGGGACAGATACGTCACGCCGACAAGCGAGATGTATGCGAAAGCCGCCAATAGCGGCAAGATCAGCAGGAGTTTAGTGGCATTCACAGCTCATGCCCGCTGCTCGTCCGCTCCATTGAGATCGTCGGGTTAGTATGCCCAAATGGGACCCGCCATCACAACGTTCTTGTGTCGCCGGTGAGTCTCGACCCTGCCTACGCCGGCGGCATGCGTCCTGGGGAATGTAAAATTTCCTTCACTCCGACATGGAATAAGCCATTCTTGCGATCAACTGCTGGCCTGAACTGCGGAGGCGTGACATGAGTAAGTCGAAAGACGAGGTAGAACGCATCGATTGGCTCGAAGCGGAACTTGCTGACACAATCGACGAGGATTACGAGCTCGAGCTTTCAGAGCCGGCCTTATCCGAGGAAATACGCAAGATTTACCGTAAAGCGCACCCTCCGGCGCTTCCCCGCATGGACTATTTCCGCGCGCTCCTGGCGTTGCAGGCGGAGCTAATCAAGCTGCAGGACTGGGTCGTCTACCACAAGGAGAAGGTCGTCGTGATCTTCGAGGGACGCGACGCGGCTGGAAAGGGCGGCGTCATCAAGCGCATCACCCAGCGACTCAATCCGCGCATCGTGAGAACGGTGGCGCTGCCGGCGCCGTCCGATCGCGAGAAGACTCAATGGTATTTCCAGCGTTATGTGCCACATCTGCCGGCCGGCGGGGAAATCGTCCTCTTCGACCGCTCCTGGTACAACCGCTGCGGCGTCGAACGCGTCATGGGCTTTGCGACCGAGGAGGAGGTCGAGCAGTTCTTCGACGACGTGCCGGAATTCGAACGCATGCTGGTGCGCTCCGGCGTTCGGCTGGTCAAATACTGGTTCTCGATCACCGACGAGGAACAGCAACTGCGCTTTCTGACGCGCATCCACGACCCGCTGAAACAGTGGAAGCTCTCGCCGATGGACCTGCAATCGCGCGTGCGCTGGGAAGCCTATACCAAGGCCAAGGAAGAGACCTTCGCCCGCACCAACATTCGCGAAGCGCCATGGCACATCGTCGAGGCCAACGACAAGAAGCGGGCGCGCCTCAACTGCATCGACCATCTCTTGAAGCAAATCCCTTATGAGGATGTGCCGCACGAGGATATCACCTTGCCGGAGCGCATTTTCAATCCCAACTACGAGCGGAAGGTCCTGCCTCCGGAGCTTTATGTTCCCGCGAAATACTGACATCTCGGATACAAAGGCGCGAAAACATCCGGCGAGTCGGCACGGCGGGGATGGTCGCAAACCCGGCGTGGGGAAATTCACCGCAAATTGCTCTTCGGAAACAGAACGCGATCGGGTTCTGCGTTCATTCGCGCCAGCATTTCCTTGATCAGGCGTGTTTTGGTGCGCCCCGCTTCCTTCGGCGGCACGAGATAACGCACGATGGCCTCGAGCCAGGTGTTTTCGCTGACGCGAAAATGAACGACGGGATGCTCCTTCACCTCGAGTTCGTCCACCGGCGTATTCGAGAGGATGTGCTTATAGATCTTCACCTTCTGGCTCATGATGTCGCCGACCTGCTCTTCCACGACCTCTCTCATGGTCAGCGCCACGAACTCGAGATCGCTTTCATAGGCGAGCTGGAACTTGATTTCGTTCCAGACGTAGGGAAACAGCGGCCAGGAATAGTTGAAGACCGGCGTCTCGAACACGGTGGAGTTCGGAAACTTGATGATGCGTCCGCTCGGATGATCGGTCCAGAGGTACTCGCCGCCGAATTCCCACAGCGTCGTATCGAGATAGCTGACATCGATGACATCGCCATGGGCATCGCCGATGCGAATTCGGTCGCCAACGCGATATGGCGCCCTGGCCAGGATATAAATCCAGGCGATGAAACTGGAGATCGGCATTTGCAGCGCAAAGCCGAGAATGAGTGAAATCAGGCCGAGCGAAACGACCGCGGCGTACCAGTTTACGAATAAGACCGAAATCGCCACGAAGACGATGGCGACCACGACGACCAATCGAAAAATACGTTTCAGGTTGAAACGCGAGACACGGTTGGGAATTCGGCCAATGAGAAAGACTTCAATGAGGTTCGCAACGGTCAGCATAATAAAAATGAGAAGGCCGCCCTTGACGTAGTTCATCAGGCGAAGGCGTAAGGGCGCGTCAAACCAATCCAAGCGCCAATTGATCAGGACTTGGACGCCAAAAAGCAGCAAGGCGGCGGCCGCGAAGCCAACAGTCCACCAGACGTCTTCTTTGCGAAGGCTGAAGCGAAATTTTTCCTCGGGCCTTTTCGCCTTCTGTTGCATGGTTTTTGGATCAGCGGTCTGTTGCGCGACCCGTTCGAGCCGGGAAAGGTTCTCCTGTTCCTTGTCGCGTCGTTCCATGGGTTCACCCCGGCGTCGCCATCCCCGTCCACACGGTCAAAGGCAGCGAGCAACCCATTATATCATCGTTGAACGCCGAAGTGGGCACCATCCATGTTCAGCACTGGCCGAGGTGTTGGCTGCAGTCCGCAATCACACGCAAGCTGCCATCCAAGGCGGCAAGGCTGGAGCTATTCGCAGGCCGATCCCGAACGTTGGAAATGACCCGCGTTCTCTGTGGACCGGGCGTTAACTGAGTTATCGTGACAGAGGGAGGCTGACCATGGCCATGTATCTCACGCGCTTCAGCTACACGCCCGAGACGTGGGCGCGAATGATCGAAAACCCGGAAGATCGCCGTGAGGCGGCACGTTCGTATATCGAATCCGTCGGCGGAAAGCTCCATGGGTTCTGGTACGCCTTTGGCGAGCATGACGGTTGGAATCTGTGGGAGGCGCCCGATAACGTATCGATGGCCGCCGTCGCCCTTGCCATCGGCGCAGGAGGCGCGCTCAGCTCTATCGAAACCACTGTCCTCCTCAGCGTCGAGGATACGATGGAAGCCCTTGGAAAGGCAAAGTCGATTGGTTATCGTCCCCCTGGAGCCTAGGCGTGGTGCACTCTTCCCACCCATATTGAAGGTGAGTGGCGCTTCGTGACTTCTCCGTTCGCCGTCCGAGTTCTCGTTGAAGTGCCGCCAGTTCCACGGCGTTGATGCACGGAAGTGCCTGACAGGAGATGGCATGAAAGAGGCCACGCCCAGCATTGAGAGAACGGATTTCTGAGATGCAGATGATCTTGGGACAGTCACGCCTTGCGCCGTTTGGCCTACCTTACTTGGGTTTTCGCGAACTCATGGAAGGAGAGCAAAGCGTGACTGCACCTTATGATTATCACATTGGCGTAGATTACCACAAAAGCTACAGCCACCTTGTCGTGCAAGATTCCACCGGCAAGACACTACGATCCGGGCGAGTGAAGAACGATCGTCAGTCGCTCGGGTCGTTTCTCGAGCGCTATCGGGAGAACAGCCATGCGGTGGTGGAAGCCACCCGCAACTGGATGGTGATGTACGACTGGCTCGATGACATCTGTGACGATGTCGTGCTGGCGCATCCGCTGAAAGTGAAGGCGATCGCCGATGCGAAGATCAAGACGGACAAGGTCGATGCGACGGTGCTGGCGCATCTTCTTCGGGCCGATCTCGTGCCCGAGGCATGGGCTCCTGGAGACAAGGCGCGAGAGCTTCGCGTCGCCCTTCGCGAACGGATGTTCTACGTGCGGCTACGCACGATGACAAAGAACCGGATCGTTACGGTGTTTGATCGTTATCCGGAGCAGACGGCACAGTTGAAGAAGCTGGGCGACCTGTTCGGCAAGGCCGGGCGTCAGCAACTCGCCGCGCTCAATGTGTCGGAGATCGACCGCATCCAGATCAACCGGGGGCTGGAGTTCATCGGCGACATCGACGGGCGGATCAAACAGTCGGAAGAGACGATCCGCGCGATGACGAAGACCAACAGCAATGTGAAGCTGCTGAAGACAATCCCCGGCATTGGTGAGTTCTTCGCCCGGCTTATCGACGCCGAGATCGACGACATCTCCCGCTTCCGCAACCCGAAGAAGCTGGCCGCCTATGCCGGGCTTGTGCCCTCGACCTATTCCTCCGGCGGCAAGACCTACCACGGCAAGATCATCAAGCAAGGCAACAAGTGGCTGCGCTGGGCCTTTGTCGAGGCAGTCACACCGGCCGTGGTCACGGACCCGCAGCTTCAAGCCCAGTTCGAGCATTTGAAGTTCAGAGGAGCAAACAAAGCGCGCGTTGCCATCGCGCGAAGCTTTTGACGATCGCCTTCCAGATTCTGCGCGACCAGCGCCCCTACGAGCGGCGCGGCGCAAATGGAGAGGAAGGCGCATCGTCGACAATATCCCGGCTGTCCTGATGACGGTCTAGCGAGCCCGGCAGGACTGGGCTGCGCTCTTACAGGAGAATGGGAAGCCGGGAGCCGAACGCCACTCTGTGACCGAAGCCGAAAAGCAGACCGGCGTTAGGGTCACGAATTGGAGAATGGTTCAGCACCACAGGATGGAAAAGCCCGTCCTGCGAACGGAGAAGATTTACCCGGTCGGCAGAAGTGCCGGTCAAAACGCAATCGAACCCAGGGAAAGCCGCGCAGAACAAGCGTTTTGCCCCTTGAGTTCTTTCATTGGAGATCGCCATGTGCTCCATGCTGAAAAGCATCGGCCTAGCTGTTTTGCTTTTGTTGTACACACTGACTGCCAACGCTGCTTCGCTCGTCATTTCTCCGACCTCGGTCGAGCGTGTTGCACCGGATCGAGCGGCGGTTTTGCATCTTAGAAACCAGGTGAGCCGCCCGGTCGACATCGAGGTGCGGGTACTTCGTTGGAGTAAGGAAGGCGGAGTAGAGCAACTGAAGCCGACCAACGATGTCGTTGCAAGCCCGCCATCAGCACGGCTGCCGCCGCACGGCAACCGCATCGTCAGTGTGGTACGCGTCAGCAAGGAGCCGCTACGCTTGGAGGAGAGCTACCGGGTGTTGATTGACGAGTTGCCCGATCCAAAGGGGAGTAGGTCGGGTGTCGAAAGCGTGGCCGTGCAACACGTTCTGCCAGTCCTTTTCCGCACTCCGGAAGCTTCGGCGTCGGAAGTTGATTGGAGTCTGGCACGCTCCCGCGGCTGGCTCATGCTCGTGGTTGAAAATAATGGGGCCAGGAGGCTGAGGCTGTCTGATGTGAAGCTGATGCAGGGCGGGGAAGTCATCGCCCGACGTGACGGGTTTGTCGGATATGTGCTGCCGGGCCTGACGAGGCAATGGCGAGTCGGCACGGAGGACAGTTATTCGGGCGGCCTTGTGACACTTTCAGCGAAAAGCAACGGCAGCGCGATCGATGCACAGCTTGGCGTCAGCGCTCGCTAGGAACTTGATCCGAGCTTGTTCATCTCGATCCGCGGCAGCGGTCAAGGACGAGCCGCGAGGCTCACGGTAACCGGTCTGGGCTGAGGATGAACTGCGGAAAAGCAGTTCTGAAACCACGTCCGAAGTGCTGCTATGTCATTGCGCTGTTCCAGCCCCAGGGCGCAGGCAAAATGATAGGCGTCGCCGGCAAGTGTTTGCGAGAATGGGGCTTCCAGCAAACCAGCAGCAAGTGCATCGGCGACAAGGACCCGACTGGCGATGACCACGCCCTGGCCGGCAATGGCCGCCTGGACGGCCAGCATGCTATCGGGAAATTGGGGGCCGGCACTGGTATCGAGACCGGCGATGCCGGTCTGTTCACACCAGCGATTCCAATCGGGGTTCGGCGTCGGGCGGCGTCGCCCGTCGATGTGGATCAGTGTGACGCGCCGCAGGTCCTCAAGTTGCGACAGACCGAGTCCTGGGCTGCAAACCGGCGTCATCACATCGCTGCAAAGTTGCGTGCTGGCTGCGCCGGCGAATGGACCACGCCCGTAACGTATCGCGGTTTCGATGCCCCCGGCGCGCAAGTCCTCGATCGTGTTCGACGTGTGCAGCCGCAGGTCGATCGTCGGAAGGGCTTGGCGCAGCGCATCCATTCGCGGCACCAGCCAGTGACTAAGAAATGCTGTCGTCGACGTCAGGGTGATTGTTGTCGGCGCCGTCACGGCCAGCAGTCGTGTGACGGCCCGTTCGATTTCGCCAAAACCCGAGGCCGTCGCCTCGTAAAGCGCCTTACCCTGTGGCGTCAGCGTCACGGCTCTGGGCGTCCGGTCCAGTACGCGCAGGCCCATATAAGCTTCGAGCTGTTTGACCTGATGGCTGATTGCCGTAGGCGTGACCAAAAGCTCTTCGGCTGCGGCTTTGAAGCTTGCGCGGCGCGCGGCGGCTTCAAAGGCGCGAAGTGCGGACAAGGGAGGCAGGCGCAAACGTTGCATGCTGAATCCAGTTCATCTTAGAGCTGAGGATTTCGATTTTTATCCTTCAATAAGAAAAAGCTACAGTGATGAACGCTACGTTACACTAAATTTTGCTCATTCAAGTCGGGGTACATAATGGTTGAATTGGTCGCAGGTCTCATCGACGTATTTGCGGATGTGCCGCTGTCGGGCAATCCGCTGGCCGTGGTACAGGACGCCGACGACCTGACCGATGACCAGATGCGACGGATCGCAGGCGAATTCAATCAAGCCGAGGCCACATTCCTCATGCGGAGCACACGGGCGGACTGGAAGTTGCGATCGTTCACTGCGAGCGGTGCAGAGGTGTTCGGTGCGGGTCACAATGCCCTCGGGGCGTGGCTCTGGCTCGGGGAGAATGGCGATCTCGGTTCGCTGACCGCGGCCCGAACCTTTCAGCAGGAGATCGGCAGAGATGTTCTGCCGATCGAGCTCGAGTCGGTCGGCGGTCGCATCCAGGGCCGCATGCGCCAAATGCCTTTGAGCCTGTCGGACCCGCTCGATGACGTCGCACCTCTGGCTGACGCTCTCGGCCTGGATCCCAGAGACATTTTGCCCGACCCGCCTCCACGTCCGGCCGATACCGGAGCCACGCACCTTATGGTGCGCGTCCTGAATGCGGATTCCGTAGACAGAGCGCGGCCGACCGCCGACAAATTGCTCGCCGTTCTCGAGAAGACGCCTGCGGAGGGCTGCTATATCTATGCACTCGATGCCGATGCGCCGGATACGGCTTACGCTCGGTTTTTCAACCCCTCCGTTGGTCTCTGGGAGGATGCTGCGACGGGAACCGCGGCTGGCCCCCTGGCGGCCTATCTTGCCGCGACGGGAAACCTTACGAACGACGAACTGGTCATCGAGCAGGGCACCAAAATGGGCCGCAGGAGCATTCTGCGCATCCGGCTTGCTCCCGTGCCGGAACTCTCCGGCGCTGGGGTCGTCGTGGTCAAAGGAGTGATCCGACTTTAGGGCACTTCCAGGAAAGGTGTGCAGCGGTTTCCCGCACACGGCGTAGCGTCATCGACAGAGCGCCTCCGTGTTTCAATGAAACACGGAGGCGCTCTGAACCTGCCTGAAGTCTGCCGTCAAAGCACGGATACGTTTTCCGCCTTCGACTTTCCGGTCTTGCGATCTTGACCGACCTCGTAGCTGACCTTGTCACCCTCTTTCAGCGAACCGCCGTGCTGCAAGGCAGACACGTGAACGAAGACGTCCGTTCCGCCATCCTCAGGCGTGATGAAGCCAAATCCCTTGTCGTCGTTGAAAAATTTAACAGTACCTGTAGGCATGATAGTCCCTCCTTGCTCGCGCACTTTTGGCTCGCGTGCCGAACCTACAGCGCGAATGCTTTCCGATCAACGTCAGCAGCCGTTCTGATCGTTTTCACGTGTGATTACTTCAGTGACAAAGGACGACGGCCTCGTTCAAACCGAGTTTGAATTTTTGAAAACCTGCTTTGGGATCGAAGCCGGTCGAATTTGATACTTGTCAACGGCTGCGATTCGGGGAAATCTCCGCCGGCTTTCCGGAGGACGACCATGGCCGAGACTAGTCACACGCCTGAGCCGGCAAGCCGCCGTGAGTGGATTGGCCTCTGCGTCCTGTCGATCGCATGTCTGATCTATTCGATGGACCTGTCGGTGCTGTTCCTCGCGGTGCCGGCGATCGTCGCGGACCTCGATCCTTCCGCATCGCAACTGCTCTGGATAAACGACATCTATGGCTTCATGGTCGCGGGCTTTCTCGTGACCATGGGAACGCTGGGAGATCGAATCGGGCGGCGACGGGTATTGCTGATGGGCGCTTTTGCTTTCGGCGTCGCATCGGCCTTCGCGGCTTTTGCAAACACGCCGGAGCAACTCATTCTGGCAAGGGCTCTGCTTGGCATCGCGGGTGCGACGATCGCGCCCTCCACTCTGTCGCTGATCGTCAATCTCTTCAAAAACGAGGCGGAGCGAAACAGGGCGATCAGCATCTGGGGCACGGCCTTTGCGCTGGGCGGCCTCGTTGGCCCCCTCATCGGCGGAATTCTGCTACAGTATTTCCACTGGGGATCGGTTTTTCTGATCAACATACCAGTCATGCTCTTGCTTCTGGCCGTCGCCCCGTTTCTGCTGCCGGAATACAGGAACAATGATGCCGGCCGACTGGATCTTTTGAGTGTCGTGCTTTCGCTCGCGACGGTTCTGCCGATCATCTACGGCTTCAAGCATATGGCTGCCGACGGTTTCCAGCTTGCCCAAGTCGTCTATATCGGACTGGGGCTTCTGGTCGGCATCCTGTTTGTGAGGCGTCAGCGACGCCTCAGCGACCCATTGGTCGACCTCGCGCTCTTCCGGGTGCCAGCCTTTACGGCCTCGCTGATGGTAAACCTCGCCGGTGTCTTCTTCGTTTTCGGCGTCTTCCTGTTTCAGAACCTCTTCCTGCAGCTTGTGCTCGGTCTGTCGCCGTTGAAGGCTGCGCTCTGGTCCGCGCCGTCGGCCTTCGTCTTCGCAGTCATGTCTTTTCAGGCCTACCGTTTCACCAACCGCTTCGGACCCGTCAGAACCGTGCTCGGCGGGCTTTTGATCAACGCGGCGGGAGCTGCCGCTATGGCTGTCGCCGCCTACGCCGAGAGCTTGATCGGGATCCTTGGCTCCAGCATGATCATCGGCTTCGGCTTCGTTCCTGTCGTCCTGACCACGACCGGCCTGATCGTGGGAACTGCACCGCCCGAACGGGCAGGCTCGGCTTCGGCCATATCGGAAACGAGCGCAGAATTTGGAGGCGCGTTGGGAATCGCGGTGCTCGGCAGCTTGGCGACCCTGGTCTATCGTATGGCGATGAACCGCGCCGACCTGAGCAGCCTCGATCCCGTGCAAGCCGAGGCCGTTTCTGCTACCCTTGCCGGCGCAGTCGAGACAGCTCGGTCGATGCCGGGTTCAACGTCAGCCGTCTGGCTCGAGACTGCGAAAAGCGGCTTCTCACTTGGTTTCTCCATATGTTGCGTCGTCGCAACGGTGACGCTCCTTCTTCTCGCGATCGTCGCCCGGCGGGTATATGCCAGCGCACACATCGATGAGAGCACATTGGCCTCTCATTAGGTCACGATGATTTAGGAATGGCGAGGATGCGGTCTCGCCCAAACCTTTTGGCCTCGGCGGCGTTTATCCTCCTCAATCGAAGGAGGCATCAATGAAATCCGAAACCGGGCAGAAACAGCGCGACATCCAGAAGCAGGTTGAAGAGGCCGACAAGAAGGAAAAACCGAAGGCCTCAGGAGCGATGCAGGCGGGCGCTCGCCGTTATCCGGAGCCGCCATTTCCCAAGGTGCATCAGGACAAGCCGGGCTCAGAGGCTGATCTTCCCGTTGCGCCAATGTATGATGCCCCGTTTTACAAGGGTTCAGACAAGCTGAAGGACAAGGTGGCGCTGATCACGGGGGGCGACTCCGGCATCGGTCGGTCGGTGGCGGTCCTCTTTGCCCGTGAAGGGGCGGACGTCGCCATCGTGCATCTCGACGAATCTCAGGACGCAGACGAAACAAAGGCTGCTGTGGAAAAGGAGGGACGAAAGTGCCTTGTGATCAAAGGCGACGTCAAGGATGCGAGCTTCTGCCGAAAGGCAGTGGAAAAAACGGTCATGCAGCTTGGACGCCTCGACATCCTCGTCAACAATGCCGCCTTCCAGGTCCACACGCGTGACATCGAGGACCTGACCGACGAGCACTTCGACGAAACGCTGAAGACGAACCTCTACGGCTACTTCTACATGGCGAAGGCCGCTATTCCGCATTTGAAGAACGGCTCGGCGATCATCAACACCGGGTCCGTCACGGGCCTTACCGGCTCGAAGGAGCTGCTGGACTACTCCATGACCAAGGGTGGAATTCATGCCTTCACCCGTGCTCTTTCGGGACATCTCGTGCCCAAAGGTATCCGCGTGAACGCCGTCGCCCCCGGCCCGGTCTGGACGCCTCTCAATCCATCGGACAAAGAGGCTGAAGATGTGGAGAAGTTCGGCTCCCAAACGCCGATGAAGCGTGCGGCGCAGCCAGAGGAAATTGCTCCGGCCTACGTCTTTCTCGCCTCTCCGCAAATGTCGAGCTACATCACCGGCGAGATTCTTCCGATCGTCGGCGGTTACTGATCTCGTCCTGTAGTTTCAGCGCTGCGGCGGTCACTGCCAAATCGCTTCTATACGCTGCCGTATTGACGTGGCCGCGGCGGCATAGTATACGCCACCGTATACCGAACATGGATCAGCACGATGAGAACGGATGCAGGAGTCAATCGCCCTCAAGATGGGCGCGCCGGCCGTAATGCACTTCTCATGGCATCCGCAGTTAATGCAGTTGCCGCCATTTACCACATCATTGGCGGGACGCCCGAGGTGATGTACCCCGTCTACTCGGCCAATCTGCCACCCGCCTCCGCCGGCGTGCTCGACGTCTTGTGGTACCAGATGGCGGCGCTGATAGCGGGCGGTGCCGTGGCCACATTGGTGGCGGCATTCCGTAGCGACTGGCGCTGGCCGGTAGCCTGGATAATCGGAGGCCATTTCCTGGTGGTCTCGGGTATTTGCCTGTTCTTCACCTTTGTCTGGTTCGGGAACCCATGGGGCCTTATTCAATGGGCGATCTTCGGCCCGGTAGGCCTCATCCTATTTTGGGCGGCCGCCCGGCCGGCGGAAAGCGGAGCCGGGGCTCCAACCCTTTGAAACGACGCACTTCCGGACGGAAAACCGTTACACACTTCCTGGAAGTGCCCTAGCGTCGGCAGACGGGACGAAGCGTGAGGCGCGTCGAATGGCAGATAGACGAGATGGTCCAACAAAGGCCGATTGGGTCGCAGCCGGATTATCTGCTCTGACAGCCGGAGGCATTGAGGCGGTCAGGGTGGAACGTTTGGCCGTGATTCTTGGCGTGAGCAAAGGCCCGTTCTACTGGCGCTTCAAGAATAGAGGTGAGCTTCTCCAGGCGATCATAGAGTTTTGGAAGCGTGACTTCACCGCCAATCTAATCGAACAGACAAGTCACTTCGATACACCGCGTGAACGCTTGGAGGCGTTGGCAGAACTCGCCGTCGTATCGACGTCTGGTGCTTTGGACGTCGCGAAAACAGAGTGCGCGCTTCGGGCGTGGGCGGCACGGGACCCCTTGCCGAGGGCGGCAGTGCGGGAGGTGGACGCGATGCGCACAAAACATCTCACGGAGGAGTTCAAACTTCTTGGTGCGCCGCACCCACTGGCGGAACAACTTGCAAAAGCCATCTACCTGGCACTCTTGGGGCTTTATACGGTTCGCCAATACACGCCAGAGCTCGCCGACGAGCAATCATATCTGACCGGCGTGAGGATCGCGCTCGACGCTGCACAGACACAGTCTCATTCGACCGACGTCAGCGCGGCGGAAAAACAGGCTTGAGCCAAACATCTAAACACAATTTTCCTCCTCTGACCGCCAAGTCGCCTTCTGGTCGTCGACCGAGATAGGTCAGACAGTTGCGGGCCGGCCCGACATGGTGATCCGAGATCAAAGGTCTACGGGCCACGCCCTTGTCTCTTCCAGCGGGTAGCCCGTCTCAAGAAGAGATTTGACGCTGGCGAAGAGATGAGGCCATCCGTTTGACATAGCAGCGATAGCAACGGAGTTTTCCACTTCGGATTCTTGGATGACCGTCAGCTTTACCGACGTGCCGATCTCTTCGAGGACGTAGCTAACCTTGGAATGCCCCTCCTGGCGGAGCTCCTCATGAAGTTCGTCGCGCCAGGAAATCACAAGCTTGTTCGGCCGATCCGCCTCAAGGACCTCTCCCGAATCTGCTGTCCGCCCATCCGGAGCAACCAGCCGCCAAGGAGAGCCCCGCGACCAGTCGCTTTCTTGCCAAGTGCCCGCCCAATACTGACTGGTAACCTCGCTGGCAGTAAGGGCTTGCCAAAGAACGTCGGGGCTGCAGCGGATGTAGGTGGAGTATGTGAAACGTTCCTTCATGGTCCGGTTCCTTTCGGTGGTATTCAGCGAGAGCCGGAAGTCGTCACGCCTCAGAACCGAGCGCCCTTTCCATTTCACGCTGAGCTTCGGCGTGAAGGGCCCAAAAATCAGGGATGCTTATTCCAGCGAGCCGTTTCTCAAGAACTGCAAGATGCGCGTGCCAGCCGCCACCGAAGTCGAGCGCGTCCTCAGAGCCACGAAGGCCGGTGTGGGTCAGGACTAGGCGCGTTGTTCCGCTGTCTATCTCGGTCAGCTCGAACGTGACTTCCCCCGCCTTGCCGTCCTCCCATGTGAAGGCCAGGAGACGAGGTGGTTCATAGCGAATAATGCGCTCCTGCCAACGATGGCCGACATATGGCTTGTACCGGTCCGGCGTAGGAACGACCTCGTCCGAGAGATGGTCGTGATCCATCGTCAGCCCGAAGGCGCCGCCAACCTGCAGGTCCGTTGGACCCGACATGAACCAGCGCGCGCGCAGGTCTGGATCAACGAGGTACTGCCAAACGGTAGCAGCAGGTGCCGCCAGGACTCGTTCAAAGCGAAGCATGTCGGGCGAGATCTTGTCTGCAGTCATTGATTCTTCTCCTCCTTCAGGGCCTGTTCAAGCGCGTCCAAGCGAACGTTCCAGAACCGCTCCCACTGGGCGAGCCAGTCGTTCGCCTCTTTCAGATTTCCGGCGTTTAGTCGGCACATATTCTGGCGACCAACCTTGCGCCGTTCGATGAGGCCGGCCCGCGTCAAGATCGCGACATGTTTTGCGGCGCCGGCGAGCGTCATCTGGTAGGGCCGGGCGAGTTCGCTGATAGGCTTCTCACCAGATGCCAAAGCGGCAAGCATTCCCCTCCGTGTGGGATCCGCAAGGGCAGCGAACGTCAGAGTCAGCTTTTCGTCAACCATATGGTTTAGTATTGCTGAAATGGAATAATGTCAACCGATTGGTTGAGTATCACAGATTCGTATCTTCGCGGAAAACAGTTGCTTCGACATGAAAGACCGTTCGACGGTCTGCCGCAGGCGGCACCGATAGTCGGCCGATAATCTCGAGGAAAACCGTTACCGGGTATCGTTCTAAGGCACCTGGGACCCCGTCACGGCGACGTAAAGGGAATAAAGCGAGCGGGTTGCCGCAATGAACAGGCGGTTGCGCCTTGGACCGCCGAATGTGAGATTGGCGACCGTCTGCGGAACCAGGATCTTGCCGATCAGCTTGCCGGCAGGATCGAAACAGTGCACTCCATCTCCGGCGCTCGACCATACGTTTCCGTTCGCGTCCGTCCGGATGCCGTCCGGGATTCCTTTGTCGATGGCACAGAAGACGCGTCCGTTCGCGAGCCGTCCGCCGTTGGTCACGTCGAAGGCGCGTATGTGCCGAGGGAGGCGGTCATCGTGACTTGCCGATGAATCCGCCACGTAGAGGGTCTTTTCGTCGGGCGAGAAGGCGAGGCCGTTCGGCTGGATGAAGTCCGTCACGACTGCGGAAAGCTCGCCGGTCTCCGGATCGAGCCGGTAGACGTTGCGCGTCGGCTGCTCCGGGTCTGCGCGATAGCCTTCGTAGTCGGACATGATGCCGTAGGTGGGATCGGTGAACCAGATCGTGCCGTCCGACTTCACCACCACATCGTTCGGTGAATTGAGCCGCCTGCCTTCGAAACGATCGGCGAGCACGGTAATCGAGCCGTCCACCTCGGTGCGCGTGACGCGGCGCGTGCCGTGCTCGCAGGAGATGAGCCGTCCCTGCCTGTCGCGTGTATGGCCGTTGGTAAAATTGGACGGCTCACGATAGACGGAAACGCCGCCCTCCGGCGTCCATCGCAGAATGCGCTGATTGGGAATGTCGCTCCACAGGAGTTGGTTCGCATCGTTGAACCAGACGGGACCTTCCGCCCAGCGGCAGCCGGAATAGAGCTCGTCGAGACCGGCACTGGTCACGATCATCTGACGGAAGCGCGGGTCGTGGATTTCGTAGATGGAGGCCTCGGTCATGGCAGTCTTTCCATTTATCGCATGCCCCGGCGACCGCCGGCGAGCATGATGACGCTGATGATGATGAGGCCGGTCATGATGAGGCGAATGCCTGCGCCGAGCCCATAGGTGTTGAGCATGGAGACCACGAGGAACATGAAGAGCGACGCGCCCCATATGCCGGGCACGTTGGAATCGCCGCCGGCGACCGCTGTGCCGCCGATCACGACGACGGCAATCGACATCAGAAGATACTCCGCGCCCATGTTGAGCGCCGCGCCGCCGGAGAAGCAGGCGAGCAGATAGCCGCTGATCGAAGCGAGCACGGCGCAGAACAGGTAGGTGACGAAGCGCGTTCCGTCCACCGGTATGCCTGCCATGCGGGCGGCCGGCATGCTCTGTCCGATCGCCGAGATCCAACGGCCGTAGATCGTCTTCTCAAGCAGGATCCAGGCGAGGACGGAGATCAGGAAAGCGACGATTGCCACGTTCGGCACGCCGAGCGTACTCGTGGTGGTGAATTCCGCAAGCACGCTCGGGGGCTTGATACGAAGACCGCGGTTCGTCCAGATCGCGCCGGACTGGACGATGAAGCTCATGGAGAGCGTTGCGATAATCGGCGGGATGCGCAGCGCCTTGATAAGCGTGTAGTTGCAAAGACCGACGCCAAGACCAATGAAGACGGCGAGGAGAAGGCCGGGCAGGATCATGCCGTTTTCGACATTCATCAACTTCAGTGCCACCGTGCCGGCGAGCGTCATGGTGGCGGGAACCGAGAGATCGATGTTTCCAGGGCCGAGGGTGATGACGAACATCTGCCCGATGCCGACGATCACCGAGAAGGCCGCAAAGGTGAGCGCTGCCTGCGACAGTCCGAGCGTGCCGGCGCCGCCCGTCACCATGATCGTCAGGAACCAGACGACGAAGGCAGCAAGCCACGACCAGACCCAGGGTTTGCCGAACTGGCGGACGAGCGCGTTCATCGGCGTTTCTCCCGCTTCTCGAAGCGGTTCAGCATCACGCGGAGCGCGAGAACGATGATCAGAATCGCGCCCTGGGCGCCAATCTGCCAGTCCGGGGAGATGCGTAGGAAGGAGAGGAACGAGCCGGCAAGCGTCAGCGTCAGCGCCCCGATGACGGCGCCGACGGGAGAGACGCGGCCGCCGATGAATTCGCCGCCCCCGAGAATGACGCCGGCGATCGACAGCAGCGTGTAGCGCAGCGCGATGTTGGCATCGGCCGAGGTGGTCAAGCCGACGAGGGCGATGCCTGCCAGCACCGCAAAGAGGCCAGCGAGGGCATAGGCGGTCGCGCGCGCCGCGACGATCGACCAGCCGGCGCGCTCCACCGAGCACTGGTTGCCGCCGACGCCACGGATCAGAACGCCGAGCGAGGACCGCTTGACGATGAAATGCGCAATGACGGCGATGATGATGCTGGCGACGATCGCCATCGGGGCCAGGGGCGGCTTGACGGTCATCAGCCACCGCACCCAGTCGGGCGCCTGCCCCCCCGGTGCCGGCAGCAACAGCACCGCAAGTCCGCCCCAGACGAAGCTCATGCCGAGGGTGACGACGATGGACGGCAGGTTTCGCAAATGGATGACGACGCCGATCGCCGCATAGGCTGCGACCGCGCCGGCGAGGATCAGGATGCCTATTGCCGGCGCGTCCCGCAGGAAAGTCGCGGTCACGCAGGCGACGAAGCTGACGAAGGCGCCCATCGAGAGATCGAGATCGTTCACCGCCATCACGAGCATCTGCGCGATCGTCGCGAGCGCGATCGGCACGGCCAGGTTGAACAGCAGGTTTAGGCCGATATAGCTCATGGCGCGCGGTTGAAGCCAGAACACAGCAGCCAGCAGCAGCGACAGCGATAGAGCGGGAATGACAAGGCGAATGGCCTCGGAGGACAGGCGAAACGTCATGCGGCTCCCTCGAAGGAGGCGGAGATAATATTCGTCTCGTTGACGGCATCGCCGCCGAGTTCGGCCGTGATGCGGCCCTCGCGAAACACATAGACCCGGTCGCAGAGGCAAACCTCGTCCATTTCCGTCGAATACCAGATGAAGGTGCGGCCGCGCGCCGCCTCCTCGCGGATGATGGCGTAGACTTCCTGCTTGGTACCGACGTCCACGCCGCGCATCGGATCGTCCATCAGGACAATCGATGCTCGCGTGGCGAGTGCGCGGGCGAAGAGCACCTTCTGCTGGTTGCCGCCGGAAAGCGAGAGGATGAGTTTGTCCAAATCGGGCGTACGGATTTCGATGCGTTCTTTCCAGGCCGTTCCCCTCGTCTTTTCGCCGGCTTCGAGGACGAGGCCGCGGCGGGACATGTCGGCGAGTGAGGCGATGGAGAAGTTTCGCAGGATGCTCCACAGTTCGAAAACCCCATTCAGGCGGCGGTCGCCGGCGACGAAGGTGACGAGCGGATTACGCTGCGGCAGCCAGTTGCCGGACCGGGCGGCATGCAGCGCGAGGAGGAGCTCGGTCTGCCCGTGGCCAGCCAGGCCAGCGAGGCCGATGATCTCGCCAGCGCGCGCCGTGAAGGGAATACCCGCTGCCGGATGGGACAGAACGACCGGCGCCGCGGATTGGTCGCGCACCGGACGCCGTCGGGTTTCCGCCTTCGTGACGCTCCCCATTGCCTCCACGAGGCCGTGATGGTCGAAGCGGTGCGCCGGGCGTTCGGCGACGACGCGGCCGTCCTTCATGACCACGATACGGTCGGCGGTTTCGAGGATCTCGTGCAGGATATGCGAGATGAAGATGACGGATCCACCCCCGGCGATGAAGCGGCGGACATGGTCGAGCATCTGACGGGCGAGGCTTGCATCGAGCGACGATGTCGGTTCGTCCAGGATCACCAGCCGCGCGGGGGTGCCGGCATCGGAAAAGGCCAGAGCGATTTCGACCATCTGCCGTTCGGCGATCGAAAGATCTCCCACGGTCCGGCCGCTGTCGATGCCATGGCCGGGAAAGACGGCGTCGAGGCTCTTCTCGATGATCTTCGCAGCCCGCGAACGCCAGCCGAAACCGCCGAGAGCGCGATGTACAAGACGGGTGTTCTCGACGATGGAGAGGTTGGGGCAGAGGGACAGCTCCTGAAAGACGCAACGCACGCCCCGGTCGCGGGCGGCATTGATGCCGTAGCGTTCCTGCCGCTCGCCGTCACTCGTGACGGTTCCCTGGTGTGGCGTAAGGCCGCCATTGATCACGCTGACGATCGTGGACTTGCCGGCCCCGTTATGTCCGACGAGCCCAACGCATTCGCCGGGCATGACACGAAGCGTGACGCCGTCGAGCGCCTTGACTGCGCCGAAGCTTACTTTGGCGCCGTCGACCGCAATGATCGCCTTCGCTACGTCGTCCATACTGCTTGCCATCATCTGCTCAACAAGACTGCCGCGCGGTCATCTACGGCCACGCGGCAGCCACCGGGAGATCTACTTTGCCGACTCGATGACCTTGATCGCGTCTTCCTGCGTGTACTCCACATTGGCGACGCCACCGGCCTGGGTATTGGCGAGGTTCGCTTCGAGATTGTCCTGATCTATGCGCAGGAAGGGAACGACGAGGTCCTTCTTGACCTCCTTGCCGTCGAGGATCTGCTGGGCGACCCAGAAGGCGAGGGTGGAGACGCCAGGCGCGATCGAGACCGACATGGTTTCATAGCCGTTCGCATCCTTCTGCTCCTTCCACCACTTCAGTTCATCCTCGCGATTGCCCATCACGATGATCGGCATCTTCCGGTCGGTCGCGGCGATCGCCTGCGCGGCACCGTAACCATCTCCGCCCTGCGTCACCACGCCGGCAATTTCAGGCAAGCTCGGCAGGATGCCGGCAACGGCTTTCTGCGCGACGTCCTGCGCCCAATCTCCGTGCACGGAGCCGGCGATCTTGAACTGCGGGAACTGCTTGACGCCCTCATGGATGCCGGCGGAGATCTCGTCGTCGACGAATACGCCGGCAAGGCCGCGGATCTCGAGCAGATTGCCGCCGTCCGGAAGTTTGTTCGAAAGATACTCGACCTGACTGCGGCCCATTTCCTTGAAATCGACGGCGATGCGCCAGGCGCAGGGTTCCGTCACGATGCCGTCGAAGGAGACGACGGTAATGCCGGCATCGCAGGCCTCCTTGACCGCGCCGTTCAGCGCCGTCGGTGAGGCGGCGTTCAGCACAATCGCGTCGTAGCCCTGCAGGATCATGTTCTGGATTTGCGCGGCCTGTTCCGTTGCCTGGTTCTCGGCAGTGGTGAAGGCGTCGGCCGAAGCGACGACGCCGGCCTTTACGGCTTCCCCCGTCACCTTTTCCCAGCTCGTCAGCATGGCCTGACGCCACGAATTGCCGGCATAATTGTTCGAAAGGGCGATCTTTTTGGCCGAGGTCTCGGCAAATGCGGAAGCGGGCATCGCGGCGCAAGCGATCGCGGCGGATGCCAGAAGCATCTTACGGATGGTCATGTCTCTCTCCCTCATGATCGCCTGGCAGGCGATCGCTTCACTCGCCCGGCCAATCGGGGTCGAGTGAGATTGTTCTTGCACTGAGCTTCCTCCTCTCAGTAAGGGCAGGATGCGGGAGATCGACGGGCCTGTACAGGCGCAAGGCGGCAAGATGTTTGCGGGTTTTGCGGAACAAGCTGCGGGTTTACGCAAGACGGCGGCGCTCCCGCGGGCGCTTACTGGCGAAGCGACTGCGGCGGGTTGAGGAGCCTGCCGCTTCTGGAGGAAACCACCATGCTGCATTCTGCACCCGCAGCCATGTTCGATCATTATCTCGGAATTTCCCGGTTGCTTGCGGGCCAGCTCGACTTTCGCTCGGCCATTCGCTCGGTCGCGGCGGAGGTCGCGCACATCATCCCGCACGACCATCTCGATGTCTGCGTGCTCCTCGAGGACGGCAACTATCACACCGCCTATGAGACGGGCATCGAGACCGCCTGGGGCGACCTTGCCGGCGCACCTGTCGTCAACAGTCCGATCCGCTCCCTTCTATGGGGCGACGTGGACTTCCTGCTGGCCGACGACGCAATGATCGACCCGCGCTTCCATTTCGAAGGCGCGTTCAAGCGGCCGATCGTCGAACAGTCGCTGAGGAGCCGCCTGCATGTACCGATGAAGGTGCAGGGCGCGATCATCGCGGCGCTTTCATGTTCCTCGCAGGAAGCGGGTGTCTACACGATGGAGGACGTTGAGCGGGCCCGCATTATCGCAGACCTGCTTACACCCTATTTCTTCGCGTTGCGGGCGGCCGAGCAAGCGCAACGGTCGGCGATCGTGGAAGCGGAAGCCCGCGCTCGCGAGGAGGGCCTGCGGCTGGGTGCTTTGAAACTCACCGAAGCATTGGAGCAGGAGCGCCAGCGCATCGGCATGGACCTGCACGACCAGACGCTCGCCGACCTGACGCGTCTCGCCCGCAGGATCGATCGGCTGTCGCGCAACGGCGAGGTGGCGCCGGAGGCGCTGGAGCCCGTCTCCCGCTCCCTGCAGCATTGCATGCAGGACCTGCGGCAGATCATCGAGCAGGCAAAGCCCTCCGTTCTGCAGCTCTTCGGACTTAGCCAGGCGATCGAGCACCACCTGGATCGCTCGACTCGGGACGCGGGCTCCATCATCGAATGGGGCCTTGCCGACGAGACGAATGGTGCGCTGGAACGGCTGGAGCCGACCGTCGTCGTCGCGCTGTTCCGCATCGCTCAGGAGGCGATCAACAATGCGGTGCGCCACGCCGCTCCGCTTGCCGTCAAGGTGCGGCTCGACGCCGACGACGACCGGTTGTCGATCGAGATTGTGGACGATGGAACCGGACTTGCCAAAACGCGGGGACGGATCGGCGAGGGAATCGACAACATGAAGACCCGGGCGCGACTGATTTCCGCGCGTTTCACGATCGGTCCGGGCCACAATAATCGCGGCACCGTGGTCCGCGTGGTGCTGCCGCTCACGCCGCACGACGCGGGCTCAATCGAGGAGAGGGCGGAATGAAGGTTCTGATCGTCGAGGACGACCCGCTGCATCGCTCCTACCTGCATGAGGCGGTCAATGCAGCCCTGCCGGAATGCGATACCGTGATCGAGGCGGAAAATGGAACTGTCGGCGAGAAGCTCGCTCGCGATCATAAGTCGGCGCATATCGTTATGGATCTGCAGATGGCGAGCCGCAACGGCATCGAGGCGGCGCGCACGATCTGGAAGGAGCGGCCGGAGACCCGCATCCTTTTCTGGTCGAACTATTCGGACGAGGCGTATGTACGCGGTGTCTCGCGCATCGTTCCGGATGGAGCTGCCTATGGCTACGTCCTGAAATCCGCGTCCGACGAACGGCTGAAGCTTGCACTGCGCTCGATCTTCGTCGAGAGCCAATGCGTCATCGACCGGGAGGTGCGGGGTCTTCAGCAGAAAAGCCTCGGCCAGACGAATGGCTTCACCGATTCCGAATACGAGATCCTCGTCGATATCGCACTCGGCCTTACCGACAGGGCCATTGCCAGGCGCCGCGGCCTGTCGCTGCGCAGCGTACAGAACCGTCTGCAGCAGCTTTACGACAAGCTCGACGTCTACCAGGCCGCCAGCGACGACAATGACGACGGCCGCTTCAACCTGCGTGCCCGCGCCATCACGATCGCCTTCCTGCGAAAACTCCTGAACTACAGCGCGCTGGAGCGGGCGGAAACGGAACTGCAGGAGTGGTTGGACGGAAAATAGGACTCCACAGGCAATGCGGAAGCTTCGACGATCGCAGCAGTTGAGATCGGCATCCGACATCCCGTGATTTTGTCTCCCTGGAGTCAAATCACAATTCAGAGCCTGCTGACTGGCGATCTTTCGCAGCGCGGCCTTCTAGATGATTGTGATGCTGCTGCCTCAGTGGCGCCCGAGGCCGGAGAACTTTTGGCGCTCGCGAATGTAAGCGATGGCGGCCGCTTCGAGGCTTGTGCATTCCTCTTCGGATTTGAGCAGGGCGGCGTCGTCTTTGGATGCCGCACATCGCAGAACGTCGCGGCGCAGGCAGGCGTGCTCATAAACTTCGCACAGCTTCAAGAAAGTGAGGTCGTGAATCATCCAGGCACTGTCGCGCACATCAGGTACCGCCAACAGCAGCCGAGCCATTCCAGCCTTCTGTACGTCCATTGTTGCGCCCTGTTCCATCAACGAGGTTAATGCGCAATGGCTGCTGCTGAAAAATGGTTCCATGAGTGCATCGTGGCGGCGGTTTCTCGATCATTGCGGGCAGAGCAACCAAAGCCGCATCCACTCGGCGGGGTTGACGGTCATTCCGAGGTTGCTTCAGGCCTATCGCCGGGTTCGATCAATGTTGAATTTTGCTCAATCGGCATTGCAGCCAAGGTCCTGATGTCCTCGGCCAGCGCAGCGAGCTGTGCCGCAATTTCCAAGAGGTCGGAAGCAGAGTTTTCCTCGTCATTGTGTTTCATATCGCGGTCGTCCATGTCCCAATTCCCAGGCAACGGGTGGTTGCATAGCCTCGCGAGACGGGGTGGCCGTGGAAATCACAGGACCTCAGTCTAGCAGGGCACCAAACCGAGTGCGGAATCTAGCATGTCGTCCGCTTACGACGATGGGACATTGGTCCGAGACCAACGCGCCAAAGGTCCTACGCCCAAACCGGCAGGACGGAAAGGGGAATGGCATTTGACCCCGGTTGGACCTTCACGGCATCTGCCTCTTGCTTTCGAGCAATCGGCATCAGGTGAGCACGACATATTCGGTCAGCTGGCTGATCGTCGTATCGGCCTTCTGCACGTCGAAGACCTTCGTGCCATGGCTCATGATCACGAACCTGTCGCAGACCTGATAGGCGTGGTAGAGATTGTGGGTCACCAGCACGCTCGAGACATTCTCCGCCTTGAGCTTCAGCACCTGGTTCAGCAACGCTTCCGTCTCGCGTACGGAGAGCGCCGAGGTCGGCTCGTCGAGGAGCAGCACGCGCTTCTTGAAATAGACGGCGCGGGCGATTGCGACCGCCTGTTTCTGCCCGCCGGAGAGGTTGCCGACGAGCGTATCCGGAGAATCGATGCCGGAGATGTGCACGGCGTTTTGCAAGACTTCCATGGCGATGTCGCGCATCTCGCGCTGCCTGAGAAAGCCGAAGCGGTCGGTCAGCTCACGGCCCATGAAGATATTGCGGGTAATCGAGAGCGAATCGACCAGCGCGGTGTGCTGATAGATCGTTTCGATGCCGGCATCGGCGGAATCCGAGCGGCAGGAAAAGGTCGTCTTCTTGCCGTCGACGCTGAGATAGCCGTCCGTCGGCTTGTGGATGCCGGAGATGAGATTGACGGTCGTCGACTTCCCGGCGCCGTTGTCACCCAAAAGGCCGACGACTTCCCCCTCGCCGATATGGAAGCTCAGATTGCGAAGCGCGGTCAGCGCACCGAAGCTCTTCGAAATGTTGTGCAGTTCGAGAAGATTGGGGGTCGACATCACGCAAGACCTCGCCGCTCGATGAGATGGTTGAAGATTGCAGCCAGCACGATCAGCGTGGCGATGAACATGTCGAGGTAGAAGCCCGGTGCCCGCAGGAGAAGCAGGACATCGGTAATCGTGTGGATGAGCAGCACGCCGAGAAAGATTCCGATGATCGATCCGCGCCCTCCGCGCAGCGACAGGCCGCCGATGACGCAGGCGGCGATGGCCTGGAGTTCCAGACCCGCACCCTGCCCAGGCTGCACGCTGCCGACGCGGGCCGTGGCAAGAATGCCCGCCACCGCAGCCATGCCGCCCGCAATCGCAAAGGCAATCAGTTTGACGCGGCTGGTGTTGATGCCGATCGCCTCGGCCGCAGCGCGATTGCCACCGGTCGCGAAAACGTGGTTGCCGAAGCGGTGGCGGTGTAGCAGCAGGTGAAAGCCTATGACGAAGAGGACGATCCAGATGAAGGCGGCGTTGACGCCGAACAGGGTGCCGGAAAAGAGGCTGGTGAAGACCGGCTCCGGATCGAAACGCACCTGGACGGCACCGTTGTAGAGCAGCACCGCACCGCGCCAGAAGAGGAGCCCGCCGAGTGTGACGATGAAGGACGGCAGACCAAAGCGCAGGGTGATATGGCCATTGAGGGAACCGATCAGCAGGCCAGTCAGAATACCGATAGGTGCTGCGACGAAGGCGCTCAGCCCCGCATTGACGAGCGAGGCCATCAGCACGGCCGTGAACGTGTAGACTGAGCCGATGGAAAGGTCGAATTCACCGGCGATCATCAGTACGCCGGCTCCGAGCGCGAGGCATCCAAGCACGGGGATCGCCTTCATCAGGATCGTCAGGTTCTGCGGCGAGAGGTAGCGGAACTCGTCCGGATAGAGGAGCGCGCCGGCGATGCAGACGATCTGCAGGGTCATGAAGACGAGAAAGATCGCTCCCGCCGGCATGCCCATGATCTGCTTGAGGATGGATTGTCTCTGGGTCCGCGAGCGTGACGCGGCACTTTCGGCTAGGACAGGAGTCACGGTCTGGCACCCGATCGTTGGGGAAGGGGGAACCGGCCGGCCGCGCCGGCAGGCTCCCTCGGAACGCGGTTAGCGGTAGCTGCCGATCAGCGGCTTGACCGAACCGATGCGCGACTTGTCGAGGAAGGCGCCCTGGCCCGTGTCGATGTCGGTTGGTGTCAGCCCGTATTTTTTGGCAAGCGCGATCTGGGCGATCGGGTAGTAGCCCTGCAGATAGGGCTGCTGGTCCATGGTCGCGTACATCGCGCCGGATTCCACCGCATTTACGATCTCGACCGCAAGGTCGAAACCGCCGAAGGGAATGTCTACGCCGGCGTCCTTGATGGCGCCCGCGCCGACGGTCGAGGTGACCGAGCCGGTGCCGAACAGCGCCTTCACATTCGGGTTGGCGATGAGGAATTGCGCAATGATGTTCTGCGCTTCGGCGGGGTCGAGACCGGCTCGAACCGTCTCCACCTTGATGCCGTTTTCGGTCATCGCCTTCTCGATGCCGCCGCCACGGGCGACCGCAAAGCTTGCTTCCGGAATTTCGCGCGGGTTGAAGACGACGTCGCCGGACTTGAGGCCGAATTCCTTGATCATCCGGTTGCCGAGCTCATAGCCGGAGGCAAGCTCGTTCATGCCGACATAGGCCTGGCGACAGTTGCCCTTGGCGCCGTCGAGATCATCATTGTTGAAGCCGATGACGATGATACCGGCCTTGACTGCCGCGCAGATGCTCTCGTCGAAAGCATCCGAACTGGAGATCGCGACGGCGATGCCATCGACGCCGCTGGCCGTCGCGCTTTCGATCAGGTCGTTCTGGCGCACCGGATCGTTGTTCGCATACTGCACGTCGAGATCGACGCCGAATTGGGCGGCGGCGTCTTGCGCTCCCTTCACCACCGGATTAAAGAACTGCACACTCGGATCGAGATAGATGATCATCGTTGCCTTGACGTCTGCGGCGAGCGCGCTCGACGTCAACAAGGTGGCAAGGCCCGCAGCCAGCGCCGCGGTTCTGAGCCTGGTCAGTTTCATTGCGTGTCCTCCCTTTGGATGTGCATTGCGGGTCGCAAGACCCAAGTCTCGGCTGGCGGGCTCCGACCAAAGATCACGCCAGCCGAGATATTCCTCCTCCCGACCCCGACTGCGGCCGATTATGTGAACCAGGGCGCGGGGCGCCCGAGCGTCACGTGGACGCCCTTGAACTGGGAATATTCGTCAAAGCCATAGCGGCCGAGTTCGCGGCCCAGGCCGCTCTTCTTGTAGCCGCCGATCGGCAGCTCCGGCGTGCCGTCGATCACGCTGTTGATCCAGCATCGGCCGGCGCGGATGCGGCGGATGCTCTGCAGCGCGGTTTCGAGATTGGTCGACCAGACGCTGGCCGAAAGACCGAACTCGGTGGCGTTCGCCAGCGCTACGGCTTCGTCCGCGGTCTTGAAGGTCAGCGTTGAAAGCACGGGACCAAAGATCTCCTCGCGTGCGATCGACATGTCGGGCGTGACGCCGGCAAAGACCGTCGGTGCGTAGTAAAGGCCGGCCTCCCTGCCGGTCCTTTCGCCGCCGAGCAGCAGTTCCGCGCCCGATGCGATGCCGGCCGTCACATAGGAATGCACCTTTTCGGCATGCGCCTCCGAAATCATTGCGCCGATCCTGGTGCGTTCGTTCAGCGGATCGCCGAAGGCCACCTTGCGCGAGATGTCGAGCAGGCGCTCCATCAGCGCATCGCGGATGCCCTCCTGCACCAGAAGCCGACTGCCGGAAATGCAGCACTGGCCGGCATTGTGGTAGACGCCATAGGCGACGCCGTCTGCCGCCGCGTCGAGATCCGCATCGGCGAAGACGATCTGCGGCCCCTTGCCGCCAAGCTCCAGCCCGACGCGCTTGACGCTGCGCGCCGCGATCTCGCCGAGCTTCGTGCCGACGCGGACAGAGCCGGTAAAGGCGACCATGTCGACGTTCGGGTCTTCGGCCAGCACCTGGCCGGCGGGATCGCCATAGCCGGTGACGACGTTGAACACGCCATCGGGAATGCCGGCTTCGCGCGCCAGCTCGGCCATACGGATCGACGTGCCCGAAGTGAACTCGGAGGGCTTCAGCACGACCGTGCAGCCGCTGCCGATCGCCCATGGAACGCGTTCCGACGCGATGATGAAGGGAAAGTTCCAAGGCGTGATGATGCCGACGACCCCGACCGGCTCGCGCAGGACAAGGCCCAAACGATCGTCGCCGATATTGTTGTGGGTCTGTCCTTCCAGCGCTCGGGCCTGGCCGGCGGCATAGGACCAGAGATCTGCGCAGAAAGCGATTTCGCCGCGCGCCTGCGCGATCGGCTTGCCGACCTCGAGGCTCTCGATCAGCGCCAGCTCCTCCTGTCTCTCGAGGATGAAATCGGCGACCTTGAACATCAGGCGCGACCGCTCTGCGCCCGACATGCGCGGCCACGGGCCATTATCGAAAGCCTTCCGGGCGGCCGCGACGGCCTTGCGCACGTCGTCGGCCGAGGCTTCCGGCCAGATGCCGACCGTGACGCCGGCGTGGCCGGGGCTCACCCGATCGATCGTCCTGCCTGAAGCGGCATCGACCGACTTGCCATCGACAAGCATCTGGTAGCGGGATTTAATACGCAGGCGGGGATCATTGGAATCGGGTGCGATGAAATTGGACAGCAATAGCGTTCTCAGGCCGGCCCGCGCGGTGCCAGCCCCTCCCTGTTCATCCGGTTTGCCGGATTTCTGTTGCGCCTGAATTGTATGGTACTGTATGGTGGTTCAAATTGGATGTCAACGGATGACGGCGGCGAAAGACATGAACCTCGACTCCCTGAAGATCGACACCGGCGAAACCGCCGCGGCCCAGGTCGAGCGGGACTTACGCGAATCCATCATCCGGCTGGAGCTCGCCCCCGGAATGCGGCTCTCCGAACAGGAAATCGCCACACGCATGGGCGTGTCGCGTCAGCCCGTGCGCGAGGCGCTCATCGCGCTCGGCAAATCCAAACTGGTGGATATCCGGCCCAACAGGGGCACCGTCGTCGTGCGGATTTCAGCCAGACAAATGATGGAATCCCGCTTCGTGCGCGAGGCCATCGAAGTCGCGGTGGCGCGTCGGGCCAGCGAGACATTCGATAGCTGGACGAGACGCAAGATCGACACGATCCTCGCTCGGCAAAAGGCGGCCAATGAGTCGAATGACCACAATGCTTTTCGCCGGGAGGACGAGCAGTTTCATATTGCAATCGCCGAGGGTGCAGGCTGCGGCCTCGCCTGGAACGCCATCTCCGACATCAAGGCACACATGGATCGGGTCTGCAACCTGCAGCTGCGCCATCCGGACTCGATGAAGAAGCTGATCGCCGAACACGAGGCGATCATCACCGCCATCGACGCGCGGGATGCCGACGCGGCCGCGGCCGCCATGCGCAGCCATCTTAACGGTATCCTGGCCGACCTGCCGCAGATCGAGGCGGACAATCCAGACCTGTTCGAGTGACCGTTTCCGGCGTCTTCCTTTGATCGTAGCCCACAAAAACATGCAGCAGATCAAAGCGCTACATTGGCCTTTGCCCGTCCGATAAGACGCGCGGTGCTGTTGCCGCTGCGGTCCCGCGTTCCCGGCCGGGCCTTGATATCCCAGGTGATCAACAACGACTTCTTTCGATCATCGCGACAATGGTCGCGAAAAGCTCCTCCTGCGCCTGCGCCGCCGTGATCTCCCCCGCAGAGGCAGCTTCCGACAGGGCGTTGGCAGCGCCGAGCATAGCCCAGAACCCCGCCGGTCCGATGCCTCGCCGCCCCACGAAAGCCGCCAGTGCCCTTCGGCACTTCTCGATGAAAGCCAGTTGATAGTCTCGCTTTACTGCCTCCAACTCGGGGGAGCCCGCAAGGGCTGCGAGCACGTCGGGCATTTCCCGGCCCTGCGCGAGCACACAGTCGACGTATGAGGTTGCGATGACCTTGGCTCGATCTTCGAGGGTCGGGCCGCTCCCGTCGAGTGCGGCGTCGATCATCTCCGTCTGCCGGGCGTCAAAATCCCGATAGAGCGCTATCAGCAGGCCATTGCGCGTGCCGAAATGATCATAGACCACCGGCTTGGCGACAGCAGCTCCTTGCGAAAGCCTTGGGAGCGTCAGGGCATCCGAACCTTCTTCGCGCACAAGCTGCCATGCCACGTCGAGAAGCTGGCGCCGTCGCTGCTCGCGACTGAGACGGACACGCTTGGCGGGAGGCTGCATTTTCTTCGGCCTGCTTGACATCGCTATATACCAAAAGTAACTTACCTGAAGTATATAGTAGCTGCCCTTCAATCGCAACCATCCACCGGCCTCGCGCCGGCGGCCGAATCCGCATGCCTTCGCATGCGCTTCCCAGAGGATTTGTGCCTATGACCGATACTTCACTTCCACGCTCCGCCGAACGAACCGCATGGCTGGGACTCATCGCCATTTTACCCCTGGTCCTGCTTGTGGCCATGGACGGGTCGATCCTTTATCTCGCCATGCCGCATGTCACTTCGGCCCTTCAGCCGACCGCTGATCAGGCGCTCTGGATCCTGGATATCTACGGCTTCGTGGTCGGATCGCTGCTGATCGTGTTCGGAAATATCGGCGACCGCTACGGCCGGCTGAAACTCATCATGACCGGCGCGGCGGTCTTCGGTGCAGGGTCGCTCGGCGCGGCCTATTCGCAAACGCCAGAGCTGCTGATCGCCTCGCGTGCCCTGATGGGGCTGGGTGGCGCAACATTACTGCCTTCCGGCTTGGCCATCGTCAGCGCCTTGTTCCCCGATCCGCGACTGCGCGCTCAGGCTATCGGCATCTTTGCGGCCACTTTCGCAGCCGGCTTTGCGATCGGCCCGCTCATTGGCGGCATGCTGCTGCGGCAGTTCGCGTGGGGTGCCGTGTTTCTCATCAATGTCCCCGTTGTCATCGGCTTCATGATCGGCGCACCCATCCTGTTGCGGGAGGTGCGCTCGACCGTCGGCGGCAGCATCGACCTGGCGAGCCTCGTCCTGTCCTTCGCCGGCATCTTGCTGTTCACCTATTCGCTCAAGCATGCGGCCGCCTATGGCTTCACTCCGACACAAATCCTTGCCGGAGCCGCCGGCATGATGGCGCTGGCGCTATTCGTTCACAGACAGACGAGACTTGAATACCCGCTGCTCGACCTCGGTCTCTTCCGCGACCGCATCTTCTCTACCGCTATTCTGACGGGCCTTCTGTCGCTGGTCGTGTGGTCTGCTGCCGGGTATCTGTCGGGCGTCTACCTGCAATCGGTGCTGGGCATCGATGTGTTCGCCGCCGCGCTGTTGACCCTGCCGGGCGCGATCGTGCTGACGGCGACCTGCGTGGGCACCGCCCGCATCGTCGAACGGATCGGCCGGAAGACCGCACTTGTGGCAACGCATCTGCTGATCAGCGCCGGCGCATTCCTGCTGCTGTTCACCACGACCGAGGCAGGCATTGCGGTCTTCGTCGCCTCCACCATGGTCGCCGGCGTCGGATATGGATTGTCCTTCAGCCTTGTGGCCGATATCGCGGTTTCGGCGGTTCCTGCGAGCCGGGCGGGTGCGGCGGGTTCGATTGCGGAGACCAGCAACGAACTGGGCAACGCGCTGGGTATTTCTCTGCTTGGATCTTTGGCGACACTGAACTTCCGGCTATTCGGCCCCGGTGTAGCGGGGACGCTCGATGAAACGCTCGATCAGCCCGGACTTGCATATCAAAGCCTGATTCAGGCTCAGGAAGCGTTCCTCACCGGCATGCATGTCGCGATCGGCACGGGCGGTCTCCTGACGCTCGCAGTCGGGGTCTTGGCATGGGTCTGGCTGCCGAGCAGGTTGCCGGAATGATGTTCCCGTCGCGGCGCATGACGGTCCAGTGCGCCTCGACGAAGGAAAGAGGAGATCACTTCGCCGTGAGGCTCGGGCTTCGGCTTGAAACGGGACAGCGCCGCTCCAATTCCGTTCCAGCACGATTTCGCGTGCATTCGGAGGGTGGCGATGGGCCTCTCATTCCCGAAAGCCGGTTTTGTCGCGCTCGTCTCAGCCGTGGCACTCGCCTGCGGCCTGCCCCTCGGTACGGCGCGGGCGGAACTGCTCGCGCGCGTGCCGTCCGCACGCGAGATGGCGGTGTGCGGCGACGTATTGTTCGTCGGAACCAAGGGCTCCTCGGTCTATGCCCTGTCATTGTCCGGCGGCCGCGCCCGCAGGGTCGCCTCCGGATTTTCCAATGCGAACGGCGTTGCCTGCTCACGCGGCCGGCTGTTCGTCGCTTCGAGAAACAGCATAACGGTTTTCGAGATCGGCCGCGGCGGCACTTTGAGCGGCAGACGCGTTATTCGGCGCGACCTGCCGGATTCGGGAGCCCACGGCTATCGTTATGTCGCCGTCGGCCCGGATTCCCGCCTCTATGTCTCGCTCGGATCACCCTGCAACATTTGCATTCCCCGCGGGCTGCAAGGTACGATCGTCAGCATGAACCAGGACGGGTCCGACCTTCGCAGAGTGGCCTGGGGTGTGCGCAACTCTGTCGGCTTCGACTGGCGCGGCGGCACAATGTTCTTTACCGACAATGGTGCCGACAGAATGGGAGACGATATCCCGCCCGATGAGCTGAACGCTTTGCGGCCGGGCGGCTTTTACGGCTTCCCCTATCTAGGAGGCGAGGTGCCGCTCACAGGGTTCGAGGACGCGACGCCGCCCGCGCGCCAAATTCCGCCCGTCTTCAACTTTCAGGCGCATGTCGCAGCGCTCGGGATTCACTTCTTCCGCAGCCTGGGCGGCGATGCTCTGGTGGCCCAGCACGGCAGTTGGAACAGGTCGGTACCGGTCGGGTATCAGGTCGTGCGGGTCCGCTTCCGCGGCGGCCGCCCGGTCTCGGCGACCGCTTTCCTCAGAAACGTCGGTCGTCCGGTCGACGTCAAGGAAGCGCCGGACGGGTCCATCCTCGTATCCGACGACGCCGGCGGCGCGATTCACATCTTCAGGCGATGACGCCCCCGCGCAAAAGGGATTCGCGGAGGTCTGAAGCGCCTTTCGCCTACTGTTTGGTTGAACAACCGAAAATTGCTGGTGAAGAACGGTGTTCTTGCCGTGGGTGAGGGCGCCAATGCCTTCTACGCCGGAGGCCGTTCACATTTCCCAGGAGGCGGGTGTGCTGTTCGCCCCCGGTAAGGCCGCGAACTCGGGAGGAGTTGCCACCTCCGCTCTGGAGATGCAGCAAAATGCCTCACGTGACAGCTGGACGTTCGAACAGACCGAGGCGCGTCTTGCAACCATCGTACAGGCGATCCACGATCGTTGCGCCAAGACCGCGGAGGAATATGGAGCTCCAGGAGACTATGTTCTCGGAGCCAATGTAGCTGGCTTCGCCAGGGTGGCCGAGGCGATGGATGCCCTCGGCGTGATCTGAGGCTCGAGTGGCGATAATGCCGCTCCGGGCGTGTGCCCGGGTGCACTGCTTGGGCTGGCCGTCGGCGAGAGGACCGAGATCCTCGGAGAGGACGGCTGGCCTGAAACCCTCGCGCTCGAGCGCATCGTCTTTCATCCCGAGTCGGGGGCTCGCCGGAAACAGACGAACACCGAACGCGTGCAGCTGATCGACTACGCTCCGCAAGTGGTCGATTTCCGGCCGCGGCCCAGGAAAGCGGCCATTCTAACGCGACGTATCCGGTGAGGCCGTCAGATCATTTAGAAAATCCCGGCACCAGCGCGAAACGTCGTGTTCCAGCAAGTGATCCATCATCGTCTTCCAGCGATCCTTCCGCTCTTCCAGCGGCATGCTGAGTGCCCGCGCCAGAGCGTTTGCGGTACCCTCAATGTCGTAGGGGTTGACGAGCAGGGCACCTCTCAGATCGCGGGCGGCTCCGGCGAAGCGCGAAAGCACAAGCACGCCCGGATCGTCGGGGTCCTGCGCGGCCACATATTCCTTTGCAACCAGGTTCATCCCGTCTCGAAGCGGTGTCACGAGGCCGACTTTGCCAAGCCGGTAAAGCCCTGCAAGAATATGCCGGCCTACCGAGCGGTTGATATAGCGTATGGGCACCCAGTCGACTGCGCCGAGCGCGCCGTTCACCCTGCCGGCCTGTTCGGCCACGGTGCGCTGCATGGCTTCGTATTCCGGCACTTCGGAGCGCGACTTCGGGGTGATCTGCAGATAGGTGACACGCCCCTGCTGGGCCGGATTGGCCTGGATGAAACGCTCGAACGCGTCGATGCGCTGCGTGATCCCTTTTGAATAATCGAGGCGATCGACACCGATGATCAGGCTTCGGTGTTCGATGCTTTCACGCGCTTTCCTGACGGTCTTGTTGGTCAATGCGTTTTTGGCGAATTCGGCAAAGGCGGCAGTCTCGATGCCGATTGCATAAATGCCGCCCTTGAACACGCGGCCATAGGCGCTGAAGCGGCCTCCACCGAGTTCATCGCCGATGCCCTCCCGCCGCAGGCAGCCGGCGAAGTTCTCAAGATCATGATCGGTCTGGAAACCGACCACGTCGTAGTGCGACAGGCCGCGCATGATCTCCTCGTGAACGGGCATCGTGAAGAGCACGTCGGCAGGCGGCCAGGGAATGTGGAGAAAGAAGCCGATCCGGTTCTTCAATCCCATTTGGCGCAGTTCCGCGGCGAGCGGGATCAAGTGGTAGTCGTGAACCCAGATCACGTCATCGGGCCTGACGAGGGGCGCCAGCCGATGGGCAAAGAAGCGGTTGACGCGGAAATAGCCGGCCATCTCCTTGCGACCGTATTCGGCAAGATCAAGCCGGTAGTGGCAGATCGGCCAAAGCACCCGGTTGGCGAAGCCGTGATAGTATTCTCCTACGTCGGTATCGGTCAGGTCCGTGAGTGCATAGGTGATATTGCCTTGCTGCAACTGAGCAAGCGGCTGCGGCTCGTGCTCTCCGCTCGACTGTCCCGACCAGCCCATCCAGATGCCGCCATGCTCTTCAAGGGCGACTTTCAGCGCGACCGCCAGCCCGCCGGCAGGCGCAATGCCGCCCTTTTCCGGAACGGGTACACGATTGGAAACAATGACGAGACGGCTCATGCCGAATTCCTTTCATTCAAGAGAATATATACTTGGCGTTCAAACGTTCAGGAGGGGGAACGCGTTTCCGACGCAGACGATCCCGGCGACGAGAAAATCGCCGGATGCAACTTGCGCGTGGAGCGGCGACGGCCGCTCGAGTGTCGAAGCCGTTTCAAGCGCTTATGATTCGGTGGGCATGGACGAACCGGACAAACGACGGGTTTCTCGGCGGTGCGTGATGATTTCCGCGCCGCCGCACGTTCATCCCCAGGCCGACTTCTGGCCGGGAGCCATCCGCTGAAAAGAAAGGGGCGGCCAGAGCCGCCCCTTCATCATCAGGGATCTAAAAGCCACGAATGCTTCGTGGAATTACGCTGGAGCATTTCAATGTTTCATGGAAACACTGAAATGCTCTAACCCTTTGGTCCAACGCACTTCCGGACGGAAAACCGTTCCACACTTTTCCTGGAAGTGCTCTAGTGATTGTGGCGGGGCGTATTCTTGGCGATCTGCCGGAAGTCTGCTGCACCTTCGAGCACCGCGCCGTCGGAAAGCTGGGTGACGGACTTGCGGTAGATGCGCTGCCAGGGCGTGGCATCGGCCGGCACGGCGGGAATGCCGTCCCCCTTGCGTCTTTCGATGTCCTCGTCGGAAACCAGCATGTCGCAGCGCCCCAGGTTGAAGTCGATGCGGATCACGTCACCGCTCCGCAACCAGGCGAGACCGCCGCCGGCCGCACTCTCCGGCGAGGCGTTCAGGATGGAGGGGCTGTCGGCCGTGCCGGATTGACGGCCGTCACCGATGGTGGGCAGGCTCCGGATGCCACGTTTCAAGAGGTGATCCGGCGGCTGCATGTTCACGACTTCCGCCGATCCCGGCCAGCCGAGCGGGCCGGCGCCGCGGATCACCAGGATGGTGTTCTCATCGATCTCGAGTTCAGGGTCGTTGATGCGCTTGTGGTAGTCCTCCGAGCCATTGAAGACCACGGCCTTGCCCTCGAAAACGCCCTCGCGGCCCGGCTCCTGAAGATAGCGCTTCCTGAAATCGTCGGAGACGACACTCATCTTCATAATGGCGAAGTCGAAGAGATTGCCCTTCAGGACCAGGAAGCCTGCCTTTTCCTTGAGGGGCTCGTCGAAGGGGCGAATGACTTCGCGATCGGTGGATTCGCGTCCTTCGAGGTTCTCGGCCATGGTTTTTCCCGTGACGGTGCGACAGCCGCCGTCGAGCTTCCCAGCCTTCAGGAGCTCCCACATGATGGCAGGTGTGCCGCCGGCGCGGTGATAGCGTTCGCCGAGATAAGCACCGGCCGGCTGGATATTGGCGAGCAGCGGGATATCGAAACCATGGACCTGCCAGTCATCCGGGTAAAGCTCGACGCCGGCATGCTTCGCCATGGCCGCAAGATGCGGCTGGGCATTGGTCGAACCGCCGATCGCCGAGTTGACGCGGACGGCGTTGAGAAAGGCTTCCCGGGTCAGGATGTCGGATGGCTTCAGGTCCTCGAAGACGAGTTCCACGGCGCGGCGTCCTGTACGATAGGCCATCTGCCCACGCTCGCGATAGGCAGCGGGGATAGCGCCGCAACCGGTGAGCGACATGCCGAGCGCTTCGGCCATTGCGTTCATTGTCGAAGCCGTGCCCATGGTGTTGCAATGGCCGACGGAGGGAGCCGAATCGAGCGCTGCCTGCATGAACTCCTCGCGGTCGATCTCGCCTGCCGCGAGCTTGCGGCGCATGCGCCAGATCACCGTGCCGGAACCGACGAGATCGCCTTCGTGCCAGCCGTCGAGCATGGGGCCGCCGGAGAGCACGATCGCCGGGATGTCGACCGTCGAGGCCGCCATGAGGGCGGACGGAGTGGTCTTGTCGCAGCCGGTGGTCAGCACCACGCCATCCAGCGGATAGCCGTAGAGAATTTCAACGAGGCCGAGATAAGCGAGGTTGCGATCGAGGGCGGCCGTCGGGCGCTTGCAGTTCTCGAAAATCGGATGCGTCGGGAACTCGATCGGAATCCCCCCGGCATCGCGGATGCCGTCGCGCACGCGCTTCGCCAGATCCATGTGCACCCGATTGCATGGGGTGAGATCGCTGCCGCTTTGGGCAATGCCGATGATGGGCTTGCCGCAACGCAATTCCTCCGGCGTCACGCCGTAGTTCATGAAGCGCTCCAGATAGAGCGCCGTTAGATCGATATGGTCCGGATTGTCGAACCAGTCCTGTGAGCGCAGGCGGCGCTGGGGTTTGTCAGTCATGGCGGGACCTAATTCCTTGGGTTGAGCTTTTCGAGATGCAGAAGCAGTCCGCTGTGGTCCTGTTCGCCGCCGCCGGACTCGACGAAATCGGCAAATTCCTGCCGCACTTGCCTGGTCAGGGGAAGCTCGAGGGAGAGCCCATCCGCCATGGCCATCACGGCGTTCAGGTCCTTCAGCTGGTTGTTCGAAGCGCCACCGGGCACGAAGTTGCGCTCCACCATGCGGGCGCCGTGCAGTTCGAGGATCCGGCTTTCGGCGAAGCCGCCGCGGATCGCGTCCCGAAAAGCCGCGCGCGAGGCACCGCCGGCTTCCACCAGGATCATGGCTTCGGCCACCGCGCCGATGGTGACGGCGACGATCTGTTGGTTGGCGAGCTTGCAGACCTGGCCGGCACCGCTCGGGCCAACGTGGGTTACGCGACCGAGCGCCGCAAAAACGTCCTTCAGCCTTTCGACCGCGGCGCCATCGCCGCCGGCCATGATGGCGAGCGTACCGGCGGCTGCGCCTACCACGCCGCCTGAAACCGGTGCGTCGAGGTGACGGATGCCCTTGTCCGCCAATCTGCGCGCATGTTCGCGGGCGATCTGCGGGGCTATGGAGCTGCAATCCACGACGATCGTACCTTCGGCCAGGCCATCGGCGACGCCGCGCTCGAACAGGACCTCCGATACGGCCTGGCCGTTGGTCAGCATGGTGAAGACGACAGCTGCGCCGGCGACGGCATCGGCCGGCGAGGCAGCGATTTCAGCACCGTCGGCGGCCAGCGGCTCGGCCTTGGCGGCGTCACGGTTCCACACCGTAACCGGAAAACCGGCACCGAGCAGGCGCCGCGCCATCGGTGCCCCCATCAAGCCAGTGCCGAGAAACGCAACCTTCGTCGTCCCGCTCACAGCTTCCCTCCCAGTTCGTCCTCGATGTGCACGCGGATGATCTCATCGAAACTCTTTTCGGCAGTGAAGCCAAGTTCGGTGGCGCGTTTGGCCTCGAAGCCCGGCGCCCAACCGGCGACCATCTTCATGATCATCTCGTCGGGTTCGCGGCGAATGAGCTTCACGGCCTTTTCGCCGGCAACGCGCCGCAGCGCTTCGATCTGCTCGCCCACGGTGGCACTGTGACCCGGCATGGAAAGGTTGCGCCGCGGGCCGACCTTTTCAAGGTCGATGGTCGCGCCATGGATGAGGAAGCCGACCGCCGAACGCGGTGAAGTGTGCCAGTGGCGGACATCCTCCGAAACAGGCAGCACGGCTTCCTGGCCGACCAGCGGCTCGCGCAGGATATTGGAGAAGAAGCCGGAAGCCGCCTTGTTGGGCTTGCCGGGGCGGATGCAGATCGTCGGCAGGCGGATGCCGATGCCATCGAAGAAGCCGCGGCGGCTGTAGTCGGAGAGCAGCAGCTCGCAGATCGCTTTCTGGGTGCCGTAGCTCGTGAGCGGAGTAAGATGATAATCGTCCGGTATGGGGAAAGGGAGCGGCGCTCCGACCACGGCGATCGACGAGGTGAAGACAAGGCGAGGCTTGTAGCCATCCTGATCGTGAGCAAGGCGGATCGCGTCGAAGAGATAGCGCGTGCCGTCGAGATTGATCCGGTAGCCCTTGTCGAAATCGAGCTCGGCTTCACCCGAGACGATTGCCGCCAGATGGAAAATGACATCCGGGCGCCCCTCGACAAGCTTCTCGGCTTCGCCGGAAGCGGAAAGATCGCCTTCCCGTGCAACGACCGTACCGGCAAAATCCTGCGGCCTTTCCGGTGTCACCACGTCCACGAGCGTCAGCTTCTCCACGGGACTTCCGCCGAGAGCGCCGTCCTTGACGAGGCGCTGCGTGAGCTTGCGGCCGACCATGCCGGCAGCGCCGATGATCAGGATATGCATGAATGTCTCCTCCTTGAGTGAGGCCGCATGCGATCAGGTCTTCATGCGGGTCGAAAATATATCTTGTACGGTTGTCTGATAACCTTATATGCTTCGATTGAAAACAGGAGACTGGCGGTTCGAGCGAAAGAATCTCGATCGCGTGCAGGCATATGGCGGTCGCTTTCGCAGAGACGCGCGAGGAGGGGCAAGGAGCATGACGAGCGCAGGCACGATAGAGGATGCGAAGGGCCCTGCGGAACTGCGCCTGTTGCTACGTCAGATGCTCGGCGAAGATATCGTGCTGAGCGAAACCGAGGAAATGCTCCGTTACTGCCGCGACTGGCATGGCGACGTAACCAGCGGCACCGTGGCGGTGATTCGCCCGCGCTCGACGGAGCAGGTGGTGGCGGCCGTGAAGGCCTGCCGTGAGCTTGGGCTTTCGATCGTGCCGCAGGGCGGCAATACCGGCCTCGTGCTCGGCGCGATCCCTGATGCTCCGGAGAGGCAGGTCGTGCTTTCTCTCTCTCGCATGAACCGCATCCGCAAGGTCGATGCGGCCGACTTTTCGGCGGTGGTCGAGTCCGGCTGCATCCTGTCCGAACTCAAGGATGCGATTGCGGAGATGGGCATGTTCTTTCCGCTTGCACTCGGTGCGCAGGGAAGCTGCCAGATCGGGGGAAATGTTTCGACGAATGCCGGCGGCATCAACGTGCTGCGCTACGGCATGACCCGCGAATTGGTGCTGGGACTTGAAGTGGTCCTCCCGGACGGCAGCATCCTCGAAGGTCTGTCGACGCTGAGAAAGGACAATCGCGGCATAGACTTGAAGCAGCTTTTCATCGGTGCGGAAGGAACGCTCGGCATCATCACCGCCGTCTCCATCAAGCTGACGCCCTATCCGGATCACGTGGCCACGGCGCTGCTCGGTCTTGCCTCCCTGGAAGATGCCATCAAGCTCTATCGCCGGGCGCGTCGGGACTGCTGCGACCTGATGTCGGCCTTCGAATTCATGCCGCCGCTCGCCTTCACCTTGGCGCAGGAGGCCATGCCCGATTTGCCGATCCCGATCTCGCCGGAATATCCAGCCTATGTGCTGATGGAGATTTCCGGCTCCGGCCTCGTCGATGTAGACGATCTGATGCAGCGCTTCCTCGAAGGTGTGATGGAGGAAGGGCTCGTCCTCGACGGAACGATCGCCGCCTCGCAGACGCAGGCGCGCAATCTTTGGTTGATCCGCGAGGGCATGAACGAAGGCCAGGCGAACCGCGGCGCTCATATGCGCACCGATATCTCCGTTCCGCTCTCACAGCTGGCATGCTTCGTAGAGGAGGCGGAAAGGGCGGTCTCCGACGCACTTCCCGGCGCCGTCAGCGTTTCCTATGGCCATGTCGGCGACGGCAATGTGCATCTCAACGTCCTGCCGCCGGCCGGCAGTACGCCCGACGAGCGGATTGAATTGATCTACAAGGCCAAGACGGTCGTGAACGAGGTGCTCGATCGCTATACCGGAAGCATCAGCGCCGAGCACGGTATCGGGCGCCTGAAGCGACCGGATTTCGACTCCAGGCTGCCGGAGACCCGCCGAAAGCTGTTGAAGGCGCTCAAGCATGCCGTTGACCCGGAGATGATCATGAATCCCGGTTGTCAACTGAGATTCTAAAAGGGAGAGCAATCTTGGCGGCAATGGATTTCGGCCAGATCAGCAGGAGCGAGCATTTGCCCGCGCGCATCGCGGCGAAGATCGGCAGGGAGATCACCGAAGGACGTATCGCACCCGGAGAGAAACTGCCGACGGAGCATCTACTCGCCACGACCTTCGGTGTCAGCCGCTCGGTGGTGCGGGAGGCGATAGCTCAATTGCGAAATGAGGGCCTGGTGGAAACGCGCCAGGGCGTCGGCGCCTTCGCCACGGAAATCGAGCGCCGGCAATCGCTTCGCATAGAGCAGGGTGATCTCGCCAATCGGGGAAGTTTCCGGGATCTGTTTCAGCTCCGCATTCCGCTTGAGGTGGAGGCGGCCCGGCTTGCGGCGATCCATCATACACCGCAGGAATTGGGCAGGATCGACGAGGCGTTGCAGCAGATGACCGGCGCGGAAAAATGGACGGAGCAGGGGATCGTCGCCGACCTCGCATTTCATCGGGCGATTGCGGCGGCCACCCATAACGAATATTTCCTGCTTTTCATCGGATTCATCGCCGAGCGGATCAGCCTGGCGATCAACGCGGCACGCGCCGCTGCAATACTTGAGGAGATCGTCGAAGTCACGATTGCGGAACATGTCTCTATCCGAGATGGCGTGGCGGCGCGGGATCCGGCCAGGGCCGAGGAGGCGATGCGCAACCATCTGAACGGGGCGGCGGCCCGCCTGGACCTGACGATTGAAAGCTTCTCGTCCTGAGGTTCGGGTCGGGCGGCGCAGCCCGTGAGGGGCGCATCAGACTTTACTTACCAACGGCCTAGACATGGCCAAAAAGTCATACTAGAAGCAGGTCATCTCGTTGTCAGACATCCTGACAATAGGAGACCCGTACCTTCGAGGTACGAGATGAGCGGAGGATTTCTCGTGAGTTTCGAACAGGCACTGAGCGCTGAATCAATCCAGCCCGCGGACGCATCCGGCGCGATGCTCGTCGGGCGCGTCTGGTCCAAAACCGCCGGCGGACCTTGCCCGGTCCTGATCTCGGATGGAGAGGTTTTCGACCTGACGCCACTGGCGGCAACGATTTCCGAGCTTCTCGAGATCGACGGCCTTGTCGACGCGTTGCGCGACCCGTCGCGCTTTGCCAGCCTGGGCTCTCTCGATGCATTCCTCCGTGGCGAGGCGGGCGATCTTCTGGCGCCTGCCGATCTGCAGGCCGTCAAGGCGGCTGGCGTCACCTTTGCGGACAGCATGCTGGAGCGGGTGATCGAGGAGCAGGCCAAGGGCGATCCGCTGCGCGCGCAGGAAATTCGCGGCCGGCTGGCCCCCGTCCTCGGCGACAATCTCAAAGGCCTCGTCGCCGGCTCCGACAAGGCCGCCGAGGTCAAGAAACTGCTCCAGGAGCTTGGTCTTTGGTCGCAGTACCTCGAAGTGGGTATCGGCCCCGATGCTGAAATCTTCACCAAGGCGCAGCCCATGTCTTCGGTCGGTTGTGGTGCTTATATCGGTATCCACCCCAAATCCGACTGGAACAATCCGGAGCCGGAGGTGGTGCTTGCCGTCACGTCGAAGGGCAGGATCGTCGGTGCGACGCTCGGCAACGACGTCAATCTTCGGGACTTCGAAGGCCGCTCCGCACTGCTTCTCAGCAAGGCGAAGGACAATAATGCGTCCTGCTCGATCGGCCCGTTCATCCGGCTCTTCGACGGTGCTTTCACGATCGAGGACGTGAAACAGGCGGAAGTCTCGCTCGTCGTCGACGGCAAAGAAGGTTTCAAGATGACCGGCGTCAGCCCGATGTCGGCCATCAGCCGCAGCCCGGAAGACCTCGTTTCGCAACTTCTCAACGACAACCACCAGTATCCGGATGGCGTGGTCTTCTTCCTCGGAACGATGTTTGCGCCAGTGAAGGATCGTCGGGGCGCCGGGCTCGGTTTCACCCATGAAATCGGAGACCGGGTCGAGATCTCGACGCCGCGCCTCGGACGCCTCGTGAATTGGGTCGATCATAGCGACCGCTGCCCGAAATGGAGCTTCGGCCTGGGCGCTCTGATGAAGAACCTGGCCGAACGCGGGCTCTTGCAGGCGAAACGGGAGGGCTAGATGCAAAAAGCGATCGATACGTTCTATAAACTGCTCGAGCTGCTCTTGATCGTGCTGCTCGCAGGCATGGCGGTGATGGTGTTCCTGAACGTCGTGCTGCGCTACGGCTTCAATTCGGGCATCAACGTCTCGGACGAGATGTCACGGTATTTCTTCGTGTGGCTCACCTTCATCGGTGCGGTTGTCACCTTCCGTGAAAATTCGCACGTCGGGGTCGAGACCTTGGTCTCGCTGTTCGGCCGCAAGGGCCGCATCATCTGCATGATTCTCTCCAATATCGTCGTCATCGCCGTGTCGGCGATCTTCTTCTGGGGCACCTGGAAGCAATCGCCGATCAATGCGTCGATGGCCGCACCCGTTACCGGCATCTCGATGCTGTGGGTCTATGGGATCGGATATTTCACCGGAGCGGGCGTGGTCCTGATCGCGCTCGAGCGCCTATTCCGCCTGCTGACGGGGCGCGTCACGGAAGAAGAAATCGCCGCCTTCGCCGGTGAAAACATGTCTCTCGAGCAGCTGGCGGAGCGCACTTAATGACCCTTGTCGTCTTCATCGTTTCGCTGCTCGGCGCCATGGCAATCGGCGTGCCGGTTGCCTTCTCGCTGATGTTCTGCGGCGTCATGCTCATGTGGTACATGGGCATGTTTAACACCCAGATCATCGCTCAAAACATGATCGCGGGCGCCGATACATTCACGCTCCTCGCCATCCCCTTCTTCATTCTCGCCGGTGAATTGATGAACGCCGGCGGATTGTCGCGTCGCATCATCGATTTCGCAATCGCCTGTGTCGGTCATATACGCGGCGGTCTCGGCATCGTTGCCATCATGGCGGCCGTGATCATGGCAAGTATCTCGGGTTCGGCGGCAGCCGACACCGCGGCACTTGCGGCAATCCTGATTCCGATGATGGCGAAGGCCGGCTACAACGTTCCCCGGTCTGCGGGCCTGATCGCTGCAGGTGGTGTCATTGCCCCCGTCATCCCCCCTTCCATGGCCTTCATCGTGTTCGGAGTGGCGGCGAACGTCTCGATTACGCAGCTCTTCATGGCAGGCATCGTGCCCGGTCTCATCATGGGTATCGCCCTTGTCGGCACGTGGCTGCTGGTTGTGCGGAAGGATGATATCCAGCCGCTTCCACGCACGCCGGCGAGCGAGCGGCTCCGCGCCACCGGGCGGGCCCTTTGGGCTCTTGGCATGCCGGTCATCATCCTCGGCGGCATCAAGGCCGGCGTCGTGACGCCGACCGAAGCTGCCGTGGTTGCCGCAGTCTACGCCCTCTTCGTCGGCATGTTCATTTATCGGGAACTCAAGCCCCGTGACCTGCCGGGTGTCATACTCCAGGCGGCGAAGACCACCGCTGTGATCATGTTCCTCGTTTGCGCCGCGCTCGTTTCCTCGTGGCTGATCACTGCAGCGAACATACCAGCGGAAATCACCGGCTTCATCTCTCCGCTGATCGACCGCCCGACGCTTCTGATGCTCGTCATCATGCTGGTCGTATTGGTGGTGGGCACCGCACTCGACCTTACGCCCACGATCCTGATCCTGACGCCGGTGCTCATGCCGATCATCAAGCAGGCCGGAATCGATCCTGTCTATTTCGGTGTCCTGTTCATCATGAATACCTGCATAGGGCTGCTGACCCCACCAGTCGGCGTCGTATTGAACGTCGTCAGCGGCGTCGGCCGGGTTCCGCTCGGCAAGGTAATTGTCGGCGTGACGCCATTTCTGATAGCCCAAATACTCGTGCTTCTCCTTCTGGTCCTGTTCCCGGACATCGTCATCGTGCCCGCACGCTGGCTCCATTAGAAGGGCCTTAACCCGCAACCCCTCACCAACAATCCAAGGGAGGATACCCCGTGAGAAAACTGCTTCTTGCCACGACTGCCATCGCTTTCGGTCTTTCGGCCGCGGCGCCGGCTTTCGCCGAGTTCAACGACCGCAACATCCGCGTGTCGAACGGCATCAACGAAGACCATCCGGTCGGTAACGGCATCAAGGCGATGCAGGCCTGTCTCGATCAGAAATCCGGTGGCAAGCTGAAGCTCACCGCTTTCTGGGGCGGCGCGCTCGGCGGCGACCTTCAGGCGACGCAGGCCCTGCGCTCCGGCGTGCAGGAGGCCGTCGTCACCTCGTCCTCGCCGCTCGTCGGCATCATACCGGCACTCGGCGTATTCGATCTGCCGTTCCTCTTCGGCAACGCTCAGGAAGCCTACACGGTGCTCGATGGCGATTTCGGCGACATGATGAACGAGAAGCTGGAAGCAGCCGGCCTGGTCAATCTCGCCTACTGGGAAAACGGCTTCCGTAACCTGTCGAACTCGGTTCGTCCTGTCACCAAGTGGGAAGACTTCGAAGGGATGAAGGTTCGCGTGATGCAGAACAACATCTTCCTCGACACCTTCCAGAACCTCGGTGCCAACGCCACTCCGATGGCTTTCGGCGAAGTCTTCTCGGCGCTCGAAACCAAGGCGATCGATGCGCAGGAAAACCCCTATGTGACGATCGATACGTCGAAGTTCTTCGAAGTGCAGAAGTACGTGACCGAGACGAACCACGCTTATACGCCCTTCCTCTTCCTGTTCTCGAAGCCGATCTTCGACAGCTATACGCCGGAAGAGCAGGCAGCACTGCGTGAATGCGCAGTCGTCGGCCGCGATGAGGAGCGCAAGGTCATCCAGGAGCTCAACAAGAAGTCGCTGAAGAAGATCAAGGAAGCTGGTCTCGAAGTGAATACCCTGTCTGCGGAAGAACAGGCTCGCATCCGCGAGAAGTCCATGGTCGTCTATGAAAAGCACAAGGCTGAGATCGGTGCCGACGTGGTAGACGCCATTCTCGCCAAGCTGGAAGAGATCCGCAAGTAAACAACAAAACAGGCTGCGTCACGGAGCGTGGCCTTTCTCTATGCTTCCGGGAAACCCGCGGCCGTCCGGCCGCGGGTTTTATCCGATTAGGATGATTGTCCGGTAGGGGCTGATCGATATAGCCTACGGAGCGATTCTTCGCTTCAACCTGCAGGCATATGGAAACGTCGCTTTATCTCCCCGTCAAAGGCTTTCTCGAAAAGGCAGGTTACGTCGTCAAGGGCGAGATTGACGGCTGCGATCTCGTCGGCCTGAGCGACGACGATCCGCGCGTGGTCGTGATCTGCGAACTGAAGCTGCGCTTCAATCTGGAGCTCATACTGCAGGCCGTCGATCGCGCCGCTGTCGCGGACGAGGTCTGGATCGCGGCGCGGGTCTCGGCCAAGGGAAAAGGTCGCGAGGCCGATAAACGCTACCGCGATCTCTGTCGCAGGCTCGGGATTGGCATGCTCGGCATTTCCGATGCCGGCGACGTCAGCGTGATCGTTGGCTCCGTATCGCCGATGCCGCGCACCAATCCGAAACGGCGTTCGAAGCTCATGCGCGAACACCAGAGGCGGCGCGGCGATCCAGCAATAGGCGGGAGCACGCGCGCGCCTGTCATGACCGCGTACCGCCAGCAGGCGCTCGGCTGTGCGCTGGCGCTGGCATCAGGCCCGCTGCGCGTGCGTGAAGTCAGATCCGGCGTGCCGGATGCCGGGAAGATACTGCTTTCGAATGTCTATGGCTGGTTTGAACGGCTCGACAGAGGCGTCTATGGCCTGACGGAGGCCGGACGGGAAGCATTGCAGCGGTGGCCGCAGCAGGACACGCAGGAAAAAACGGCCGTCCCGGCATGATTTTTTGCCGACGCGCTGAGCGCATGTGAGGTGCTCCATCGCATTATCGGTGGGTATGAGCATGGGGGAGGTGTTCACAGGGCAACCGGCGCTTTAGAGTTGGAGCACCTTAACGATGGGGACCGGATGACCTCTCAGCTCGACATGTTTGCCCGAGATGTGCGACCAGCAGCCGCGAGAACCGAGCGAAGCCGGGCCCGCTGGCAGGCATCGACCTCCCTTTCCGAAACCGAGATGCTTGCCGCGTTGAAGGCAACGGGTCGCTACAGGATATTGCGAAAGCTTGAAGCCCGCACGGTCGTGTCCGATGTGAGACCCGGCTTTCCCCTGAGGGGCGTCATCCTCGACACCGAGACAACCGGCCTCGATGCCCGCAGATGCGAGGTCATCGAGATCGGGCTGGTCGCATTCACCTACAACGCAGAGGGTGAGATCGGCGATGTGGTCGCTGTTTATGGCGGTTTGCAGCAGCCGACCATCGCCATTCCGCCCGACATCACCCGGCTGACGGGTATTACCGATGCCATGGTCGCCGGCCAGTCGATCGATATTGCTGCAGTCCAAGCGATCGTTGGGCCTGCGGATCTCATCATCGCCCACAATGCCGGCTTCGATCGGCCGTTTTGCGAGGCGCTTTCGGATGTGTTTGTCCGCAAGGCCTGGGCATGCTCGGTCTCCGAAATCGATTGGAGCGGGCGAGGTTTCGAAGGCACGAAGCTCGGCTATCTGATCGGTCAGAGCGGACATTTCCATGACGGGCATCGGGCTGTGGATGACTGCTTCGCTCTCCTCGAGGTGCTTGAGCAGTCTGCGGACGGTGCCAAGCTGCCGCCGTTTGCCGAACTCTACAAAGCGAGCCAGCGTTCACGGGTCAGGATTTTCGCGGAGAATGCGCCGTTCGACCTGAAGGACGTGCTGAAGGCTCGCGGGTACCGCTGGTCTGACGGCAGCGACGGCCGCCCAAAATCATGGTGGACCGAGGTCGCCGAGGAGGAGCTCGAGGCTGAACTCGGCTTCCTTCGGAAGGAAATCTATCGCTGGGACGAGGCAGATCCTCCGACGCAGCGGCTGACGGCGTTCGACAGATACCGAGCGCGAAGATAATCGAGCATCGCGCATCCTACGCCGAGCGAAGACCGTAAAGCCTTGCAATGTCTTCCCGCATGAATGGCACCCGATCCTTGTCGACCTGTTCCTGATAGGTCCGGGCATATTGATGGCCGGAATAGACGGCGGCGGCGATCAGGCCTGGCGCGAGGCAGTCGCCGAGGCGGGTGACGGTCTTGATGCCGGCATCGGCCCACTCGTCTTCGCGTGCTTTGAGTTCCAGCCACAGCGTTTCGTCCGGCAGGCGGGCGGTGACCGGGACGAGAGTGGCGCAATCGACCGGACGGGTCCTGCCGCTGTAGACGCAGGATAGTTCCAGCTGGTCTTTCGTCCGACCGGCGAGGGCCATGGCCGTGACGATCTCGACGCCGAGATCGATGAGGCGCTTCTGGATACGTGCCTGCTCCAGCGTGTTCCTGCTCCAGGGCGAAACCTGGGATTCCGGCGTTATGAAGGTGACCGTGCGTCCCCTCCTGGCGAGCAGTTCGGCGAGCACGCTGCCCATGTAGAAGCAGTCGTCGTCGAAGACGATGACGGGGCCGTCGGCGGGCACCGCCTCGGCGCCCCCGGAGAGAATTGCGTCGGGAGAGACGAGGATGCCTTTCGAAAGAAAATCGAGCGGCGCCCGGTGGGTGCGGCCAACGCCGTCGGTGCGCCAACTCGCTCCGGTCGCGATCGCCACATGGGGGATGCCGTATTGCAATATGTCGGCGGCCGAAAGCGGACTGTGCAGGTAAAGCTCGGCATTGACGCGGGTGCTGAGTTGGCCGATGCGCCAGTCGCGCACGCGGCCCCAGGTCGCAAGACCGGGTAAGCGACATTCGCGCGCAACGCGACCGCCCCATTCGCCGCCGCCTTCCGCCAGCGTGACATCGACGCCGCGCTGGGCAAGCGCCCGTGCCGCTTCCAGGCCCGCCGGTCCGCCGCCGATGATGAGGGCGGGTTCGGGATTTTCGGACACGGCGATGGTCTCCGGATGCCAACCCTTGCGCCATTCCTCGCCGACCGTCGGGTTCTGCGTGCAGCGCATCGGCACGTTGGTATTGTCGCCTGAGGTGCAGATGTTGCAGCCGATGCATTCGCGGATGTCATCGATGCGCCCCTCCTCTATCTTCTTCGGGAGGAAGGGATCGGCGATCGACGGGCGCGCGGCCCCGATGAAGTCCAAAATGCCCTGCTTGATAACCCGCACCATGCTGTCCGGTGACGTATAACGGCCGACGCCGACCACCGGCTTGGTGGTGACGGATTTGACGAAGCGGATATAGGGCTCCTGGTAGCCTTCCTCGGAGAAACGCGCCGTCTGGCTATCGTTCGACCAGTCGGAGAGATTGACGTCCCAAAGGTCCGGAAGTTCGCCGAGCGCCGAAATGATGTCTTTCCCCTCTCCCTCGCAGGTGATCCCGGAAGGGCCAATCAGTTCGTCGACGGCAAGGCGCACCGCGAGCGCACAGGTGTCACCGATCGCCTCGCGCACATCATCGAGAATCTCTCGGAACAGGCGGAGCCGGTTGTCGAAGGAGCCGCCATATTCGTCGCTGCGGTCGTTATGGCGGCGGGACAGGAAGTGCTGCAACACGCTCATGTCATGGCCGGCATAGAGATAGACGATGTCGAAGCCGGCCTTTTTGGCGCGAAGCGCGGCATTGCGATACCAGCGGCGCATGTCGCGGATGTCGGCCTTATCCATTGCGCGCGCCTGGACGGGATCGAGGCTGTCGCTGACGGCGTGCGAGGGAGCGAGCGGGATCATCCGGCTGAAACGGTTGGCGACGTGAAGGCCGTTGTGCACGAGCTGGATGGCCGCGAGGCTGCCATGGGCGTGGATACGTTCCGTGACGGCGGAAAGGGCCGGCAGATCGCCGTCGTCCCAAAGACGAGCTTCGTTGGCTGGCGTCAGGTCCGATGTGGGGTGGATTTCCGCCTCCTGGGTGGAGACGACCGCCCAACCGCCTTCCGCCTTCGTGCCGCGCAACTGTGCTTCCGCATTGGGGTAGCGGTAGCCCATGCCGGAACAGTGGGGCACCTGATAGAAGCGGTTGCGCGCCGTGACTGGGCCGATCTTGACGGGTTCGAAGAGAATATCGAAGCGGGTGTCTCGGGACATTTCCTTGGATCCTGAAGGGAGCTGCGTCCACCGCGCCGGAGCGCCGCGGTTGGGGTGGCGGCAAGATATCGGGAACCTTCCGTCAGGCAAGAGATTTGTTATACGAGTGTATAATATTATGCTGCGGCGTAGTTTTGGATGTGGTCCGGTTCGCATCCCTTCAATGCGGCCGACAGGGACCAACGCACCAGCGCCGAACTTCTTCGGCGCTCGCCGCGAGCATTTCAACCCAAGGCGCTTTCCGGATTCACCGGGTTGGTCGGGCCACCAAATCGTGAAGCTGCCGGCCGAGTATGCCGTCGGTATCGGCAAGATCGAGCACGACGCTCATGTGGTTGAGATCAGGAACAGGGAGCAGTTCGGCACTTTCGTCCCGGGCACGCAGCAGCTCACATAGCCCGGCCGCCTGACTCTGGAATGGCGTCGTCTCGTCCGCGCCATAGGCGATGACGCGCGTCGGGCAGGGGAGCTGCGAGCTGGTGAGAGGGGACCATGCGGCAGCTTCCATCGGCGTCATTTCGGCTTCGTGTCGAAGGAAGCTGTCCGGTATGCCCGACAGGTCGTAGATTCCGCTCAGAAGCAGCAAGCCGTGAAGCGTCGGCAGGGAGGGCGGATAGGCTTCCTCGGGCCCGGTTGCTGCGAGGAAGGAAGCAAGATGCGCGCCTGCCGAATGACCGCTGACGGTCAGTCGCGCAGGATCCGCGCCGAAATCGCTTGCGTGGGCCTGAAGCCAGAGCACCGATCGCCGAACCTGATCCACCAGCACGTCCAAGCGGCTGCGAGGCATCAGGTCGTATTCCACCAGGGCCGCAATGCCGCCCGCCGCAAGAACCGGTGCAGCGACGAAACGATAGTTGATCTTTTCGCCGGAGCGCCAATATCCGCCGTGAACGAACACATGCAGGGGCGCGCCGGCCTGCAGGCGCTCCGGCAAGATGACATCCAGGACCTCGCGGGCGCCGGCGCCGTACGGTATGTCTGCCCGCACATCGGCGCGCGCCGATAGGGCCCGGCTGCGTTCGGCGAACTCTGCGGCGATGGTGTCGAAATCGGGCACGAAGTCGCGAATGCGGTAAAGGTCCTGTGCTGTCATCGTCTGCTCCGCCGATCAATAATCAACTGCATAATATTTCGGCTCCATGAATTCCAGAATGCCGGTCACGCCGCCTTCGCGGCCAAGGCCGCTCTGTTTAACGCCGCCGAAGGGAGCGGCGGGGTCTGACATCAGGCCCCTGTTGATGCCGAGCATGCCGGTTTCGATGCGCTTGCCGACCGTCATCGCACGTTTGAGATCGCGGCTGTAGATGTACGCGGCGAGGCCATACTCGGTATTGTTTGCGAGGCGGATCGCCTCGTCGTCGCTTTCGAACTTATAGACAGGCGCGACCGGTCCGAAGATTTCCTCACGTGCGATCGACGCGTTTGCGGGGACGTTTTCGAGTACCGTCGGCGGATAGAAGTACCCGTTTTCCATAAGCGGTTTGCCGCCGGTCGTTGCCCGCGCACCCGCGGCGAGTGCCTCTGAGACGAGCCGGTCGATCTTGCGGACGGCGTTTTGCGTGATCATCGGTCCACATTGCGTCTCGGGATCGTAGCCGGGACCGATCTTCAGTGACATCATCCGCGCCGTGAGGCCGGCGACAAACGCATCATGGATGCCCGCCTGGACATAGAAGCGATTGGCGGCAGTGCAGGCTTCTCCAGCGTTTCGCATCTTGGCGATCATCGCACCGTCGAGTGCCGCCTCGAGGTCCGCGTCGTCGAACACGATGAAGGGCGCGTTGCCGCCGAGCTCCATCGAGCAGCTGACGACCGACTTGGCGGCTTCGGCAAGCAGAACGCGGCCAACGCCGGTCGAGCCGGTGAATGAAAGCTTACGAACGCGCGAATCGGCGAGCATCGCATTCGTCATTCCGCCTGGATTGCTTGTGGTCAGCACGTTGACGACGCCAGGCGGAACGCCCGCCTCTTCGCCGAGTCGGGCCATGGCGTAGGCCGTCAACGGCGTCTCCGAGGCAGGTTTCAGGATCACAGTGCAGCCGGCGGCAAGCGCGGGCCCGATCTTGCGCGTCGCCATAGCGGCGGGGAAATTCCAGGGCGTGATCAGGACGGCAATGCCGATCGGCTCATGGTCAACGAGGATGTTGTGCGACCCGGAGGGAGTGCGCCGGAATTCGCCCGGAATCCGGGTCGCCTCTTCAGCGTACCAGCGGAAGAATTCGGCGGCATAAGCGACTTCGCCGCGTGCGTCGACCAGGGCCTTGCCGTTTTCCAGTGCGATGAGAGTTGCAAGCTCCTCGGCGTGCTGTGTCATCAGCTGATACCAGCGTCGCAGGATTTCCGAGCGCTGGCGAGCTGGAGTGGCGCGCCACCCTGCGGCAGCGGCATGCGCGGCATCGACTGCGCGCTGTGCGTCCTCGATGGAAGCGTCGGCGACCTCGGCCAGCAGATTACCGGTCGAAGGGTCGAGAACGGTTATTCCGCTGCCGCTTTGCCATTTGCCGCCGATGTAGAGGCCCGCGGCATGCAGGGCGGGATCGGCGTAGCCGGAAAACTTGGCATAGAAGGTCATGGAGGGTCCTTTCGACTCAGTTCAGGCGCGAGCGGTCGCCGCAATGGGCGGCGGCGACGAGGTTGCGCATCTCGTGCGGGTTCAGGGGGCGGGGATTGTTCTGGATGAGGCGTGCGATACCCGAGCTTTGTTCCGCCACCCAGTCGATCCGGTCTTCCTCGAGGCCGAGATCCCGCAGCGTGGCGGGAATGCCGATGCGTTCGAAGAGCGAAACGAGGGCAGGGATCACTTCATCCGGTCCGCCGAGCCCGGCCGCATGCGCGATCTGCGCGAGTTCGTCGCGGATGAGCGGCGCATTCCAGGTCATGACATAGGGCATGAGACAGGCGACCCCGAGGCCATGCGCCGTATGGGTGAGCGCGCCGACGGGGTACTGGATGGCGTGGGCCGCGGCAGTGCCCGCCACCCCGAAAGCAAGACCGGCGAGCGTTGCGCCGAGCATCACCTTTTCGCGCGCGCCGGCGTCGGCGCCGTCCTTGCAGGCTCTCTCCAGCCCCTGCCACAGGAGGGTAATGGCGCCAAGGGCAAAGTGATCGGAAAGCGCGTTTTTACCGACGAAGACGCGCTGCTGCGCGATACCGGGGACGGGCTCGCGCCGGATGGCCGTAAAGGCTTCAATCGCATGCGTCAGGGCGTCCGCGCCGGCGATTGCAGTCAGGCCGGATGGGCAGGAGAGGGTGAGTTCGGGGTCGCAGATCGATACCGCCGGGATCAGGTGCGGACTTGAAATGCCAACTTTCAGGCTACGCTCGGCATCCGAAAGCACGGCGACGGGCGTCACCTCCGAGCCGGTGCCGGCGGTGGTGGGAATGGCGATCAATGACATCACTGGGCCCGGGACGGCATGTTCGCCATAATAGTCCTGTGGCCGCCCGCCGTGGGTAAGGAGGAGGGCGACGCATTTCGCCATGTCGAGACAGGACCCGCCACCGATGCCGATGACGAGGTCCGCCGCAAAGCCCCTGGCCGCGGCAGCGCTCGCGATGGCCGATTCTACGGGGACGTCCGGCAGGGTGGAACTGTCCACCATCGCCTCAAGCCCTGCCTCCTCGAGTCGCCGCACCAGCGTAAGCAGGTCGGCATCCACTGCAAGGCGCGTGTCGGTGACGATCAGCGCGCGCCGGCCGAGCTTGGCGGCGATGCCGCCAAGGGCATGGCGCTGCCCGGCGCCGAAAAGCAGTTCGCGCGGCGCCCTTAGTGTGCCGAATAGGTTCATTCCGTATGTCCTCCGATGAATTCAGCGACCTCGAGGGCCGTAAGTTGGTCGAAAAGCGGCCGCGGCAGTTCGATGCCCGTCTTCGCTGCTGCAGCGCGGCGTGCGCGTGCCCCGTCTCCCGGAATGGCGACTGGTTGCGCAGGGTCGAGCGGGCGGGATAGGCGCAGGCGGTCGAGATAGGCGGCAAGTTCCGGTGTGCTACCCGCGCCTGCCGAGGGATCGATCAGAATGAAAAGGTCGCCTTTATTGGCGAGATGAATGTCGTCGAGCGTTCCATGCACATCAGGCGCCAGATTGGATCCGGCAAGCGCCGCGACAAGAAGCTCGATCGCAAGGCCCAGACCATATCCCTTCGCGTCGCCGAACGGTGCGATCGCCCCTGCCTGTGCCGCGTGCGGATCGGTTGTGGCGCGACCGTCTCGGTCCACTGCCCAGCCGGCGGGGATCGCTAGACCGCGCATCGCATGGTTGTTGATCTTGCCCATGGAAACGATGCTGGTTGCGAGATCCAGCACGAAAGGGCGGTCACCCGCAGGAATGCCGATTGCGACCGGATTGGTGCCGACCATGGCTTGCGTTCCGCCGAATGGGTGCACGAGCGCTTCGCTGGTCGACATGACAATGCCGATCAGGCCGTCTCTTGCGGCGGCCTCCGCATAATAGGCAAGCATTCCCATGTGATTGGCGTTGCGGATCGCGGCGATGGCGAGCCCCGTCTCCTTAAGGACGCGTTGCGTGACGAGCATGGCGTTCATCATCACGACCGGGCCCAGGCCGCGTTCGCCGTCGACGCTCAGAAAGGAGTCCCTTTGCCAGACTCCCTTTCCACGCGTCGTGGGGTTCGCAAGCCCTTTATCCAGCCGGGACAGAAGCAACGGCAGGCGTTGCAGGCCGTGGGAGGGCAGTCCGCGCAGCTCGGCCTCCACGAGGAGGTCGGCCTGGAGACGGGCGGAGTCGGCTGGAACACCCCGCTTATCGAGTAGAGCGACGGCCAAATTCCTCAACCGATCGGGCGAGAGCCTCATCCAAAAATCCTATATCAGATCATATACGATATTGTATTTGACATGCGATATGTTATTTGCAACAAAACCTGGTATGTCAATAAGCAGTCGGAGAATGGCAGTGGCAATTGCAGCGGAGCGGGCAGGCAGGAGCGGCGGTATCCGCCCGACGAGTGTGGTCGAAAGCGTCTATGACAGCATCTATCACCGGCTGATGGCGCTCGATATTGCGCCTGGTGCACGCATTCCGATCGATGTCCTCGCTCGCGAACTCGGCGTTTCCCAGACCCCGATCCGCGAGGCCCTGAGCCGCCTGGAACGCGAGGGCCTCGTTCGAAAGGAGCATCTGATCGGCTATAGTGCGGCCCCGCAATGGACGCGCAAGCAGTTCGAAGACCTCTATGCTTTTCGTCTGCTGATCGAACCCGAAGCGGCCCGGCTTGCCGCCGCCAACATGACTGCGGAGGCGCTCCAGCAGCTCGAGAATTCCGCGGCCGACATGGGCCACGGCGAGGCTCCGGTCGATCGTAACACGCGCTACTCCCGCTTTGCCCGCGCCGATGCGCAGTTCCATGACGCGATCCTGAAGATCGCCGGGAACGACGTGATCCGCAGCACGCTGTCGAACCAGCATGTCCATCTGCACATCTTCCGGCTGATGTTCCACATCCGGGTGACTCAGGAGGCGCTCGAAGAGCATGAGAGTCTGCTGGCTGCCTTCCGGGCGCGCGATCCGCAGGCCGCATACGATGCCATGCGCGTCCACATCGAACGCTCGCGCGATCGTTTGCTTTCGGCTTTCGAATGAACGCGGTCCTGCCTTCCAATGCGGTCGCGCCGCTGCCAAACCCTGCTGTTGTCGCACTCGCGGCAGAGGGCCTTGGCAAAGCCTACGGTCCGATTACCGTCCTTTCGGATGTCACGCTTGAGGTTCGCGCTGGAGAGGTTCACGCCATTATTGGTGAGAACGGCGCCGGAAAATCGACGCTGATGAAGCTCCTTTCCGGCCATGTTGCCCCGACGGCCGGCCACCTGCTCCTGGAGGGGAAGTCGATCGAGTTCCGAAACGCGGTGGAGGCGGAGAATGCCGGCATCGTACTCGTGCACCAGGAAATCCTGCTCGCTGCGGACCTCACCGTCGCGGAAAACCTGTATCTGGGTCGCGAGGTCGGCCGCGGTCTGCTGGTCGATGACAAGGCGATGAACAGTCGTGCCGCCGAACTCCTCGCGCGGGTCGGTTCAGCGGCCCGGCCGCGCGACCGTGTGGGTGAGTTGCCGCTCGCCCAGCGCCAGCTCGTGCAGATCGCGCGCGCCCTCCTGGACGAGCGAAAGGTCGTCATCTTCGACGAGCCGACTGCGGTTCTCGCAAACGACGAAGTGGTGGCGCTGCTCGACATCGTCCGCAGCTTGCGCGATCACGGGGTTGCGGTGCTCTACATCTCCCATCGTCTCGATGAGGTTCAGGCGATTGCCGACCGGGTCACCGTGCTTCGCGACGGCCGCATGATCGGGACCTGGCCGGCGCCGGGCCTCGGCCAGCGTGAAATGGCGGAGCTGATGGTCGGGCGGGAGCTGGAAATGCTCTATCCGCATAAGCGCCCAACCGCGACTGCGGCTCCGATCCTTTCGGTCACCAACCTTGCCGTCGACCACGGCTCGCAGAAGGTCTCATTTAGCGTCAGGCCCGGCGAGGTGCTGGGTATCGGCGGCATGATCGGGGCGGGTCGTACCGAACTGATCGAGGGCCTGATGGGTCTTCGTCCGTCAGAGGTTGAAAGCATTGTCCTGAACGGCCGGCAGATCGGGAGCCGTTCCGTCGGCACCCTGATGGAGGCCGGCCTGGTTTACCTCACCGAGGACCGCAAGGGCAAAGGCCTGCTCCTGGAGGAGAAGCTCGGTCCCAACCTCACCCTGCAGGCGCTGGACACGATCAATCCGGGTGTCCTTCTGGACAAGCGGGGAGAGCTTTCCCGCCTTCGAAAGGCGGTGGCCGATTACGACATCCGCGTTCGCTCGCTCCGCCTCGAAGCCAGCCAGCTTTCGGGTGGGAACCAGCAGAAGCTGCTCCTCGCCAAGGTCATGATGGCCGACCCCTCGGTGATCATCATCGACGAGCCGACGCGCGGGATCGATATCGGCAACAAGAGCCAGATCTATGAATTCATCGACGGGATGGTGCGCGCCGGCAAGGCCTGCATCGTCATTTCGTCGGAAATGCCGGAACTGGTGGGTCTTTCCGACCGCGTTCTGGTGATGCGTGCCGGGAGGATCGTCGCTGAGCTGAGCGGCAACGAAATCAATGAGGAAAATGTCGTCTACGCCGCCACGACCGGTGGGCGCGCGGACGTCGGGGAGGAGAAACATGACCGCAGCGACAGCAACACTCGCACCCACTGACGACGGAGCGCGCATCCGTTGGGCCGATCTGGCGCCCTTCATCGCCCTTGCGGTGATCGTGCTGTTCGGGGCGCTGGTGAACTCCAATTTCGTGTCGTCGGCCAACCTGATCAACGTCATTACGCGGAGCGCCTTCATCGCGATCATCGCCGTCGGTGCGACCTTCGTTATCTCGTCCGGCGGGCTCGACCTGTCCGTGGGCTCGATGATGGCCTTCGTCACCGGTATCATGATCATGGCGATGAACCATCTCGCCCCGGCATTTGGAACCTGGGCGATTCCGATGGGAGCGGGCATCGCGCTGCTGGTGGGAGCGCTGTGCGGCCTGTTCAACGGGCTTATCGTGACCGTCGGGCGAATAGAGCCCTTCATCGTGACGCTGGGCACGATGGGCATTTTCCGCGCCTTCATCACCTTCATGACCGACGGCGGCTCGCTGCCTATCGATCGCAGTCTCCGGGAAGCCTATCGTCCGGTCTATTTCGGCAGCGTCTTCGGTATTCCTTATCCGGTGCTCATCACCTTCGTCGTCGTCGTGGCCGGCGCCTTCCTGCTCTACAAGACCAAGTATGGCCGCCGCTTGAAGTCGGCGGGATCGAATGTCGAGGTCGCGCGCTTTTCAGGCGTCAACGTCGCCGGAGTGCGTACCGTCGCTTACGTGATCCAGGGCTTCTGCGTCGCCGTCGCTGCGATCTGCTATGTGCCCCGCCTCGGCGCGGCGACGCCAACGACCGGACAGCTCTGGGAGCTGCAGGTCATCACCGCGGTCGTGATCGGCGGCACGCTGCTCCGCGGCGGGCGGGGACGCATCGGCGGCACGGTGGCCGGCGCCCTCATCCTCGAGGTGATCGCCAACGTCATGGTTCTGTCGGACATGGTCTCGGAATACCTCGTCGCCGCCGTTCAGGGAGCGATCATCATCGTCGCCATGCTGGCGCACCGCTTTACTGCCAACCGCTGAAAACAGCACCGACTTCGAAGGAGGAGAAAATGAAGTCTATTATCCGCAAGGCTGGACTCTTGTTATCGACGGCTACCCTGGTCCTGGCTCTGCCGCTGGGCAGCGCTCAGGCCCAGGAGAGGAACGTGACTGTCGCCGTCTCAATTCCGGCCGCAACGCATGGATGGACGGGAGGAGTCGTCTACCATGCAGAGCAGGCTGAGAAGGAGGTCGAGGCCGCCTTTCCGAATGTAGACGTCGTACTGTCGACCGCGTCATCGGCGACCGCGCAGGTCTCCGCGCTTGAAGACCTGTCGGCGACCCGGAAGCTCGACGCGCTGGTCATTCTGCCGTTTACGTCGGAAGAACTGACCGGACCGGTCGAGCAGATCAAGGAAAAGGGCACCTTCATTTCCGTGGTCGACCGTGGCCTCACCGACCCGACGATCCAGGACCTCTATGTCGCTGGCGACAACATCGCCGTGGGTGCCAATACGGCGTACTGGCTTTCCGATAAACTTGGCGGGGAGGGCGAGATCGTCGTCTTGCGCGGCATCCCGACCGTGATCGACGACGAACGCATCAAAGGCTTCTCGGACGTCATCAACAAGACGAACATCAAGATCCTCGATATCCAGTACGCCAACTGGAACCAGGACGAAGCCTTCAAGCTCATGCAGGACTATCTTGCAAAGTACCCGAAGATCGACGCCGTCTGGGCCAACGACGACGACATGTTGCTCGGCGTCATCGAGGCCGTCGACCGTGCGGGCCGCAAGGACGTCAAGTATGCCCTCGGCGGCAACGGCATGAAGCAAGTCATCGAAATGGTGAAGGAAGGCAATGAGCGCACACCGGTCTCGACTCCCTATCCGCCGTCGATGATCAAGTCGGCCATCTATATGACCGCGGCACAATTCGCCGGTCAGGCGCCGATGCGCGGTTCGTTCCTGCTCGGTGCACCGCTTATCACTCCGGAGAACGCCGACCAGTTCTACTTCCCCGATTCCCCATTCTGAGTGCCCGGCCTGCTGGCCGGGCATCGATCAGACACGAGAGCGGGGGGAGGAAAAATGTGTGCGGTTTCCACCCGCATCCCGTGTTTCGACTTATCCAAGGCAACAGGAGATATGACATGAGCGGCAAGAAGATCCTCATGCTAACCGGCGAATTCACCGAAGAGTATGAAATCTACGTCTTTCAAAAGGGCATGGAGGCCGTCGGCCACACGGTGCACGTCGTCTGCCCGGACAAAAAGGCGGGCGACCGTATCAAGACCTCACTGCACGACTTCGAGGGCGACCAGACCTACACGGAGAAGCTCGGCCATTACGCCGACATCAACAAGACCTTTTCCGAAGTGCGGGTCGAGGAATATGACGCTGTTTATGCAGCCGGCGGACGCGGCCCCGAATATATCCGCACCGACAAGCGCGTCCAGGACATGGTGCGGCACTTCCACGACACGGGCAAGCCGATCTTCACGATCTGCCATGGGGTGCAGATCCTCATGGCTGTGCCTGGCGTGCTGAAGGGCCGCAAGGTCGCCGGTCTTGGCGCCTGCGAGCCGGAGGTGACGGCTGTCGGTGGCATCTACATCGACGTGGAGCCCACCGGAGCTTATGTCGACGGCAACATGGTCTCGGCGAAGGGGTGGACGGGCCTCGCCGCTTTCATGCGCGAGTGCCTGAACGTGCTCGGCACGAAGATCACCCACACCTAATGGATCGAGGGTGAGATCGACAACTGCGCGCCCTCGGGTGGTCGGCCCGAGGGAGGTCGCAGCTAAAGCCAAACAGTGAGGTGCGCTCTGTTGTAGCAGGAGCAGTGGCTCGACCGGACGCCGCTCGTGCTTGTCGAACACGTGCTTCATATTCTTGAAGCGCGGCTGACTACTTTCGCAGAATTTTCTCCATCGCTTTCCCCTTCGCGAGTTCATCGATCAGTTTGTCTAGGTAGCGGATTTCCCGCATAGTCCCATCCTGGATTTCTTCCACGCGGACGCCGCAGATCACCCCTGTAATCAACGATCGGGAGGGATTCATCCGAGGTGCTTGCGCAAAGAAGTTCTCAAAGTTGGTGTTCTTCGCCAGCTGATCGTCCAAGGCCTTTTGGCCATACCCCGTCAGCCAACAGATGATTTCATCGACCTCTGCCTTCGTGCGTCCTTTCTTCTCCGCCTTGGCGACATAGTAGGGATAGACGCTCGCGACGCTAACCGAATAGATGCGATGCTTCTCCATGTGTCCTCCTGAGGCTTCGCGAGACAGTGATTGATGACCAATGTCCTTTTGCTTACCTTAGTTCAACGCCTTGAGATTTCCGGTTTGCGGGGACCCCTGCCATTCAAGCCGCCATGTCGCGCCTTGCCTGAGGTTTTGACGGAGCGAGGGATGAATGGCGACGGCGCAGGTGCGCCCTTCGAACCCCGCCTATGATCGAGATCGTGAACCCGGGACACCCCTTTAGTGTTCGTGGTGTCGGTGAAACCGGAATCACGCCGCCGCTGCCGGCTATTGACTGTGGTCCGGGCTGTGCCGCCTCGCCGACGGCAACGAAGTTGTCGAGGTGGAGGCGGGCAATGTCGGAGAAGTGCTCTATGCGCTCGTCAGGGCGCATCCGGGGCTGGCGCCGGCGGTCAAAGCCGGAACCTCCGTCATGATAGATGGCCAGATCAGCGTTAGCCGTTTCACGCCCGTCTCGCCGGATAGCGCAATTCATCTTCTCCAGCAACTAAAGGGCGGATGGGCGGACCCGTGACTGGTTCAGGGTGCAGGCCGACCCCACCTAAAACCATAGCCATCTAACGTTGGATGTGGACACTCTTGGTGTACAGATAAATATCAAGGTGGGCTAACCTTCCCTTTGCGCCATATCCACTCATCTTCGCGCCATTAAAGTCCATCAATGGATCAATTTTCCTGCACCTTTGCAAAGCTCCTCTTCAGGAGCGGTTGGCTCTTCAATCCACAACGGGATGGTATGTCTAACGGCGGCCTCCATCTGCGACCGCTACGCAAAGTGTCCAGAGGACGGAGAGCACGAACACTTTCGCCCCGATCTTCACCCTTTCGTAGATGTCGGTGACGTCCTCGTTCGTCATGCCAAAGCAGCCTGACGATGAGGAACGCCCGACACTTTCCGGCTCGTTCGACCCATGAATGCGGTAGAGAGTGTTACCCAGATAGAGGACCCGCGCGCCGAGCGGATTGTCAGGCCCGCTGTCCATATGCGTCGGCAGGTTCAATCTTCGGGCGCGCATGTCCGCCGGCGGGCGCCAATCCGGCCAGGGGCTGCGACGTTGACGGTCAATGTAGGGTCATTTTCGAGGGGCGTTTCCCGGTTCGGTGTTTGCCGCGGCCAGGATTCGGCACCGCCTACAACAACAGTATCAGCAACCCTCATACCTTGGGGGCTAACGGAAGACCAAAATATCGAAGGTTCCATATCAGAGGTTCAGGCCATCCAGCCTTTCGCAAACATCAATCAGGAGACACGCTCTTTTCTCGCATCCAAACTGGCGCGCCCGCCCGATGGGGGCAGAAAGATCGTGCTCGTAACACATCACGCGCCGTCCGCTGGCTCAATCTCATTAGATTTCGGAATGACCCTCTCTCTGCCTGCTATGCCGCCGATCGTGAAACGCTGACTACCGCGACACAGCCGGCATGTAGGTTCATGGTCACGTTCATCACAGTAACGACTACTTCATCGAGAGAAGCCGGGCGACCCCGGCGACGCGCATCACTCCGGACGGGCGCTGCCTTCGTACATGAACGTCATCGGTTTCGGTCCCTGCATGTATCCGGTCTCGACCCGCTCGATCCGGAACCCGCCGCATTCGATCATTGATCGGATCGGACGATTGAGATGACAGCCACCGCTGATCCGCCGCCAGACGGGCGTGAGAGTATCCTGCCACCAGCGTACTCCCCGGTCGGGTGCAAGGCCGTGTTCAACAAACAGCAGTCTTCCGCCAGGTCTGAGTACGCGGCGCATTTCCGTCAGCGCGGCGGCGGCGTCTGGAATCGTGCATAGCGTCCAGGTCGTCACGACGGTGTCGACGCTCCTATCATCGAGCGGTATGGCCTCGGCAGACGCGTCGATGAAGCTGACGGGCAAGTCGGGACGCGGGCTTTCGCGGGCCATTGCCACAAGACGCGCGGACGGCTCCAGCGCCAGAACTTCACCTGCCGCAGGGCCGTAAAACGGGAGGTTCAAGCCAGAGCCGACGCCGATTTCCAGAACGCGCCCCTGCGCAGCGCCGATCACGCGCTCGCGGTAGGGGCGCAGACGTTCGTCGCGCATCGAGAGATCGCATAGCTTCGGCAAGATCACGTCCCGATAAACGCCCATGGTTCTTCTCAGCTAGGACTCTCCCTCAGATCGCGGCTGAATTCGGTTTCGTTTAATGTGTAGAGCTCGCGTCACCTTGGACATTCTCATTGCCGCGCTATCTGCATTGCCCGTGCGCACGGCCACAATGCAGTTTGCGGCAGCAGTAAGGAAGTCTCATGTCCATATTGAAGCGGAACAACTTGAATATTCGTGGCCGAGGAGCCCGCGTTATGGTGTTTGCCCATGGCTTCGGCTGCGACCAGAACATGTGGCGGTTTGTCACGCCCGCCTTCGAGCAGGATTTCAAAGTGGTTCTGTTCGACCATGTTGGCTGCGGTCAGTCCGATCTCAAAGCCTACGATCCCGTGAAGTACGCGAATCTTGCCGGCTATGCCGATGACCTTGTCGAAATTTGTCGCGAACTGAACATTGTTGACGGCGTCTTTGTCGGTCACTCAGTTAGTGCGATGATCGGCGCTCTTGCTTGGTTGAAGGCTCCGGAACTTTTCGAATCTCTCGTCATGATTGGGCCATCACCCCGGTATATCGATGATGGTGATTACGTCGGAGGTTTTTCGAAGGAACAGATTGAAGAATTACTGGACTTTCTGGACGACAACCACATGGGCTGGTCGGCGGCGATGGGACCTGTAATCATGGGCAACCCCGACCGTCCAGAACTGTCAGAGGAGCTAGTCAACAGCTTTTGCCGCACCGATCCTGAGATAGCAAAGGCATTCGCTCGCGTCACCTTCACCTCTGACAACAGAGCCGATCTTCCCAAGGTCAAGGCGAGAACATTGGTAATCCAATGCAAGGAAGACGTTATTGCGCAACAGCGAGTTGGAGAGTACGTAAGGGATATTCTGCCGAAAGGGGAGATTGTTGTCATAGACGCGACAGGACATTGCCCCAATCTCAGCGCACCTGACAAGGTCATTACAGCGATCAAGCAATTTGTGTGAACCCGAAGCCAGAGACAGGAAAGATGCACTCATGGAGGACTTAGAAGACCTCTATGAGAATGCTCCCTGCGGCTATCTTTCCCTGAGCGCGGACGGTTTCATCATCAAGGCGAACCAGACGCTGTGCCGCTGGTTGGACGCCAACAGCTACAATGTACTCGGAAAGCGCTTTTATGACCTGCTCAGCGTCCCCGGCAAGATATTTTACGAGACCCATTTCGCTCCTTTACTAAGGATGCAGGGTTTTTTCAACGAAGTGGCTCTTGATCTGGTCAGCCCTGGCGGGAAGCAAATCCCAGTCCTCGTGAATGCCCTGGAACGCAGGGCACCGGACGGAAGCCTCTTGTTTACCCGCGTGACACTGTTCCAAGCTTCGGAGCGGCGGCGGTATGAGCGAGAGTTGGTGGACGCTCGCAATGCGGCGGAGAGGGCTAAGCGGGAATTCCAGGGTCTTAACAGGGGTTTGGAAACACAACTCGCGGAAGGCGCTAGGGAGCGCCTACTACTCCAACGCGCTCTCTTAGCGGAGCAGGAGATTGCGCGGCTCCGAGAGCAGTTTGTAGCCATACTCGGCCACGACCTCAGAAATCCTCTCTCATCAATTGTCGCCGGCCTCAACATCCTCTCTAAGGAGCCGCACAGCGAAAAAGCGTTCCGGGTGCTTTCCCTGATGAGCAACAGCACTGATCGTATGTTCAAATTGATCCGCGACATGCTGGATCTTGCGCGGCTAAAGAGCGGCGCAGGTATCGCTGTGGAAATCCAACCTTCCAACGTTCATTCGGCCCTGGAGCAGGTCATCGAGGAACTGCGGAGCGCATACCCGGACCAAACGATTGAGAGCCGGCTCTCGCTGCCAGAGCAGGTCTACTGCGATAACGAACGGATTGCTCAAGTCGTTTCTAACCTCCTCGCAAATGCCCTGACCCACGGAGCCAAGGATGCACCCATTCGAGTCGATGCAGTTGTATCCGGAGAAGATCTTACCATTTCAGTCGTGAATAGGGGGCAACCGATCACTCAAGAGATAAAGGATCGGCTTTTCGAGCCGTTCTTCCGAGGGAAGGCCGGCACTCAAGGGCTTGGATTGGGGCTTTATATCTCCCGCGAGATCGTCCGCAGCCATGGAGGCACGTTGGACATCGCATCTGATGCCCAGGAAACGAGATTTTTTTTCAGCATTCCGATGAAGTGTTGATTCTTGTCGTTTGACGGTCAAGCGTCCTCATCAGCAATGCTCGGGGCGAGTCATTGTCACCGCCGGTTCGGTCATTTGGCGGCGAGCCACGCCGGACCGGTGTTCTCCAACATGGGCAAGCTGCTTCTTGCCACACGGAGCTACGACAAGCATCGGGTGGCACATGGTAAGCAATTGGCACCGCAGAGACGGCCAGAATGGATGCCCTTTCGGGAATCTGCTCAACTGCGGCAGGGCGAATGGCTACTGCCAGCAGCACCGATCTCGCGCCGCTTAAGGGTTACGACACCCCCTCCTTCGCCGCAACCCGGGAGCAAAATGATCGAGGCAATGTGCGACTCTCGGTAGCAGTTACATGCGGCAATACGTGATGTCGCTCTATAGCAACCTTGAGATCATTGTCTTAGTGACGCGTAGACATGTAAACTCTGCTAGCATCGTTCCCATAGTACCTCCCGTGAACCGGAACGTGGGGACTAACGCTTTCTGGCCACTGAATCGCATCAGCCGCGCGATTTTTCGCCGATCTGCGCTGCTCCATGGCGGTGCTTTTAGGAGGAATCGTTCCCATGAACATCACCCAGATTTCCCAACCCATTTTGCCAGGCGAGCCCGCTCCGGATTTTGCTTTACCCGCAGTGGACGGCAGCGGGACAGTTTCCTTGGCCGACTATCGGGGAAGGACCCCATTCTTTCTTGCATTGTTCATTGGTCTCTGGTGCCCTTTCTGCCGCCGCGCAATTGCCCAGATCGCCGCATCCGAGCCTGCGCTTAAGTCTGCAGGAGTTGAAACGCTCGGAGTTGTCGCAACACCGCCGGACAACGCCCAGCTTTATTTCCGATATCGGCCGACACGCCTTCGTCTGGCGGCTGATCCCGAACTCTCGACGCACCAAGCATACGGCGTCCCAAGACCCAACCCGACGCCAGAATTCCTGAGGGCGCTGGAAACGACCCTGATCAACCCGGACGGGTTGTTAGCAGAACCACTGCCGATCACGAAGGCGGCCGAGGCCGTTGGAAAGCTAGACGGCTACGAGGAGAACGAAACGGACCAAGTCGATATGCAGCGACAGTGGCCTCAGCTTAAGGGCCAATTTTTAATCGATAGAGACGGTTTCGTCCGCTGGGCTAATATTGAGTGTGCGGGCGATGGACTAGCCGGTCTGGGCAAGTTTCCTTCTGCTTACGAAATCATGGCCGCAGCGAGCGCGCTGGCCGCATAACCATCCATGTCTCATCGCGTCTAATACCGTCTCGAACTGGAAAGCAAGCCGATGAAACCGCACCCGCTCCTCGCCGGCTTAATGCCACGGTCAAACAATCTACTCTCGATTGTCCGCCAGACCGAATACACCGCGACAGAGGATCTGCGCGGCGGTTGACATGAGCTCTTCTATGACGCCGAGAGAAGGTCTGGCATCCGCCAATGGTGGAAATACAGGGCGCGCGCCTTGTCGGAATGTTTGGGACGGCCAGCGATTCGGCCCCTTTCCGCTCAAGGCCCGACACTTTGTGCCTGTACAGCGGTGTGACGTCTGAACAATAGCCAATGCAGACCGCGGAACATGCCGACCAAGAGCGGCTTTTGCCAACTTCAATCGTCGATGGCGATCTTCCCGTCACTGCCAATCGAGCATTTGGCGCACGGTCGAGCCGCTGCAGCGGCCTTCGGGATGACGCTCGGACAGATTCGGTTCCTCTAATCGAGAAACGGCAAGACGATCAGCCCTTCGGGATCGAGCCCGTGCTGGTTGCATACATCCTGCGCGAGGGAAAAATACCGCTCGGCCTCGGCCATATCGCCGACGTCGAGACTCAGTGTGGCAAGGCCGTCATAACACGGAAAAAGCATTTGCGGCTCGCCTGTTTCTCGCGCCACCTCCAGTGCCTCATTGTAACAGCGTGCCGCGAGCTCCGGCTTCGCATGGCACTGATGGATCTGTCCAAGAACAATGAGCGGGACAGGCAGATGCTCGCGTTGGTCGAGTGCGCGGTCCAGCTCAATCGCCTTCTCGGCGGCAGGAATGCCCTCCTCACCACAGCGGTCGGTGAAGGTGCAACTGGCGACAGCGAGATTGGCGAGAAGACGTGATTGGAAGCCGAGATCGCCGATGCGGCGCGCCACTTCGAGGCCTTGTCGACACACCTCTATTGCCCGCGCAGGATCGATCACAGTGTAGAGCACGCCAAGATTCGTGTAGCCACGGCAGGCGGCGCTAAGCAGGCCAGCCGCCTCGGCAACCTCGACGCTCCCTTCCACCTCTAACACCGCCTCGCGGCTTCGTTCGAGCCGCGCCAGCGCGACCCCCTTTGTGTTGAGCGCTTCAGCGGTTGCGTGCGCCGCCTCCAACCTAGTCTCCTCGTCGGCATCCATCGGCAGCGACACGGCGCGTTCGAGCGCTTCATCCGCCCACTTGACGGCGGCGGTATGCTCGCCGCTCCGAAACGCCAGGCGACCACGCTCCTGGAGCAGAAGCGCCTGCTCGATTCGCGCGTCCGTTCCTTCGAGCGACATAGCCGCTTCGGCATAGTGCGCCTCAGCTTGGCTTCTTTTGCCGGCTTCCCAAAACAATCGGCCGAGTTTGCGCAGTATCCGCGCCGCCCCGACGCGGTCGCCTGTGTCCCGGCGAGCCTCAAGCACCGTCCCGTAGTGTTCATGGGCTGCCTCGCGCCGACCCGTCGAACCGCAAAGGTCGGCGATGCGCTCGCGCAGAGAGAGCCTGAGCTCCACGGACTCGGGATCACTGGCAAGCGCCGTCAGCGCCTGTTGGTAGTGCCGGATCGCGTCGTCGTTTGCGTAAATCGAGCGTGCCCGGTCGCCGGCCGAACGTAAATAGTGCGCACCCTTTGGCCTGTCCGCGCTCAGGCTGAAATGATGGCCGAGGAGCAGCAGATCTTCGAGGCGCTCTGGCTCTTGCCCGCATGATTGTTCCAAGGCCGCCCCGACCTGCCCATGCATTTCGGTGCGCCGCTGCAGAAGGAGGTTTTGGTAGATCACGTCTTGGAGCAGGGCTTGGGTGAAGCGATAGGATTGCGACGCGATTGAACCGTTGTCGGCCACCTCCTCGATGATCTCCGCATCGCAGAGCAGATCGAGCCCCGCCTCGATCTGCTTCGGGTGGGCGGAAACGGCGGCAAGCAGCGTTACGTCGAAGCGCGGACCGAGGACCGCCGCTTCTTGGGCCAGCCTTCGCGCGTCGGGCGGCAGCCTGTCCATCCGGGCGAGCAGCATAGCTTGAATACTCGCCGGAATTTCAGCGGCCGTTTCACTCGCCGCAGCCCGCCAATGAAACCCGTCTCGCACCAGAACCCCGCCCTCAATGAAGCCGCGCACGATCTCTTCGACAAACAGGGGGTTTCCGCCGGCACGGTCGAGAATCCGGCTGCCCAGAGTGTTCAACGCCCGGTCCCAGCCTTCGCCGAAAAGAGAGGCGAGCAGGTTGCGCACATTACTGTCGTCAAGCGGACCTAGACGAAGCGTCGTGTGGCTGATCCGCTTCGAATCGAGTTGTTCCACGTCGAATGTCGGGCGATGGGTGAACACCAGAATGAGCCGCCGCCGTTCGAGCCGGTCCATCAGGAATTGCAGCGCCTCCAGCGACACAGCGTCGGCCCAATGCAAATCCTCCACCACGATCAGCAGCGGCCCGAGGGACAGCCGCCTTTCGAAAATGGTGCGGATTGCAAAGAAGATCTGCCTGCGGAGTTGTTCGGGTTCGACGTACCGCAGGGTGCCGTCCGGATCGCCGAGGCCGACGACATGGAACAGAAGCGGCGTCAGGCGGACCGCCTCATCCTCGTCCAGGCCGAGTTCGCCCAGCAGGTCAGAAAGCCTTGCCCTGGTTTCAGCTACGGGGCCGCCTTGCGGCATGCCGGCGGCGCTTCGAACGACGGCAGCAAGTGTACCATAGGACTGCTCTCCGAGCGGAGAGCAGGCCGCCTTCCTGATAGCGACAGCGGCAAAGCGTTCTTCGTCGTGAATGCGCGCGATGAATTCGTTGACCAGCCGCGACTTGCCGATGCCGGCTTCTCCGACCAGCCGCACCAGTTGGGCCGAACCCCGGCATGCCAGATCGAGGCTCGCCAACATCCGCTCAAGCTCGTCATCTCGGCCGATCAGTGGGGCGCTGAGGCCCAGCGCCTCCAACCCGCGCGCCGGACGCGGGGCTTCGCGCAAACCCTGCAGGCGGTAGACTGGTATGCTTCCTGTCTTGCCGCGCAGCGTGGTCTCACCGAGCGTTTCGAAGAAGAAGGCATGCCGGGCTAGGCGCTGGGTCAGTGGCCCGACCAGCACCTCGCCGGGTGACGCCATCGATTGCAGCCGTTGCGCTGTATTCACGGTGTCGCCGGTCACCGAATAAGATTTGGCGCTTCCCGCGCCGAAGCCGCCGGTGACCACCGGTCCGGTGTTGACGCCAATATGGAGGACTGGCGGCGAGCCGGCCCGCGCCTGCCAGCGCTCGCGCATGCGCGAAGCTCGCTCGACCATGTCGAGGGCGGCGCGAAGCGCTCGTTCCGGGTCTTCCTCATGCGCGACCGGCGCGCCGAACAGCGCGAGCAGGGCATCGCCGATGAACTTGTCAACGAAGCCGCCGAACCTCTGCACTGCCTCAGTAAGCTCCTCGAACAGCTCATTCTGCAGGGCCTGCATGAGTTCCGGGTCGATCTGCTCGGACAGTGCAGTGAAGCCGCTGAGATCCGCGAACAAAACCGTGACCGTGCGGCGGTCGGCGTCGACGGCGGCCAGAGCCGGTTGCCGAACCCTCCCGCTCGGCGCCGAGCTGGCATGGATGGTAGGGTCCCCCGCTGCGCCCGCACTGTTCGTGGAAGCGCCGCATTTTGGGCAGAAAGAAAAGTCGGACGGGCACGGATATCCGCAGCCAGGGCAAGGTTTTGGTTGCCTCATCCCGCATTTCGGGCAGAAGGTAAAGCCGCTCTGGATCTCGAGTCCGCAACCCTCGCAGTTCATCGATCAACCCCGTAGACCCATCGATAGCCTCGGACCCGTTTCCTAAGCATCCCAATAGGAAAATGAGAATGGACCCGTAAGGGAAAACGAGCAAGCAGGGTGAACAAAACGACGCTGGCGGGTCGCCAAAACAGGTACAAAACTCAAATCACATAGAGGAGAGTGAGCAGCCGCGCCCGTAAGCGTCTTGCCGAACCCAGAAAATGTTGATGGGGGCGCCAATGAGTCTGCCCAGCTATGCGATGAGCCATGCAAGTATTCCGAGGTGTACGAAAGGTGCTCGTCTTCGCTTTCGCCCATACCCCGAAATCACTCTCGAGGTGTAGCTATCGACGGGTGACGGTCCTCGATGTCTTGTGCCAACGGTGCCCGCGACTGAGTCGTCGGTGAAGGTGCCTCGATCCCGGGCCTCCGCGCTTGCACAATGATCGCATCATCCAACAAATTTTTGAGCCGAACCTTGCGCCATCCGCCCAACCTTTCTGCTGGTGGGCGCAACGGGAGGGTGTCTTCGTTGATCGCAATATCACACCCGACAGGCGACCGGCACTGGCAGCTGAAGGAGATCGTGGCTGCGATTCAGACCCATCAGCGGCAGGATGGTCGTGATCTGACGCGCCCATCCTACATCGCCATGTATTTGCACAGTAGGCGGACAAGACGCGATGGCGATAGCGGCATTCCTGCAGAGCTTGAAGCCGTTCAGATACGAGATAGGGTCCGGGGGACTGCTGTACCTCAAGCGCGGCTCCCAGTTGACATCGGATCCGGACAGCAGTCCGTCTCCTTTAGGCACGGAAATCATATCTATCGCCACTTGAAGCAAAACCGTGGTCGTGACGATCGTCACCAGCGCCAGCAACAGTCCGACCAAGGTGACAAGGCCGTCGCGCTCCATCAGGGAGACGGCGAGGACCACCAGTGAGAAGACAGGTAGGATGTTACCGAAGGGGATCGGCAGGGCGATCACGACAGCGAGCAGGAAGATGGGGACGCCGAGTAGAGCTTGGACCGTCGGCCCCGTAAGAACCTTCAGCCGGCCGGCGCGCACGACCTTCTCCACGCGGGCGATCATCGGCATCGAGTGACGCACGACGAGATCGAGGGCCGCAGGGGAAACTTGGCGCTTGCCGATGATTGCGGGCAACCACAACGTCCGGCTGCCCGCGATGATCTGAAGAGAGACCAGCGCGAGCGCCGTACCAAAAACCATGCCGAACGGCCCGGGAATTGGCGTCAGCGCCGGGATAGACAGAAATAGGATTGTGAAGGCGATGCCGGTCGGCCCCATTGCCTCCAGAGCCTCGCCGAGGGAGAGGCCACCTTTTGCCCGGGCGAGTTCCAGTACCTCGGTGAGCCGCGCGGAGGCCACTCCGCGCGGCGGTCTTGTGTTCCCGTCTCGATCAGTCATTTCGCCCGATCCATTTCACCCCGACGGACCGTTACGCGTCCTCGTCGGCTCCGCTCAGAACGCTCACCAGGGCCGCGCATTGCGGGTCCCGGTTATCGAGAAGCTCCGCCGGCGCGGTGCGGCCGATCGCTAAGTTGACGACCGTGGCCGCCGCCCAGCCGTAGTCGCCGGCGGCGCGCTCGACCAGTTGCGGGGCTTGGGAGGTCACGCAGGCACGGGATTGGCTAACGATCTCCACGGAAAGCCCCGCGCGTTCGACTTGTTCCTGTACCTGGGCTTGCAGCGGATCGACGACGAGAACGGCAAAGATCCAGCCGATGAAATCCGAAATCATATCTGTTTCCTTCCTTAAGCTTGACGGTGATTCTGAGCGCGGGATCCGGTCATGCAGGCTGCTGCTGCTCATTCCTGGTCTTGACGAGGCTCCAAACCACGCCGGCAGCGATGATAGCGAAGGTGACGCCGAGCGAGAGCGCGGCCGGGAACTTCTCAAGGCCCATCAGATCGGCGACGAAAATTTTCGAACCGATAAAGATCAGGACGATGGCGAGCGCCGGCTTCAGGTAGCGGAAGCGATGAATCATTGCCGCGAGCGCGAAATAGAGGGCGCGAAGACCGAGGATCGCGAAGATGTTCGAGGTGTAGACAATAAACGGATCCGTGGTGATCGCGAAAATAGCGGGGACCGAATCGACCGCAAAGACGACGTCGGCCACCTCAACCAATACGAGGGCCACGAAGAGAGGCGTGACGAACCAGGTCATCTTGCCCGTCTTGGGGTTTGCCTGCTTGACGAAGAACCGTTCTCCGTGGTGCTCATCAGTAACGTTGAAGCGGCTGCGCATGAAGCGGACGAGCGCGTTCTTCGAGACGTCGGGCTCCGCTTCCTTGATGACCAGCATCTTGATGCCGGTGACGATCAGGAACGCGGCGAAGATATAGAGAACCCAGGCGAATTGCGCGACAAGCGTTGCGCCGACGCCGATCATGATCGCGCGCAACACGATCACGCCGAGAATGCCCCAGAAGAGCACCCGGTGCTGATAGATGCGCGGTACGGCGAAGAAGGAGAAGATCAGGGCTATGACAAAGACGTTGTCGAGTGCCAGCGTTTTTTCCACGACGAACCCTGTCAGGTAGGCAAGACCAGCCTCGGAGCCGAGATACCACCACACCCAGCCGCCGAACGACACGCCGAGGGTGATGTAAAGCGCCGAAAGTCTATGCTTTCGCGGACGCCGATTTCCTTGCTCTGCTTGTGGAGAATACCGAGGTCGAACGACAGGATGGCGATGACGAGAACGAAAAAGCTCGACCACATCCAGAGCGGCGTTCCCAACCACTCGACGAATAAAAGAGAGAGGTCCATTGAAGATCCCTGGCGGCACCGGTTGTCGGAAACGGTCCGACATCGCAAGAGTGCCGAGGCTCTCGCCAGAGGGGCCCGGACCAACGGGTTGCCGCATACATTGTAATTTCATCGCCGGGCGTCAAGGGTCCACCCGCAATCTGGAGCCGGAATTTCAGAGCGCCTCTGCTATGGCGACGAGGCCATCCTAAAGGCCAAACGGGAGACTTCTTCAACAGCCTGCTAGAACCGTACGGATGCCGGTCCGTTCGGAGAAATGGTTGCTCAGTGCTGTCAGCGCAGCCGTCAGACCAAGGTCGTCCAGCGCGGGGGGCCTCAGATCGTGCGACAATCGGCGGACCTCCTTGATGGCGACGTTAAGCGCCTCCACGCCCTTATCGATGGCGCCGGATGCGTCATCGGCGTGGTTCCGGACCTTTCTTCCGGCAAGGTCGATTGCATAGCGCACGCCGACAAGGTTTTGCGATATGCCGTCGTGCAATTCGCGGGCAAGGCGTGCGCGCTCTTCCTCCTGGGTGTCGCTAATGCGCTGTGTGAGGGCCTTGAGCTTGTTATCTGCCATGCGCCGTTCACGCAGCGTAACGAGCATGCAGGTGGCAAAGACGACCATAACGGCGGGCACAGCTATCAACGCCACCACGAGGAAGGTATGGCCGATCTTTTCGCGCAGGTCCGCTTTCGCAGCCGCCGTCTGCGCGAAGACGTCATCGAGATAGACGCCGGTTCCCAGCATCCACTGCCACTTGTCCAGCCCCATGGCGAAGGAGAGCTTGTCGGCCATCGTGCCGGATGAGGGTTTCTCCCACTTGTACTGATACAGACCGCCGCCTTCCTTGGCCTTCTGGATTAGTTTGGCGATTACCTGGTTGCCGTCAGGGTCGGTCAGATCCAACCAGTTGTGGCCCGGCCGAAAGGTCTGCCGCGGGTGCACGACATTGTTGCCATCGTAGTCATAGACGAAGAATAGCCGTCTTCGCCGTAGTCGAGTGACGTCAGGATGCTGCGCACGCGATCCTTGGCCGCTTGGTCGTTCGCATCCGCCGAGGCATAGACCTCCTCGATCGCCGAGCGGGCGAGATTGGTGAGGTTGAGCAGCTCAGTCTCCTTCGCTTTCAGCATGTTGCGTTCGAACGTTTCTATGCTGCTCTGCGCGAGGTTCGTCGCCTGCCATGTGATGAAGGTGGTAACGGTAAGGATCGCGATGACGAGCGGCACGACCGCAAGAGCGACGATCTGATGGCGAAGGTTCACGGCACACCCCGATGCATTTATTCAGACGATAAAAGATAAAGCGAGCCACGGCTCCGCGCCAGACCCCTCGTCTCAAGTAGCCAGAATTGCTCCTGAGGGAGCGTGTTCGCTTAGCTAAGCTAGCGGCTCTTGAAATGGTTCGAACCAGCGGCCAGTAATTGAACTCTCACTATTTTAACACGCGTTTGGAGTGCCTTGCACTCCAAACACAGTCTGGGGTTCAACGCCGAGGGGAACGTTCACAAACGTTCGATGAGATGACGAACCTGGAGCCGACCCGAATTGGCGCGCATCAGGAACTGGAGACCGTTCGCTCGAGCCTCGATGACCTGCCTCAGCGACAAAGGATGGCACGTTTCTGCGCGCGGTTGCCGATCTGAATTTGCCGGCGATCGCAGATGTGATGGGAACGAGTATTGGATCCGTCGGGCAGCTGCTCATACGCGCGAGGCGGGTGCGAGGGGGTCGCCTCGCGCAAAGGAAGCGTATGAAACAACGCAATGAACAAGGGCGAGTTTGCGCGGTTGAAGGTGCGGTTCGGAGACGAGATCGGAATGTGGCCGCCACCCTATCATCATAAGGCGAAGCTCTTTCTGCTCGGCGAGCGACAGGAATTCGGATGAAGAGCTCGACCGCCTGGTGCCGGCGGCAGCGATTATTCAGACAATTTGACATTTAGGATGAGAATCCGAGGGCGGGATTCTCAATCTAACTGCAACTGCGAGACGCCACCGAACGGAATGTATGGGTCATGGTCGATAGCGTTGCTGAAGCGCGCTTTGTTCCCACGCATCAGTTGGCCGCGCAGCTCGGTCCGGCCCGCTCGCCAATTGCTATTCCGGCCAGCAGAGCTGGTCGCTGATGCAGCGGCAGGATCAAACTTGCGGGTGTAGGCAGGTTTCTCCGTTCCGTAGCGACGACACTATCGAGATCTGGAATGATTGCGCCGAGCACCCTAATCGGCGCGGTCGTACTCACGGCAAAGGGGGCTCGGCACGCGTCGCATCAGCAGAAGGCGCGCGATTTTCGCCGGCGAAGTCCAGGTTCGGACGCCGCGCTCGGCTTCATCGTCGAGGACCCGTTCTCCTATGAGCGCTGCCCCTTGATCGTGGTCGAAAGGAGAGGGGCGGGATCTGCAGCAACCGACGCAGCGATTTCGAGCACCGAGGGCTGACGCAACGGCGTGTTGCGCAAGATTGAGTCCCCCAGGGCTGCGAAATGAAATCGGATACCCAAACGCCTTGGAGGCAACTCTATCAACAAACTCTCATACAGGGCCAAGCGTATGATGAAATCCTCGACTTTCAGGTGACTAGGGCTTCGGGGGCGCCTGGTGGTAGTATCATTGGCAGTGGCGGAGGGAAGAGATCATCGCGCGCATTCCGGTGCATGGGCGCCCACCGGTGACACGCATGGAGGAAACAATGACGGATTGGGAACTCCACGGAGTGGAATTCGGAAATTGCAACTGTTCCTACGGATGCCCCTGCCAGTTCAATGCCTTACCGACCCATGGCCATTGCCAGGCCATCGGTTTCTTCACGATCGCTGGGGGAAATTTCGGCACGGCGAAGCTCGACGGATTGAACATGGCCATCGCCGTTGCTTGGCCAGGTGCGGTTCACGAGGGCCGCGGCGTCATGCAGCCGATCATCGACGAACGCGCGGACGCCGCTCAGCGCCGTGCACTCCTCAGTATTCTGACTGGCGAGGAGACTGATCCGATGGCAACGTTCTGGGCGGTCTACACTGCGATGTGCGGAACCGTCCGCGATCCGATCTATACCTCGATCAGCATTGATGTCGACATGAAGGCTCGTCGAGCGAAGTGCAAAGCTGAGGGCGTCGCCATTGGGCGTGGCGAGCCTATCCTGAACCCGGTAACGGGCGACGAGCATCGCGTTGGTATCCTCCTGCCGAACGGCTTCGAATACGAGCGGAACGAAGTCGGTCGCGGATGGTCATCGTCATTCGCGGGTGTGCCGTTGAACTTGGAAGACAGTTACGCTCACTGGTGCGAGCTGCATTTTAATCAGCATGGGCGTATTCAATAGCCCTAGGCAAGGAGCCGGGCTCGCCGTGCGCGGCTTCTTGCGAGGATCTCCACTTTCCGGGCTTAGAAGATGGTGTAACGGGCGGAACCCGGCCCGGCAGGTTTGAAGGGCCGGTGGTCGTCCCTTACAATGATGGTGTCGCGGAGTCAGGAGCGGCCTGCTAAATAGCAGCACGGAGAGACGACCATGAAGCAGTATGCCGGCATCGACGTATCACTGGAATACTCGAGTGTGCGTGGTGGACGCGGATGGCTGCATTGTGCGGGAAGCAAAGATCCGCAACTCCGGTCGTTGGGGCGAAAGCGCAATGATCTCTCAGTCAGCGGCGCCCGTGGAACTTAGCCGCTGATGGGCCTCATAAAACCTGGCTCATAGTGCTTCCCTCCATTCCAAGGAAAATAATGCACGATCAAATGCCGGGATCAAACACTTAGTGTGCGCTCCAATTGCTGCTTTGCATTGGCGGGCTGGAGCTACCGCGACCGGCGCAGGTGCCTCGCGCAGTATGTGCGGCGAGAGGAACAGGTTCGCCGCGGTGACGCCGCTCCCCAGCGACTCTCCGGTGGCGTGGGACGGCGTGTGATAGGCCCCGGAAAAAGGGAGATGACGCCGAAGAATGTGCTTCAGGTCCCCAGGACTGTGCCGTGCCTATTCGTCAGCTCGACGTTCCGAGTGGCAGCAGGAACAACACCCACCTTCACCGGGTTAGGAATGCTCTCCGTTCAGGCGAGCGGCGGGATTCTGTCAAGCTGGGAAAGGGCGCCGTTATTCTCATGTACGATTGTCTGATTCTTGGTGGCGGCCCGGCCGGATTGGTAGCGGGCATTTATCTGGCGCGCCTCAATCGAAGCGTCATCATCGTAGACGGCGGGCAGAGCCGCGCTTCCCTTATCCCGCGTTCCTACAATCATCCGGCATTTCCGGATGGTATCCCTGGACGAGACTTGCTTGGCCGATTGCATGACCAATGTAACAAGTTCGGCGTCGAGCACATCGTTGGTCGTGCCGACCGGATCGAACGGCTTGACGACATCTTCCAATGCGCAGTCGCCCGGCGCACGCTCAGCAGTCGCGCCGTGATCTGCGCAACCGGTCTCGTTGACATACTGCCGCCGTGGGCCGAGGCGACAGAGCTCGTGCTAAACGGCAATGTGCGGATCTGCCCGATATGCGACGGGTACGAGCTTCATGGCGCTCCCGTCGTCGTCATCGGACACACTCAGCGGGCGCTCAGGGAGGCTCGGTTCCTGTTGTCATTCACCGACGCCGTAACCTTGGCGACCTTGGGGGCTGACCTGGACGGCATGAGCTGCGCGGACGTCGAGCCGCCCGTGCGCCTTCTCACGCCCCGATTGGCGTCCCACCGCACTGCCGATGAGAACCGTCTTTCATTAGAGCTCTCAGATGGCACGAGAATGGAGGCCGTTGCGGTCTACTCAGCCCTCGGCTGCAAGCCCCGGTCCCAACTTGCCCGCAGCCTCGGAGTGAACCTTGATAACGAGGGGCGGATACCTACCGACCATCATCAACGCACCAACATCGAGCGGTTCTATGCGGCTGGCGATGTCGTAACAGGCCTGAACCAGCTGGGCGTCGCCATGGCACATGGGGAGATTGCAGCCGTCACTGCACACAACGACTTGCTGGCGGCTCATCGCGGGTGGTGAGTCTGGCCGCGACAGACGGCGCGTTGCGATGGTGTTGATTTGCGCCCGAGACGCTCCTCCGAGCGCGTCTGCATGAGCTCACACCTGGGGTGGTCAGGTTTTTCGTAGTACTTGCTGCTCGCCGCAACAGGCGAATGGCTGAGACCGATTCCGACGTGGCGGCACACATGAGCGGCTGGCCGAGAAGCAGGACCCCGAACGCGTCGTGCGTCGTGCCCATATTTTGATGTATAATCGTTTTCATCAGCGGCTATTGATAAGGGCGCCGCTGGCTGAAAGACGGCGGCTTTCGCCCCAGTACGGGAGGCGCTGCATGTTTGGTTTCGGCGACTTTCACCAGCTACCTCTCAGACCAGAGGACCTCTCTATGCTTCAGAGCATTTTCGACTCGGAGGTGGACGCGAGGCACCTCCGCGTTAATAGCGAACAAGCGGAGAATCTCGCGCGTAAGCTTATAGAGTTATTCCAATCGGGCATTAGACGAGAGGACGCCCTGCGCGAACACATGCAGGCGGCGTAGTTCGGCGATCCCCGTGATCTAGATGCTCCCTCCGTGCACCACGCCGGCCGCAAACGCCAACGTGGGACCTAGCCGCTGGCCCCTACGACGCTCTTGATTTCCTGGAATTCGAGTGGCCGTGCCATGGCAAGCGGTATCACCGTGCGGTACGCGACTGTCGTGCCGCACTGTCCGGGATATTAAGTGCCGAGGTCGCAAGAGCCTCATTCACCACCGCATGCGCCGAGGCGTCCTTGGCGTGCAGTAACCGTGCACGCCGGCTGTACGTTCGAGTTGCCGGGGCTACCTGCCACCAAACGGCGGCATTGAAAGACGCCAGGTTCGCTACTGCACTCCCCGTCAGCGGCGTCGCGGAACTTTCCACGAGTGCCTACATTGTAAAGGAAGTTAAGGAAGCATTGGAGGACCCGCGAAATGGAAGGTCTCCTGCTAATCTTGGTTATGTCGTTGCCGCTCGACGCGGCGCTGCTGCTCTTGTGGTGTGGCCCTGTATGGAAAGACTGTGCCGACCCGTCTAGATTCGCAGCGATCTGGTGTGCGGAAACCACACTCTCTGGAAGAGCATGACGGATTGAGCGCTTTTTCCAATTCTCGATGATGATTGATCGATTATCTGATTGTCTCGCGGTTCTCGTCCGTAAAGCTCACGGGGCGGGCGTGGTGTATTATAGTTGAACGCGCGCGGGTGATACTTTTTAGAGGGAGAGGACCATGACAGTCGCAGAGGAACGGGAAGAGCGCATCCGCCAGCGTGCCTATGAGGTCTGGGAGAAAGATGGAAAACGTCACGGAAACCATGAACGGCACTGGCAGCAGGCCGCTGACGAAATCGACAAGGAGACCTCGAGGGGTTCGGCGGGGGGCGAAAGCGGCTTGGCGTCGGACCTCCAACCGGGCCAGGTGCAACCGGGCGGTGGACCGGGCCACGGCGCGGCGAGCATTGGAAACGACGGCAACATGGAAGCGAGGAGCTCAGGGCGAAGCGGCAGCGCTGCCGGACGGCGTAGAAAGGGCAGCAAAGACGCCGCCGATCCGGGCACGATCGGCTAACATTGGACCTCTCGAACATCGTCGGTCTGCGTAGAATTTAATTCGATGATCTCGATGCAGGCTCCAGGACCCCGGATGTGGAGACGGCGTATCGCGGTGTCGGACTAGCCAAGTCTGGTGCCTTCTTCGCTAAGCGCCAGGCGCGAGTGACGCAGCAATGAGTGGTTACGCCGATTTTGGCGTACTCTGCTTTCTGTGGACTTTCACATCCCATGGGCACGGCCACGTTTTGATTGACGTGCGCCCTTCGGGCGATGAATGTTGTGGAACACCTCTCCGGCTTCGCGGTTAGAGCGCTTTCCGCCCTGCGTCAAAACCGGAGAAACCCGATGCGAATCATGAAAATAGCCGTTGCCGCAGCCTTCCTCGCCGGTGCGCCATATGTCTACGCGCAGCAAATCTCGTCCGAGGAGTTCGTGACCATGGCCGCGAGCTCCGACATGTTCGAAATTCAATCGAGCCAGCTCGCCATGCAAAACAGCAAACAGGACAGTGTGCGCCAGTTCGCCGAAATGATGGTGGCCGATCACACCAAGGCCAGCCAGGAACTGAAGGCGGCCGCAGGAGAAGCCAAGATCACGGTTCCCACGCAAATGGTCGAGAAGCACGCGGCCGAGTTGGAGAAGCTCAAGAATGCGCAGGGCGAACAGTTTGATGCGGCCTATGCACAGGCTCAGCTCGCGGCCCACCAGGAGGCGTTGAAGCTGCTGCAGAGTTATGCCCAGGGCGGGGATAGCGCACCTTTGAAGGCGCATGCGGCGAAGACGGCGCCAGTCGTCCAAGGGCATCTTGAGCATGCTCAGAAGCTCGGCGGGGGATAGGACTAGTTTTCCGGGTCATTATCCGTACGGGTTGCGATGCCTCGGACTATTTGGTCCTGTTGAAGAACCTCTCGTCGAGATTCCGCTGATTGACCCAGCGTGAGAAAACGAACGAACCCTTCCGGTAAGGGGGGCGTTAGATTCCCAGGAACTGTTCCGATCACCGCGCGCCGGCGTGATCGAGCAGGTGCAAAACCCATGAGGAGAAGCGCGGGTTCAAGAGACTGCGGGACATTGGTCAGTGACGGCAATCTCTCAACTGTTTAATGACAGGCGGCTAAGGACCGCCGGTCCCGAACCCTCGATCTAGCGGCCGCACGGCATTATTGGAGAAAGATAAGGAATCCACCGCGCCCCCACAAATGGAGGCGATCAGCAAGCGCTCGGGGTTTCCACCGACATGTACTTAACGGAGGGTTCAGGATGTGCCTATCGAACAGAAGAGTTCGGGGCCGCTCTCGTTTGTCAGGCGAATTGAGGAATTGACCGGCCCGGACAGTTCTTCATTTTGCCCGAAGTTCACTCCGCCTCTGGCGGAGCAACGCAGCCGGAGGCCAACGCGCTAATTGCTCCGGAAGTCAAGCATGCTTTCTGTGGGCGATCATGCGGTCTTGAGGGTAGGATCGCGGCCCCGCAACCAATTTTAGAAGTGCGTGGATGCTCCCCTTTTTGGCTCGAGCGATCGCATAATGTATCGTCCGGAACGGCGGGATTGCTGGCGGCGCAGTTCTTCTCGTCATCGCCTTCCCACGATGAGGGCATAGAGGTGCGATTAAGATTGGCCGACGGCACGGGCATCCAGCACTTCAATTCTGGCTCGGCGTACTCGATGATGCAGCCGGGCGACGAATCAGCGGCGCGCCAGCCTGATGCTTCGATGACCGCTACATGAAAGCGCCTGTCTGGTGGCATCATCCGGTGTTTTCCGGTGACCATTCCGTGACGGTGGAATGGCGTATTACGAGTTCGCCGCTTATCGGATTCCGGCTCGGCGGCAAAGAAGGCGTTTCCAACTGCTGCGTGACCAAGCTTACGGTCCTTTCCACAATAGCATCAATGGGCTGTCGGAACGTCGTGAGCGAGTAGTGCGGCCATCGCGCCAACGCCACGTCGTCAAAGCCGGCAACAGCGACATCCTCCGGTACGCGCAGTCCGGCGCTTTCCCTCAGCGCGTCCATGCCGCCCGCTGCAAGAATATCATTGGCGAAGAAGATCGCATCCGTCTGCTCCCCGCGTGCGATTTCAAGCGCCGCCCGATGACCCGCCTCGTAGCTGTATTCCCCGGCGGCGACGCAGTGGATGAGCCGCATCCCAAGTTCCGCCACCCGTGTCACGAAGGCGTTTTGCCGTTCGAGATTGGTGGAGGTATGGGGCAGACCGGCGACATAGGACACCCGGTGCCTGCCAAGCGAATGGAAGTGATCGGCAATGGCGCGAGCGCCCTCAACGTTGTCGCAGCTGACGGAGGTGAGGGGAAGATCGGGAATGGTACGGTTCACAAGGACGGCGGCCCGTCCATCGGCTGCCCATTGCACTGAGGCGCCGGACAGCACGGTAGCTGAGATGATGATAACTGCGTCGACATTGTACTGCCGCAGTGCGACGAGCTGCTCTTCGATATTGGATCCGCGAGTGATGTTGAACATCAAGCTTTGGAGCCTGACCCGCTGCAGTCCGCGCGAGAGTTTTTCGATCAGCGTCGGATAGAACGGGTTCTGCATCTCGGAAACGACGATCCCGGCGATATTGCTGCGCCGAGTCGAGAGCATGGACGCAATCGCATTCGGCTGGTAGTCGAGTTCGCCGGCGGCCTTGAGAATCCGTTGCCGAAGCTCGGGCGATATCGAGCTTCCTGGCGTGAAGGCCCGTGATACTGCAGACTGGCTCACACCCATCAGCCGGGCGAGCTCACGCGCCGTCAGCGGTTTGGCTCGAGGCGAGGCTATCTTGTCATCGGCATTGTTCATCATCACTCCCCGTCGTGTTCTTGCCGCACGACCTGCAGCAGCGTGAGCAGTATATCGCATAAACACGCATCCGGATGCAAATCGGCACTTGCATACGGATGCAATGTTCCCTAGCCTTGCTTTAGAAGGCGGGTGGAGGAGCCGGTCTTAGTCTTGCGTACGCTTGCCTTTGGGAGGAGCTATGAGGGGCGCTTTCAGCCATCTGCGGGTGGTCGACTATTCCGATACATTGGCGGGGCAGTACTGCGCCCGGTTGTTTGCGGACTATGGTGCGGCGGTGATGCTGGTGGAGGGGCCGGAGGGTTCGCCAATCCGACGTTCTGCGCCATTTTCGCGAAGTGGGGACTCGCTTCCTTTTTTCCACTTCAATTCCGGAAAGAGCTCCTATGTGCTTGATCGTGGCGATCCGGGAGCTCGCGACCAGCTCGACCTGATCCTTGCTGCGGCGGACGTGATCGTCCTTCCTCCGGAAGGAAATGCGGACGAAATAAGCCAGAGCAATCCCAATGCAATCGTTGTGCAGCCGAGCAGTTTTGGTGGCGACGGCCCGCGCGCGGAGTGGCAGGGGCCGGAAATCGTCCTCCAAGCCTTGTCGGGCATGATGCACAACAATGGCGCTGCCGATCGGGAGCCGCTGTTTGGGACCGGGAACCGCGCCGGAGTGGCGAGCGGTATCGGCGCCCATATCGGCGCCTTGGTGGCTTTGTATGCGCGTGAGGAGACCGGGCACGGTCAGGTCGTCCGCATCGACGCGGCTGAGACCGCCGCATCTATGTGTTTCCCCTATGTGATGCAGTATATCTACAATGGAACGACCAGGCAGCGGACAGAACAGGCTGTGCAGGCGGGGCAGGTCCTTTGCCGTGACGGCTGGGTTTGCATCTGGATCTATAATTTCCGGTGGCGCGCCTTGCTGGAAGCGCTTGGCCTGCCTGAACTGGAACACGACGAACGCTTTGCCGATCCCGCCAACCGCCGCGCTAATTGGGACGCACTGTTTTCTATCTTCCAGTCGAGGGTGGCTGAGATGGCAGCCGAGGATCTGGTGGAGATCCTCCAGAAGGCGCAAGTCATTGCAGCCAAGGCATATCGGCCGTCCGAGCTGATCAGGAGCCGCCACCTCGTCGAGCGAGGGTACTGGGAAACACTGGACGGTCGGACCATTCTCGGGGCGCCGTTCCGTCTGTCGGCGACGCCGCGCTGTGTGCGTAGCCTCGCTCCCCGCCTCGGCGATGCAAATGCCCGTTATGAAGACAGCGCTCATTTGCCTTCGGAGCGCTCGTCCGCTTCGGGCCCCAAGGGCCGTCCCTTGGAAGGGTTGCGCGTCATTGAGCTGACCACCGCATGGGCAGGTCCGATGGCCGGACGAGTGCTGGCCTATTTTGGCGCCGAGTCGATTCATGTGGAAGCGCCGAACAGGGTCAATTCCTGGCGCCTCAACAAGGACGAGCCCAACCCGATCAACTTCCCTGCACGACAGCCCGGTGAGCGCTGGTACGACCGGTCGTTCCTGTTTAACTCTCAAAATGTCAACAAACTCAGCTGTATTCTCAATCTGAAGACCGAAGAAGGCCGGGCAACGCTGCGTCGGTTAGTGTCGGTCGCGGATGTGTTGATCTGCAATTTTCGGCCAGACACCCTTAAGAAGCTCGGTCTCGACTATGACGCTCTGAAAGCGATAAAGCCGGACATCATCGTCGCCGAACTGCCGGCCTTTGGTACAAAGGGGCCGATGTCCGGCTATGCGGCCCTCGGCCCGACCATGGAAATGGCAGCGGGCATGTCAGCGATGATCGGCTATCCGGGCGGCCGGCCGGAGGTGACCGGTCCGTCCTATCTGGATCCAATCGGCGGGTTTAACGCTGCCGCAGCGATCCTCACGGCGCTTATCCACCGCCAGAGGAGCGGCGAGGGCCAGTATGTCGAGGTTCCGCAGGTCGAAGCGGCGATGCACCTGATCGGCCCCGAAATCCTTCTTGCCAGTGAGACGGGGCAGGACCCGGCACCAAGTGGTAATCGCGTCAGCTTTGCCAGCCCGCATGATGCTTTTCCCACTCGGGGCGAAGACCAGTGGATCGTCATCGCGGCACTTGACGAGGGCCAATGGCAGAGCCTGTGCCGGATCATGGGCCGGCCGGAGCTTTCGGCGGATCCGCGCTTTTCCGACCTGGAGCGGCGGCGCGTCAATGAAGATGAACTCAACAGGCTAATTGCTGCCTGGACGGCGGGCGAAGACAAGCATGAACTGGCTGCGCGGCTGCAGGCTGCCGGAGTGGCGGCGGCGCCGGTGCAAACGCCCCGGGATCTAGCGGAAGATCCATATCTCGCCTATCGCGGTTTCTTTACGGAACTTCAGCACCCTGACGCGGGGCGGCACAAACATCCGGGCCTGCCGATCCATCTCAGCGACACCCCGGGGGCGCAGCTGTCGTCGGCCCCGCCTTTTGGCTGGCATAACCGGCACGTTCTGGAACGCATCATCAAACTTCCGCCTGATCAGATCGCCGCCATAGAGAAAAGTGACGCCATGGCGACCGAACCGCTACAGGGAGCGTGAGCATGGGTCAGCCGACGCAATTTTTCCCGCGCTGCTTCGATGTCCGGATCCTCCTCGACGACGCGCCCCGGTACAAGGGAACGATCCATGACGATGCCGTCGCCCGGGCCCGCGGATACAAGGCCGCGCTCATTCCCGGCGCCTTTGTTTATGGTCACATCAGCCGGGTGGCGATCGACAGCTGGGGTGCCGATTGGGCCGACCGGGGCGCCATGTCGGCGCGTTTCCGCAAGCCTGTCTACAATCATGACGAGGTGACGGTTTCAGCCGGACCACTTGCTGACGACGGAGTGTTTCAGCGCAGCATGGTCAGCGTCCGTAATGGGGACGGCGAGGAGGTGGCGACCGGGTGGGTCGCGCTGGCTCACGAACCGGTTTCGCCACCGGATCCGGCTCGATTGCAGTTGCTTCCACCACCGGAAGATCCACCTGCTGTGAGCCCCGGCGAAATTCAGGCGGGCGCGCCGCTCAAAAGCCGTGAGCGGGTCCTCTCGGCCGCAGACTTCATGACCTCGTTGTCGGCCTTTGCTGAAACGCACCCGATCTACGACGACATCGGTTTCGTCCATTCCGGGATGCTGATGCGCACGGCCATGGGGGACGTCAATTCAGGCTGGAAATTCCCGGCGGCCGTCGTCCTGGTCGAAGTGGAAACGCAGCATTTCGAGAGAGTCTATCCAGGTCAGTCGATCCGCACGGCCGGCCATGTGGCCGAAACCTTCGAACGCAAGGGCAAACAGTACCTCGTCACCGAGGAGGTTCTTCTCGCCGACGGTCGACCTGCTGCGCGGTTCAGGAGGACGCAGATCTATGGCTGATCAGTTGAGCCGGACGGTGACGGGCCTGGTGGTATCCTATGCAACGACGGTGCGGCACGAGGATATCGCCCGTTTCGCGGCGCTGAGCGGCGACGACTACGAGGCGCACACGGACGCTGAAGCCATGGCCGGATCCCGTTTCGGCGGCATCATTGCCCACGGCGCGCTTCTGGTGGGTTATATGTCGGCAGCCGGTACCAAGGCGATCCGGGAGGCGCGGTTGCGGGGAAACACCACGATCCCGGTTTCGCTCGGCTATGATCGGCTGCGCTTCGTAGCGCCGGTCTATCCCGGCGATATGTTGACCATCACCTATGGCGTAACGGAGATCGATCTCGAACGGCAGAGGTCCGTTGCCGATATCGAGGTGACCAACCAGTCCGGCACCGTAGTGGCTGTCGCCGAACATCTGATGAAATGGCTGCGATCATGAAAGCGCTCTCCACAGTATTGCTTGCATACGGATGCAAAGCCTGTATCCTGACGGCCGGTTTGGAGGACGGCGTCGCGGGAGAGGCCCTGCTCCGAAGTGGGAGGTTTCGAATGAACGCATCTTTGTCGCGCATGCGTGCGCCACCGCTGTGGCTGCCATGACGGAGCGCAGACCGACAGAACGGCGGCAGACTTTCGCGTGGTTCACCGCCGTATCGCTGCGATGGAACGACATCGACATCTTCGGGCATGTCAACAACGCCCGCTATTACGAGTTCTTCGACAGCACCGTGCTTGGCTTCCTCCATCAGAGGGAACTGGGGCTGGGCAGGGATGGCGGGGCAATGGTGGTGGTCGAGAATGGCTGCCGATATCATCGCGAAATCATCTTTACGGACCGGCTCGAGATGGGCCTGCGAGTAGAGAGTATCGGGACCTCCTCGGTGCGATACAGACTTGCCGCGTTCCTCAACGGGTCGAATGAGGCGGCGGCCGACGGCCATTTCATTCACGTGTTCATCGATGCCGCCAGCAAGCGACCCGCGCCGTTTCCGGCGCCGCTTCGGGCTCATCTTGAATCGATCTTGACCCTACCAGCCTGAGGAGTAACCCATGGGTAGAGCGTCCGTGATCAAATCCGTCGAGGCATTCCAGGTCGCCTGGAACGCGGACGATCCGCCGGGGCGGCGCAGTGCCATTGTGCGGGTCACCACCGAAGAGGGGCTTGTCGGGTACGGCGAAGCGTCGCCGATGTTCGGCGGAGAGCATTCGCTTTGGGTGATACGCGATGCCGCGGCGTCGCTGATCGGCGCAGATGTTCTGGATCACGCCGTCATCTACGACCGCCTGCTGCACCGCTACGTCAAGCTCGGTCCGGAAGGCGCGGTAACCGGCGCGCTCGCGGCGCTCGACATCGCACTCTGGGACATCAAGGGCAAGCTCTCCGGTCTGCCGGTGTACAAGCTTCTGGGCGGTGCGTGGCGTCAAGAGGTGCCGTTCTATTCGTCAATCGGGGGCAATGCCAATCGCAGCGTCGACGAGACCGTCCGGGTGGTAGAACGGCGCTTCCAGGCGGAGCAGCCGGCAGCAATCAAGATTCGCTGGGACGGTGACCGCACCCGGCAGGACTATGACATCCCGGGTGACATCGCCAAGGCAAAGGCCGTGCGGCAGCTGGTGGGTGAAACGTTCCCGCTCGCGTTCGACGCCAACAACCAATATTCCGTTGGCGGAGCTATTCGGGTCGGACGAGCTCTCGAAGAACTGGGCTATGTCTGGTTCGAGGAGCCGGTGCAGCACTACGACGTGAGGGCCATGGGCGAGGTGGCGCAGCGGCTCGACATCACCGTATCGGCGGCTGAGCAGACCTATACCACACAGGCATTGGTCGACATCATCAATGCGGGCGTGCGCATGGTCCAGCCGGACATCGTCAAGATGGGAGGTATCACCGGGCTCATGCAGTGCGCGGCCATTGCTTATGCCCACGGAGTGGAACTGGTGCCTCACCAGACACAGCCGACAATCGGACACACGGCCAACCTGCATGTGCTCGCGACGATCATGCATCTCACCAAACCGGCGGAATTTGCCGACCCGGACACACGCATGCATCCGGCTTTCCGCAATCCGCCCAAGCCGGTTGACGGCAAGTTCGCGATCCCGATCGGCCCGGGCCTCGGGTTGGACGTGATAGATGAGGAACTGGAGGCGCGCCGTGTTGCCTAGGCATTTCACAGCAAGGAGGGCTGCCAGGCACGCCGGAGACTGCATCGCGCCGTAGGGCGTAACCGTGATGGCGCAGGCGAGGGGCCGGCGCCGCATACAAGCTGGGAGGAGGAACCCATGGCTTTGACAAGACGCAATTTCCTGGAACTGGCCGCGGCCACCACGGCACTCTCGGCGGTTGGCATCGGCGCTGCCCGGGCGCAGGATATCGATACCTTGCGGATGGGCATTGCAGCCAATGGTCCACGCCACTCCGATCCGAACCTGACGACCCAAGGATCGGACAACTGGGCCACAGAACAGATATACGAGCAGCTGGTGCGCCCGGAAGATGGTCGGTTCGCGCTCACTCCGGATGAATACCTGCCGACGCTGGCCACCGAATGGACGCAGTCAAATGACACCAAGGAGTGGACCTTTAAGCTTCGTCAGGGCGTGCAGTTTCATCGCGGCTACGGCGAGATGACGTCAGACGACGTTGTCTTCTCCTTTGAGCGAGCTATGAAGGAAGGAACCAATCGCACCATTCTGTCAAACATCGACAGTGTGGTCGCGAACGGTCCTTACGAGGTGACCATTCATCTCAAGCAACCGGACGTAAACCTGCTCGGTACCTCGATCTTCAATAACAACACGTCCATCGTCTCGAAGAAGGCCTATCAGGAAATCGGAGCGGAGAAGTTTGCCACTGACGCGGTGGGAACCGGACCTTATGAACTGGTGAAGTTTGATCCGGAAACCGGAACGAGCCTCAAGCGCCACGAAGGTTACTGGGGCGAAAAGGCAAAGATCGCCAGGGTGGAATGCGTTTACATCGCCGATACCACGGCGCGGACGCTGGCGCTGCTTTCGGGCAATGTCGACATCATCGAGGCGGTGCGGGCACCCGGATGGATCGATTCCATGCTGCAGCGCGACTCGACTCTCAAGATCGACATGACATCACCGGGCTCATTCAACACGCTGCATGTGAACCTGACCCGTGCACCCTTCGATAACCTCAAGGTCCGCCAGGCCTTGATGCATGCACTCGACCGGACCGCGATAGCCCAGGCGCTCGCACCCATGGGAGGCACGATGGCAGGCCTGCAGCCTGATTTCTTCCCCGCCGGCTTCAAGACTGAGGACCTGCCACCGGAGCTGCAGTATCCATACGATCCGGAAAAGGCCAAGGCGCTGCTTGCGGAAGCGGGGCATCCCAACGGCATCAGTTTCGACGCGCTTTGCAGCCAACGCGAGGATTATTCCTCGACCATGCTGATCGTTCAGGAGCAACTGCGTCTTGCCGGCTTCAACATGAACCTGAAGATCATGGACCACACTGCTTACCACGCAGCGAACCGCTCGGATCAGAACACGCTGGCAATGCATTCGTCGAGCTATCCACCCATCCCGACGCAGATCTATTTCCAGCAGCTGGCGAAGGCATCGGAGGTCAAGGCGGATGGTTCCGGGGGCGGCAACTACAGCCATTACGGGGCTGCCATGCCCGGTATCGACGACAAGCTCGCAAAGGCTTTGCAGGCGACGGACTACGATAGCTACCTTGCGCTTTGTAAGGAGATCGAGTTGCAGGTTCTGCGTGACCTTCCCTTGATCGGCCTGTCCTCTCTCGGCTTCACGGCGGTCCGCGCCGCCCGCGTCGATCTCGGCTACCCTGTCCAAAGCGGCTATGCACGGTGGCGTTTCCATCGCGCGACCAAGACGGCCTAGTGCTTCCTCAACAATCCAGGGATCTTCGCCTCGGCGAAGATCCCCAATCTGGGTGATCCGTGTGGCCCGCTACATCCTTCTTAGAATGGCCGACGCAGTTCCGACGCTTTGGTTGGTGCTGACGCTTGTCTTTATCACGATGCGAATTCTGCCCGGAGATCCAGCGCTTGCAGCACTCGGCGATGCGGCTCTGCCAGAGCAGTTGGCGGAATTCCGCGAGCGCATGGGTCTGAACGTACCGCTTTGGCAGCAGTATCTGAATTTCCTCGGTGGCGTATTGACCCTCGATTTCGGACGATCGCTCCTGTCCAATACGCTGGTGGTCACCCTGATCGCACAGAACCTTCCTTACACGATAGAACTTACCGTCGCGGCGATGTTGATGGGGATTGTCGCGGGCATTCCGCTCGGGGTGCTCGCCGGCACCAACCGAAACAAAATCCCCGATACGGGGGTGCGTGTTTTTTCGCTGATCGGCTACGCCATCCCCGACTTCTTCCTGGGTGCCGTCTTGCTGATCACTTTCTCGCTCAATCTTGGATGGTTCCCGATCAACGGTGCCGGCACGGATCTGGCAAGCCGTATCCACCACGTCTTTCTTCCGGCACTCACGCTTGCCTTCGTCAAGGCGGCCTTTCTTGGTCGGCTGACCCGCACCAGCCTGCTCGAAGTGCTCGGGCGGGATTACGTGCGCACCGCCCGGGCCAAGGGGGCGAAGGAGAGCAGGGTGATCTACCGGCACGGCCTGCGAAACGCTCTCCTGCCGATCTCGACAGGGCTCGGGCTCAGCCTCCTGTCGACACTTTCCGGATCTGTCGCCATCGAGCTGGTGTTCAACCGGCCCGGCATTGGCCGTTTGCTGATCGATGCCATTGCCCAGCGCGATTATGCCGTGATCCAGGGCGGGGTTCTGGTTTTTGCCGGCTTCGTTGTACTCATCAATCTATTGATGGACCTAGTCTATGTTGTTGTCGATCCACGCGTGAGGGTGAAGTAAGATGTCGCTCTTTACGGAAGAAGCCCTCCGCGTTCCGGCTGTTGAGCCAGGCGTCTTCACTAAGGTCAGAAAGATCCTCTTCGGCCGGGCCGAGACTGCCTTTGCTACCGCGATCATCGTGGTGTTCGTCCTGGTCGCGCTGTTGGCCCCTTGGCTGGCGCCTTACGATCCGTTGGCCCAGTCGATCATCAAGATCAATCGCCTGCCCAGCCAGGACAACTGGCTTGGGACTGATCAGTTCGGGCGCGATGTGATGAGCCGGCTCATCTATGGATCGCGCAATTCACTGCTTTTCGGCTTCATCTCTCCGGTCCTGGCGGCGTTGTTTGGTACGATACTCGGCGTAATTGCCGGATATTTCGGCGGTATCGCCGACCGCCTGATCTCCCGCCTTATCGACCTGCTGCTGGCGTTTCCGGAGTTGCTGCTTGCGATCTTGATCGCTGCGGTACTGGGTGGCGGCTTCTGGAACATCATTGCGGTGATCACGGTGGCCTTTATTCCAGGCTTTGCGCGTGTGGCCAGAGCCCAGACGCTATCGATAAAGCAGGAGCCTTATGTGGAAGCGGCAATCGCTGTGGGCGTCCGCACACCCGTCATCATCATCAGGCACGTCATCCCCAACATCATGGCGCCGATCGTCGCGCTGATGACGCTTTGGGTCGCGTCGGCAATCCGCATCGAAGCCTCGCTAAGTTTCCTCGGTATAGGTACCAGAGCCCCCAATCCGAGCTGGGGCAACATCATCCGTGACGGGCTCAACAGCCTTTTCGGCTCGCCGTGGCCAATCATCGGGGCGGGTATCGCCATCACGCTAGTGGTGCTGGCCTTCAATCTGGTCGGCGATGCCATCCGCGATGCGCTCGATCCGTCGACGGCACGATAGGAGAACGGCATGAACGCGATAAGTACGATGGGGGAACGCATTCTTCCCGTTGGCGGACCTGAACCACTGCTGTCAGTGCGTAACCTGAAGACCTCGTTCCGGACCCAGCAGGGCTGGACCGAGATCGTGAAAGGGATTGATTTCGATGTCGGGACAGAAGAGACGCTGGCAGTCGTGGGCGAGTCGGGATCGGGAAAATCGGTGACGGCGCTGTCGATCATGCGTCTGCTCGACCCCGAGATGAGCCGGATCGAGGGATCCGTTAAGCTGGCCGGCCAGGATCTGCTGAAGCTCAGCCCGGCCGCCATGCGCAAGATCCGGGGCCGGCAGATCGGAATGATCTTCCAGGAGGCGATGACAAGCCTCAATCCGCTCCAGACGGTCGGTCAGCAGATTGCCGAAGTGCTGACCATCCATGGCACGCATTCAGGGCAGGCAGCGATGAAGGAAGCCGAGCGCCTGCTTGAGCGCGTTCGCATCCCTGCCGCGTCCTCACGTCTCAAGGACTATCCCCACGCCCTGTCAGGCGGCATGCGGCAACGCGTGATGATTGCCATGGCGCTCGCCTGCAAGCCGAACCTTTTGATCGCCGACGAGCCGACCACCGCGCTCGACGTAACGATCCAGGCCCAGATTCTGCAGTTGATCAAGCAATTGCAGAAGGAGGAGGGCATGGGGGTTCTGTTCATCACCCACGACATGGGCGTGGTCGCGGAGATTGCTGATCGTACCGTGGTGATGTTGCAGGGCAGCGCGGTCGAATCCGACAGCACCGCGGTGATATTCGAAGCCGCCCAGAACCCCTACACCCGCGCGCTTATTGCCGCTGTGCCGCGACTGGGTCAGGGCAGCGATAGGGGGCCGCAGCATTTTCCGGTGCTCGACCGTGCCACCGGAACGGTAGTCGCCAGCCGCGAACGACCGGACACTGTGCGCAAGGGAGACCCGGTGCTGCGGGTCAACGAACTCGTCAAGCGGTTTGATATTGCCGGCGGATTGTTTTCCGGCCCCGCGGGCCGTGTGCATGCAGTGGAGAAGGTGAGCTTCGATCTAAGGGCCGGCGAGACGCTGTCGCTGGTGGGAGAATCCGGGTGCGGCAAGTCAACGACCGGGCGTGCCATCATGCGGCTGGTCGAGCCGGACAGCGGTGAAATCAGTATAGATGGCACCGACATCAGAGTGCTTGACAGGCATCGCATGCGTGACATGCGGCGGCATATCCAGATGATATTCCAAGACCCATATGCCAGCCTCAATCCGCGCATGCAGGTGGGTGATGCTATTGCTGAGCCCTTCCTCACTCACAGGCTTGGCACCAGGGCACAGGCTCGTGACAAAGCAATGGACCTCCTCGAAAAGGTAGGATTGGCCACCGAGATGGCCAGTCGCTATCCGTCGCAATTCTCCGGCGGGCAAAGACAGCGCATCTGCATTGCCAGGGCCCTTTCCCTGGAACCGAAAGTGATCGTCGCAGATGAAAGCGTGTCGGCGCTCGACGTCTCGATCAAGGCCCAGGTGGTCAATCTGATGATGGATTTGCAGGAGCAGTTCGGACTGTCCTACCTGTTTATCTCTCACGATATGGCGGTCGTTGAGCGCATCAGCCATCAGGTCGCGGTGATGTATCTGGGGGAGATTGTCGAGAAAGGGCCGGTCGCCGCCGTCTTCGGTAATCCGCAGCACCCCTATACCCGGCGCCTGATGGCTGCTGTTCCAGTGCCCGATCCGGCGCGCCGGAAGCAATTGCGGCCAGTTAACAACGACGAGGTTAGGAGCCCGATCCGCCCGGTCGATTATACCCCGCCGGTGAGAACATACCGGCAAGTTTCGCCTGGTCACATTGTCCAGCTTTGGGGCGATGACTGGAAGATCTAGGAGGTCCTGCTTCGGCAGTGAGGATAGAGGCGCAGCTTTGACGCTAGGCCGCAGAAGATTCGGTCAGAAAGGACTGTCACATGACGTATCAGGCTTTGGTGACCACGCGCGGAGAAGACGGAAGCATATCCTCAAGGGTCGAAACCTTGGGTGAGGATCGTCTTCCCGAGGGCGATGTGACCGTTGATGTGGAATGGGCAGGGCTCAACTACAAGGACGGACTTTGCCTCACAGGTGGCGGGGGGCTCGTGCGGACCTACCCCCATGTGGCGGGGATCGACTTCGCCGGCACGGTGCGCGACAGCCTCGACCACCGCTACAAGCGGGGCGACCGGGTGGTGCTGACGGGGTGGCGCGTGGGCGAAACCCATTGGGGTGGTTACAGTCAACGAACCCGGGTCAAGGCCGATTGGCTCGTGCCCCTGCCGAACCGGCTTTCAACGCGGGATGCGATGACCGTTGGAACGGCAGGGCTGACCGCCATGCTGGCGATCGGCCGATTGGAAACGCTCGGACTCAACACCGAGGGCGGCGAAGTGCTGGTGACCGGAGCGGCCGGCGGAGTGGGGTCCATTGCCATCGCGCTTCTCGCCCGTTTCGGTTACCAGGGGGTGGCGCTCTCCGGCCGACCGGAACATTCGGAGGCTCTGAAGAAACTTGGCGCCACGGCGGTCGTGGCGCGCGAGGAGTTTCTCGCTCAGTCGGATAAACCGCTGGAATCGGCGCGTTGGGCAGCCGTGATCGACAATGTCGGCGGCAAAATCCTCGGCAAGGTACTCAGGCAGGTGAAATACGGTGGTGCCATCGCCGCCGTTGGCAATGCGGCGGGCATCGGTCTCGAGACGAATGTCTTGCCCTTCATCCTGCGCGGGGTGACGTTGAGCGGTATCGACAGCGTCATGCAGCCGTATGCTGCGCGGATTGTCGCCTGGGATCGCATCGCCAAAAACTTTGATCTTGCTGCCTATGGCGGACTTGTAGAGGAAGTCGGCCTTGCCGGTCTGCCCGAAGCGGCAATCCGAATTCTCGCGGGACAGGTGAGGGGCCGGGTCATCGTGCCGCTCGCGTAAGGCAAAGGCGCATACCGACGGCTCATGTCTTCCTCTGCAAGTTCGTTCCCATCCAGGCCCGCATATTCGCTGGGCATAAAGGACACCCATAGCTATCACCCATCTGAAGCGCGGCAAGCCCGATACGCTGGGCGACGAAGAGAACACCCAGGTACGCTCAGTGGTCGAAGGCATCCTCAGCCATATCGAGATGCGCGGCGAGGCTGCGATACGCGAATTGTCGGCCAAATTCGACAAGAATATGCCGGTGTGGTTCCGCCTAGATGGCCGCCTACCGGCACTGCGATGGAGTGGGATAGTGTCCATCAAGTAATAAGTGGACACTATGGCGGTATCTGATGTCAGGAAGTGGCGAAGCGGCGAAGCGCGATCGACGAAACTGGTCCGCTGGAAAAGAAATGGCGAATTGTCGAAGAAGCGCAGCTTCCCGGCAGTTCGATAGCGGAGGTGACGCGCCGGCGCGGGGTCAACAGCAACCTGCTTTTCCGCTGGATACGGGCCAGCCGGGGCCGGAAAGCTCGATCACAGGCCGGCTTCCTTGTGCTTCTGCCGCAACCCACCCTGGATTCCGATCGGCGTGTTGGGACGAGGCGATGACAAAGGACCTGCGATGACAATATCGGTCGCCCCCTCTGCGGCCGTTCCCCGGGGGAGAGTTCGGCGAAGCCAAAATCGGTGTTGCCGGCCAAAGGGCCGACATTGGACGAGCGTCCCGAGCGGGCAATCCGGGCTTTGGCCCTCGGAAAAAGAACTATCTCTTTAGCGGCTCAGACACCGACGGTGAGCGTGCCGCCGTCATGTGTTCCCCTCAGTTGTTGACGCGCGCGAAAGCGGCCTCGTAGCGGCTTTCCTTCTCGGCCCAGCGTTGGAAAGAAACACGTCGCACGAGAATCTCCTCAGCATCTGGGTTGGCCTCGAGCAGAGCCATCGTTTCGGAAATGTAATCGGAGAGAGGCATGGCGTTGGGATCCGTCGCCTGGCTCGGATTTAGAAGTTCTGTCTGCAAATAGGGCGGCACGAGTTCAATAACCTGAACCGATGTGTTGCGCAGCTGTACCCGAAGGGTCTGTGAATAGGAATGGATGGCCGCTTTGGTCGCGCAGTAGGTCGGAGCAAGAGAGCGCGGGACGAAGGCCAGACCGGACGATACTGTGAGAACGGCGGCACGCGACGCCTTGAGCAAGTGAGGAAGGAGAGCGGCGGTCAACCGGATCGGCCCGAGCAGGTTGGTAGAGATCGTGGCCTCAGCCGTGTCGGTCTCTCCGGAAGTCAACTCCTCGGGCCGCATGATGCCGGCATTGTTGATGAGCACATTCAGCGATGGAAAATCGCGGGTCGCCTCCCGGGAGAAGGACTTTATGGCCGCCGAATCGGTCACGTCCAATTCTCGTGCTTCTATTCCGGGGTTCGCTTTGACCACAGCGGTGAGCTTCTTTGCATCGCGTCCGGTGATTACGACCTTGTTGTTTCTGGCGTGAAGGGCCTCGGCGAGCGCGCGACCGATCCCGCTGCCACCGCCCGTAATGAGTACGGTATTGCCTGTGAGCTTCATGATGCACTCCTGAGTTTCGGACCTACGGATACTCTCCGTCGGCTCTATGCGCCTGCCTCATCCTTCAAAACACGTGCCTAATCCTACACAATCGTCCCCTTTGCACCTTGCCGAGCCCGAGGTGTGGTCGTAAAAAGATGCCTTATTCTAGTTGGAGCCGGTCATGTTTGCTCACGCGCTGACGAGCCGCGTCCTCGCCTACGCCGATCAACAGTCGATAGGGAATGAGCCCTTTTGTACGGATATTCCTGGCCTGCTCGTCGCACGCCACTTCCGGCCGACGGACCTCACGCCCGTGCTCTACAGGCCAATCTTTTGCCTCGTGCTGCAGGGTGCCAAGCAGTCGTCACTGGGGGACGAGATGGTTACCTTCTCGCAACGGCAGTCGATCATCGTTGGCCTTGATTTGCCGACCTATGCGAGCGTCGTCGACGCATCAAGGCAGCGTCCCTACGTGGCGCTGGCTCTGCAGATTGACATCACCCTGATCAAAGAACTGGCCGCTGAGATCGACGATTTCGGAGGTGAAGATGCGCGTGCCCGTGACGGAAAAGGGCGGGTCAGTGCGATTGCGGCGGGTGAAGCTGACGAGGCCGTCGTGAACGCGATGGAACGTCTGTTCGGATTGCTCGACAAACCGGCCGCCGCGGCAATCTTGCGCCCATTGCTTATGCGCGAGATTCACTTCTGGCTTCTATCAGCGAGCCATGGCGCTCTGCTTCGTCAGCTCGCCCAGGCGAATAGTCATGCTGCTCGGATATCAGAGGCCATTATCCACATCCGACGCACTTACGCCGAACCGTTGCGGATTCCCGAACTTGCGCGCGCAGTTGGAATGAGCGAGTCGGCCTTTCACCAGCATTTCAAAGCGATCTGCGGGACCACCCCTCTTCAATTTCAGAAGCGCCTGCGTCTTATCGAGGCGGCACGTCTGATGAAATCTGAGAACCAATCCGTGTCAGCCGCTGCAGTCTCGGTTGGATACGAAAGCCCAACCCAGTTCAGTCGCGAATTCTCGCGGATGTTTGGACTGTCACCTCGCGAACATCGATCATCTATCTCAATCGTGCATGGCGCCTCCGCACGTCCAGCTGCGCCTGCCCACATGCGTGGGCAGGCAGATCTCTCGGTGTGATCGAGCGCGACACTCAGCTTTGCAGCTGACCAAACGGCATTTGTCGCGGTCGCTGTCCAGTCAGAGCAAAGATTGCATTCGCCACGGCGGCCCCAGTCATCGGCACGCCGATCTCGCCCGCGCCCGAGGGAGCTGCGCCCGATTCGATGATCTGCACCTCGATCTCCGGTATGTCGCCAATTCGCAGGGGCTCGTAGTCATAGTAGTTGCTTTGCTGAACTTCGCCGGCCGCGATTGTGATGCGCTCTTGCAAATGACCTGAAAGGCCAAAGATGATGCCGCCCTCGACCTGCGCTACAAGGTTTTTCGGGTGGATCGCAACGCCAGGATCGACCGCGGCCCAGAAGCGATGCACACGAACTCGTCCTGTCTGGCCGTCGACCGAGACTTCTGCAACGCCGGCCGCCCGGGTGTTCTTGTAGCCCGCGAACGACAGGCCATGTGCTCGCCCTTGCGGTGGCGTGCCGAACTTCGACATGGTGACGACGGCATCAAGCACTCGCATTCCTCGTTCGCTGTTCTTCAACAGGCGGCGCCGAAAGCTTACGGGATCAGCCTTCGCCGCCGCCGCTAGCTCGTCAACGAAGCATTCCCTGGCGAACATGTTCGGACCCCAGCCGATACCGCGCCACGCCGCGACGCGGGCGCGGCGATCGGCAATGACATGCTCGGCAAGGAAATCTGGTATCGCGTAATCCTTGCTTTCGGTGCCTTCCATAACCAGGAAGTCCCGGTTGTTTGCCTTCAGCCAATTGTCCGGCATGGAGAATTGCAGAATTGAAGCGCTGACAACACGATGGTACCAGGCCGTCACATTGCCATCGCCATCCAGGGCCGCTTCTAGCCGATGGGCCGTGGCAGGGCGAAACCAGCCATTCTTGACGTCGTCCTCTCTGGTCCACATCAGCTTGACGGGCCGCTTGAGCTGTTTTGAGAGCAGGAGCGCGTCGCGCAGCAGATCGCGTGCAAAGAAGGTGCGGCGGCCAAATCCGCCACCCATCTGCATGGCATGGAAGCGGATGCGGTCAGGTGTCGTTTGCAGCACGCCCGCCGCGATCCCGATCGAAACGGTTTGGCTTTGCGTGCCGAGCCACACCTCTGCGCCCTTACCGTCCTCATCGACGGAGGCAACCGCCGCGAGCGGCTCCATCTGCGCATGATAGACATATTCGGTGCTGTATTCGGCGCTGATGACGCGGTCGCTTGAACCCACTGCGCCGCGAGCATCGCCGCGGGTTTCCCATTCGAAGGCTTCGCGCGCAGGATCGGCCGCAGCGGCTGCGAGCTCTTTCAGTTCAGCGGCGCTGTCAGTCGATCGAAACGGAGAGGTTGTGCTCCATTCCACCGTCAGCAGCTCGCGGGCGGCGTGCGCCGCTTCCCAGGTTTCTGCAACCACAGCAACGGCATTGCGCAAAGGAATGATATCGATCACGCCCGGAACCACTCGCGCTTCAGTGTCTGCCGTGACGGAAGGAGTCTCGCCCTCGACCGGCGCGAGCAGTTCGGTGGCATAAACCATCCCTGGCAGGCGCACATCGATCGAATAGGTGATTGCTCCGCGTGTTTTCTCGGGGACATCGAGGCGTTCCACATCGCGGCCGATCAAGCGCCATTGCTCACGTGGTTTCAGGTCAGTGTCGGTGATCGCTGGCACGTCTGTGATGAGCTGGGGGAGGGCCACGACCTCACCGAAGCTCATCCGGCGGCGGCTTGGGCCGTGAACGACAAAGCCCGGCTCTGTGGTCACTTCGCCAACAGGAACGCGCCATTCCGCCGCTGCGGAATGGATGAGGACGCGGCGGGCGGTTGCGCCGGCACGGCGCATCGTGTCGTAGTACCCTGCAATCGAGAGACTTCCAGCCGTATAAAGAATGTTGTTAATCAGCGGATTGCCGTACATCGCGGGGGCTCCCTGATCGACTTGCTGGGCGTCAACCATCGACCAGTCGGCATCCAGTTCCTCGGCGAGCACCATCGGTAGTGAGGTCGAAACCCCTTGGCCCATTTCTCCTGAGGCGTAGCGGATCGCCACTCGGCCATTGCCGGCAATGTTCACCCACGCATTGATCTCGGAGCGGCTGAGGTCCTGAGCCTCGGCCGGATCCCGGAACACAGAGACAAGGCCACCACCGAGGACGGCGAAGCTCACAGCGCCCGAGGTAGCGAGAAAAGCTCGGCGGGAGAGTTTCGGTTCATGGTGAGTCATCGTCAGCCCTCCTGCGCCGCACGTTCGATCGCCCGCACGATGCGCGGATAGGTGCCGCATCGGCAGAGGTTTGGAGCCATGCCGTCGATGATCTCCTCGCGCGACGGCGTTGGTGTGGTCGCAAGCAGCGCTGCGGCGCGCATGATCTGCCCGGACTGACAATAGCCGCATTGCGGCGCTTGCTCCGCGATCCACGCTCTCTGCAGAGGATGCTCGCCATTGGGCGAAAGACCCTCAATGGTCGTGATTTCGTGTCCTACGGCCGCTTCCAGCGCCAACTGACACGCGAAGGTTGCCTCGCCGTCGACGTGAATGGTGCAGGCCCCGCACGAGCCTACGCCGCAGCCGAATTTTGTTCCGGTGAGGCCGAGATGTTCCCGCAGCACCCACAGGAGGGGCGTTTGCGGATTTGCATCGGTCTCGACAGTTCTTCCGTTCACCAAAAGGCTTGCCATCGGTGCATCCTCCTTGAGTTCGCATTTCGCTCCCGCACCCGGTCGACGCCGAAGCGCGATGGATCAGGGGGACCGCACTCAGCGCGCGGTCAAAAAATCGACCAGCGATCGCCGCTGCGCCTCGTTTGTCACTCTGACGGTCATCGTCGTTCCGGGAACGAGCTGGCGCGGGTTGGCGAGGAAGCGAGCCAAAGTGTCCGCATTCCACATCACCTTGGAAGAACGCAGCGCCGGCGAATACCGGACGCCCTCAACGCTGCCGGCCATTCGCCCATTGACCCCGGCAAGCGACGGCCCAGTCCGGTTCTGCCCGGCTTCAACCGAATGACAGCTTCCGCAGCGTTGGCGGAACAGGCGTGCGCCGTCGGTCTCCTGGGCTTGGCTTTCGGATGCGAGCACTATGGAGATTGAGAATGCAGCGAGTGCGGCGCGCCGTAGAATTCGCGAGCGGAGGTGGGGCTGACTGCGACGCTCAGACTTGGCGTTCGAACGGGCGAGCGGGCGCACTCCGCTGCCGCCGAGAGTATTGCGAAATATACTTCCTGTGACCTTCATAGCAACTCCCACAAACCATTCAGGAGTCATAGCTTGCCGCAATCTGGTCTGCCTGCCTCATTCTTCAGAAGATGTGCCTAATCCTCCAGGATTGGGCCCCTACCGTCTTGCCACTGCGGCGGAATCTCTCTATCGGCTTGCCTTTTCTGGTCTAAATCGGGCGCGTTCTTGCCGGAACAGCGGCCGGGCGTTGTGGCAATGCATTGCGATGGCGATCTGCAAAGCGTTCGGGCGCCGAGTATCACCCGACCGAACTCGGCTGCACGTCGGGATGAACCATCTACGAGAGGAGGCGGCGCAACGTGTCCGGCCAAGCAGTTGCAATTGTCGTTCACGAAGGGGTCCAAGCGCTGGATGTGGCGGGGCCTGTGGACGTGTTTACCGAAGCGAACAGCTACCTCGATGCCTCTGATCAATATAAGACCGTCCTTGTCGCCGCCGACCGCAATGCTCTGCGCGCCTCGAATGGGATGCGATTGCTGGGCGACGTGACTTTCGACGAGGCGAGCGGTGGCTTCGACGTCATCCTCGTCGCCGGCGGCCCGGCGCTACCGGTGGCGGCGCCTGATCCGCGTTTGGTTGATTGGGTCAGAGGTGCGCCGTGGCACTCGAGTGTTTACGGCTCGATCTGCACGGGAGCGTTCGTTCTCGGCCATGCTGGCCTGCTCGACGGGCGGCGGGTCACGACTCATTGGCAGGATGCGCAGGCCCTGGCGGCGAAGTTCCCCAAGGCGGAGGTGGAACCGGATTTGATCTACGTCCGTGATGGGCGCCTCATCACTTCCGCTGGGGTGACGGCAGGAATTGACCTGGCCCTGGCCCTGGTCGGGCAGCGGCATGGCGCGGAGGTGGCGCTCAAGGTCGCCAAGCGACTCGTCGTGGTCGCCCAACGTCAAGGGGGACAGTCGCAGTTCAGTCCCTACCTAAGTGCGCCTGCCGATCCGGCCTCTCCGATTGCGCGGGTCCAGGATCACGTGATGGCCAACATCGGAGACCGTCACGCGCTGCAGTCTCTTGCTGAAGCAGCCAGGATGAGCACTCGGAATTTTGCACGGCATTTCGTCCACGAAACGGGAATCACACCGCACGAATTCATCGAGCGTGCTCGTATCGATGCGGCGCGCATGAAGCTTGAGGGAAGCGACCTGCCGTTGAAGGCGGTGGCCTACGACTGCGGCTTCGGCTCGGCGGACCGGATGCGGATCGTATTCAACGCGCGTCTTGGCGTAACGCCGGCGCAGTATCGGGCAAGTTTTCGCAAGCCGGAATCTGTCTAGCGTCGGGTACCCGCCGACGGACCGGACACATCGTGCGCAACGCGGGCGAAGAGCGAAGATAATTGCAGAGCAGCTCGCCTCGCGAGGCTGAAAAGCTGCGGTTGGCATGAAACGTCGTGCGGCTGGCCAGATACGCAGGATCACCGTTATTGCCCAGGAGCGGTGCACTGCGCGAGATATCGCGAGGTTCAACGCAGCGAAGTCCTCGGGAGAAATGATCCGTGCGTCCGCCCTTACCCCCGTTCACCGAAACAACCGCTATCGAGAAGGTCCGGCTCGCTGAAGACGCCTGGAACGGCCGCGATCCGGCCAAGGTAGCGCTTGCATACACCCCTGACAGTCAATGGCGTAACCGCGCCGAGTTCATTAATGGTCGCGCTGAGATCGAGGCGTTTCTGACGCGCAAATGGGCGCGAGAGCTCGACTATCGGCTGGTGAAGGAGCTGTGGGCATTCACAGGCAATCGCATCGCCGTGCGCTTCGCCTATGAGTTTCGTGACGACAGCGGCACCTGGTTCCGCGCCCACGGCAATGAGAACTGGAAATTCGACAACGATGGGCTGATGCGCCGTCGCATCGCCAGCATCAACGAACACCCTATTCAGCAAAGCGAACGGAAGCTCCTGTGGCCGCCCGGCCGCCGGCCTGCTGACCATCCGGGGCTCTCCGACCTCGGCTTCTGATCGAGAGCACGCCAACCCGCCATTCACCACGAAAGGAAACAATCGATGAGCGACACGCGACCTCTCATGACACACGCGACCGGCGCGCCGGTGGCCGATAATCTGAACATCATGACTGCCGGCGCGCGCGGACCGGCGCTGCTCCAGGATATCTGGCTGATCGAGAAGTTGGCCCACTTCGACCGCGAGGTGATCCCGGAGCGGCGGATGCATGCGAAAGGGTGGGGCGCTTACGGCACCTTCACCGTCACACACGACATCACCGGCTACACCAGGGCGAAGATCTTTTCGGAGATCGGCAAGCAGACGCCGATGTTCGCGCGTTTCTCGACCGTCGCCGGCGAGCGCGGGGCCGCCGACGCGGAGCGCGATATTCGCGGGTTTGCTCTCAAGTTCTATACCGAGGAAGGCAATTGGGACCTAGTCGGCAACAATACGCCCGTGTTCTTCTTCCGGGATCCCCTGCGCTTCCCCGATCTGAACCACGCGATCAAGCGGGACCCGCGCACCGGCCTGCGGTCGGCGGACAGCAACTGGGATTTCTGGTCGCTGCTTCCCGAGGCCCTGCATCAGGTGACGATCGTGATGTCCGAGCGCGGCATTCCGAAGAGCTTCCGTCACATGCATGGCTTTGGCAGCCACACCTTCTCGATGGTCAACGCCGCCAATGAGCGGGTCTGGGTCAAGTTTCATTTCCGGACGCAGCAGGGCATCGAGAATCTCAGCGACGAGGAAGCGGCCGCGCTGGTCGCGAACGATCGCGAGACGCATGGCCGGGACCTACTCGATGCCATTGAACGTGGCGATTTCCCGCGCTGGACTCTGTTCATCCAGGTGATGACCGACGAGCAGGCGAAGGCCCACACGCATAATCCCTTCGATCTCACCAAGGTCTGGCCGAAGGCGGACTATCCGCTGATCGAGGTCGGTGTGATGGAGCTCAACCGCTGTCCCGATAATTATTTTGCCGAGGTCGAGCAGGCATCCTTCTCGCCGGCTCATGTCGTTCCGGGGATCGGCTTCTCGCCCGACCGGATGCTGCAGGCGCGGCTCTTCTCCTACGGCGACGCGGCGCGTTACAGGCTCGGAGTCAATCACCACCTCATCCCGGTCAACGCTCCGAAGTGCCCATTCCACAGCTATCATCGCGACGGCGCGATGCGCACCGACGGCAATCTCGGCGCCACGCCGAGCTACTGGCCGAACAGCAAGGGCGTGTGGATCGATCGCGATCCGCAGCTCGCCGAGCCGCCGCTCGAGTGGATGGGTGCCGCGGCGCACTGGGACCATCGCGTCGATGACGACCACTATGAGCAGCCCGGTATCCTGTTCCGCACGATGACGCCGAAGCAGCAGCAGCTTCTCTTCGAGAACACCGCTCGCGCAATGGGCGGCGCGCGCCTTGAGGTGAAGCAGCGCCACATCGGCAACTGCGCCAAGGCCGATCCCGCTTACGGCGCCGGTGTCGCGAAGGCGCTGGGGCTGACCTTCACAGCCGAGGCGGCCGAGTAATCGGCCGCTGCAACACACCACCATAATCCGCAAGACCTTCGCGTAGCCGCTCATCCGTCGCCGGAGGCTTGCCTGACAAGGAGACTATTTTCATGTCACAGATCATTGCCGGCATTCGCGTACCTGACAGCAACATCGCGCGTGCCGCTACTCAGCTCGTTCGCGACACAGAGGACGACCTGCTCTACAACCATAGCCGGCGCGTGTTCTTCTGGAGCGCGCTGACCGGTGAACGCAGAGGATTGAAGTACGATCCCGAGCTTCTGTACCTCGGCGCCATGTTCCATGACATGGGTCTCACCGAGAAGTATTCGAGCCCCGACCTGCGGTTTGAGGTCGACGGCGCCAACGCCGCGCGCGACTTCATGAAGAGCTACGGCGTCCCCGAGCGCGACATCGAGGATGTGTGGAGCGCGATCGCTCTACACACCACGCCGGGCATCCCCGAGCACATGCGGCCAACGATCGCGCTTGTGACGGCTGGCGTCGAAATGGACGTGCTCGGCATTGCTTATGATCAGTTCCCGCACGAACACCGGCATGAAGTTTGTGCGTGCCATCCGCGCGAGGAGAACTTCAAGGAAAACATCATCGATCACTTCTACGAAGGCATCAAGAAGAAGCCGGAGACGACTTTCGGCAACGTCAAGGCGGACGTCCTTGCGATCAAGGATCGGAATTATAAGCGGATGAACTTCTGCTCGATCATTCTTGGTTCCGCTTGGTTCGCCTAAGAATTGCCACGCAGGTCGTCCTATCGGCGTGCTGGCGGGACGGTCACAGTGCCGGCAACCGGCGATCCCACGTGGCCTGCATGCTCTTGACGTTATGAAGCATTTGCTCCATAACAGATATGGAGCAGTTGATCCATAATCGGAGATCGGGCATGGCGCGACCCCGCGAATTTGATGAGCAGGCTGTACTTGATGCCGCCAGCGACGTTTTCTGGGCGAAAGGTTACGAAGCCACGTCGACGCGCGACCTGAGCGCCAGAACCGGCCTGACGCCGTCCAGCATCTATGCGGCCTTTGGCGACAAGCGCCGGATGTTTCTGCGGGCGCTTGATCATTACCTTGGGCGGCTGCGAGAGAAGATGACCTCTCTCACGGCGACGCGCTCGCCGGGAGAGGCCATCACCGGCTTTTTCGAGGACACGATCAAGCGAAGTCTCGGCGACGCCTTGCAGCGCGGTTGCATGCTCGTGAATTCGGCACTGGAAGCCTCGCCCCAGGATCCGGATTTTCAAGCCGCCATCGCGTCCGAATTGAAGCTCATCGAGTACTTCTTCTTGGACCGGATTGAGGAAGGGCAGCGGCGGGGCGACATCTCGCCGGTGCATTCGGCAGAAGACGCCGCACGCCAATTGTTGGCGGTGCTGCTGGGTGTCCGCGTTCTCGCACGGGTTCGTCCGGAGGGTCCCCTTCTCAGGGGCGCTGTAAGCCAAACGCTCGCTTCGCTGGGACTGCCGCCGCTTATGGTGGCCGCCGGCACTTGATCCGCTCCCTGGTCCTAACCCTCTCTTCGGCAAGCCCGAGGAGAGCGCCGCGGCCCGCTTTTGTCACTTCGCAAACGCTGTTCGTCGACCGCGGCGGCTCGGTAGGCAGGACCGCCCACTAAGTTTAGACCCAAAGCACATGAACACAGGAGTTATCGAATGCCCCGACAGGACAGCGTAGCGATAGTCGAGAGTTTCTGGCGCGAGGTGTGGCAGCAGCCGCAGGATCCGGATGCTATCGACCGCCTGGTCCATGAGGATTTTGTGATCACGTCGGGCGGTCGTGATATCGCCGGCCGCGAGCCTTTCAAGACCTGGGTCAGGGACTTCCTGGCCAAGGTACATGACTTCCAGTTCCACATCATCGAGACCTTTCAGAACCATGACGGCAGCCGCGTCGCGTCGCGCTGGCGCGTCACAGGACGGAACAATGGCCTGATGGGCACGCAGCCGAATGGCGCCTCAATCGAGATGACGGGAACCGCGGTATGGGAGATAGGAGCGGATGGTCTTCTGCGCCACAACTGGGTCGAGCGCAACGCTTTTGAGGTGCATGGCGCAATTACCCGCGAAGATGCGCGGGTCAACATCTTCTGAGCCGAAGGGATTGTCTTAGCCGCCGACCATGAGATCCTAGTCTAATCGTCTCGGGTGGGAAACGATAGACAACTGCACTTGCGCTGGTCTGACGGGGTCGTGCAATAATAAATGCCGTTGCTAACCGGGCCGTTCCACATATGAGGAAGACCCTAATCAAATGCCAAGCGACACCAGGGGATCCAGGTGAGGGCCTGCGGCGCCCCGTTGGCCGCATAGGTGTTCACGCGACGGGCTATCAGCTTGTGCACCCGTGCGAGGTTCCGTTAAGGCTCATCTCATGCGACGAAGACCAGCCGGTTGGCTTGCCTGGCCGCAACACTTCCGGCGCGCATGGCAAAAGCGGCGTGAACGACCTGTGCGACCATGATCTTCAATTGGTCGGCAATCGCCGCGTCAGTAGGTTCGCCTTCCGGCGAGAAACGGCAAGAGGCGCTGTTAAACCGACGCCGAGCGGGGTCGGCCAGCCGCGCAAGGCATGGACGATTCGAGGGTCGTGCCGGCGGCCTGTGGACCATATGCGCATGTGATGCATCCGACTGCCCGTCCGTCAAGATAGGCAGCAGGGTCGTTGCGCATGTCCTCCGTATAGTCGAGCGCATTCTTGACTAGCCCAGAAATGCTGCCGTGATAGGCGGGCGAGGCGATGACGACTCCGTCGGCGGCGCGCAGCGCTGCAATGAATTCCCGCGCCTCGGCGGTACGGTGCGGCACTTCCGGCGCATACATCGGCATCATCAAAGCCGGGCCATTGAAAAGCAGCGTGCGAGCGCCCGCTGTCTCCGCCCCTTTGAGTGCAAAGCGCAGAGCGAGCTCTGTCGAAGATCCTTCGCGGGTGGTGCCCCCAAGGCCGACAATCAACGGGGCATTCGGGTTCTTGCCGATTGGCTCTCCCAACATCGTATTTCCTCCCATGCTTGACTGAATTCAGTCTAGGCGCTGCGTGGAGTGCTGTGCAGACTACGATAATCCGGGTGTCATAACCCGCCGTTATCACGACAGCGCCCCTCGTCTTTCAGCCATCAGCGGTTCGTCCATAGAGATTTTTTGAGGACTTATCGTGCATGACGAACGCGAGGTGATCGCTGAAGGAAACGCGCAGCAGCAGGACGCTTCGATCGTCGCGGTCCGTCGCTGTCGAGGCTTGGTCCCCCCCGAGGAACCTCGCTTGGTCTTTCTCAGAGAGTTCCGCCCAGAAGCCGTCGGTGGCGAGTACGAGTGATCCTGAAAACTCTGCGCGCTTGACGATCTCGGGAAGCTCGAACCCTCGGGCGCGGAAGCTTCTCGTTAGCAGGTGGCGGGTCGGGGATTGCGCGATGTCCTTCAAGGGCATTTCGACCAAGGCATTCGTCAGGGTATGCGGGCTGGTTTGCCAGTTGATGCCATCGTGCGTGTCGAGTTCCCCGAGGACACAATCACCGGAATGAATAACGCTGATGGAATTGCTTCCTGCTGCAAAGATGAGGAGGAGGCTGGCGGATCCTCTTGGATACCGCTTGCGCAGGTTCTCATGCAACTCCCTAAGAACCTGCACCATCAGATCATCAGTGATCACGTCGCCGACTTCGACAAACCAGTCCACCAACATCTGCACGATCGACCTGGCATACTCACCATTGGCTGCACCATTAGTGGACCCGTCCACCACGACGCCCAGGAACTCCCCCTGGCGTATGCCGATCCCGGCATGATCGCGATTGTCGGAGGTCCGGGTGCCTTGTTGGCTGAACCAGAGAGCTTCAATGATCATGTGCGACACCATCCGCACTTTGGCTTATTGCCACGCAGCGCAACCGCACCAGATCAACCCGGCCGGCCGGGCCGCGGATGTTGCCCTCAAGGAAATCATCGAAGTCGACGTGCTCCAACAATGCGCGAAACCGGCTGGCGATGAACTCCCGAACGTCGTCTTGGGTAGCGGTGATTTCGTCGAGGAGACTCTCTCTTCCATCGACGACGAGAAGGATGTCTTCCGCATCTCGGCTTGTGAAAAGATCGTCGTTTCCGCGACCGGCGAAGGCTTCAAGCTTCGTCGCAAGAAACAGCGCAGGCGTCAGCACTTGAATGGTTAGCCCTTCTGAAAGCTGGTGTCGCGTCGCCGTGTCGATGCCTCTCGCGTACCAGCGATTGCTGAAGCCGAGAATGCCTTCGTCATCGGGCATGAAATCGACTTTGAGAGCACCCAAGCGCATGCGGCATATTACTGTCTCGTCGGCAGCCTCTCTGAACCCTCTCTCGCGAAGCTGTTCGAGAAGCTGAGCCCACTGCGCCAGTCCGGCAAGGTCGACGATTAGGTCGATATCATCGGTGGCGCGAACATCCTCGAGCGTTATTGGATCGGTGATGAATAGCGCAGTTGTACAGCCGCCGACGAAGACCAGGCGTTCACGCAGGTCCTCGCCAAGCGCAGTTGCAACGGCTTTGAGCATTTCTAACAGTTGATCGCGGATCGGCGTCATTTGCTCAAAATCTTCGATTTCAGGTGATCAGTGGCAAGGCCTACTTCCCGTTGATTTCCAAGTCTAACCGCATCCACCAATGCCAGGTATTCATAAAGTCGATCGTCTTTCAAAGCCGCCTCCGGCACGCTTTTGAAGAGGGGGGCGACCGCTTGCCCCATCTCTCGTCCAGCGGCGTAGGGCCAGACATAGTTATAGGTCCCGCCGCTGACGAGAAGGTTCTGGAGCATCGGCGCGGCAAACGCCGTGGGAATACCGCGTTGCATAGGCCCAACCTGTGCCGGAAACACGAATCTCAGCCCATGGGTGATGAATTCGAACAGATTTCGCCGATGTGGCCGAGGTTCATTCGAGCGAGTATCCTTCCGCGCGATCCCGGAAGAGATGCTTCTCTTGATCGATTGCGCAATTTCGGTCTTGCTAATCCCGAGCAATGCTTCAAGATTTCGCACCGAGTAGGGGTCGCCCCCGAGGGATTCAGATCGCAGTTGATCTGCACCCTTCGCGAGTTCTTGGTCTTGCAGGCTAAGCAGCTTCAGCAGGACAACTATGTCTTGGCTCTTCATAGTGGCTGTCCTCTGTCCTGGGACTGAGGACACTAAACACAATTTTCTGATCTCTGTCAAAGCCCAGAGGCGATAGCCGGAAACTCGGGATAGTGCCAAGCACCGGTTGTGTGTGATGCACTTTGGAGTCTCGAAGCGGATAGCGCAAATTTTTGATCCGCTTCCTTGTGCGCCCCCATCTAACTGTGGAGAATCTTACAGAAATTCAACGCATTGGCAGTTTTATATCGTGGTCGCAGGTTCGTATCCCATCAAGACCAACATTGTATACGGCCGGATCGAAGACGGCCCCTACCCGTCCGCTATCCTGAAGGCGAGGGGGCCCTTCGTAGTTTAAGAACTTCAACGACTGTTTATCATGGGTGGCCGTGCCCACAATAGGCGAGTCTGATCATATCATCCCATGGTCATTCTCCGCAGAATGTTCGTCCTCCAGTAGAATTGGTGCATGAGCACGCCGGCGATGTGACCGGCGATAAGAACCCACAAGGCTCCTTTCAGGAGCCCCCCGTGCAGCGAACCAGCCAGGTCCAGGCCGAAATAATAAGCTGCCATACCGGAGATCGGCATTGCGAGGAGGAGGAGATAGAGGCAGGCATGGGCGATGCGCGCCAGGGCTCTGAACAATCGAGGTTCGGTCTCCGACTCTGGCGGTACGCCCTGAACATAGCGGAATACCAGCCGCAACGTCGCGCACAATAGTATAGCGATCCCCACGTAGGCATGAAGATTTGCAGACGAGATTTGTTGCGGTGTAGCACTGCCATCGTTCTCCATCGCTCGCACCCAGCGATTCATTCCGTCCGGAAGCAGAAGGTTGAAGAACACCAGAACCGTGACGGCCCAATGGAGAAGGCGTTGGGGAATACTGTAGGAACTGTTTTCTCTTAATTTCATTGGGCACCTTTGCTGTGATGAACGGATGGTGCAAGTCCAAGCATTGGGAGCGACGAAAGCCGTAGGGCTACAGAGAGGCAATAGACCAGGCAGAGTTCAAGCCAAGCTTCATTGAGTGGAGTACGTCGCGGAGGGAGGTAGCGTCGCTCTGGTAAAATCTCTGGACGAGCGTCCGCTGCGGGGCTGTGAGAAATTCCAGGTGGTCGCACAGGCGCGTTGCAATGACCGTATCGACCAGCCGAGTGCATCGTTCTTCCGCGCGGTCGCGATTGATAAGAGGTCCCCAATTGGAACGGCGATGGCGGCATAGGTGGCGGCAGTGCCGCCGGGGCGATGTTCATTGGTTTCCATCCCGTGAGGACATGAGGACACTGCTTGCATTCGGTTGCGGATGCGGAGATTAGGTCGCAAAATTCACCAGCAATCGTCTGCGGGCTTACGGTTCTGTAAGGTGTAGCCGGCTACGCGGGCGGCCCGACGCTTGACTTAGGATTGGGTCGGTTGCAAGTCCTGGAGGACTCGGCCGTTCCCTCCTGATGTCTGCCTGGGGGCATTGATCCGTTGGCGCCTGGCAGGCGAACTGCCGGAAGATGAAAGCCGCCGGCGGGGCGGTCAACAAGCCGTCAGCTCGGCAGTCCGAAGGCCTTCTCGAGCGCCTCCCAGTTTTCGTCCATGGCAAATGATGAGGAGAGATAGGGGATGCCGATATGGCCGTACAGAATGGAGAGCTGCCGCTCCGCCGTCTCCTCGTCGACGCCGGCGATCTGCTGGAGGAAGATCACGGAGGCGAGCCCGGACCGGTCGGCACCGGCCTTGCAATGTATGAGGATCGGCTTCGGCGCGTCGCGCAGCAGCGCGACCAGCTGACGGGTCTGATCCAGCGTCAACTGCTTCGAGGCCGACATCCTGAAATCGAGATGTTCGATGCCAGCTTCCTTTGCCGCGGCTACCTCCTGTCGATACCAGTCGCTGCTCCCTTCTCCGCGCAGGTTGACGATCGTGCGGATCCCGTATTCATGGCTGTAGCTTGCGATATCGGCGGCAGAAGGCTGGGCCGAGCGGTAGAGGACGCCAGGCAGCACTTCGTGGAAGTTACCCGTAAATTGCAGGCCCCAGACATAGCCCCCGAACAGCAGTGCGGCGGCGCCGAGGCCAAGGCCGAATAGTTTCCAGGATTTCCGTTTCATGATCTGCTGTCCTTAAACAATGATGGGAAAGCGCAGCATCACACGAAGACCCGGCTTATGGTCCTCCAGGGTGATAGTGGCTGCGTGAAGGTCGGCGACCGCCTTGACGAGGCTGAGCCCTAGGCCGTTGCCTGGTGTGGTGCGGCTCTTGTCCAGCCGGTACAGCCGCCGGAAGACGAGCTCGCGTTCCTCGACGGGAATGCCCGATCCGTTATCGGAGACGATGGCGGAAAACCCGTGGTCGCCGGCTTTGAGCTCGATCGTGATGATCGTCATCGGCGGGCAGTGATTGATGGCATTTTCGACGAGGTTGACGAAGAGCTGGGTCAGCAGTTCCCGATCGCCGTCCACCATGCAAGGGGCCGAAGGTTCGGCGGTGAACTTGAGCGATTGGCCGTTGTCTTCGGCGACATCGCGGTAGATTTCCGCAACCGAGCCCATGACGTCCGTGAGGTCCACCGGCCGAAAGCGCCTTTTCCTGGCGCCGGCCTCAATCTGCGATATGCGCAGCAGCGCTTCGAAGGTCGCATCGATCCGGTCGCCCTCCTCACGCGCGTCGAGCAGAAATTGCTGGACGTCCATGCCGCGTTCGTTTTGCAGCATGGCCTGCTCGATCGTCATCCGCAGCCGGTTCAGCGGTGTCTTGAGATCGTGGGCGATGTCGGCGCTCACTTGGCGCATGCCTTCGACCAAAGCGGAGAGGCGATCCAGGGCCTGGTTCATATGAGTGGCGACAACGTCGATGTCGTCGCCGTTTCCTCGCAGCGGAATGCGTTTTGCAAGATTGCCGCCCGAGACGTCGATCATGGTGCGCTCAATGCCATCCAGCCGGTGCTGGGCGCGACCGGCGAGAAAGGCGCCTCCGCCGATGGCGAGGATGATGATCATCCCCGATGCCCAGGCGAAACTCGTCAGGGCTATATGTTCGAGATCCTCGGTCTCCGCATAGCTGTGCCCGACGATCAACCGGTTGCCGCCAATATTGCCGGCCAGGATGCGGATGCGGTCCTCTCCCTCAAGCCCCAGTTCCTCCGCATCGATGGTAGAGAGCCCGTCGCTTACGCTGAGTGTCTGCACGTTGCCTGCCAGCCGCCGACCCTTGCCGTCGAGGAGCAGGAAAATCTGCTCCTCGGAACTGCTCAACCCCCCATAGGTATTCACGGCGGTGACCAGATCCTCGAGATCGTTGCTGGAATAGGTGGAGGCGACGACCGAATAGGTTTCCCGAACCGAGGTGTCGAGCGCCTGCGCCAGCTCGCGCTTGAGAAGCTGGTAGGTGACGAGGCCGGCCATCAGAAACGCCAGGATGAACAGAAGGCCGAAGGTCAGCGCCAGGCGGAACGGCGTGCTGCGCAGCAGCCTAGCGCGGTGCATGAATGCAATATCCGGTGTTGCGCACTGTATGCAGCAGCGGCACGTCGAAGGGTTTGTCGATCTTGGCCCTGAGCCGGCTGATATGGGTCTCGACGACACTGGTCTTCGGGTCGAAATGGAAATCCCACACCCGTTCAAGCAACATGGTGCGGGTCAGGACACGGCCTTCTGCGCGCATCAGCACCTCGAGCAGCGTAAATTCGCGCGGCTGCAGATCGATCGACAGGCCCTGTCGCGTAACCTGGCGCCGGACGATGTCGAGCTCGAGGTCGGCGACCCGCAACACCGTTTTCTGGTCCTGTACCGGCGGCCGGCGGGCCAGCGCGTTGACGCGGGCAAGCAGTTCGGAAAAGGCGAAAGGCTTGGTGAGATAATCATCGCTGCCGGCTTCCAGGCCCTCGACGCGGTCGTCGACGCCGCTGATCGAGGTCAGGAAGATCGCCGGCGTCTTCACCTTTGCGGCGCGCACCGCCTTTATCATGGAGAGGCCGTCCAGGCCGGGCAACATGCGGTCGACTACCAGCACGTCGTATTGTTCGCGGGTCGCCTGGAAAAGCGCGTCCCGGCCGTCGGCGAGGACGTCGCAGACGTGGCCCGCCTCGATCATGCCTTTCGCTATGTAATCCGCCGTCCTTGGGTCGTCTTCGACCACGAGAATACGCATGCCGATGGGGATCCTTCATTCCAGAAACCGTGTGTCTCGGCGCACAAATCGCGCAATATTGTGTCTGCCGCCTTTTCGATTTCTTACACTTTCGTAAGAAAATGGCCTGCCGCCCGGCAGGATGCGCCAAACGGCATTTCTTACAAAACGGTATCCTTCCGGCAAGAGGGCCGTATGAGCGGCCTTCTAGAAGCGGAGGCACGGTGATTCCAATCGGAGCGTCACCGCTGTTTCAACCTGACGGCGCCAGAGGCCGTTCAACCGGAGTGACCCCATGAAAACGCTCGCCATTGCCACCGTTCTCAACGCCTTTGTCCTGGTTGGCTTCATTGCCGTTGCGCTTCCGGCGCATGCCGCTACCATCCCTTGCGAGAACATGCTCAATGACATGCGGACCGCGAAAGCTGCGGTCAAGCTCAGCGCCGCCGATATGACGAAGGTCAACGATCTCGAAGCCAGGGCCGTCGAACGCTGCAACGCCGATGACGACGTGCGGTCCGACAGGTTCCTGGCCGATGCCATGAAGTTGATGGGCAAGTAAGCGAAGCCGGCGCGGAGAAGATCGATGATACCAACAACATCAGCCAAGGACGCGGGGGATTTCAACCGCGTCCCCCGTGTGACCATGGATTTCTGGCTTATCAAGCTCATGGCCGTCACCATGGGCGAAACGGGCGCCGATTACCTGGCGGTGAACATGGGGCTCGGGTTGACGGTCACGTCCCTGATCATGACCGCGATCCTGATCGGCGCCATCGTCCTGCAGTTCGCCCAGCGGCGTTACGTCCCCTGGGTCTACTGGATCACCGTGGTGCTGATCAGCGTGGTTGGCACGCTGATTACCGACAACCTGACCGACAATTTCGGCGTACCGCTCAAAACCTCAACCATAGCCTTCACGATCGCGCTGATCGTCACGTTCGTCATCTGGAAGGCAAGGGAGGGAACGCTTTCCATCCGCTCGATCTATACGGCGCGGCGGGAGACGTTCTATTGGCTTGTGGTGCTCTTCACCTTCGCGCTCGGCACGGCGGTCGGCGACTTGATCTCCGAGGTCTTCGGCTTCGGCTACGTCACCACCGGCCTTCTCTTCGCCGCGGTGATCGCCGTCATCGCTTTTGCTTATTACGTCGCGAAGGTGGACGGCATCCTGACCTTCTGGCTTGCCTATATCATCACCCGGCCGCTTGGCGCCTCGCTCGGGGACTACCTGTCGCAACCGGCGGAATATGGCGGTCTCGGCCTGGGCACGATCTATACCAGCCTGCTGTTCCTGGCGATCATCGCCCTGATCGTCATCTACATGACGCTCCGCTACCAGCCCGAAAGGGCGGAAGAGGCCGGGGAAAGATTGGCCTGACTCACCTTCTCGGCTATCCGACCCTGCGTCATGCTGGGGTCGGTTCGCCGAGGGAACGACTGGCCGCCCGATGCACCCGATGGCGCTATTACGGATTCGTAAGATTTCAGATAGTCCCCATGAGGTTTCTGGGATAGAGCCGGAGTTCTCCTGAACGCCAATCCACCCATATCCAGGATCGTCGGTCGCGGACGACTGCCAGCCACAAGGACGACAGACGTGCCGGACTACGCCATCGCGCTGATCTTGGGGTTTGTCGAGGGATTGACGGAATTCATTCCGGTCTCCTCGACCGCACATCTCATTCTTCTCGGACATTTCCTGCGCTTCCAGTCCGCCGCGACTTTCGACGTGCTGATCCAGCTCGGTGCGATCCTTGCCATCCTGATCGTCTATTTCCGCAGGCTGCTCGACATCGCGATCAAGCTCCCGCACAGCCGGAGGGCGCGGCATTTCGTGCTGGCCGTGCTTTTCGCCTTCATGCCGGCCGCGGTGATCGGCGCTGTCGCGCACGACTTCATCAAGTCGGTTCTGTTCGAGACCCCGATGCTGATCTGCATCGTGCTCATCCTTGGCGGCATCGTCCTGCTTGTGGTCGACAGGATAGCGTTCAAGCCGCGATACCACGACGTCATGGAGATTTCCTGGCCGGTGGCGATCGGCGTCGGCTTCTTTCAGTGCCTGGCGCTGATCCCCGGCATCTCGCGCTCCGGCTCGACCATCGTCGGTGCGCTGCTGCTCGGGGCCGACAAGCGGACGGCGGCCGAGTTCTCCTTCTTCGTCGCCATGCCGACCATGGTCGGCGCCTTCGCGCTTGACCTCTATAAAAGCCGCAACGATCTCAGCGCCGACCAGGGCCTGCTGATCGTCATCGGTTTCGTGATGGCCTTCGTCTCGGCGCTCATCGTTGTCCGCCAGCTCCTCGATTTCGTGTCGCGGCGTGGCTACGCGCCGTTCGGATGGTGGCGGATCATCGTCGGCGCGGCGGGCATCGTGCTCCTCCTGACGATCGGTTGAACAGCATGCTGCGCGGTCTCTACGGCTGGGTCCTGTCGCTTTCCGCCCGGAAATCCGCCGAGGTCTGGCTCGCCGTCATCGCTTTCGTCGAAAGCTCGGTCTTCCTCGTGCCGGCCGACGTGCTGTTCCTGCCGATGGCGCTTGCCAGACCCGAACGCTCATACCGTTATGCGGCGATCGCCACGATCGCATCGGTGCTCGGCGGGATCGCCGGATGGGCGCTCGGTTCTTTCGCCTATGAGAGCATCGCAAAGCCCGTCCTGTCATTCTACGGCAAGCTCGACGAATTCGAGCAGATGAAATCCCATATCGACGATTGGTGGATTCTGCTCCTGATGATCACGTCGGGGCTAGCACATCTGCCGCCGATCAAGATCGTGACGATCCTTTCGGGCGTGATCCACATGAACCTGCCGCTCTTCATCGCGTCGGCGATCGCTGCACGTGGTGCGCGGTTCTTCGCACTCGCCTTGCTGCTGCGTCGCTATGGCGGGCCGATCAGCCATTTCGTCGAAAAGCGGCTTCATCAGATCGCACTGGCTGCTGCAGCCGTGGTGATCGTGCTTTATGCGGGCAGCAGGTTGCTGGCGCATTGACTCCACGACGCCTGGCTCATCGCACTTCTGTCCTCGCGGTGTAATGATCACAACATAATTTACGACTCGTCGCAGTTGCTACGGAATATCCGCGCAACGCCACGGCGATGCAACAGCTTGCCAACTTCAGACGCTAAGCCCCAAGACGCTTCGCTCCCGAGGAGAAATAGTCATGTCCCGATACGCTTGCCTCGCGACTGCGACGGCGATGGCAGTAGGTTTTGCCGTGCCTTCTTTCGCCCAGAACGTGACCCCGGCGGTGTTTCCCGCGGAACCCATGGCGCAGCCTGCGGCGGCGGCCGCGATCAGGCCGTCTGGGACGACCGTCACGAGAGTTCCGAGCTGTGGCTGCCGACGCTCGGATTGGCTTCGACCTTTCCAAGCTTCCCGCGACTGCCGAGTGCTGGACGCCGTGCTGCGCGAGCGCGACGTTGCCGCCGACGTGGTCAAGGTCTATTACGGCCGGCTCCGACCCTGGACCTTCAGCGACAACATTCAGGTCTGCGAGGCAGCGGGCAAGAACGGCTCGAAGGTCCGCTCCTATCCCAGCGGCCACGGCACTCTGGCTTATGCCCCGGGGCATCGTTCTGGCCCATCTGATGCCGACAAGGGCCAGACCATCATGGCTCGTGCCGAGGACTCGCTGTAGGCCGGATGTAATTGCGGCGTTCATTCGCGAAGCGACATCAGAGCCAGCGCCGTTCTTGGCACGACCATCGGCACCCTGTTGCTGCACAATGCCAAGTTCAAGCCGCTCCTCGACAACGCCCGCGCCGAACTTTCCGCCGCCTTTCTCGCGCGTTAAGCTCAGCTTCTTTACGCCTTGGAAAGCACGGCGGGAAAAGACTCAGCCAGAGCCTTTCCCCGCTTTTCATTGGCAGCGTTGCGAAGCCATGCGGCAACGGACGTGACTACTCGGCGTCTTCGCCCGCATTGCTCTCTGTCGTATCCGCTAGCTTGCTGACTGCGCCGGTCCGGCCGTCGACGGCCACCGTCTGCGAACCGGTCTCGCTCATCAGCTCGACTTCAAAGGCTGCATTGGCCTGCTCGTTGTCGAGCGCGGCATTGACCGCCTTTCCGCCGAACTGCTTCTCGGCGGCGGCGATGGCATCCGCAAGACCCAGCTTGCCGCCGCTGAGTTTGGCATATTCCGACGCGTCATCCGCTCCGGCCTGCTGTTCGGCTGCCGTTGCTGCGGAAGGGCCTGCGATCGCAGCGACGCCGATCGACCCCGCCGCAATGATGGCCGCCATCGCAGCCTGCATGGTGTTGTAGCTCGTCATTCTGTTCTCCTTACGAAGGTTCATAATCGAACCCGACAACATATGCGCCCGGCTTCTTGGCCCTTCATTTCCATACATTTACCATTCCGTAAGAGCGCTGCGCGGCGCGATCGACAAGCTCTGGCTGAAGAGAGGCGTCAAGGTATGCTGAGCGCCGTCATCGCGCCGCTTGACAAGCGGGTCCGCGGTTCGATTCCTTTCAAGGCGAGGGATGCACAGTCGACCCCGAAGGCGGCGATCGCGTCGGCATCGATCGTCTCAGTTGGGTGGAGAGCGGGAGTTCCGTGCGATGGCGATGAACGTCTCAAATGCAGACTAGCGGCCTTCCACTCGACGGAGCGATTTAATCAGGAGCATCCAGTGCTCTGTATCGGTCTCCCAGCCGTCCTTTGCAGTCCGATGCTCGATGATGCCGGACGGATCCTCAAATGGTGCGGAGTGGTCACCGATGTCGAGGATTTCCGGCGAGCTGAGGAGACGTTGCGGCGACGTGAGCTCGACTTTCAGTTTATCGTCGGCAGCATCCCGGTTCCGGTCGCCGTGACGGTGCCGTCGGGGGCGGTCGAGGGCCTCAATCAGGCCACGCTCAAATATTTTGGCAAGACCCTGGAGACGCGGAAGGAATGGGAAGCCACAGACGCCGTCCATCCTGAGGACTTGGAGCGCACCATCGCCGCCCACAATGCAAACTATGAAGCAGGCCGATCCTACGACATCGAGACCCGTCTGCGACGCGCAGATGACGTCTATCGCTGGTTCAATGTGCTGGCTATGCCGTTGCGGGATGTCGACGGGCACATTCTGCGATGGTTCGAGTTGCTTATCGACATTGACGATCGCAAACGCGCCGAGGCGGCCCTCCAGGCCGCGAACAACAGGCTGGCGCGTGCATCGCAGGTCGCAAGCCTGGTGGAACTCTCCGCCTCAATATATTCGCGGGGCCTCTCGGCCCGGCCGGCGTAGTCAGGCACTGCATCGCCGCCAACGTGCGGGAGGCTGTCCCGTCTGCCGCCGGAATACTGTGATGAAATGGGTCTGCGAGCGAAAGCCAACGTCGATGGCGATTTCGTCGATGCGCATCTCATCGCTCCTCAGCTTCGTTTTTGCCCGCTCTATTCGACGGTCGCGAACATAGGCATGCGGACTAAGGCCCGTCGCCGAGCGGAATCCGGCGGCGAAGTGCATGGGGCTGAGGCCTGCCGCGCGGGCGATGTCTGCGAGGTGAAGCGGACTCGCCAGGTTTGTTTCGATGAAATTCACTGCACGCTTGATCCGCCACGGTGCAAGCACGACAGAACCGGTCTCGCGTTCCCTCATCTTTGGTCTCCTCCCTGGGTCGCAGCAACAAGTCTGGACTGGACCCTATCAAGCGTTCGTTCGAAGACCTCCGGTTCGTCGAGTGCTCTGGCGAGCACCAAGGCCCCCTGAACGGCAACTACCGTCTCTTCGGCGATCTCAAGTGCATCTTGGTGCGAGCATCCAGCCTTCTCAATTGCCTCGGTGAGCGCACTACGCCATTCGGTGAAGTAGTCCCTGACCTGATCGCTGAACTTGTTCCGGACGTTGTCCAACGCAAACGCGCCAACAAGGCACACACGGCGGCCGGAGCGAAAATACTCGGAAACCGATTGACACATGTTGGCGATAGCGGAGCGCGGATCATCCGCGCTCCGCAACGGTTCGAAAACCTTTGTCGCGAACCATTGGTCAATCTCGCCGAGCACGGCGGCCGCCATTTCCTCCTTCCCGCCGGGAAAGAAGTGATAGAGACTTCCCTTTCCGAGGCCGGTCTTTTCGGTGATGGTGGAAAGACTTGCTCCATCGAACCCAAATTCCCGAAAGATCTCGGCCAGGGATGGGATTACGTCCGAGCGCTCGGCGACGATCTTTGGCATGTTTTAAAGTCCCAATTCCGAAAGGCTGGGGTGGTCGGCAGGCCGTGGCCCAGACCGGTCCCAGAAGAATTTGCGTTCAGATTCCGCAATCGGCATGTCGTTGATGCAGGCGTAACGGTGGTGCATCAGACCATTTTCGTCGAACTCCCAGTTCTCGTTCCCGTACGCCCGGTACCAGTTTCCGGAGTCATCGCGATATTCGTACGCAAAGCGGACGCCAATCCGGTCGCCGTCATGGGCCCAAAGCTCCTTGATCAGCCGATACTCGAGTTCCTTCCGCCACTTCCTGGTGAGGAATTCGACGATCTTTTCGCGACCTTGGACAAACTCTGCGCGATTACGCCAGTAGCTGTCCACGCTGTAGGCGAGGGATACCCGATGCGGATCGCAACTGTTCCATCCATCCTCGGCGGCGCGGACTTTGGCTGCCGCGGATTCGCGGGTGAAGGGAGGCAATGGCGGGCGCTGTTCAGACATGGTCTTGATCTCCTGATGTTGTTAACTGTACCGATCGGTAAACAGTGTGTCAATCGGTACATGCGGCTGCGCGCGGCGTCAATGGCCAAAGCTCGGCGCTGGCCGTTTTGCCGTGCGAATTGAAAGGTTGCGCCTCAGGTTGATGAGTGCGCGCCAGGCCAGGAATTGAGGTCTTAGATGTCGTCTTTGGAGCTGTTTGCGAGATGTTTGTCCGCCCAGTGCATGAGCTCACGAAAGACTGACCCAAGCTCTCGCGCGGATAGAAGTAGACCGCTCGCAAGGCGTCCGCTCGCAGTTTGCTATGATGATGATGTCTCGTCGGGAAATGCGGAAGAGGCTGGCCTGCGGCGCGGGTCGACGTTTGTTTCGCGGTTATCAAGTTTGGTTGACAGCACCGCAAATACTGCTTTCGCCCAACAGCGAAATCCGAGTATGGCCGCATTGGTGAAGGTTTTGCACATCGCAGTTGGGTGGAAGTTTCCCGTTTGCTCGGGCTGCCGGGAACGAGCAAGCAACGCCTCAACTGGACGGTATTGGCGCTTTTCCAAGAGTGCGTGCGGTTCTCGATGGTAGTCCCCTCGCACGTCAAGAACGGCGGCGTCATGAAGGAAAACCTCGGAGCCGTTCCACGACAAGATACTGGTCCTGTCCTTGCTGCCTGCTCGGCGGCCGTCTCGCTCGCGGGCGACCCTATCACCAGAAGCTGAGGGTCATTGTTGACCAGCATACCTGGCTGGATGTTTGGTCGAGTAGGTTCACGCATTTTCGCAGAGATCGCCGGTATTATCCGCCGTCTATCTCCACTTCAGCCTCGCAGTTCACTGGTGCGTTCAGCGGAAACATCATTCCGATCGACGAGCACGCATGCGCGCACGCTTCTGGTCCATAGAGCTCCAGGATAAGATCGGAATAGCCATTGGTGACAAGCGGCGTCTGATTGAACCCAGGCGCGGCGTTGACCATTGCAAAGACCCGCAGCCAGGCTGTGACGCGGTCAAGGCCGCCGAGCGCACGTTTCAGGCTGGCCAAGTGAGCCAGCGCGACCAGCCGGGCCGCGCTATAGCCTTGTTCCGACGTGAGATTTGCCCCGACTTTTCCGAGCGGCTGAGCGAGGCTGCCATCCGCATTCTGCGGGACATGGCCCGAAATGAACGCCCGTTTGCCGCGGACGCGGACCCAGGCAAATTGGAGGCGCAGGACGGGTGGCACGATCAGCGGTTCAGGTAGGACCAGGTGCATCTCAGCGAGCTTTGCTTCGATCCGTGACATGGGACTCCCCTTAATTGTTTGTTCGATTGATCAAGCGGCGTGGCGGCATCGCGGGTTCAAGGCACGCGGCTGTCCATCTCCGGGCGCAGTGCCAGGCTTTCTTCTGCAGTCGGCTCATTGCGGCAGCCGATGAACACGGCGGGAACCGAACAGCGGTTTACCGCCACGTGCAGCACGTTCGGCGGAATGAACAAATAGTCGCCGGGATGGACGCGATCGCAGTGCTCAAGCTCGCCACCCGTCCACAGCTCGACCTCGTCGCCGCTCAACATGTAGAAGGCGGACTCGTGGAATTCGTGGACATGCGCCGTGGTGCGCCGGCCCGGCGGAAGCGTCACCATGCCCAGCCAGAGCATTCGCGACCCCACCGTTTGGGCGCTCACGCCTGGCGCATAGACAGGACCTTGCCGGGCCCGATACGGTTGTCCTCCCTTGACCACAAACCCCTTTTGTGTGGTCGTCGCGGCGGCGAGGTTCGGCCCGTCGACATGTTTCTTCATCGAGACCTCCCTTTACTCAGGTAGCTGTTGGAAGCAGGAGAGAATGATCCAGAACGCGGTGGGAGTATCGAAAAGGGAGCCGAAAAACTCCGAAATCCTGCAAAAATGGGCTAAACTTCTTTCATGCGCGCCCCGCCCATCGCCTTTGGTCCCTTCGTGCTCGACCTGGATCGGGGACGGCTCAGCCGCGACGGCCATAAGCTCTGCATCGGCAACAAGGGCCTTGTGCTGCTGAATGCACTGCTCAACGCACGCGAAAAAACGCTGAGCAAAGCGGACCTGATGGATGCCGCATGGCCGGGGCTTTCAGTGGAGGAAAGCAACCTCTCGGTTCAGATCGCGGCCCTTCGCAAATTGCTTGGTCCAATGCCGGGCGGCGGCGAGTGGATCGTCACCGTGCCGCGGGTCGGGTACCGAATGGTCGAAGAGTCCGACGCGGCAACCGGTACCCAGGCAAGAGCCGGTCGGGGCGCGGATGCACCATCCATCCTGGTGCTGCCATTCGAGAATAAAAGCGGCGAAAGGGAACAGGACTATCTTGCCGACGGGATCACTGAGGACATCATTATCGCGCTGAGCCGATTCCGCTGGTTCCGCGTCATCGGTCGGAATTCAAGTTTCGCCTATAAAGGCTCGGCTGTCCCGCAGATTTACCGCGACTTCGACGTCCGGTATGTTCTTGCGGGCGCCTTGCGCAAGTCCGGTCGCCGGCTGCGGATATCGACTCAGCTCCTCGAAGCTGCGTCGGGGAATCACATCTGGGCCGAGCGTTACGATCTGGAGATGACGGATTTCTTTGCAATCCAGGACGACATTGCCGAGCGAGTTGCCGGCATCGTCGAGCCTGAGCTTCTCCAGACCGAAGCGGTGCTGGCCTCGACGCGGCACACCGGCAATATGACTGCGTGGGACTTGGTGCGACGCGGCACGTGGCACTTTCACCAAGTCACCAAAGAAACGCATAGCCGGGCCCGGGAACTCTTTCGACAGAGTTGCAGGATCGATCCGCAATTGCCCGAGGCACATTTGTGGCTGGCCCGGGTGAATGCCGGCATCGTCGCCTATAGCTGGTCCATCAATTCAGTTGAAGATATCCGCGAAGGCATGGAATCTGGAATAAAAGCGGTCGGACTCGACGACAGGAATCCCTACTGCCACTACGGGCTTGCGATCGCCAGCGTCTATGGGAACGAGCTGGACCAGGCGATCCTGGCGGCGGAACGGGCAATCGAACTCAGCCCGAGCTTTGCGCTCGGCCATCTGGTCCTCGGCATGGCACGCCTCTACATCGGACGGACACCAGAAGCCATTGCTGCGCTCCGGCACGGTCTCGCGCTCAATCCCCATGACCCTCAAAACTTCGTATGGTTCAACGTCCTCGCTGTCGCGTACTTGCTGTCGGAAAGGACCGAGCTGGCGCTGGAGACCGCCCACAAAGCGCTAAAGATACGGCCGACCTGGAGACTGACTCTGGAAGTCCTGGCCTGGTGCCACGTCGCATTGGGTCAGGCCGATGCTGCACGGGCTTGTGTCCGACAGTTGCAGATGCACCGGCAACCCGCCGACGCTATCTTCATGCCGCTCGCGATGAGAAATCCTCAATGGGCTGCACAGATGGCCGAAAAGCTCCGGTCCGTGGGTTGGCGAGATTAATTCCTGCGGTTCCGGTGCCGCTGACGTCCGATCCTGGAGGAGATCCCCATTGGGAACGACCGTCCTTGGGGCAATCTTGTCCTAAGGCCCGAAGGAGTGAACCGCCGCGTTGGGTCGAACTGTCGCCTCAGCAGGCGAGCGGCCGGCGCTTCGCAGCGAAGCGCCGGCCTTGAGTGCTAAAGCTCCACTTGCTCAGAAATGGCTAAGGCGTCGTCCACCCCACCTCTATTCCGAGGTATTGCACGGTGCTCTCCAGCTTTTTGTGCCCCAGCAAGAGCTGGACGGCGCGCAGGTTGCCTGTTTTCTTATAGATGTGGGCGTCCTCCTCATCGAATGCGTGCCGTAGCGCTTCGGATCGAGCCCGATGCTCGACACCCACCGTTCGACGATCCTGCCATACTGACGCGTCGATAGGTGCGGCTTTGCGTGCACTCGGCTCGGAAACAGGGGATCCCGTTCACCGAGCCTGCGACGTCCAATCCAGGCACCTATAGCCTCCCGCGTCTGCTCGGTCAGTTCGAATTGCGGGTCGGCCTGTTTTCCGTAAGATGATGATCGCCCGGTCGCGCACGCTTCCGGAAATCGCAACATCGGCAACTGAGATCGCCACGAGATCACAAGCTCGCAATTTGCTGTCGATCGCGAGATTGAACAGCGCCAGGTCGCGTACCGCACCCGACATCTGGAGGCGGGTTCGGATGGCCCAGACCTCCTTCGGCTTTAATGGAGGCTTCTGACCGATAATGCGGCCCGAGTTCCAGCTAGACATAGCCTTGCTCCAAAGAGCCACCCTCCACTGCCGCAGCGCTCAACCTTTAAGCGGCCTAATGGTAATCCTTCTGGAAGTGACCTTTCGGGTGGTGAGCCGAAGTTCATTCGGGTATTGCTGAGCGATCGCTATGCGGCCGACAGCGGGCCGCTAACCTACGCGCATCCACCGCTTGACAGCTCCGCTCAAAGCGAGCAAAAAATCGCGCATGGGGTTGCGATCACCCCACGAGGCGACAGCCGAAGTATCGCGTCCATTCAACCGCTCACCCGGAGGACGCGCCATGTCGTCACTTCTTGAAATTTCTCCCGAGAAACTCGCCCGCTTAATCGGCACCCCGAAATGTCCTGCGCTCATCGACGTCCGCATCGACGAGGACTTCGAGGTCGATCCGCGCCTGGTGCCGGGATCGGTCCGACGCGACTATCGGAACGTACAGGACTGGGCTGCGGAGATCGATAGCGACTCCGCCGTCGTCATCTGCCATCGCGGCAAGAAGCTCAGCTATGGTGTCGCCGCTTGGCTCCGTCACCATAACATTGCCGCTGACGTGCTCGAGGGCGGCTTCGAAGCTTAGTCAGAGCGCGGCCGTCCGACCGTGCCCGTCTCTGCGATACCGGAGCGGGATGCCAGTGGACGCACTGTCTGGGTCACTCGCGCACGGCCGAAGATCGACCGTATCGCCTGTCCGTGGTTGATCCGCCGCTTTGTCGACCCGCGGGCGGTCTTTCTGTTCGTGTCGCCGTCCGAGGTCGAGATGGTCGGGGAGCGCTTCGCTGCGACCCCCTTCGACATCGACGCTCCGATCCGCTGGAGCCACAAGGGTGAGCTCTGCACCTTCGATGTCATGGTCGAGGCATTCGGTCTTTCGACGGAGCCGCTGCTGCGCCTGGCAACGATCGTGCGCGGCGCGGACACAGCCCGCCTCGACCTCGCGCCGGAAGCGCCAGGCCTGCTCGCAGCATCGCTCGGCCTGTCGCGCATGTATGCCGACGACCACGAGCAACTCGAGGCGGGGATGCTGCTCTATGACGCCTTCTATCGCTGGTGCCGCGACGCCACAGAAGAAACACACAACTCGCCTGCGCCGGAAAAAGGATGCCTGAGGTGACCGAGATCGCCGACAAGGCCGCGCCAGATGCGGCGAGGCCGCCATACAGCCACGGCATTCCGTTCAGCGAGGGCGTTCGCGTCTGGCTGAGGGTGGCGGCCTTGAGCTTCGGCGGCCCGGCCGGGCAGATCGCGGTAATGCATCGCATTCTCGTCGACGAGAAGCGCTGGATTGGCGAGCACCGCTTCCTCCATGCGCTGAACTATTGCATGCTGCTGCCCGGACCGGAAGCGCAGCAGCTCGCCGTCTACATCGGCTGGCTGCTGCACCGAACCGCCGGCGGGCTCGTCGCCGGCACGCTCTTCGTGCTGCCGGGGTTCCTCGCGATTCTTGGCTTTAGTTACATCTACGCCGCCTTCGGCAATGTCGCCGTCGTCGAAGGGCTGTTCTTCGGCTTGAAGGCGGCAGTGCTTGCCGTCGTCGTCCAGGCGGTGTTCCGCATCGGCGGCAGGGCGCTCAAGAACCGGCTGATGATCGGCATTGCCGCGGCCGCCTTCATAGCAATCTTCTTCTTCCGCGTGCCGTTTCCGCTGATCATCCTTGCGGCGGGCGTCATTGGCTATGTTGGCGGCCGTTCCGGTTCGCCGCTCTTCCGAATTGGCGGCGGCCACAAGGCCGGGACCGGGCCGATCCTAAAGGACGAGGACTCGGTCCTTGGCGAGGAGACGCCGATCCATGCCCGCCCGAACCTCGCCTGGTCGCTGCGGGTGTCGGCCGTGTTCTTTGCACTCTGGTTCGTGCCGCTGGCGCTGCTCACGGCCTTCCTTGGCGTCGACAATGTCTTTACCCAGATCGGCATGTTCTTCAGCAAAATGGCAGTCGTGACCTTCGGCGGAGCCTACGCGGTGCTTGCCTATGTCGCGCAGGAGGCGGTCGAGCATTACGGCTGGCTAAGACCCGGCGAGATGCTCGACGGTCTCGGCATGGCCGAAACGACGCCTGGCCCGCTGATCACGGTGGTTCAGTTCGTCGGCTTCATGGGAGCCTACCGCGATACCGGATCGCTGAACCCGATGACCGCGGCGACGTTGGCCGCGATCCTGACGACCTGGGTGACCTTCGTCCCGTGTTTCCTGTGGATCTTCCTCGGTGCGCCGTTCATCGAGCGACTGCGCAACAACGTAGCACTTACCGGGGCGATGTCGGCGATCACTGCCGCCGTCGTCGGCGTGATTCTCAACCTGGCAGTCTGGTTCGGACTGCACACGCTGTTTTCCGAGGTCGCGGCCTGGAGCGTCGGAAAGTTCTCGCTCGACGTGCCTGTGCTGAGCTCGCTGGTTCTGCCGTCGCTGGTGCTGACCGTGACGGCAGGGGTTGCAATCTTCCGGTTCCGCGCGTCGGTGATGGCGACGCTGCTGGCCTGCGCCGTCGCCGGGATGATCTGGACGCTCGTGATGTCGTAGACGTAGAGAAGCTCAAGCGCGGGAGGGCGCTGCGCGATGGAAAGAGTGAGATCCGTGCGAAGCCCCCGTCCGGCAACATATCTTTTCGGAGCGCGCGCGTTACGCGACTTCGGCGACGGCTTCGTCGCTGTCCTGTTGCCGGTCTATCTGCTCGCACTCGGATTTTCGCCGCTGCAGGTCGGCATCATCGCGACCGCATCGCTCTTTGGCTCCGCGCTGTTGACGATTGCCGTCGGGTTCCTCGGGGCGCGCCACGATCTTCGCTGGTTGCTTCTGGCCGCCGCTAGCTTGATGACGGCCACGGGCGTCGCCATGTCCTTGGCGCAGGATTACTGGCTGCTGCTGGTGATCGCCTTTGCCGGCACGATCAACCCCTCGGCCGGCAGCGTCAGTGTCTTTGTGCCGCTGGAGCACGCGGCGCTCACCCGCGAAGTGACCGATGCGGAGCGGACGAGGATGTTTGCGCGCTACAGCTTGATCGGAGGGCTTGCCGGTGCCGCCGGCGCGCTCGCCGCAGCCCTTCCCGAGTTCACAATCGCCGTGGGGCTAGAACGACTGACCGCAATCAAGTGGATGTTCGTGCTCTATTCGCTCATGGGCATTGCCGGCGGCCTTCTCTATGCCCGTCTGCCGAAGCGTATGATCAGCTCCGAATCTGCCAAAGCCGCCGCGCTCGGTCCCTCGCGCGCCATCGTCTTGAAGCTTGCAGCCCTGTTCAGCCTCGACGCCTTCGCCGGAGGCTTCGTCGTCCAGTCACTGCTCGCGCTCTGGCTGTTCGAGCGTTGTCGATCTGTCGCTCGCGCAAGCCGGCGTATTCTTCTTCTGGTCGGGTGTGCTGTCGGCGTTCTCGTTTCCCGTCGCCGCATGGCTGTCGCGGCATGTCGGCCTCATCAACATCATGGTGTTCACCCACATTCCGTCGAGCATTGCCCTCCTGCTGGCGGCGTTCGCATCCAACTTGCCCCTGGCGCTTGCCCTGCTGCTCATCCGGGCGGCGCTCTCGCAGATGGATGTGCCGACGCGCTCTTCCTATGTGATGGCCGTTGTCACCGAGGCGGAGCGGGCCGCGGCCGCGAGCTTCACATCCGTGCCGCGCAGCTTGGCCGCAGCGGCCAGTCCCGCCCTTGCAGGTGCTCTCCTTGCTGCAACCTATCGCTCTTCGCCCCTCGTCATCTGCGCCATGCTGAAGATCGTTTATGACCTTCTATTGTCGCTGCAGTTTCGCCAACTCAAACCACCTGAGGAACGGTAAACCATTCATGATCAGTACGCTTTGACCGGGAATAGCGTTGTTGGTGAAGTACTAAAGGCTGCAGCTTCCGAGCCGGAGGCCCATCGCCCCGCGAGTGAGTTCGACTGGATCATGGACTTCCGCTTCGGGTCGAACTTTCCGCTTCAGACCACGTCGCAATAGGTTGGAAAGCCGTCGTCCCCTCAGCACGGCGCTCGACGAGCGCGACCTGATGTACTGAAGGTCTAACAAAATTTCGTCGAGTGTCGCCTCACCGCCCCTGGTCCAACCTCGGGCACAGGCCTCATTTAGACTTTCGTTCCAGTAGCGTGGCAGGGTTTCATCTATGGCCTCGTCAAGATCCTGCAACTCGTCGTCGGTCTTGGCCCTGATCTATGGGCTGGTCAGGGGCGGCTGTCGGAGAATTCCGACAGCCAATCGGCCGCCAACGAACCTGAGCCGGCGCTTCAGTGAGGCGGCTGAGTAATGGAACGGAGGACGCCATGATGAACGACATGATGGGCGGCGACATGATGTGGGGCATGGGCGGCGTCGGCATCCTCGCGCTGCTGGTCATCGTGCTCGTGATCGCGGCACTCGTCAAATACCTGTTCTTCAGATGACAGGTCACCGCGCGTCAGATAACGCACTGTTGACGGCGCGGGCCGCTGGAGGGACGCATCCGCGCTTGTATTTGCAGAAGTTCGGCGCGATTCTTCCGTCATGAAGCACAGGTCGGTCCGACAGCTTGTCCTTGTCCTCCTCGCGGTCTTCGTCGCCGCAGGGATGGGCTTGTCGGTCGCCCAGGCGAGCGGCATGTCCGCCAGGATGGCGACGATGTCCGACATGGCGATGCCGGATCACGGCGACTGCCAGGATTGCCCTGACCAGCCCGGCGACGGCGGCATGAAGGCCATGGCCTGCGGCAACGTCTGTGCCGCTCCCGTCATCGCGCCGCTTCCAACTGCGGCGGTCATTCCCGATGGCGAGAAGCCGGCTTCCGTCGTCGCACCCGATCTGTCTCTTGATGGCAGGTCACTGTCTCCCGATCCCGACCCGCCACGAACTTCCGACATCGGCTGATTTCCGGCTGTCGCGGCCAGGCGACTAGGCCGGGAGAACGAACGCGCGCATTTTGGTCCAACAAAGCCCGCGTTCCGTTACCCACGATGATTGGAAGGGTCGAATGTGAATAGGGATTTCAACTACCCCGTGTCGCGCCGGGATTTGCTCCGCGTCGGCGGGGGACTTTTGCTGACGGCTGTGCTACCAGCACTGCCTGCGCGAGCGTCGCCCCAGGACTACCGGGTCGTAGCCGCGCCCGCACGCGCGCGACTTGCTGGCTCCGGCCAGCCAGAAACGGACGTCTGGACCTACAACGGAACGGTCCCTGGCTCCCTTGTCGAACTTCGCCAGGGCAAGCCCGTTCGCCTCGTTGTCGAAAACCGTCTCGACCAGGAAACGACCGTGCATTGGCACGGCATCAGGCTTCCCAATGCGATGGATGGCGTGCCGGGCCTGACGCAGCCTCCCATCAAGCCCGGCGAGGGCTTCGTCTACGAGTTCACCCCGCCGGATGCCGGAACCTTCTGGTATCACCCGCATGCCAACAGCCTGGAGCAGCTTGGCCGCGGTCTTGCCGGAGCGGTGATCGTCGAGGAACGCGAAACCATCGCCGTCGACCGCGATCTTCTCTGGGTCGTCGCCGACTGGCGGCTGACCGACGGGGGCCGAATTGCCGCGAGCTTCGGCAACCGGATGGAGGCGGCGATGTCCGGCCGCATCGGCAACACTGTGACGCTCAACGGCCGCGTTTCGGAGGAGGAACCGTTCCGCGCGGGTGAGCGGGTCCGATTGCGCCTCGTCAACGCTTCACTTGCGCGGATCATGGCCTTGCGCTTCGCCGGACATCGCCCCGTTATCATCGCAATCGATGGCCAGCCGTGCGATCCGCACGAAGCCGAGGACGGACGCATCCTGCTCGGCCCGGCCATGCGCATCGATCTCATGCTCGACATGCAGGGAGAGCCGGGAAGGCGCTACGACGTCGTCGACAATTTCTACGACGGCCTGTCCTACCGGCTGACGCAACTTGCCTACGACGAGCGGCCGCCGATCCGCGCGCACGCTCTCGACGCGGCGCTGGAACTGCCCCGCAACCCCCTGCCGGAGCCCGAAGTCGCGTCGGCCGAGCGCCACATGCTGACCCTCCAGGGCGGGATGATGAGCATGAGAGGCATGTCCGGCAGGGGCGGAATGAGGAGCGGCGGCATGATGGGCATGGGCGGGATGATGGGCGGCGGCGGGATGATGGGCATGGGGCACCCCGCTGTTTGGGCGATCAACGGGCTGTCGATGACGGGCGACGGCCACGCCGGGATGGAGCCGTCGCTGACATTCCAGCGCGGACGCAGCATCGTCCTGACCTTGCGCAACGAAACGGCCTGGTGGCACCCGATGCATTTCCACGGCCACAGCCTGCGGGTGCTCAGCCGCAACGGCAGAGCTGTGCCGCACCGTCAATGGCAGGACACCGTGCTGATGGCACCTAAGGATGTCGTCGAGGCCGCCTTCGTCGCCGACAATCCCGGCGACTGGATGCTGCACTGCCATGTCATGGACCACCAGATGTCCGGCATGATGACTGTGCTGCGCGTCGCCTGAAGCAAACTAGATTACCCTAGGAGAACCGAAATGAACCGCACGATCCGCTTCATGAGCCTCACGGCTCTCGTCGCCTTCGCCAACCCGGCGCTCGCCGATCCCTTACAGGCGACACTCTACAAGAATCCGCAATGCGGCTGCTGCGAGGGCTATGCCGCCTATCTCCGCGACAACGGCTTCAAGGTCGACGTGAAGCCGACCAACGACCTTCTCGAGATCAGCCACAAGGCGGGCGTGCCGGAAGGCATGGAGGGCTGCCACACGATGTTCATCGACGGCTACGTGATCGACGGCCATGTTCCGGTAAACGTCGTCCGCAAGCTTCTCAAGGAGAAGCCGCCGATCGCCGGCATCACCTTGCCGGGAATGCCGATGGGTTCGCCCGGCATGGCAGGTACGAAGACTGAGAAGTTCGTGATATACACCGTTCCCAAGGACGGCAAGGCAGCGGAGGTCTACGCGACCGAATGACCATGATGCCCCGCATCTTTGCAGCCAGCCGGTCCACCGTGTTCGACCCGCGCCTTCGGCTTCTGCTTCTGCTGGCGGTCGTGGGCTTCGCAGGAATCGCGGGCATGCTTATTTTCAGAGGTCCTGTCGCCCCTGGACTTGAGGGTGGTCCCGAGTCCCGTGCCCGACCTCCGGTTCGCCGACGGGGAGGAGTGGCCGCTCTCGCTAGCGGACTTCCACGGCAAGGTCGTGTTGCTGAACGTCTGGGCGACCTGGTGTCTGCCATGCCGCAAGGAGATGCCGACACTCGATTGGCTGCAGGCGGCACTGAGCGGCCAGAACTTCGAGGTCGTCGCCCTCTCGATCGACCGCCAGGGAACGGAGACCGTGAGGACGTTCTATTCGGAAATCGGGGTAAAGCACCTCGCCCTGTACGTCGACGCCAGCGGCCAGGCGCTGTCCGCCCTGGCGGCGTTGGGCTTGCCGACGACGATCCTGATCGACGCCGAGGGGAGGGAGCTTGGCCGGCTGGTCGGTCCCGCCGAATGGGCCGCGCCGGAGATGGTCGCGTTTCTCAAGTCGATCATCGAACCAAAAGGACAGCAGATGACGGTACCCGACAAGGAAGATTCGCAATGACCGTTCCCGAACCCAACAAACTACCGCGACCTTCGCCTCGCGAAGACGGCTGCCTGTTCTCAGAATGGCTACGCTGGCGACCGCCGCGTTGCTCGCCTCGGTCATCCCCGCCGCCGCGCACTCGCTCGAGGAGGTCGACCGGGACCTCCGCGACAAGGAACAGTACTTCCAAGCCGTCGACAGCATTGCGCCGGGCTTCACGCTGCACGACGCCAGTGGCCGGACCGTCGGCCTTGGAGACCTCGGCGGCAAGGTCGTCGTCCTAAATTTCGTCTACACCAACTGTCCCGACGTCTGCCCGCTGCACGCCGAGCGGATCGCCGAGATTCAGAAGATGGTCAACCAGTCGCCGACGAAGGACATGGTCGAATTTGTCACCATCACCACGGACCCCAAGCATGACAAAGGCTCCGTGCTCCGCGACTACGGCGAGGCGCACGGCCTCGATCCCGCCAACTGGGTGTTCCTGACGTCCGCGCCGGATGCGCCCGAGGACTCGACGCGTAAGATCGCCGAATCCTACGGGCTCAAGTTCACCGACGACGGGCATGGCATGCAGATGCACGGGATCGTCATCCACGTGATCGACCAGGACGGCCGCCTGCGTGCCCGCTTCCACGGCCTGAAGTTCGAGCCCGTCAATCTTGTCGTCTTCGTCAACGCGCTGACAAACCGGACTCAGAAGCCGCATCCGGAGCCGGGCTTCTGGGACAAGCTCAAAGGATCCCTCCCATGATAGCTGACGCACAAAAGGATTCGGCATCCAGTTCGCCAGAACCAGGCTCTGAGACAGGAAACGGGTCCGAAGCTTGCGCCATTCGGTATTCGGTTCATTCGCATTGGCCATGCTTTCCGTCGTGCCGTCAGCCGTGGCGCTGCTGTATGCGGCGAGAGTTCTTCCGCCGCTTCGCGCCAGCGACGATCTCGACCGCCAACTCCACGCCTATCTCCTCAAGAACCCCGAGGTCATCCTCGAATCCGTCAAGAGTCTGGAGGCCCGCCAGCAGGCCGCGGCCGAGAGTGAAGCGACCGCTGTGATCGCAGAGCGCCGCGATGAAATCTTCAACGATCCGGATTCACCGGTCGGTGCCAACGCCGGGGGAGATGCCATCCTCGTCGAGTTCTTTGATTACGACTGTCCGTACTGCCGTCAGGCCACGCCGCTGCTCGGCAAGCTCGAGCAGGCCGACAGGGGACTGCGCCTCGTCTACAAGGAATATCCGATCCTCGGTCCGGGCTCCGCCTTCGCCGCCCGCGCCGCGCTGGCGAGCCGCAAGCAGGGCAAGTATCTTGCCTTTCACTAGGCAATGATGACCTACGAGGGCAGAATCACCGAATCCTCCAGTCTGGAGGTCGCGGCCCGCATCGGCATCGACGTAGAGCGCCTGAAGAAGGACATGGAAGACCCGGCGATCGACGCGACCATCAAGCGCAATATCGCGCTCGCCGGAGCCTTGCGGATCGGAGGCACGCCGAGCTTCGTCGTCGGCGACGATGTCGTCCGCGGCCTGGCGGACGAGTCGACGCTGAAGCGGCTGATTGCGTCGGCGGGTGGGAGCTAGGGCAGGAATGTCTTCGAGAACGATCCTCTTCTCGGAGCTGGGGATTGCCGCGGCGGGCTTGGGCCTCACCGGGGCATGGCCCTGGCTGGCGGCCCGGATTGCGAACGGCGATGCCTCGGCCGAGACCGTCGCGCTCGGTGAGACGCTCTACGGCAAGCATTGCGCCGCCTGTCACGGAGCGAACCTCGAAGGGCAGTGCGACTGGAAAAGCCCGCTGCCCTCTGGACGCATGCCCGCGCCGCCGCACGATGCATCCGGCCACACCTGGCATCATGCCGACGGCATGCTCTTCCGCATCACCAAGCAAGGACCGGCAGCGGTTGTCGGCGGGGGTTACCAGAGTGACATGCCGGGATTCGGGAATGTCATGAACGACGGTGAAATCCGCGCCGTGATCGCCTTCATCAAATCCACCTGGCCGGAACGGGAGCGCGAGTATGAGGCAGAGATGAGCCGCGGCGAGCGGGAAACAACTCAGTAATGGAGGGCGTGCGCCCATCGTCTACGGCCGTGCGCTGCCTTCGTACATGAACGTCATCGGCTTGGCCCTCGCATGTAGCCGGTCTCCATCCGATCGAGGCGAAAGCCGCCGTGCTCAATCATCGATCGGATCGGGCGGTTGAGATGGCAGCCGCCGCTGATCTTACTCCAGATTGGAGTAAGGGTATCCTGCCACCAGCGAACACCACGGTCAGGCGAAAGCCCATGCTCGACGAACAGCAGCCTGCCGCCCGGCTTCAGCACGCGCCGCATTTCAGAAAGCGCCGCGTCGGCTCGCGGAATGGTGGACAGGGTCCAGGTCGTCACGACCGTGTCTATACTACCATCGTCGAGCGGTATGGCTTCAGTAGATGCCTCTATGAAGTTCACGGGGATTTCCGCATGCGGAACGCGACCGGCCATCGCGAGCAGATTTTCGTCAGGCTCCAGCGCGAGAACCTCCCGGACGACCGGACGATAGTGGGGCAGGTTCAGGCCGGAACCGCTGCCGATCTCCAGCACGCGCCCCTCCGCGGCGCCGATCACGCGTTCGCGATAGGGGTGCAGGCGCTCGTTGCGCATGGATAGATCGCAGAGCTTCGGGAGGATGACTTCGCTGTATATTCCCATGGGCGGCCCTTTCCGAAGTGAAGCAACTTGTGCACGCGTGTTGGCCTACGTCTCGCGGATGCGCCGCTTTCGTCCTCCACATCGAGTGCGTGCCGTAGCGCTTGGGATCAAGCCCTATGCTTGACACCCACCGTTCGACGATCCTGCCATATTGCCGCGTCGACAGATGCGGCTTTGCGTGCACGCCCCGTTCGCCCAGTCTGCGACTTCCTCAGCGACAGCCTCCCGCGTTTGATCGGTGAGTTCGAACTGCACTGGTCGGCCCGTCTTCCGCTGAACGATGATCGCTCGGTCGCGAATCCTTCCGGAAATTGCAACATCAGCAACTAAGATCGTGACGAGATCACAAGCTCGCAATTTGCTGTCGGTCGCGCGATTGAACAGCGCCAGGTCGCGCACGGCGCCTAACATCTGGAGGCGGGTTCGTATCGCCCAGACCTCCTTCGGCTTCAATGGGGGCTTTTGACCGATGATGCGGCCCGAATTCCAGCTAGACATAGCCTTCCTCCCGAAGCCACCCTCCACAGCCGCAGCGCTCAACCTTCAAGCGGATTGATCGTACCTGCGAGAAGCGACTTTCGGGTGGAAGACAGTCGTTCCGTCTTGCTCATCGGAACGAGCAGGTTGCGCCAATTGCGGACGCTTGGTGACGATACGCCGAACGTCTTCAGTGCGGGGCGCTAGCCGTCCGGCAGCTTTCAAGTAGCCGAAATCATATAGCGGACCTTCATCCAGCTAGCTGATACGCTGGAAGCCCGCCGCGCTGATCTGACGGCCCGCCCGCCTCACTCTTGGGGCGACGGTTCGGCATCGGCCTTCGGCGGCGTCGTGGCGGCCTTGGCTTCCGCGGCCCTGATGCGTTGGGCGAAGGACGAGAGGTCGATGCCGACGGGGATCATCTGAGGCGCCAGCGCATCGGCAGACGCCATGTCCAGCGCGATCGTCTCCAGATGGGTCATGACTTCAGCGAACTTCAGATAGCCGCTCCCCTTCTCCCAACCCCTGGTGCGCACGGTGTTGTGAACAACGAGGAGGATGCCGAAGCGATTATCCTTGTCGCGCAGATAACGGCCGCGCAGCTGCACGGTCAGTGCCTCCTCGAGTTGCTTGAGCGACCAGCTGCCGGCCACCTTGATCTCGATTGGCGACTTCGCCGCCGGATCTCGCAGCGAGCTCAGGCGGATGTCGGGTTCTTTTTCCTCGGCGACATGCGGTTCGCGCTCGAGCGAATAGCTGTGCCCCTGCATGGAAGCCAATTTGTCCGCAAACCAATTCTGGACATCGACTTCGTCGGGCAGGCGCGCGACGGTCAGGCCCTGGTTGAAGTCGCCGTGCAGCTGGTGTGCGATGTCGCTGAGGCGCGCGACGCCGACGCGTTGTAGGTCTTGCGATGTCGCCGGCACCAGCTCGTGGCTTCTCTCGAACGTCAAGACATCCACCGCGCGCAGAGCCTTCGGTTCGGAGTCCACCGCTGCGCGCTCGAACGCCAGCTCGCGCAGGCGACGATCCCAGACGGGAAAGTCGGGGATCCTTCGAAAGCGCTGGATCGCCGCGTAGGTCGCATAGCCCGGCGTATTCACCAGCGTGTTGAATAGCCCACTGCGCACATCTTCGGCATGGTCGCGCTCGTCGGGGGAGTAGGCCTCGAGGCTCGGTCGGTTATTGTCCTCGTCAGGCCGGATCTGCTCGAAGGCGAGCAGCACTAAGCATTCGAGGCTGGCAAAGGGAACCGGCGACAGCTTGAGCTGATCGAGCCGAAAGCGGGAGCCGAAGGCACGCGGGAGCGCGGCCTGAGCGAGGAGCACCTGATCGTTGCGGCTCATGGTCTGAAACGCCTGGATCAACAGGTCGGTCGCACCCGCCGCATCATGGGCGTAGACGAGTCCGATATTGGCGGCGCGCGTCCACCGGCTGCGCGGCTCGAGGCTGCGGCGCGATGCCAGCGGAATGGCCGCCGCGAGAGTAGCCGGGTCCCGCGCGATGAGGCGCAAAGCCATGTCGAGCGCGTCAGCAAACAAATCGGGATGCGCTTCGAGCCAATTGAGCATCAGCGGCGCCATGAGCCTCGCAACCGTATCGCCGGCGCCGACCACGTCTTGCAGGTGGGTGCGAGACTCGGCCGCGTTGGTCGGCTCCAGATCGACCGCAAGGTAGCGCCAGAGTATATCCTTCACGACGGGCGGGGTGCGCCGCGGCCAGGTCATCGATCCATTTCGGAAAACCGTTGAGCTCGCGCGTCGCGAAGCGAGTGGCAAGCTTTGCCTCCTCCTCATTGAGCGCCGCCGCCCATCCCGGATTGTCGCTCGCTTCCAGGGTAACGCCGACGATACCGAGCAGGTCATAGGCGCGGCTGATCCGGCGCTCCTCTGGCGGCACCTCAGACGGAAGCGCGGTATGCAGCAGCCGCCAATATTGAATCATCGCCTTGCGAAACGCCTCGACCACCTCATCGCCGAAGAGCGGGCGCAGCGGCGAGATATCGGCAATCGCGTAATGGGAGCTGTTCTCGCCGAGACGGCTGAGCAGGTGCCAGAGATGGTAGAGACGGCCATCAACCTTGCCATCGCCAGGCTTCAGATAGTCAAGCAACAGCTCCGGATTGCCTTGCACTTCATTGCGGAAATCGATCCAGCTCTGATCCGCGCGCGCCTGATCGACCGCGTTTTGTGCCTCGCGCTTCGCCTGCCAGGCCTCAAATCGCTCATATTCGGGGTTGCGCCTGGGGGCCGCGAACCAGCTGTCGATCGTCTGTTGGACGACGGTCGCCGGATTGGCGGCGCGGATCCGTGCCAAAAGCGCCGGATCATCGCGCCCTCGCGCCAGATCATCATCGCCCCATTCGTGGCGAACCGCAGGTCATTTTCGTCCGACCGCCATCCGATGTCCTCGATTAGCCAATCGATGTCGGCCGCCAGAATACGCGGACCAAGACCGATGAACTGCAGCTGCCAGGGGTGGTTGAGCGGCGTCTCCTTGGCCATCCGGAACCGGTCGGCGCACCGCCACAGCGCAAGCCGGCGCCATTCGGGCGTGGCGTTGATCTGCGCCTCAAGGTCGAGCGCATCCTTCTCAAGAACCCTTCGATGGCGACGGCTCATGCGCCGGCTCTCACCGACCCGGATCGCGGCGTCGATGATGCTGTCGGACAGATGGGTCGCCGGGATCAGGCTGGCATAACGTGCGGCGGCAACCTCGAGCGTCTCGAGGATCTGCTTGTCTTTTGGATCCGAGCTCTCTCGATAAAGGTCGACCTTCACCACCAACCGATCGAGCAGGCCATCGACGATGACGAGGGCAGACGCCGGGTCCGGGATGCGGGCAGCAAGCCGGGGTCCGTGATAATCTAGATCGAGCCCGCCATCGCCGCCTTTGTTGCGCACCGCACCGATCAGCGTCAGCAGATCCTTGGCGGCAATCAGCCTTGGATAAAGCTTGTCAAGCGCGTCCCAGACCAGGCTGGGATGAACCTTGTCGGCATGCTCTACCAGATCGTGGACATAGTCCTGCAGCTGGTCGGTCGATCCGGTGGACAGCAGCGCGCGTCCGGCGAAGATTGGCGTGTAGCGATCGGTGTATCCGGCCCGGACTGCCTCAACGGCGATGTCGGCGCAGGCGTCGAGTTTACCGAGGTGGATCAACAGCATCAGCAATGTCCGGGCGCCGGACGAGCCTTTCAGCGCCGTCCATCGGTCGCGCACATAGTCCGCGAGGTCCGGCTGCGCGAACCGACGCAAGGCATCATGGTCGGGGATGGCGAAATGCTCGTCCTCCACGGCGGTCTCAAGGATACAGTCGAGTGCGCGGACCCTAACCTCGAGCTTGAGGCTGGATGGGTCGCCGGCGTCCATGAGCAGGCGCGGATCGCGCGCGACGATCTCCTGCGCGGTTTCGGCGTCCCACAGCGCAAGCCAGGCAGCGGTCGCGCGCATTGAGGGAATGACGAGCTTCACGCCGTAGGTTTCGGCGAACAGGAGCTCGAAGATGCGCGACCCGTAAGGTTGCCGTCCTTGCGCAGCCGCGCCAGCCACTTCGCCGCGAGGAAGCCGCGTACCGCCCCCTGATTGTTCCGGCGTGGCTGGGTCGAAGATCGCCCGGTTGATGAGCGCGGCCTGCTCGCCGGGCGTCAGATCGGGGGCGATATCCTTAAGATCGAGAAACGCGACATCGGCCCGGGCTTCGCCATCGGTGTCAGGCACGACGATGGTGTCGAGCTTTTGGAGGACGAGCGCGGCACCGATCCGCTCGACGGCCGTGCGCGCCTTGCAGGCGTCCAGCGCATCGGTGCGCGCGCGCGACAGGTTCGTCTCTTTCAACCGTTCCGTGATCGAGACATCCAGCATCTCCTGAAGCGAGCCGAAACGGCCATGAGTTCGCCAATAGCCGGCCAGCCAGTCGAGGTCGGTCGGACGGCGGGCGAACGACCAGAGATTCTGCCGATCAAGCTCGGCGAACAGACGATCGACGTCGGTGATGCCCTTGGCCCGAGCGAAGGTTTCGACGCGCGCGCGGTCGAGCGCCGCCATCACCACGACCAGGGGCTTCTCGGCGGGCTCCGGGTCTTTTTTCCGCCGATCGTTGCGGACGGCGTCGATCAGTTCTTGGTCAGCGCTGATCGGCTCGAGCTTCTCATCGGGAGGCGGAAGCGGGATTCGCTCAAGCAGCGTCTTTAGGTCGCGCTTGAACTCCCAGTCGCTCACCCGCCCGCTCAGTACGATATGGATGCGTGTCGAGAAGCCGTCGATCGCGTCGGCGACGTCGGTCAATATATCGAGCAGCGCGAAATCCGCCCGCTTCGCCTCATCGACGGAATCCAGGAAAAGCCAGCACGGTTCGGCGGTGGACTGCCATTGCGCGAAGCGGAGCCATTCCGCCGCGCCAAGGGCGGACTGAAGGCTGCCACGCTGCCCGACCTTTTGCAGCGTGGTGATGAAGGCCGTCCGGCCTTCGGCACCCAAGCGCTTAGCCTGCTCCGCCAGCTCGGTCGATTTACCGCTGCCCGCCTCGGCGAGGATGACGACGCGCCGCCGCTCTAGCAGCGCCTCCCAATCGTAATTGCCCGAATAGCTTTCCAGATATTGCGCCAGTTCGACGTCCATCGCGACCTCCGCGTCCCAGCGAACGAACTGGCGGTCGAGGGATACAGGGTCGGTCATTGGCACATGTCTCACTGGTCGTCACAATCGAATCGCGGAGGTTACCGGACGCGTCGGGCTGAGACGGTAATGACACCCTCAAAGCAAAACAATGTTATCTCAATACGCTACGCGCAGGCTGCGCACAGTTCTTATAATTGCCGGTTGATCGAGAGCAGCAGACCGCAATCCACTAAGTGCGGAAATGTTAGCGCGCTCCCGCGCTTCCTGATGGATTTCCGCTTTTGGAATCGACGAGCGATGTCTAATCGCAGCCGTGGGGTCAAGTATCTTTATATGAGACGCGTGTGCCGGGTTACAGGGTTGTCTTCGCGGTCGGCAGAGGCCGCCGCATCATGGGCTTCGTTGGAAGAGCCTTCAATGTGGACGACGCACTCGGCTGGGTCAGCGGTGGCCGGGCCCAAGCATCGAATGGAGAACAGCCATGGAAGAATATATCGGTCTCGACGTGTCGATGAAAGAGACGGCGGTGTCGATCCGCCGCGACGGCAAACGCATCTGGCGCGGGAAGTGCGGCAATCCCATCAACGGAATGGCTCAGCCTACGTCCCGGCAGGGACGTGGGGTAATCGCGGGAGCGCGTCGCGTCGCCCTCAAAATCAATCATAGCTTTGGAGGGTGGCTGTTCCCCGATAGGATGGAAATACGGGCTCACGACTGGACCGCCGCCGATATGGGGACAGCGTCGTTCGTGAAACGTGGCGGGAACGGCTAGACCGGGCTCAATCGAGCCGTTGATCGAGTAGCGCCGGGTGGACGACGCGTGACGCAAAAATCAGGGATTTCACGGCATGCACCCGAAGCGTCCTGCAGCACCACTTCGAACCCATCTGCTATGGAGAAGTCGGCTTACGCAAGAACATTGCGATAAACGTCAGCAGGACAGCAAGTGTAAGCGCCGCACCATAGATCAACTGGAATGAACCCGCTTGATCCTTGATGATGCCGCCGAGGAAATTGCCGGTCATGGCACCGAGCCCTAGCATGACATTTCCGATGCCGAAGATCAGGGCGGTCGCTTGGCTTGGATAACTCAGGCTGACATAGGCAGGAATGAGTCCGAAAATCGCATTGAACGCCAAGCCGAACAGGGCAGCACCGAAATAAATCACGGCAAGGCTCCGATGGTCGACGAAGGCGGCGAATGAGGCGGCGAGCAGCAGATAGGCCAGTGCAAGGGCTTTCCGCGCCGTTATCCTGTCGGCAAGGATACCCATGGCGAAGCCGCCGAACATGCCACTGAAGCCAATCATCGTCCAGGCGTGCCCAGCTGCGGTCACGCCGTATCCCAGTTCATCGCGAATGAGAGCGACGAGATAATTCTGTGCCGGCATGCAGGCGACGCCGCTGAGGAACATCATGGCGGGAATGACTAGATAGCCGGGCCGCAGGTAGTTCATCGCGTTCATTCGGTCCAAAGGGTTGCTCGCCCTGCCGCCTGTCGCTATGGCCTTTCCGATGCCTGCGAGCCTGAAAGACCCCCACACGAAGAGCAAAGCGGTGAGGGCGGCGACAAAGAACCAGACCGATTGCCAGCCATATGTCGGCAGCAGCACGGGAATTGCGGAACCGTTGACGAAAACGCCGTAGGCAGTGCCCGACGACATCAGGCCAAGAGCCTTGCCTTGATGAGCCTGTGGGATGACCGCCTTGGCGACGACGACCATGGGCACCCAGACTGAGGCGGATGCCGCGCCCGACAAGAACAGTATTATCGACAGCGTCGCGAGCCCGGAGGTGAACGGGACAAGCAACAGGCACGTCGCACAACAGGCCATCGAGAGAAGGATGAGGCGGATCGCGCCGATCCTGTCTGTCAGAAAGCCGCTGATGAGTGCGGCAATCAGGAACCCGGCCTGCGACATTGCCATGATCGTCCCGGCATGCCGGTAGTCGAGCGAAAGCGCATTTAGCATGTCCGGCATCAGAGCCGGAAAGAGATAGACCCCAAAGCCGTAGGTGGCGGCGATGAAACCAGTGAACATGAGGGTAAGGCCAACTGAACCCCATCGCCGTGCCGGTGGCAGTGCCTGATCGGTTGCAGCCATGCTCCGTCTCCAAATGTCACGTATCGGTATTTGCAGCGATAGAGCCGGGCTTGAGTCCGATCGCACCCGCGGCCGCAAATCCGTCGACGGCCGCAACAGGACAGTCACCCTCGGCCAAGCCTCTACTTATTCAGATTGCAACAATGACCGGTATCGCACAGACGACAAAAGTTGCGGGTTTAGAATAGTGGTGAAGTTCACATCCTCTGCTCTCTCCTCGCCGCGCGTGAACATGAGAGGTTCGGTCAAGGCGCGACAGGCATAGCTCCAAGGCCATGGAGACAGGCCGTCACGTTCTCCGTGCTCTTGCGCGCCAGCGTCTCCTTAGTTTGGCAAGACCTGCCGGCGCGCCTGGCCTGCCGGACGACGGCAAAGGGTCGAAGGGAGCCGTTCTTCACGAGCCCCGTGCACGGCTTGTTGCGAGGACGTTCACGTTCTGGGCTAAAAAGATGGTGTAACGGGCGGAACCCGGCGCGGTAGGTTTGATGGGTCGGTGGTCGTCCCTCACAATGATGGTGTGGCGGAGTCAGGAGTGGCCTGCTCCATAGCAGCACGGAGAGACGACCATGAAGCAGTATGCCGGCATCGACGTATCACTGGAATACTCGAGTGTGTGCGTGGTGGATGTGGATGGCCGCATTGTGCGGGAAGCAAAGATCCTCAGCGAGCCCGATGCGCTGATTGCCTGGTTCGGCGCGCACGGCGTGGCGATGGAGCGAATTGGTCTGGAGGCCGGCCCCTTGTCGCAGTGGCTCCATGCCGGGATGGTGAAAGCAGGTCTTTGCGTCGAGCTGATCGAGACGCGCCACGTGCATGCAGCCTTCAAGACGATGCCGGTGAAGACCGACAAGAAGGACGCCCGGGGCATTGCGCAGTTGATGCGGCTTGGCTGGTTCAGACCGGTCCACTGCAAATCTCTTGCGGCCCAGGAGGTGCGTGCGCTGCTGACCGCCCGCAAGCTCATTCAAGGCAAGCTTCACGACATCGAGATGAGCCTCCGGGGCATCCTGCGCGGCTTCGGCCTCAAGGTCGGGGCGACGACGCGGCGCACTTACGCGGGGCGCATCCGCGAGCTGATTGCCGGCCATCCGACCCTGGAGGCGATCGCGACGGCACTACTGAAGGTGCGCGAGGCGCTTGTGCATGAATTTGCAGGTTTTGAGCGCAAGCTGCGTGCCATCGCCCGCCAGGATGACAACGCACGGCGGCTGATGACGACGCCGGGCGTTGGCGTCCTGGTGGCGCTGACGTTTGTCGCGGCCGTCGATGCGCCGGAGCGATTCCGCTCATCCCGCGCGGTGGGGCCGCACTTTGGATTGACGCCGAAGAAGTATCAGTCGGGCGAGACCGATCATAGCGGTCGCATCTCGAAGATCGGCGATGGCAGTGTGCGAACCGCGCTCTACGAGGCGGCCAACGTCATCCTGACCCGGCCGGTCAAAGGTTCGGATCTGAAGGGCTGGGCATTGGCGGTCGCAAAACGTGCCGGCCCCAAAAAGGCGCGCGTGGCGCTGGCCCGCAAGCTGGCGGTGGTGTTGCATTGCATGCTCAAGGACAGAACCAACTTCATTGCTCATAAGGGAGCGCCAGCCCTGGCGGCTTGATCGGAGGAGACGACGAGACAGGCTTTCGGACGGGCACAGCCATCAGCCCTCCGCAGCGAGGTCCCTTCGCCGGGACGATGGATGGGTTAGGCCGCTATGCGATCAGCAGCACGCGGTGACTGCGCTTCTAAGATTGGCCAACCGGTCCTCAGCAGACACCATAGAGCAGCGGCAAAGCTCCGACTGCGGACAGAAGCAAGCACTCGGCGAGGGATTAAGCTCACAAGGGATTGACGCAAAGC
>NZ_JCAXDX010000069.1:0-375 GCF_059758575.1 Sinorhizobium sp. GQ132 | reverse complement strand
CATCCGTGAAAGAGTTCCTTGGCCGCGGTGGACGGCACGCTCACCCAGATCGATCCGGGAGAGCAGGCTGTGGGGATTACCGCCGAAGCGAGCGCAAGTTGGATGTCAAACACCGTCGCATCGTCAGCCTCTCCCTGATCCCCATAAACGAGGGATGCCTCAACTTCCGCTCATCGGTCCACGCCCGATACTCGACCTCGGCGATTTGGACCGGCTAATAGTCTAGACGAAGACGGCATACTTCCGCTTCAGGCTAGTATTTGTTTGTTCACCCAAAGGTTGCTTTTTTCTTCATTTCAGACGCGTTGATTGCAAACATACGCCAATCCGTGCGCTGAACTCCGTCGATTTAACCTAGGCTCACGACCCTCCAGC
>NZ_JCAXDX010000068.1:0-380 GCF_059758575.1 Sinorhizobium sp. GQ132 | reverse complement strand
ATTGCAAAGGCACAGAACATTCCGGTGGACCAGGCACGTACGCAGGTTCAACAATACGAAGAGAGTTACAAGGCCTCGATCGAACGCGCCAAACAACAGGCGACCGAAGCCGCGGATGTGGCCGCCACCGCAGTTTCTAGCGGGGCCATCTTGGGCTTCTTCTCCCTCGTTGTTGGCGCGGTCGCGGCTTGGTTCGGTGGTGCGTTTGGAACGCCGCGTACTCTGGTCACGACTGATGCCACGCGTCGTGCCGGCTAGTAGCCCCGATATCCCGCAGCTGCGGGAGATCGGCGGTCGGAAACGCGTCTGGTGGCGCTGGAACGGGGGAGGGCCGGGCGAGTGCTCACCATGAGGTGTCGGCGGCTATCAATGTTCCGCGG
>NZ_JCAXDX010000067.1:0-389 GCF_059758575.1 Sinorhizobium sp. GQ132 | reverse complement strand
ATCATGGACAAGATCATCGAAACGTTCTCTCCCTTGCCAGCCTTTGCCCGGCAGAGCTTCACCTTTGATCGCGGCACGGAGTTTGCCGGATTCAGGGCTTTGGAAGAGGGCATCGGCGCGCGGAGCTGGTTCTGCGACCCCAGTGCGCCTTGGCAGAAAGGTGCCGTGGAAAACACCAACAAGCGCATCCGCCGCTTCATGCCTGGCGATACCGATCTCTCCGCTGTCAGTCAGCAACAGCTCGTCGCCCTCGCCCAACATATGAATGCGCTCCCGCGCAAGTGCTTGGGCTATCGAACGCCCACCGAGGTCTTCATGGCGCATTTGCGCGAATGCGCGTAGTGCCCTACTCTTCACCCGTCAATGTTGCACTTGGATTAGATTCTCCC
>NZ_JCAXDX010000066.1:0-394 GCF_059758575.1 Sinorhizobium sp. GQ132 | reverse complement strand
ACTGCCGTACAAGCTTCAGGACCATCGAATGGATGATCCCGAAACGCCCGGCCGTGACCTGGACAGCGCGCAGCATGTCATTGTTCCGCATGATCCGGATCTTTGGATAAACCTCTTCCAGATCATGATCGTTGAACAGCCAGTCCCAAGGCTCTCCGGTCTTCTCGATCCAATAATGCCGGCCGTTGGCGCCAATCAGGTGGACGGCCACGATCGCGTCAGCGATCGGAGGCAGGACAACATCGCCCCCATGGGTTGCGGTCTGGGTTGCTCCGCAGATTGTCTGACCGCCCGCGCCGCCGAGGGTCTCCATGGCCCATGGCCCCTCGTAATCCACGTAGCGATTGGCCAGCGAAATCCCTTCATTGTCGATGAGGCTGTAGAGCTCGGCGAC
>NZ_JCAXDX010000065.1:0-398 GCF_059758575.1 Sinorhizobium sp. GQ132 | reverse complement strand
TCGATCGTGCCGAACAGATTGGCGAGCAGCGGAATGTCGCAAATGCGGCCGGAAGCGTCGACCGGCTTCTCGAACAGCAGGGCTGGCCCGCCCGCGAGGAGGACGCGCCGGTGGATCTCGGTGACCTCATGAACGAGCGAAACGGGCCGCGCTATACGGCGCAAGCGGCCGCGCCGCTCGAGCATGGCGGCGAAGTCCTGGAGGTCGGAAAAGCGGCGGATGACTTGATCGCTGCGATACATGCGAGGTGTCTCGCCCGCGAAAACCCTTCTGTCTTTGCTCCAGCGCAAATTGCCCACTGAGGTTGCCGCTAGGTTCTCCGCAGAAGTAACCGAGTCGTCATTAGCAAAAGCGAGAGATATGGAATTCCCACGCCTGCTGACAGCACCTCTTGCCGT
>NZ_JCAXDX010000064.1:0-416 GCF_059758575.1 Sinorhizobium sp. GQ132 | reverse complement strand
GCGTCGTCGACCTGGTCGACCTTGTTCAGGAACACCACGATCGCCGGAACGCCGACCTGGCGGGCGAGCAGGATGTGCTCGCGCGTCTGCGGCATCGGGCCGTCAGCGGCCGAAACAACCAGGATCGCGCCGTCCATCTGCGCCGCACCGGTGATCATGTTCTTGACGTAGTCGGCGTGGCCGGGGCAGTCGACGTGCGCATAGTGACGGTTCGGCGTCTCGTATTCGACGTGCGCCGTCGAAATGGTGATGCCGCGCGCCTTTTCTTCCGGCGCAGCGTCGATCTGGTCATACGCCTTGAACTCGCCGAAATACTTCGTGATCGCTGCCGTCAGCGACGTCTTGCCATGGTCAACGTGGCCAATCGTGCCAATGTTGACGTGCGGCTTATTGCGCTCAAATTTGCTCTTTGCCAT
>NZ_JCAXDX010000063.1:0-440 GCF_059758575.1 Sinorhizobium sp. GQ132 | reverse complement strand
TCAAGCGCACCTCGTAGCGAAGATCGGCTGGGCGCGGGGTCAATTTTACGCTCCACGGTGCCACTCCAATCACCCCGAGTGGCAGGCCGAAGTCGTAGCCCAACTCAACCGCGTGTCCCGAGACTTCATCACCGTCGGGAGGAGGTAGTGCTGTGCGCACAGTGGTGGTGAACCTCAGCGGCGAGCCGGCATCGGTCGGGATTTCCATGTCATCGACGAACCACTCTATTTGGACTGGATTCACAAGCCATTCCGGTTTCAGCCGCAGTTCCTTCACATCTTGCTGCGTGAAGTCGCGGTACTTGAACACGAGGGGCTCGCATGTTGGGGCTTGATAAAGCGCTACTCCTCCGGGGCCTTCCTGTACATTGGCCGGCAGGTTCTTCCCTGCCAGCCATGTTCTCGACGGCTGATGCGCGTCCGAGAATTGCTCCGTCGCT
>NZ_JCAXDX010000062.1:0-440 GCF_059758575.1 Sinorhizobium sp. GQ132 | reverse complement strand
CCACGCGCACCTCGTAGCGAAGATCGGCTGGGCGCGGGGTCAATTTTACGCTCCACGGTGTCACTCCAATCACCCCGAGTGGCAGGCCGAAGTCGTAGCCCAACTCGACCGCGTGTCCCGAGACTTCATCACCGTCGGGAGGAGGTAGTGCTGTGCGCACAGTGGTGGTGAATTTCAGCGGCGAGCCGGCATCGTTCGGGATTTCCATGTCATCGACGAACCACTCTATTTGGACTGGATTCACAAGCCATTCCGGTTTTAGCCGCATTTCCTTCACATCTTGCTGCGTGAAGTAGCGGTACTTGAACACGCGGGGCTCGCATGTTGGCGCTTGATAAACCACTTCTCCTCCGGAGCCTTCCTGTACATTGGCCGGCAGGTTCTTCCCTGACAGCCATGTTCTCGACGGCTGATGCGCGTCCGAGAATTGCTCCGTCGCC
>NZ_JCAXDX010000061.1:0-464 GCF_059758575.1 Sinorhizobium sp. GQ132 | reverse complement strand
AGCTGGACGGTGCTACTGTGCGAGACGGGACAATGGCAAGATGATGTTCACTGATAAACCGGTCGGTCGCCAGTCATAGTTGAGGGTACCGCCGAATTGCCGGATCACAGTCGCCTCCACCAACGTGCTGCCGAAGCCCTTGGAAGCAGGAGGGGAGGATATTTCTCTCTCCCCCACTTCATTCCAAGTGATGCTCAGGTCGTCGCCTTTGATCTGCCAGCCAATGTCCACCCTGCCATTGTCGCCGCACAGCGCCCCGTATTTGGCCGCATTGGTCGCCAGCTCATGGAAGACTAGCGCAAGTCCGTTGACCGATTGCTCGCCGCATAAAATGGTAGGGCCTTCAAGAGAGAACCCGCTCTTGCCGGGGATTGCCGCAGGCTCGTGAGGCGCGATGACGATGCTTATTAGGTCCGCAAGATTGGAGGCCACCCCTTGGACGTCGCTAAAAGATGGCTTCACCA
>NZ_JCAXDX010000060.1:0-484 GCF_059758575.1 Sinorhizobium sp. GQ132 | reverse complement strand
CCCCCGATCGGCCTCGGTCAAGCCGTCGGTGGGCCAGAATCTCAGGTGTATTCGAGGTGCATGCTTCCTTCCTGGCTGCATATCTTGGATCGGATTCAGTAGTGGCTCATACTCTGTCGCGATTAGCACGCCCCCTGCGCCACGTCGAAGTTGTCGATCACCAACGGTTGCGACTGGGACGCGCCGCACAGATTCTTATCGTCGACTGCCGACTGCGACAGCAAGACGAGTACAAGCCCACAGAACTCTCTTCCGCACTGCAACTGGCACTCGTTTCTGAAAACAGCCTGCACCGTGAAGCGATTTTCGCCAGCGGATATTCGGACTACCTGCTGTGGCCGCTGATCGACCAGGAGGTTCTCAGGCGGCTCGCCGGCTGCGTCGCTGAGATCGAGCGGCGGTCTGCCGGGCTATTCTTCTCCGCTGATCCGCTCGTGCAAAAGTCGTGCGATCTGTTGGCGCAGCGAGTCGATCGGCAGACCAC
>NZ_JCAXDX010000006.1:0-360987 GCF_059758575.1 Sinorhizobium sp. GQ132 | reverse complement strand
CTTCGGCGGCGCGCGCGGGCGCACCGACGTGCCGAAGATCGTCGACTGGTACATGGAGGGCAAGATCGAGATCGATCCGATGATCACCCACACCATGCCGCTCGAGGACATCAACAAGGGGTTCGAGCTCATGCATTCCGGCGAGAGCATTCGGAGCGTGGTCCTCTATTGAGCGCGAAGATGGAACTCGTAACGCAAAGCCAATGTTTCGGCGGAACCCAGTCCGTGTACCGCCACGCCTCCGAGGTTTGCGGTGTCGAGATGACATTCGGCCTCTACATGCCGCCGCAGGCGCGGACGCGTTCGGTGCCGTTGTTGTGGTATCTCTCGGGCCTGACATGCACGCATGAGAATGCCATGATCAAGGCGGGTCTGCAGCGGCACGCGGCCGAGCAGGGGCTGGCGCTGGTTTTCCCCGACACGTCGCCGCGCGGCGAGGGCGTGGCCGACGACGAGGCCTACGATCTCGGTCAGGGTGCGGGCTTCTATGTCAATGCGACGCAGAAGCCCTGGTCGCCGCACTATCGCATGTATGATTACATCGTCACCGAATTGCCCGCTCTTCTGCAGGATCAGTTGCCGCTGAACGGGGTCAACGGGATCACCGGGCATTCGATGGGCGGCCACGGCGCGCTGACGATCGCCTTCCGCAACCCGGAACTGTTCCGCTCCGTTTCGGCCTTTGCGCCGATCGTCAACCCGACCCGGTCGGACTGGGGGCGCAAGCAGTTCTCCGCGTATCTGGGCGACGACGAGGCCGACTGGGGCAGCTATGACGCCTGCCTGCTTCTCGGCGAACTCGGCTGGCATGGCGATATCCTGATCGATCAGGGCGCGGCGGATCAGTTTCTGGACGAGCTGCAGCCCGAGGCGATGGCCCGCTTGCTGGCGGAGCGGCGGCAGGCCGGCGTCGTCCGGCTGCAGGCGGGTTACGATCACAGCTATTATTTCGTGGCGAGCTTCGGCGAGGACCACGTGCGCTGGCATGCAGAGCGGCTGAACGCCGCGTAAGGGAGAGGAAAGAATGGCTTTTAGACTTGGTACCCTACTGACCGCTTTCGTCCTGTTCGGTGGAATTCTTGGCGCTGCTGCGCCGGCTCTTGCTCTGGATCCTTCGGTCGGAGATCCCGGTGCAGGCGAGAAAGTCTTCCGCAAGTGTCAGGCCTGTCACGCCGTCGGTCCGGATGCCAAGTCGAAGACCGGACCCTTGCTGAACGGGATAATCGGCCGGTCGGCCGGCCAAGCCGAAGGCTACGCCTACTCGCCGGCGATGAGCAAGGCGGCGGAGGCAGGGCTTACCTGGACGCCGGAGAAGATCGCTGAGTTTCTGACCAGTCCGAAGGGCTTCCTACCCGGCACCAAGATGACCTTTGCGGGTCTGCGCAAGGATCAGGAGCGCGCCGATATAATCGCGTATCTGGCAACCTTTCCCTGACCGAAGAGGAGGAAGCGAAAACAAGGACAGAAGCAAGTTACCCCTGAAGCAGACGGAGCTTTCTCCAGCGGCAGGGGCAGAGTCGCAAGCCGATACCGGGAGATGAGGAGACCGCGAGGTTTTCCCGGAGCGAGCGGGTTCTAGGCCCTATCGGCAGCACCCAAGAGGAGGATGAAATGAAACGACTTCTTACAATGCTTGCCATTATGTCGATAGGCGGCGGTGCACAGGTCGCTTTCGCCAACGATGATTTGCAGAAGCTCATCGATGACCCCAATCAATGGGCTATCCAGACCGGCGACTATGCCAACCTGCGCTACTCCAAGCTCGACCAGATCAACAAGGACAACGTAGGCAAACTTCAGGTTGCCTGGACCTTCTCTACCGGCGTTCTGCGTGGTCACGAAGGTTCGCCGCTCGTCATCGGCGACCTGATGTACGTCCATACGCCGTTCCCGAACACGGTCTACGCGCTGGATCTCAGCAAGGATGGCCAGATCGTCTGGAAATACGAGCCGAAGCAGGATCCGAACGTGATCCCGGTGATGTGTTGCGATACCGTCAATCGCGGCGTGGCCTATGCGGATAACAAGATCTTCCTGCATCAGGCAGATACGACGGTAGTGGCACTCGACGCCAAGACCGGCAAGGTCATCTGGAGCGTCAAGAACGGCGATGCCACCAAGGGCGAGACGAATACCGCCACCGTCATGCCGGTGAAGGACAAGATTCTCGTCGGCATATCCGGCGGCGAGTTCGGCGTCCGCGGTCACGTGACGGCCTACGCGATCGCAGACGGGAAACTCCTGTGGCGCGGTTATTCCATGGGGCCGGACAGCGATACGCTGATCGATCCTGAAAAGACCACCCATCTGGGCAAGCCGGTCGGCAAGGACTCCGGCCTCACCACCTGGGAAGGCGATCAGTGGAAGATCGGCGGCGGCACGACCTGGGGCTGGTACTCGTACGATCCGGAAGAAAATCTGGTATATTACGGAACCGGCAACCCTTCGACCTGGAATCCGACCCAGCGGCCGGGCGACAATCGGTGGTCGATGACCATCTTTGCGCGTGATGTCGATACCGGCATGGCCAAATGGCTCTACCAGATGACGCCCCATGACGAATGGGACTATGACGGCGTCAACGAGATGATCCTGACCGAACAGCAGATCGACGGCAAGGACCGCAAGCTGCTGACCCACTTCGACCGGAACGGCTTCGGCTATACGATGGACCGCGTCACCGGCGAGCTGCTCGTGGCCGAGAAATACGACCCCACGGTCAACTGGGCAACTGAAGTGGTCATGGATCCGAATTCCGACAAATACGGTCGGCCTCAGGTCGTGGCACAGTATTCGACGGAGCAAAACGGCGAAGACACCAACACCACCGGCGTTTGCCCGGCGGCACTCGGCACCAAGGACCAGCAGCCTGCGGCCTATTCGCCGAAGACCGAGCTGTTCTATGTGCCGACCAACCACGTCTGCATGGACTACGAGCCGTTCCGGGTAAGCTACACCGCCGGCCAGCCCTATGTCGGGGCCACGCTGTCGATGTACCCGCCGAAGGACAGCCACGGCGGCATGGGCAATTTCATTGCCTGGGACAACAAGGAAGGCAAGATCAAGTGGTCTCTGCCGGAGCCGTTCTCGGTCTGGTCCGGCGCTCTGGCAACAGCCGGCGACGTGGTCTTCTACGGAACGCTCGAGGGCTATCTGAAGGCGGTCGACGCGGCAACCGGCAAGGAGCTCTATCGCTTCAAGACGCCTTCCGGGGTGATCGGCAACGTGATGACCTATGCCCGTGAAGGCAAACAGTACGTGGCCGTGCTCTCGGGTGTCGGCGGCTGGGCCGGTATCGGTCTGGCAGCGGGCCTGACCAACCCGACTGAAGGTCTCGGAGCCGTCGGCGGCTACTCTGCCCTCAGCAACTACACCGCACTCGGCGGCACGCTTACCGTGTTCAAGCTGCCGGAATAAGAGGCAATCTTCGCCCGGGAGTTGGCGCGGGCTCACAAGCCCGCGCCAACTCATATCAGCCCCCAAAAGGACGCAAGATGACCAGATCAAGACCAGCCATACCGATGATCCTCGCCTTTTTGACGTTTATGGCGAGCGCCGCAGGCGCAGAAGATGCGCCAAAGGACAACATCACCGCTGTGCGCGACGAAAACGGGCGCTACTACACCGCTGACGACGTTCCCACTTTCAAGATCGCCGAGGACGGCACGGTCGACTGGCTTACCTATTCGGGCTTTCGCCGCTATCACTCGGAATGTCACGTCTGTCATGGCCCTGAGGGCGAGGGGTCGAGCTATGCGCCGGCCTTGAAGACCTCCGCGATAAACATGGACTACTACGATTTCGTCGATGTCGTCACGAATGGGCGCAAGAAGGTGAACGCTGCCGAGAACTCGGTGATGCCTGCCTTCGGCGAGAACGTCAACGTGATGTGTTATCTCGACGACATCTACGTCTATCTGAAAGCGCGCGGAGCCGATGCGCTGCCGCGGGGACGTCCGGCCAAGAAGGAAGCGAAATCCGATGCGATCAAGGAAGCTGAAACGGCTTGTCTCGGTCACGAGTAGCCTCCTGGCAGGCGCCGGCGCTCTGTTGCTGGCGGTCGCCGGGTCTCAGCCGGCGGTAGCCCAGACATCGGACCTGGTGTCGAATACGGCTTTTCGCGTCTGTGCCGATCCGGCAAATCTGCCGATGTCCGATCGTTCGGGTAAGGGATACGAGAACAGGATCGCCGAACTGATGGCATCCAAGCTCGGGCTGCCGGTGGAGTACACCTGGTTTCCGATGGCGACCGGCTTCGTGCGCAAGACCCTGCAGGCCAATGCCTGCGATGTGGTCATCGGTTTCGCCCAGGGCGACGAGCTGGTCCTGAACACCAACCATTACTATACCTCGTCCTATGTGCTGATCGTTGCGTCGGAGGGTCCGCTGGGCGGCGTCACGACGCTCGCCGACCCGCTTCTCAAGGACAAGCGGATCGGTATCGTCGCGGGAACGCCGCCGGCGACCCATATGGCGAGAAACGGACTGCTGCCCAAGGCGAAGGGGTATCATCTGATGGTCGACCGGCGTTATGAGGATCCCGCCGACGACATGCTCGCCGACCTGGAATCCGGCGCCCTCGACGCAGCCATCCTCTGGGGGCCGATCGGCGGGCCGCTCGTCAAGGCAAGTCATCCGAAGCTGAAGGCGACTCCGCTCCTGTCGGAGACCACGCCGCCAAGGCTCTTCTACCGCATCACCATGGGCGTGCGGCAAGGCGAGAAGGTCTGGGAGCGCAAGCTCAATTCCCTCATTCGTCGCAATCAGTCCGAGATCAACGCGATCCTCGCCGAGGCCGGCGTGCCGCTCCTGAACGACATGGGGACCGGCCCGCTCGAGGCGCAGCAATGACCCGCCTCCAGCGCTTTTCTCTGGTCCTGCTCCTGCTTGCCGCCTTCCCGGCGGCAGCGGCCGAGGAGCCTGCCGGCTACCGGGAGAGCGAATACCGCGCCGAGGTGCCGGCGACGCTTTCCGGCGCGACCGTCGTATCGACCGAAGCCGCCCATGCATTGTGGAAAACCGGTCAGGTGTCCTTCATCGACGTCCTGCCGCAGCCGCCGAAGCCCGCCAACCTGCCCGAGGGAACGGTCTGGAACGAGAAGCCGCGGCTGTCCATTCCGTCTGCCCTATGGCTGCCGAATGTCGGCTATGGCCGGCTGGCGGACGTCATGCACGCCTATTTTCGCGCCGGCCTGGAAAAGGCCACCGGTGGCGACAAGAGCCGGCCGGTGCTGTTCTTTTGCCTCGACGGCTGCTGGATGTCCTGGAATGCCGGAAAGCGCGCCCTGGAATACGGCTACACCCATGTCTTCTGGTATCCGCAGGGCACAGATGGCTGGACGGCGGCCGGCTATCCAACGGAGCGCATCGAGCCGGAGCCCGGCGGCCGGTGAAATGAGGGAACGTATCGGAGGACTGCAATCTCTCCTCTTCGCGTCATCCCTGTGACGAGCGCTCAAACAGGCGGCGGGTATCCCAATCTTAAAAGGCCTTAATCGGGCATCCTTCAGGATTTGAAGAAGTGGTTTTTCAGGATGTAGCGGATGCCGCGCAGCCAGCTGTCGTCGGTGTTCGAGCGGATGTCGACGGCAAGGCCGCGCAGCATCTCGCCGGAGTCCACGTCGCGCAATACGAGCTCCACCGACAGGATAAGGTTGGAGATCTTCCGCACCTCGCCGACCAGCACATAGTCGGCGCCGAGCCGCTCCCCCATACTCAGGTCGCAGCCGTTGCAGTCGGCCGGATTGACCGTACTGGCGAGGTCGGCTGCCACCGGCTCGTTCGTGAGAATGACGAAGCCTTCCTGAACGAAGCGGTCGCGCGCCGCGTCTTCCATGAGCTCGAGCCGCGCGGTCTCGTCGGCGCGCACTCCGTTATAGGCGCCCTCCGTCGACAGATCGATGAATGTCATGCCGAGGAATGCGACCTTGGCGCCCGGCGCCAGCGGCTTGTCCAGCGCAGCACGAGCGAGCGCCGGCGACAGGGCAAGAACAAGGATCGAGACGAGGACTGTCAGGATGTGCCGCATGACATCCAGCCTAGCACACGCATGTCGCTAAACTACGCTCCTTAAGTATCGGTTTTGCCACACCTACTGCGCTGTTAGTCTCCATATCCGAGGGAGTGTCAGGGAGATTGGGAGGTCGTTCCGGCAATGCCTATCCTATCGCTTTTGCTTGTCGTTTTCTGGGTGACGGTGCTGGTTGCGTCTCCCGTGCAGGCGGCGGAGGTGAAGACGGCTGTGCTGCGGATCGATCGTGTCGTCGGTCCGCCGATCTCGCGGCTCGATGCGCCGCCCGCCGATCTGGGTTTTGCCGGCGCCATGCTGGGCAACGAGGACAACCGGACCACCGGCGCGTTCACCGGCATGGACTACACCGTGAAAACGCAGGCGGTTGCGCCGGAAGAGGCGGAGGCGGCGCTCGATGGGCTGAAGGCGGAAGGCATCGGCCTCATCGCGGTGATCGCAGAAGGCGACGTACTGAAGGCGCTCTCCGACAAATCCGGACCGGACGTGCTGCTTTTCAATGCCGGCGCTCGCGACGACGGGCTGCGCGATGCCGATTGCCGGGCCAATGTTCTGCACGTCTCGCCGAGCCGTTCGATGCTCAGCGACAGCATCGTTCAGTTTCTCATGTGGAAGAAATGGCCGCGTATCCTGCTGATCCACGGCTCGCATCCCGAAGACAAGCTGCTTGCCGACAGCTACCGCAAATCGGCCGCCAAGTTCGGTGCGGAGATCGTCGAGGAGCGGGAGTTCGTCGACACCGGCGGCAGCCGGCGCACGGATACCGGTCATGTCTTGGTGCAAAAGCAGATTCCCGTCTTCACCCAGGAGGCCGAGGAATATGACGTGATCGTCGCGGCCGACGAGGCTGGCGTTTTCGCGCCCTATCTGCCCTATCACAGCTGGGACCCGAGGCCGGTTGCGGGCTCTGCGGGCCTGCGTCCGGTCTCCTGGCATCCCGCCCACGAGGCCTGGGGTGCGACCCAGTTCCAGCGCCGCTTCGAAAAACTCACCGGCCGCTACATGCGCGAGGAAGATTACCAGGCATGGCTTGCAATGCGTGTGATCGGAGAGGCGGTGACGCGGTCCGGCAAGGCCGACCCGGGGAGCGTGCGGGCCTATGCCCTTTCCAATGATTTCGAACTGGCCGCGTTCAAGGGCCAGAAATTGACCTTCCGCACCTGGAACGGGCAGTTGCGGCAGCCGGTCCTTTTGACCGAGGGCCGGGTGACCGTTTCCGTATCGCCGCAGGACGGCTACCTGCACCAGCATTCGCCGCTCGACACGCTGGGCATCGATGCGCCCGAGACAGCCTGTCACGCATTTGGAGGATAAGATGCTCAGACCCGCACTGGCGATTGTGTCCGCCGTTCTGCTGTCTGCCGGTTCGGCCGAGGCCAACAAGGTCTTCGTGAGCAACGAGCGCGGCAACAACATAACCGTGCTCGACAGTGAAAGCTGGGAAGTGATCGCCACGTTTCCGGCCGGAAACAGGCCGCGCGGCATCACCATCAGTCCGGACGGCAAGGAACTCTACGTCTGCGCGTCGGATGACGACACCGTCAGGGTCTTCGATCCCGAGACCTATAGGGAACTGCACACACTGCCGTCGGGTCCGGATCCGGAACTTTTCGCCCTCGATCCTTCCGGCAATCCGCTCTACATCGCCAATGAGGACGACAATCTCGTGACCGTCGTGGATGTCAAGACGCGCCAGGTACTGGCTGAGGTGCCGGTCGGGGTCGAGCCGGAAGGCGTCGCGGTCAGCCCGGATGCCAAGACGATCATCAATACGTCCGAAACCACCAATATGGCGCATTTCATCGACGCCTCGACCTACAAGATCGTGCACAACGTGCTGGTGGATCAGAGGCCGCGTTATGCGGAGTTCACGGCAGACGGCAAGAAGCTCTACGTCAGCGCCGAGATCGGCGGTACCGTTTCGGTGATCGACGTGTCGGCGGCCGAACCGAAAATCACCAAGAAGATCACGTTCGAAGTCCCGGGCGTCCTGCCGGAATGGCTGCAGCCGGTCGGCGTCAAGGCCACCAAGGACGGCTCGCGCATCTTTGTGGCGCTTGGACCGGCAAACCGGGTTGCAGTGATCGACGGAGCGACGGACGAAGTGCTCGATTATCTGCTCGTCGGGCAGCGGGTCTGGCAGATGGCATTCACGCCGGGCGAGGAATTCCTGATCACCACCAATGGCAATTCCAATGATATCAGCATCATCGACGTGAAGGCGGAAAAGGTGATCCGCTCGGTTCAGGTGGGCGAGCAGCCCTGGGGCGTCGTGGTCGCGCCGGATTGAAGCGGAGCAATGGGCAAATACCAATGGGGAGGATTCATCGTGCATAAATCGGTTCTTGCGGCGCTCGCCGCGCTCTTTCTGGCGAGTCCGGCCGTTGCCGCGCCGCTTTGCAGCGACCTCGGCTTTGCCGGGCTGCTGGCCAAATGCAATCGGGGAGAGCCGATCGAGATCACGCTTGCGTCCGGAAAGCCGCTCGGCAAGGGTGCCATTACGCTCCAGTCAGGCGCATACTACGAAATGCAAATCACGGCGGACGGATCGGCGGAGCTGGCGATCACCGGTGCGCCGTTCTTCCGTGCGATCTGGATGAACGAGATCGTCGTCAACGGCATCGAGGTGCGCCCCATGGCGATCGACAGCCTGGAATTCGACGAGGCCGGAACTGCAACGCTGTCTTTCATCGCCGTCAAGCCGGGCAGCTACGAAGTGAAGATTCCGGAATCCTCCGGCGACAGCCAGAAAGTGTCGATTTCCATACAGTGAAACGGTGCCCGAGAAAGTCCGCGGGACAGGGTGCCCGAAGGCGGCGGTTCCGGGGAGGAAGAGATGAAAGCTATTCGACTGTTCATGGCCGCTTGCCTGTTCGCGTTCGGACCGGCTGCGGCCTCGGCCGACGAGTTGCCGCAATTGCGGGCGGCCATGCTGGCATCGGGAACCGTCAACTGGGAAATATCGACCATCAAGACCCACGAATTCGACCGCAAGAACGGCTTCGAACTGGCCGTTCAGGACTATGCGGACAACGGCGCGACGCGGGTCGCCTTCGAGGGCGGCGAGGCCGACACGATGGTGGCCGACTGGATCTGGGTGGCCAACCAGCGTGCCTCGGGCAAGGATTATGTTTTCATCCCCTATTCGCGCGCAGTCGGCGGCCTGATGGTCAAGGATGAAAGCGGCATCAAGGCGCTGCCGGACCTTGCCGGCGAGAAGATCGGCATTGCCGGAGGTCCGCTCGACAAGAGCTGGCTGATCCTGCGCGCCTATGCCAAGCAGCAGCATGGCATGGATCTCGCAGCCGAAACCGAGCAGGTGTTCGGCGCTCCGCCGTTGATCTTCAAGTCGGCGCTTGCAGGCGAGACGGCGGGTACCATCAATTTCTGGCATTTCCTCGCGAAGATGAGGGCCAAGGGCATGCATGAACTGGTCTCCGTCTCGGATGCGGCGGCGGCGCTCAAGCTCGATCCCGATACGCCGCTCCTCGGCTACGTGTTGAAGGGCGAATATGCCGCGACCCATCCGGAAATCGTGAAAGGGCTTTACAAGGCCTCGCGCGCGGCCAAGGATCTGCTGCGCGAGAACGACGAGGTGTGGGAGGAATTGCGGGACAAGATGAATGCGGCCGACGACGCTGAATTCATTGCGCTACGCGACGGCTATCGCGCCGGCATCCCAAGCGGCAAGCCGATCGACGAGGCGGCCGCCGACCGTTTTCTGCGGCTGATGGCGGAACTTGGTGGAGAAGAGCTCGTCGGCAAGGCGACAAGCCTGCCTAGTGGATTGTTCCTGCACCTTGAATAGAACGCTGCAACATCCTGCCTTGGTGCGCGCATTGTCGCTGGGGCTGCTGTTGCTCTTGTGGATAGCGGCCGCCGGCTTCACGGACGACGCGTCGGTCCTGCCCCAGCCCTGGACGCTCTGGGCACCCTTCGTGCAAGCGGTCAGCTCCGGCGCCTTGCCCTATCACCTGGGCATGACGCTCTGGCGCGTGATCTGCGCATTCGTGCCGGCCATGGTGATCGGCGTGGCGATCGGCTTTCTGATGGGGCGCGTTGCCGCGGTCGATCGATGGCTCGACCCATGGCTCGTCGTGTTTCTCAATCTGCCGGCGCTGGTGCTCATCGTGTTGTGCTACATCTGGATCGGTCTCAACGAGGCGGCCGCCATCACCGCGGTGGTGCTCAACAAGATCCCCAATGTCGCAACGCTTCTGCGCGAGGGCGCGCGGGCGCTTGACCCGGATCTCGACTCCATGGCGGCGGTTTACCGCATGCGTCCGCTGGCGCGGCTGCGACATGTGATCATGCCGCAGCTTGCGCCTTTCATTGCCGCTGCCGCCCGATCCGGCATTGCGGTGATATGGAAGATCGTGCTGGTGGTCGAGTTTCTCGGCCGCTCCAGCGGGATAGGGTTCCAGATCCACTTCTATTTCCAGCTTTTCAACGTTGCCATGGTGCTGGTCTATGCGCTTTCCTTCATCGGCGTGATGCTGCTGGTGGAGGCTTTCTTCCTGCAGCCGGCCGAACGCCGGGTGCGGCGCTGGAGGACGGCGTGATCAGGATCGATGTCAGACGAAAGGCATTCGGCGAAGAGGAGATCCTGCGCGACATCCGCTTCGAGATGGAGATCGGCGAGACGGTCGCCATCCTCGGTCCGTCGGGCATCGGCAAATCGACGCTGCTTCGGCTCGTCGCCGGCATCGACACCGCTTTCGACGGCGAGATCACCCGGCCGGAAAACATTGCCATGGTTTTTCAGGAGCCTGTTCTTCTGCCGTGGAGAAGCGTCATCGAGAATCTGACATTGGTGCATCCGCAACTCGGGATGCAAGCTGCACTCTCAGCGCTGGAGCGGACCGGCATCGCCGACAGAGCCGCGCTCTTTCCCGGCCAGCTGTCGCTCGGCCAGCAGCGGCGGCTGGCGCTGGCGCGGGCCTTTGCCGGTCGGCCGGAGCTTCTCGTCCTGGACGAGCCCTATGTGTCGCTCGATCCTGCGATGGCCGAGGACATGCTGGCCCTGACCGAGGCGCTGATCGCGGAAACCGCACCTGCCGTCATTCTCGTGACCCATTCGGAAGCCGAGGCGCGGCGGCTTGCCCGGCGCTGCCTCCGCCTTGCCGGAAAACCGGCGACGATTATAGAAGAGTTTGCGGCCGCGCCGGGAAGGGCATCATGAACGGGCTCGACATCAGCCATGTCAGCTACAGCTACGGAAAGTCACGGGCGCTGGACGATGTCAGCTTCTCCGTCACGACCGGTCGGTTCTGCGCGCTGCTCGGGCCGAACGGCGCCGGCAAATCGACGCTGTTCGCCCTTCTGACGCGGCTGCTCGCGACAAGGGCCGGCACGATCGGCGTGGCCGGCTTCGACATTGCGCGCGAGCCGCGTGCGGCGCTCGCGCGCATCGGGGTGGTGTTTCAGCAGCCTACGCTCGATCTCGACATGTCGGTGCGCCGAAACCTGCGCTATTTCGCCGGGCTTCATGGCTTGTCGGGGCGGCAGGCCGCTGTGGCGATCGAAGCGGCGCTGACACGGCTCGGCATGGCCGAGCGGGCCGACGAGCAGGTGCGTGCGCTCAACGGCGGTCACCGGCGGCGCATGGAGATCGCGCGGGCCTTGATCCACAAGCCGCAGATATTGCTGCTCGACGAGCCGACGGTCGGACTGGACGCTGCCTCCCGGCAGGCGATCACCGACCATGTGCATCTGCTTGCCGCGAGCGGCCTTGCGGTCCTCTGGGCGACCCATCTGGTCGACGAGATCCGGCCGGAGGATCAGATCGTCGTTCTGCATCGCGGCAAGGTGCTGAGCGACGGCACCGCCGCGGAACTTGCGGGCGGGCAGGGGCTCGCCAAGGCGTTCCTGTCGATGACGGCCGAGAACCGGGAGGTTCCGGCATGAAGGCATGGCTGGTCGCGCTTTGCGCAATCGTCACCCGCGAAAACCTGCGCTTCGTCCGCCAGCGCGGGCGGTTTCTGGCGGCACTCGTCCGCCCGCTCGTCTGGCTGATCGTCTTTGCCGCCGGCTTCCGCGCGGCGCTCGGCGTGTCGATCATCCCGCCCTACCAGACCTATATCACCTATGAGGTCTATATCCTTCCGGGGCTTTGCGGCATGATCCAGCTTTTCAACGGCATGCAGTCGTCGCTGGCGCTGGTCTATGACCAGGAGATGGGATCCATGCGCCTCCTGCTGACCTCGCCCCTGCCGCGCTGGTGGCTGCTGTTCTCGAAGCTTCTCGCCGGTGTGATCGTCTCCATCCTGCAGGTGGCGGTGTTCCTGGCCATCGCTGCGCTGACCGGCATCACCGTGCCGCCCGTCGGCTATGTCGCGGTGCTGCCCGCCCTCCTCATCAGCGGATTGATGCTCGGCGCCTTCGGTCTGCTGATATCCTCGACCGTCCGGCAACTCGAGAACTTTGCCGGCGTCATGAACTTCGTGATCTTTCCGATGTTCTTCCTTTCGTCGGCACTTTATCCGCTCTGGAAGATGGCCGAAAGTTCGCCGCTGCTGCGCGACATCTGCGCCCTCAATCCGTTCACCTACGCGGTCGAACTGATACGCTTCGCGCTTTACGGCGAACTCAACCTGACGGCTCTCGCCTGGGTCGGCGCGTGCTTCGTCCTGTTCATGCTCGCCGCCCTTTGGGGCTATAATCCGGCCCGCGCCATGCTCCGGTCGAAAGGCTGAGCCCTGCCCTTGTTCGGGTGTTCGGCGCCGAAAACCGACACTTTCCGCTATATTGCCGCGAGCCGCATTTCAACTGATCCTGCTTGTGAACGAAGGACGTTCAAAGCCGAGGAGGAACCAATGCTCAAGCTACATCCGTCCATCGACAACGGCTTTCCGCCTGCCAGTCCGGGCTTTGCCGGCGGTACGCTGAAATGCAAATGCGCCACAAATCCGGTGACCGTGCGGATCGGCTCGCAGACGGCGCACAACCATGCTTGCGGCTGCACCAAATGCTGGAAGCCCGAGGGTGCGATCTTCGCCCAGATCGCCGTCGTCGGCCGCGACAACGTGAACGTCACCTCGGGTGCGGAGAAACTGCAGGTCGTCGATCCGAGCGCGACGATCCAGCGTTACGCCTGCCGCGATTGCGGCACGCACATGTATGGCCGGATCGAAAACACCAAGCATCCCTTCTACGGCCTCGATTTCGTCCATACCGAACTCAGCGACGAAACGGGCTGGTCGCCGCCCGAATTCGCGGCCTTCGTTTCTTCGATCATCGAAAGCGGTGTGAACCCGGAGAGCATGCCGGAGATACGCGCAAGGCTGACCGAACTCGGCCTGCAGCCCTATGATTGTCTGTCTCCGCCGCTGATGGACGCGATCGCCACGCATATCGCCAAACAGACCGGCGCCCTGCCGGCCTGACCTGTTGAACATTGGGGACTCCGCTCCACCAGCCGACCGTCTCCTCCCTCGGACCCCGCCCGTCGCCTCTTATTGCAGAGGCATTTCGACGGGCGGGGGCTGAGGCGTTTCCGCGTTCGCATTTGAGGAGCCGCACATCCTCGGCCTTCATTCCTGTGCTTGTCACAGGAATCCAGCCAGCCAAGTCATTGGACTGGAAAGACTCTTCCGCGCGCCGCAGACGCGGCGCTGCTGGATCTCCGTGACAAGCACAGAAGATGAGGTGAAAGGAGGGACCGATGCAGTTCCTCGCCAGAGTTCGTGCGGTCAGAGAAGACGAAGCGGCAGGCCTTTGGTCGGCTGTCTCTGCATCGGGACATGTCAGAAGGCGCGTGGCGCGATGGTGGGTGGTTCCATCAAACCTGAAAAGCCGAAATCTTCCACTTGATGGTACAGCCTATGGAAGGCTGCTGCTCGGCGGGGCCCTTGCCGAACAGCGCGACCATGACCATGGCCTCGTAGAGATCGCGTCGCAGATCGGCGGGGCCGATCTCCTTGCGCGATGCGTCCAGCCGCCCGCGATATTGCAGCTTCATGTCCTTGTTGAAGCCGAAGAAGTCGGGCGTGCAGACGGCGCGGTAGGCTTTGGCGACGGATTGGTCCTCGTCGTGGAGGTAGGGAAAGGGCAGGGCGTTTTGCGAAGCGAAGCGCTTCATGTTTTCGAACGAGTCCTGCGGATAATTGCCGGCGTCGTTGGAGTTAACAGCCACGAAGCCGATTCCGTGAGCCCTGAGGTCGATGGCGTCCCGGACGATCCGGCCGATGACCGCTTTCACATAGGGGCAGTGATTGCATATGAAGGCAACGACCAGCCCTTTCGGGCCGGCCTGGCCGAATATGGTGCGGGTGAAGCCATCGACGCTGGGAAGCGTGGCGTCGATCGCTGGCCAGCCGAAATCACAAAGGGGTGGTGTAGCGGCCATGGCTCACGCTGCCTTCCTGATTGCGCCCTCGGAGGCGGAGCGGATGGCCGCGATGTTCCTGGCGTAGTGCTCCTCGCTGCCGCCTTTGAATACCGCCGAGCCGGCAACCAGCACATCGGCGCCTGCGGCGGCAACCAGCGGTGCGGTCTCCGGCGTCACGCCGCCGTCGATCTCTATGTGGATCGGACGGCCGCCGATCATCGCCTTCACCCGTCGCACCTTGTCGACCACGGCCGGAATGAAGTCCTGGCCGCCGAAGCCCGGATTGACCGTCATCAGGAGGACGAGGTCCAGCCGGTCCAGCACATATTCGATGACGCTCTCCGGCGTCGAGGGATTGAGCGATACGCCCGCCTTGCAGCCGACGTCGCGGATGGCCTGCAGCGAGCGATCGAGATGCGTCGTCGCCTCCGCATGCACGGTGATGATGTCGCAGCCGGCACAGGCGAAAGCGCCGAGATAGGGCGTGGGCGGTGCGATCATCAGATGGCAGTCGAACACCTTGTCCGTGCGGTCCCGCAGCGCCTTGATGACCGGGGGGCCGAAGGTGATGTTGGGCACGAAATGGCCGTCCATCACGTCGAGATGGATCCAGTCCGCACCGGCCCGGCACACGGCCTCGACCTCTTCGCCGAGCCGTGAGAAATCGGCCGACAGAACCGAAGGCGCTATGATGGTCTTCTCATTCATGGCGATGTCTCCGTATGACTGGATTCGACCGTGGCGAACACGCGGCTCGCGGCGATATCACGAGCCGTGATGGTCGACAGTTGTTCGGCATCGACCGGTCCGGCGCTTTCCTCGAAAAGGCGGTTCGCCTGCCGCAGCCGGGCCCGGTCGAGCGCGTTTCGGATGGAGCGCGCATTGGCGAAATGCGGCTGTCGCCGGCGGCGCGCGATGTAGTCGCTCATCACCGCAGACGCCTTGCTGTCGAAGCGGTACCCCTGCCGGCTGAGCATGCTCTCGGCGATCGATAGAAGCTCCCCGTTATCATAGTCGGGGAAGTCTATGTGATGGGCGATCCGGGATCGGAAGCCGGGATTGCTCTCGAAAAACCGGTCCATGCGGTCGGCGTAGCCGGCGAGGATCACGACCAGGTCGTCGCGATTGTTCTCCATCACCTGCAGCAGGATCTCGATTGCCTCCTGGCCGTAATCGCGTTCGTTGTCGGGACGGTAGAGGTAATAGGCCTCGTCGATGAAAAGCACGCCCCCCATTGCCTTCTTCAGGATCTCCTTGGTCTTGGGTGCGGTGTGGCCGATATATTGCCCGACCAGGTCGTCGCGCGTCACCGAGACCAGATGGCCCTTGCGGATATAGCCGAGCCTGTGCAGCAGGTTGGCCATGCGCAGCGCCACCGTGGTCTTGCCGGTGCCGGGATTGCCGGTGAAGCTCATATGCAGCGACGGCGGCTCATGGCTGAGGCCCATTGCACGGCGGGCGCGCTCGACGAGAAGCAGCGCCGCCGTCTCGCGGATACGCTGCTTCACGGGTTTCAAGCCCACGAGTTCCCGGTCCAGTTCGTCAAGGATCTCGGCGACGCCGGAGGCTTGGTATTCCTCAGCGAGGTCGACCGAAGTCGGCAGGCTTTCGGTGTTCGATGGAGCATCCGGCATCAGCATTGTCGCTCCTCCTATCGCTGCGTTTCCCACATATAATGCTGGCTGCGGCCGTTGCTCTCCGTCCGGGTCATTCTGAGGCTCGGCTCGTTTTCGGGGCGGTTGACGATGAACGACATCGTCACCGTCTCCAGGCCGCGGCTGGAATCGAAAGCGTTGAGGCGGATATAGTCCTGCGGGTGGGCCTTGCGGCAATCCTCGAGCTCCATCATCACGCCTTTGGCGTCCTTGAGGTCGAACATCGGATTGCCCCACATCTCCCAATAGGTGTTTCTGGGGTGCGGGTCGTCGGTATATTCGACGCCGATAGCCCAAGCCTTTCCAAGGCAATATTCCACCTGCGCCGTGATCTGCTCATCGGTCAGGTCCGGCAGGAACGAGAAGCATCCCTGGGTGATACGCATGTCGTCTCTCCTTCTCTTCTTGTCCGTCAGTTCGGGTCTGTCAGGCCCTCGTGTCTGTCAGGCCGCGGTTACGCTCGGCACGAAATCCGACGTATCGGTCGGGGTGTAGTTGAAGCTGATATTGCCCCAGATATCGAGGGCCGCTTCCAGCGGCTTGCACCACTTCGCCGCCGCCCGCAGGATCTCGGGACCTTCGTGGGCGATGTCGCGCCCCTCGTTGCGGGCGAGCACCATGGCTTCCAGGGCGACGCGGTTGGCGGTGGCCCCCGCCTGGATGCCCATCGGATGACCGATCGTGCCGCCGCCGAATTGCAGTACGACATCGTCGCCGAAAAGATCGAGCAGCTGGTGCATCTGGCCGGCATGGATGCCGCCCGAGGCGACCGGCATGACCTTCTTGAGGTCCGCCCAGTCCTGCTCGAAGAACAGACCGCGCGGAAGGTCGACCTCGTTCTTCATTTCGCGGCAGACATTGTAGTAGCCCTGCACCGTCGGCGGGTCGCCCTCGAGCTTGCCGACGGCCGTGCCCGCATGCAGGTGGTCGACACCGGCGAGCCGCAGCCATTTGGCGATCACGCGGAAGGAGATGCCGTGGTTCTTCTGCCGCGTATAGGTGCCGTGACCGGCCCGGTGCATGTGCAGGATCATGTCGTTCTGCCGGCACCATTCCGATATGGACTGGATCGCAGTCCAGCCGACGATGAGATCGACCATGACGATGACCGAGCCGAGCTCCTTGGCGAATTCGGCTCGGCGGTACATTTCCTCCATCGTGCCGGCAGTGATGTTGAGATAGTGCCCCTTTACCTCGCCGGTGACGGCGGAAGCGTGGTTGACGGCCTCCATGCAGTAGAGATACCGGTCGCGCCAATGCATGAAGGGCTGCGAATTGATGTTCTCGTCGTCCTTCATGAAGTCGAGGCCGCCCTTCAGCCCCTCATAGACGACGCGGCCATAGTTCTTGCCCGACAGGCCGAGCTTCGGTTTGGTCGTGGCACCCAGCAGCGGCTTGCCGAACTTGTCGAGCCGTTCGCGCTCCACGACGATGCCGGTCGGCGGGCCCCTGAAGGTCTTCACATAGGCGACAGGCAGCCGCATGTCCTCGAGCCTTGCCGCCTTCAGCGGCTTGAACGAGAAGACGTTGCCGATGATCGATGCGGTCAGGTTCGCGATAGACCCCTCCTCGAAGAGGATGAGGTCGTAGGCGACATAGCAGAAATACTGCCCCGGCGTTCCCGGTACCGGATCGACCCGGTAGGCCTTGGCGCGGTATTGATCGCAGGCCGTCAGGCGATCGGTCCAGACGACCGTCCATGTGGCCGTCGAGCTTTCGCCGGCGACGGCGGCGGCCGCTTCGATCGGATCGACGCCGTCCTGCGGCGTGATGCGGAAGAGCGCGATCAGATCGGTGTCCTTCGGCTCGTAGTCTCCGTTCCAATAGCCCATCTGGGCGTATTTCAGCACGCCGGCCTTGTAACGTTCGCGGCCCTTGATCTCTGTCTTTGCGTCGGCATTCATGGTTGGGGTCCTTTCCTCTGAATGGATGCGATCAGGCGGCTTCCGACCGCGCAGGCTGGGGTTTCAGGGAGCCGCTTGCGTAGCGGCGGGCCATCTCCGACATCGGCACGACCTTGATGCGGGATGCGTTTCCGGCGGTGCCGAAGGCCTCGAAACGGGCCTTGCAGACCGACGACATGGCTTCCATGGCGGCTTTAAGGAATTTGCGGGGATCGAATTCGGTGCGGCTCGTGTCGGCGACGCGGCGAAAGGCAGCGGCTGCGGCAAGGCGCAGGTCGGTGTCGATATTGACCTTGCGCACGCCGAAGCGGATGCCACGGACGATCTCCTCGACGGGGACGCCGTAGGTCTCGCGCATCTGGCCGCCATGGGCGTTGAAAACGTCCTGCCATTCCTGCGGTACGGAGGAGGAGCCGTGCATGACGATATGGGTGTTCGGCAGCCGCTCATGGATCTTCTCGATCACGTCCATAGCGAGGACTTCGCCGGTCGGCTTGCGGGTAAACTTATAGGCCCCGTGCGAGGTGCCGATGGCGACGGCCAGCGCATCGACGCCGGTCTCGGCGACGAAGCGGGCGGCTTCGCCCGGATCGGTAAGCAGTTGCGAACGGTCGAGCGCGCCTTCGAAGCCGTGGCCGTCCTCGGCCTCGCCATGGCCGGTCTCGAGCGAACCGAGACAGCCGAGTTCGCCTTCGACCGAGGCGCCGACCATGTGCGCGAGGCGGCTCACCTCTGCCGTGATCGAGACGTTATAGTCGTAATCGGCAGGGGTCTTGGCATCCTCCTTCAGCGAGCCGTCCATCATCACCGAGGTGAAGCCGTGCTGGATCGCCGTGAGGCACGTCGCGACATTGTTGCCGTGATCCTGGTGGATGCAGAGCGGAATGTCCGGATACATCTCTTCCAAAGCTTCCATCATCTTGGCGAGCATGACGTCGTTCGCGTAGGAGCGGGCACCACGGGAGACCTGGAGGATCACGGGAGCGTCGCAGGCGCGCGCCGCCTCCATGATCGCAAGCCCCTGCTCCATGTTGTTGATGTTGAATGCCGGCACGCCATAGCTGCGTTCGGCAGCGTGATCGAGCAACTGGCGAAGCGTGATGCGGGCCATTGTCATGCCTCCTCGGATGATCTGACGATGTGGGCGATCGGATTGCCGGTCCGGGCATCTGCTGGCGGCGTTTCCGGGTAAGCCCGGCGGAGAAGCTCCAGGGCTTCTGCGACGACATGGTCGGCGGTGATGCCGAAATGGCGGTAGAGGTCTCCGGCCGGTGCCGAGGCACCAAAGCCCGTCATGCCGACGAAGGCACTGTCGGGGCCCATCCAACGGTCCCAGCCGAGGCGGCCCGCCGCCTCGATGGCGATGCGCGGTGCATCTCCGAGGACCTGCCTGTGATAGGCCGCGTCCTGAGCCTCGAACTTCTCCCAGCACGGCATGGAGACCACTGCCGCTGCTATGCCTTCTTCGGCCTGCAGGCGCTCCGCCGCGGCTACGGCGATCTCGACTTCGGATCCCGTGGCAAGAAGCGTGATGTCCCGGTCGCCGCGCGCTTCCCTCAGGACATAGGCCCCGAGCGCCGACAGGTTCTCGTTTCCGTTTGTCCGGCGCAGCATCGGCAGGGCCTGCCGCGAAAGGGCGAGGACGCTCGGCGTGTTCTTCTCGCCAAGCGCGATCTCCCAGCATTCTGCCGTCTCGATGATGTCGGCCGGCCGGAAGACATTGAGGTTGGGCGTGGCGCGCAGCATGGCCAGATGCTCGACCGGCTGGTGCGTCGGTCCGTCTTCGCCGAGCCCGATGGAAACATGCGTCAGCACATAGATGACGGGCAGACCCATCAGGGCCGAAAGGCGCATCGCACCGCGAGCATAGTCGGAAAAGACCAGGAAAGTGCCCCCATAGGGGATGAAGCCGCCATGGAGAGCGATGCCGTTCATGGCGGCCGCCATGCCGTGCTCGCGGATGCCGTAATGTAGGTAGCGGCCCTTGAAATTGCCCGGCGAGATGGGCTGGGTCTGCGAGGTCAGCGTCAGGTTGGAGCCGGTCAGATCGGCCGAGCCGCCGATCGTCAAAGCGGTGGCGCCGTTGATGACTTCCAGAGCCATCTGCGAGGCCTGACGCGTCGCGACCTTCGTAGCCCTTGTACGATGCGCGTCCCGGAATCTTGCAAGCAGATCGCCGACCTCGCCGTCGAGCAGCCGCCCTATGGTCTGCTCGTAGCGCTTTTTCGAGCGCGAAGAGTCGAGGCGGATTTCCCAGGCCTCGCGAGCCGAGCGGCCCCGCGCCGCCACCTTTTCCCAGGCACCCTTGATCTCAGATGGAACGAAGAAGGGCGGATGCGGCCAACCGAGGCTTTCGCGTGTGGCAGCGATCTCCTTTTCGCCGAGTGCCGCGCCGTGGGTCTTGTGCGAGCCCTCCATGCTGGCGGCACCCTTGCCGATGCGGGTGCGGCAGGCGATCAGCGACGGCTTTCGGGTCCGGCGCGCCCGTTCGATCGCTTTTGCCACCGCGCCGGGGTCGTGGCCGTCGACGGCTTGCGCATCCCAGCCGGCGGCGCGGAAACGCGCAAGCTGGTTCATCGAGGTGGAGAGATCGGTGGAGCCGTCGATCGAAATCCGGTTGTCGTCCCACAGCACGATGAGCTTGCGCAATTTCAAATGTCCGGCAAGGTCGATGGCCTCGTGGCTGATCCCCTCCTGCAGACAGCCGTCTCCGGCTACCACGTAGGTGAAGTGGTTGCAGAGCGCACTGCCGAAGCGGGCGGCCATCATCTGTTCGGCGATCGCCATGCCGACCGCGGTCGAGATCCCCTGGCCCAGCGGGCCGGTGGTGGTCTCGATACCGAGGGCATGGCCGTATTCGGGGTGGCCGGCCGTTTTCGAGCCGAGCTGGCGGAAGGATGAAAGCTCGGCCATCGGCATATCGGCGAAGCCGATGAGGTGATGGAGCGAATAGAGCAGCATCGAGCCATGGCCGGCCGAAAGCACGAATCGGTCGCGGTCCGGCCAGTCGGGGCGTGACGGATCGATCCTGATGAAGCGGTTGAAGAGAACCGTCACCGCGTCGGCCATGCCCATCGGCATGCCGGGGTGACCGGAGTTGGCCTTCTCGACGGCGTCCATGGAAAGAAACCGGATGGCATCGGCCATGCTGCGCTCCGAGGCGGCGCGGGGTCCGATCTGCTGCGAAACATTCATGATGTCCTCCTCACGACATGCGGTGCTTGCGCTCGAGCAGCTTGTGGATGAGCGGGGTGAAGATCAGCTGCATGGCGAGATCGAGCTTGTCGCCCGGCACCACGATGGAATTGGCGCGCGACATGTAGCTGTTGTGCAGCATCGACAGCAGGTAGGGGAAATCGATGCTTTGCGGCTTGGCGAAGCGGATGACCAGGATGGATTCGGCCGGCGTCGGTATCCAGCGGGCGATGAAGGGATTGGACGTGTCGACGATCGGCACGCGCTGGAAATTGATGTCCGTCAGGGAGAACTGCGGGCAGATATAGTTCACATAGTCGGGCATGCGCCGCAGGATGGTGTCGGTCACGGCCTCGGTGGAGTAGCCGCGGGTCGCCTTGTCGCGATGAATCTTCTGGATCCATTCGAGATTGATGACGGGCACGACGCCGATCTTCAGGTCGCAATGCTGGGCGAGATTGACCGTGTCGGTGACGGCGCAGCCATGCAGCCCCTCGTAGAAGAGAAGATCGCTGTCGCGGAATTCTTCCCAGTCGGTGAACGTGCCTGGGTCCGAGCCGAATTTCGCGGCCTCGGCCTCGTCGTGCACATAGTGACGGGTGCGCCCGACCCCGCGCCGGCCATATTCGGCAAAGACGCTTTCGAGGATCTCCAGTTCGTTCGCCTCGGCGGAGAAATGCGTGAAGTCGACGCCTCGGGCTTTTTCCTCCGCGATCTTGCTGCGCATGGTTTCCCGGTCGAAGCGATGAAAGGCATCGCCTTCGATGAAGGACGCCGAGATGTTCTCGCGCTTGAATATCTTCTCGAAAGTGTCCTTGACGGTCGTGGTGCCGGCGCCGGACGAACCTGTGATGGAGATGATGGGGTATTTGGCCGACATATTTTTCTCCTCAGGCCCGGAACAGACCGCGCTTGCCGAAGAGCGGAGCGCGTTCGCCAATCATGTTCGGGTCGACGTGATAGCGGGTGATGCGCGCCACCTCGCGGCGCGAGCCGAAAACCAGAGGCACGCGCTGGTGCAGATTTTCCGGAACGAGATCGAGAATGCGGTCGATGGACGTGGTGGCCGCGCCGCCGGCATTCTCGATGATGAAGGCGATGGGGTTCGCCTCGTAGACCAGCCGCAGCCGGCCCTGGCTATATCCCTTCCGGCCGTCGGCGGGATAGAGAAAGATCCCGCCGCGGATGAGGATGCGATAGGTTTCCGCGACGAGCGAGGCGATCCAGCGCATGTTGAAATCCCGCTCGCGGGGCCCCTCGGAGCCTGCCAGGCAGTCGTCGACATAGAGCCGGATGGCTTCTTCCCAGTGCCGGTAGTTCGACATGTTGATGGCAAATTCGTGCGCGCGCTCCGGGATGCTGGCCGACTTGCAGGCCTCGACGAAACATCCGAGCCTGCTGGAGAAGACGAAGATCTCCGTCCCCTTGCCGAGCGACAGCACCAGAGCGGTCTGCGGCCCGTAGATGAAGAAGCCCGCCGCCAGTTGCCGGTTTCCAGGTTGCAGGAAGGACTGGGAGGGGTCCACGTCCGGCCCCTTGGCGGCGGGAAGCACCGAGAAGATCGTGCCGATGGAAACGTTGTTATCGATGTTCGAAGAGCCGTCGAGCGGGTCGATGGCAACCGCGAGGCGCGCAGCCGGGTCGAGCAGAACGGGATTTTCCAGTTCTTCCGAGGCGTAGCATGCGACGGGGGCGCCTTGCAGTGACGACAGGAATTGGTCGTCGCACAGGATGTCGAGGTCCTTCTGCAGATCGCCATCCGTGTTGCTGTTGCCGTGGGTGCCGTTGAAAGCGGTGCCGAGCGCGCCCTGGCCGACGAGCTTGCGGATGTCGAGAGCGGCCTTAGCCAGCCTCTGGATCACGGCGGCCACGTCCCGCGTAAGGTCGTCGCCGCGGGCCGTGCATGAAGCGAGGTAAGCTTCGAGAGTTGCGCCTGACATGATGTCTCCTCCGCACGCTATCGAGGGAAGGATGGCGTAAAAGGGGAGTTTGTAAAATTTATTCATTTGACTTCATAAGTTAAATTTACTTACGATGATCCATGCGCAACGTGACCTTTCGCCAGCTCCGCACCGTCGAGGCCGTTTGCCGGTTGGGGAAGATCAACCTCGCCGCCGAAGCCTTGGGACTGACCGGACCGGCGCTCACCCTGCAGATCCAGCATCTGGAACGGGATGCCGGCATTGCGCTCTTCGACCGCACGCGCGGCGGCATGGTGCCGACGGCCTACGGCCTTGCCTTTCTCGAAGCGGCGCGGGCGATCGAGGACAGCCTCATTGCCCTCGAGGATTCGATAGATGCCATCAAGGGGCTCAGAACCGGGCGGTTGCGCCTCGGAGTCGTGTCGACCGGGAAATATTTCGCGCCGCAGCTGATTGCCGCCTTTCGCGATCGGGTTCCCGCCGTGGAGATAAATCTCTTCATCGGCAACCGGGCCGAGATCATCGCCAAGTTGCGGGATCATGAGATCGACATCGCTCTGATGGGGCGGCCGCCGCGCGATTTCGAGGTGCGGGCGCAGGTGTTCGGCGATCATCCACTGGTCTTCATCGCCCCCGCCGGTCACCCGCTCGCGGGCGCGCTGGAGATTTCACGGGAGCGGATCGCCCAGGAACAGTTCCTGGTGCGCGAAAAAGGATCGGGAACGCGTATCTCCCTCGAGATCTTCCTGAGCGACACGCCGCACGAGCTCGAGGAACTCGGCACCGAGATCGCCTCGAACGAGACGATCAAGCAGGCCGTCATCGCCGGTCTCGGAATCGCCTTCATCTCGGCCCATACGATAGAGCAGGAGGTAAAGCTCGGCAGGCTCGTGATCCTCGACGTGGTCGACACGCCGATCCGCCGGCAGTGGTTTACCGTGTCGCGCCTGGACCGTGCCGCCACCCCGGCCATGCAGGCTTTCGAGCGATTCGTGCTGGCGTCCGGAGCGCGCTATCTGCCTGTGGTCAGCAAGCCTTATCCAGCCAACGCATTCGGCTAGAGGTGAGCTTCATGGGGGCGGAAGGCGGCGGCGACCAACACCTAGGTCGTAATTGTGGGGCACCACATCGCTTGCTACCATGCGCCCCAAGAGGAGACTTTACGATGCCTAAAGCCCGGCTACGGCGCCGCCGGGCTCTGCCGGAGCAGCGGACTGCGGTTCCGGCCCTCGACCCGGGCAGCGACTGCTATAGGTCCTGCCTGGTTTCATGCCCGCCCCGACCGCAAGGGCGCCTGCCGGAACGGGAGCGAGCACAACGACCCCACGGGCGAATGGAGGAAGTATGGCCTGGCATAAACCGAAATTCATCGAAGTCAGCTGCGCTATGGAAATCACCCGCTATGCACCTGCGGACGGGGATGAACCGATCCTCTTCTGAAGGCCAGCTTGACGAGGATCGGTAAGGCATCAGGTATCCCGGTGAACAAAACGTCCGATCTTCGCATCATCGTCTTGGGGGCCGCCGCCGGCGGCGGTCTCCCGCAATGGAATTGCGGCTGTCGCAACTGCGCGATGGCGCGCGATCCGGCCTCCGGCCTCAGACCGCAAACGCAGTCGTCGCTCGCGGTGAGTCTCGACGGTGAGAGCTGGGCCGTCTTCAACGCCTCCCCCGACATCCGCCAGCAGGTTCAAAACAATCGGCCGCTTCAGCCGCGCCGCCTTCGTCACAGCCCCGTCGAGAGCGTGGTGCTGACGAATGGCGACATCGACCATCTGGCAGGGCTTCTCGTCTTGCGGGAGAAGCAGGCATTCACCCTGTTTTCGACCGGCGCGGTCGGCCGGATCGTCGCCGACAATCCGGTCTTCCAGGTCCTCGACCCGGAGCTGGTTTCAAGAGAAACCATCGAAATCGATGAGGCGTTCTCTCCGCTGCCGGGCCTCGTTGCACGGCTCTTCGCCGTTCCGGGCAAGGTGCCGCTCTTTCTGGAGGACGGCGAGCCCGATCTGGGTATCGAGGGCGAGCACACGGTCGGTGTCGAACTGAAGGCCGGCGACAGGCGGGTCTATTATGTTCCGGGCTGCGCCGTGATGACGGATAGCCTCGCCGCGCGCCTGCGCGATGCCGATGCCGTCTTCTTCGACGGCACGCTCTTCTCCGATGACGAGATGATCCTGACAGGGACCGGCCGCAAGACAGGCCGTCGCATGGGCCACATGCCGATCGACGGGGAGGGCGGCAGTCTCGAGGCGCTCGATCTCTTGAACATCCGCAGAAAGATCTATGTCCATATCAACAACACCAACCCGATCTGGCGGGCCGGCACCGAGCGCGAGCGCGTCGAGGCCCGCGGTTTCGAGATCGGCTATGACGGCATGGAGGTCCGGCTGTGACGACGGCAACTGACAGACAAGCTTTCCATGCCCGCCTGCTGGAGATCGGCAAGGAGCGCTATCATGACAAGCATCCGTTTCATGCGATGCTCCATGGCGGCGGTTGCACGACGACGCAGGTCCGCGCCTGGGTGATCAACCGCTTCTATTACCAGAGCCGCATCCCCATGAAGGATGCGGCCTTTCTGTCGCGTTGCGACGATCCTGATATGCGCCGGGCCTGGCGCTCCCGCATCGAAGATCACGACGGCGGCGTCGAAGAGGGCGGCGGCATCCGGCGCTGGCTGCGTCTGGCCGAGGCCGTCGGACTCGATCCAGCCTATGTCGGCTCGGCAAGGGGCGTTCTGCCGTCGACCCGGTTTGCCGTGGACGCCTATGTCTCCTTCGTGCGTGAGAAGCCGCTCCTCGAGGCGGTGGCCTCCTCGCTGACGGAGCTTTTTGCGCCGAAGATCCACTCGGAGCGCATTACCGGGCTGCTGGAGCACTACGCCTTCGCCGATGACGCGGCGCTCGCCTACTTCCGCCAGAGGCTGGCGGAGGCGCCCCGGGATGTCGAGTTCGGCCTCGCTTATGTCCTCGACCATGCCGACACGCGGGAAAAGCAGGACGCTGCCGCTCAGGCTCTCACCTTCAAGACGGATGTTCTTTGGGCCCAGCTCGATGCGCTTTATTCGGCCTATGTCACGCCGAGGCGCATTCCGCCGGGTGCCTGGGACGGCCGGGAGGGGGTGATCCGCGAGCCGAGAGCACGGGAGGCGGCGGAATGACGGCCGACGCGCCCGAGATTTCTGGGTCGAGCGTCGTCAAGCTGGCACGAGGGGTCCGGCTGCATGAGGATCCGGTCCGAGGCCAGACGGTGCTTCTGGCTCCGGAGCGTGCCATGGCCGTGGACGACATCGCCGTGGCCATCGTTCAGGCGCTCGATGGCGAACGGAACCTTGACCGGATCGCCGCCGATTTTGCCGAGAAGTTCGACGCCCCGGTCGAAGAGATCGCGGAGGATGTCAGGACTTTCGTCCAGGAGCTCTCGGTCCGCCGCATGCTGGAGATCGTCCAATGAGCGACACCATCGCCCGACCAGCCGATATTGTGCGCGCCATCCCGCGTGTCCCCCCACCGATGGCCATGCTGGCGGAACTGACGCATCGCTGTCCGCTCGCCTGCCCCTATTGCTCCAACCCGATCGCCCTGACGCAAGCCAAGGAAGAACTGTCGACCGAGGAATGGACAGGCGTCTTCGCGCAAGCCGCCGATCTCGGCGTCCTGCATCTGCACCTGTCCGGCGGGGAGCCTGCCGCGCGCCGGGACCTCGTCGAATTGACGCAGGCGGCGAGTACGCTGGGCCTTTACACCAACCTGATCACCTCGGGCGTGGGACTGACGGAAGCGAGGATGAACAGTCTCGCCGAGGTGGGGCTCGACCATATCCAGCTTTCCATCCAGGGCGTTTCTCCCGAAAGCGCCGATCGGATCGGCGGGTACAAAGGCGGCTATGAACGGAAAATGGCGGTCGCAGGCTGGGCGACCGATGCGGCTATACCGCTGACACTGAACGCCGTCTGCCACAGGCAGAACATGGGCGAGATCGATGAGATGATCGAGCTGGCGATCCGGCTGAAGGCACGACGCATCGAAGTCGCCACCGTGCAGTTCCACGGCTGGGCCGAGCGCAACAAAGAGGTTCTCATGCCGACCCGCGAGCAGGTCGAGCGCGCTACGCGAACCGTCGCCGAAGCACGCGAGAAATATCAAGGCCTATTGGTGATCGACTATGTGCCCGCCGATTATTACTCGAAGTATCCGAAGGCCTGCATGGGCGGCTGGGGCCGCGTCGGCTTGAACGTCACGCCGTCTGGGCGGGTGCTTCCATGCCATGCCGCGGAAACCATTCCGAGCCTCTCCTTCGAGAACGTGCGCGAAAAATCACTTTCCAGCATCTGGTACGAGAGCAATGCGTTCAATGCCTATCGCGGCGAGGACTGGATGCCGGAGCTCTGTCGGAGCTGCGAGCGCAAGAAGGTGGATTTCGGTGGCTGCCGCTGCCAGGCGATGGCGCTTGCCGGCGACGCGAGCGCAACGGACCCGGTTTGCATCCGGTCTCCGCTTCGCGATCGCCTGACGCTTGAAGTGGAACAGCTTTCGGCGCCGTCGGTCGTCGCCATGAATTATCGCGGCCGGGCATGACCGTTAACGGTGTCGGCACGCTTCTAAAGTGAAGCGTGCCGCGAGCGGCGGGGCAGATGAGCCGGTTTCAGAATTGTGCCGCCTCGGCGCGCTGCCGGCGGTATTGCACCGTCGGGAGGCCACCCCAGCCCCAGTTGTCGAGATCGACTTCCTCGATAACCACATAGGTGGATTCAAGCGGTTTGTTCAGGACATCGAGCAGCACTTCGCTGACGCCCCTGATGATCGCGGCCTTCTCCTCGGCGGTGACCGAGTTGCGGCCGGGTGCGCTTCCCTCGCGGGTAACCTGTACGGTGACGATAGGCATTGCAGTCTCCTTTGCGGATCTGGTTCGTGTGTCGTCGCAGGGCGATATGCCGTTTACCAGCGTCCCGCGTTCTGACCGCCGTCGACATGAAGGATCTCGCCGGTGATGAATCCCGCATTTTCGAGATAGAGGACGGCATCCACGACGTCGCGAATTTCGCCCATCCGGCCGACCGGGTGCAGGCCGGCGAGCGTCGAATGCGTCTCAGCCGGATGCATCGAGGTCTTGATTACCCCTGGGGAGACCGCGTTGACGCGGACGCCGCTCCTGGAAAACTCCATCGCCAGCGACCGGGTCACCGCGTTCAGGCCACCTTTGGTGAGCGACGCGAGTGCGGAGGGCATGCCGACCATCGGCTGATCGACCAGGCTGGTGGTGATGCTGACAATATGGCCCGAACCCTGCTTCAGCATTTCCGCTGCGGCACGCTGGGTGATGTGGAAGAAGCCGGCGACATTCACCCCGAGATTGTGGTCGTAATCCTCCTGGGTCATTTCGACGAACGGCTTGGCGAGGAAAACGCCGGCATTGTTCACCAGAGAGTCGATGCGGCCGAAGCGCTCGATCCCCTCGCGCACGATCCGGTCGGCGGTCTCCGGCTCGCTGATGTCGCCGCCGACGGTATGGATATCCGGATCGGCGCTCGGCTTGATGGACCGGGAGGTCGCGACGACGCGGTAGTTCCGGTCACGATAGGCGCGAACCAGTCCGGCGCCGATGCCTTGCGAGGCGCCGGTGATGACGACGACTTTCTGTTCGTTACGCATTGATGTGATCCTTTCTCGATCGCAGCGGCCGCTTCCTGCGTCCGCCCTCCGCCCTCGGCGTTGGTGCGATTGAAATTAGATCGGTGCGATCTTTGGGAGAATTGCCGGTACTTGACAGACACTCGACCGGATTCCGGCATAATCATGTAAGCGTGCCCGCCTCCGCTGCCATGCGCGCAAATTCGGAGCGCAGACGCGGCGCCGCAAAGTCGACAAAGGCGCGGACCTTGGGGACCGACATTCGGCCCTGCGGTGCGAGCAAATGCGCCGGCAGGGGCGGATGCTCGGCATCGGAGAGCACGATCTCCAGGCGCCCGTCCTTCACATATTCCGCGACGTGATAGGAATAAAGCCGCGTCAGGCCTCGTCCGGCAGCCGCCGAAGCGGCGGCAGCGCGCACGCTGTTGACGATGCATCTGGGCTTAAACTGGACCGTCCTGGGGAGGGATGAGCCTTTCGCCGGTGTGAAGCTCCAGGATTCCAGACCGAAATTGGTGAAGGCCAGTATCTGGTGCTTGGCGAGATCGGCCGGTTCTTCGATGCGGGGGTGATTGGCGAGGTACCGAGGCGAGGCGACCACGACGCGCCGCACATCGCCGCCGAGCCGGGTTGAGATGAGAGACGAGTCTGCCAGTTGGCCGATGCGCAGCGCTATGTCGACGCCTTCGTCCACCAGGTTGACGAAGCGATCGAGGAGAAGAAGCCGGACAGAAACGGTCGGGTAGAGATCGAGAAAATCATCCAGGATGGGGCGAAGTATTTCCTCCCCGAGGATTGGTGGCGACGAAATCGTCAACATCCCACGGGGTGCGGAGCGCTCGCCTCCTGCGAGCATGTCGGCTTCCTCGAGGTCGGTTAGCACCCGTCGGCAGGCGGCCGCATAGCGTTGGCCTGCTTCACTCAGTTTGAGGGTGCGGGTGGTTCGATGCAGAAGCTCAACGCCGACATGCGCTTCCAGGAAGCTCAAGGCGCGACTCACCGCTGTGGGCGAGCGCTTCAGCCGGCGGGCCGCCCCGGCGAGGCTGCCTTCGTCGATCGCGGCGACGAAAACTTTCATTGCATCGATGCGGTCCATTATTCTGCCGTTCCTCGGTACAGTGACTGCCACAAAGCGAGTATTCACCCGAAGACGGCAATACGCAAATGATGGTGGCAGGGCTGTACTGGCCGGCGGTCCGCGAGAGCCTCGCCAACATACGGTCACGGCTCGAGAATAGGCTGCGTATCCGCGCGATCCTGCGCTTGGAAGCGCTTCAACGAAGGAGAATGACCATGAAGATCCTGATGGTTCTGACTTCGCATGACCGGCTCGGCAATACAGGCAAGCCGACCGGCTTCTGGCTTGAGGAGTTTGCTGCGCCCTATTACGTGTTCAAGGACGCCGGGGCGGAGGTCACGATCGCGTCGCCCAAGGGCGGCCAGCCGCCGATCGACCCCAAGAGCGATGAGCCAGCCAGCCGGACTGCAGCGATGGAGCGCTTCAAGGACGACCCCGCAGCCAGGGAAGCATTGGCAAATACTCTGAAGCTCGGTGAAGTCAACCAGGAGGACTACGACGCGGTGTTCTATCCGGGCGGACACGGTCCGATGTGGGACCTCGTCAACGACAGGAATTCCATGGCCCTTATCGAAGGCTTCTACGACGCGGGCAAGCCGGTCGCCGCCGTCTGCCACGGCCCGGCCGTCCTGACGCAGGTCACGCATCGCGGCGAGCCCATCGTCAAGGGAAGGCGCGTCACGGGCTTCACCAATTCCGAAGAGGAGGCCGTTCAACTGACCGATGTCGTGCCCTTCCTGGTCGAAGACGAATTGAAGCGCCTCGGCGGGCGCTACGAGAAGGCTGAGGATTGGGCCGACTTCACGGTTGTGGACGGCAGGCTGGTCACCGGCCAGAACCCGTCGTCGTCCACATCCGCCGCCAGAGAACTGCTGAAGCTTCTACAGTAGTCATCCTTGCCGGCTGGCATGATGCTGCAGAAGGCCCGTGAGGCTTTCTGCACTTCGATACAGATCCCCTCGTTACGAGACACAATCGGGATACCTCGCTCTGGTCCCATGCTCCGCGTGTCAAGCGCGACCGCCGCCGCGAGAGGCGCAGGTCCAATGCAGAGGGACGAAAATGATCCTTTTCACGATAGCTTATCTTGCAGGTGTGCTGACCATCCTCAGCCCCTGCATCCTCCCGGTCTTGCCCTTCGTGTTTTCGCGGGCCGGCCAGCCCTTCGCCAGGAGCGTTCTACCGATGCTCGTCGGCATGGTTCTCACATTCTCGGGCGTGGCAACACTCGCCGCGCTCGGCGGGGACTGGGCGGTGAACGCGAATGTGGCGGGGCGGTATGCGGCGATCGCAGTGCTCGCCGGTTTCGGCGTGACCCTGCTTTCGGCGCGGGCCGCGGCCCTGTTCACTCGTCCGGCCGTCGCACTCGGCAGCCGGCTCTCACAAAGGGTGGCCGGTCAGCAGCCGAGCGTCGGAGCGTCTCTCCTTCTCGGTGTTGCAACCGGGCTTCTTTGGGCGCCCTGCGCGGGCCCAATTCTGGGCCTGGTGCTGACCGGCGCCGCCCTCCATGGTGCGAATGTCGAGACCACGCTTCTGCTGGCGGCCTATGCTACCGGCGCGGCGACTTCGCTCGCCTTGGCCGTTCTTGCCGGGGGGAGAGTTTTTGCGGCGATGAAGCGCTCACTCGGCCTTGGCGAGCGGCTCCGGCAGGGCCTCGGCATTGCCGTACTTGCCGGCGTTGCCGCAATCGCGCTGGGGCTCGATACGGGGCAGCTTGCGCGCCTCTCCTATGCAAGCACCGCAGCCCTGGAGCAGTCGCTCCTCGACCGTGTGCGGGACGATCCCGTCGAGGAGAGGGCGAGCGCGTCAACGGCCGCCGACGGCGAGCGACCGGCCTACCGAAGCGACTTGCCGGTGGAAGGCATGTTCCCGCCGCTGGACGGTGCCGTCGAGTGGGTCAACTCGAAGCCTTTGAGCGTGGAACAGCTGCGCGGCAAGGTCGTGCTCGTCGATTTCTGGACCTACTCCTGCATCAATTGCATCCGTACGATCCCCTATGTCCGCGCCTGGGCCGAGAAGTACCGGGACCAGGGGCTGGTGGTGATCGGCGTGCATGCGCCCGAATTCGCCTTCGAAAAGCGCATCGACAACGTCAAGCGCGCAGTGACGGACTTCGATATCCGCTATCCCGTTGCGATCGACAACGATTTCGCGATCTGGCGCGCCTTCGGCAACAGCTACTGGCCGGCGCACTATTTCATCGATGCAGAAGGGCGGATCAGACACCATCACTTCGGTGAGGGCGATTATGCGCGGTCGGAGCGCGTCATACAGGAGCTGCTCGCGGAAGCGGCAGAGAGTAGCCGGAGCGACAGTGGTTTCGTGCGGCCGGATGCGACGGGCGCCGAAGCCGCGCCCGATCTCGCCCACCTCCAGTCGGGCGAGGATTATGTCGGCTACATGCGCGCTTCGAACTTCGTGTCGCCGGAGCGTGTCGCAGCCGATGCGGCGCGCGATTATACCGCCGGCAAGCCTCGGCTCAATCAATGGAGTCTCGCCGGCAACTGGACGGTTGGTGCAGAGCAGGCGACACTCAATCGGGCCGGGGGCGCAATCACCTACAGGTTCAGCGCGCGCGATCTGCACCTTGTCCTCGGCCCTGGGAAAAACGGCGGCAGGGTGCGCTTTCAGGTGAAAGTCGACGGTGCAGCACCGGGCCCGGATCACGGTTCGGACATCAATTCCGACGGCAATGGAACGGTGGGCGAGACGCGCCTCTATCAGCTCGTAAGGCAGTCGGGAGAAGTGCGCGAACGGACGTTCGAGATACGCTTTCTCGATCCCGGCGTCGAAGCCTTCGTTTTTACATTCGGATGAAAGAAGAGAGGAGCGCGCGCGTCGGTGCCGTGAGGTCTGGCGCGCGTGAATTGTAGCCTACTGTATCGACGGCCGTGAAACGGTACACGGGCTTTCAATTGCGGTCGGGCGGGCTCACATTCGAGATACATCACCATCGCATTTCACGGCTGTGGTTCACACTATCCGGAGAAGTTCGATGACAGGGGAATTCAATCTGCGGCGGCGGCGGTTCATGGGAGTGGCGGCATTGACCGTCGCTGCGGCGCATTTCGGCGTTGGACGCGGCGCCCTCGCAAAATCAACGAGCGAGGCTCGCATTCCGGCGACAGCGCCGGGGACCAATACATCTTTCGCTAAGATCAGGCAGATCGACGCGGGTGTCCTCAACATCGGGTATGCCGAGGCGGGCGCGAGCGATGCGCCCGTGGTCATCCTGCTGCATGGCTGGCCCTATGACATCCACACCTATGTCGATGTGGCGCCCCTGCTCGCGACGGCGGGCTACCGGGTGGTCGTTCCTTATCTGCGTGGCTACGGCACGACGCGATTTTTATCCCCCGACACACCGCGCAACGGCCAGCAGGCGGCGATCGCCGCCGACATCGTCGCCCTGATGGATGCGCTCGGCATCGAGAAGGCCGTCATCGCCGGCTGCGATTGGGGCGCACGCACCGCCAATATCGTCGCCGCACTCTGGCCGGAGCGCTGCAAGGCATTGGTTTCGGTGAGCGGCTATCTGATCGGCAGCCGTGAAACCAATAAAAAGCCTTTGCCGCCGAAGGCGGAGCTTGCCTGGTGGTACCAGTTCTACTTCGCCACGGAGCGCGGGCGCGCGGGCTACGAACAGTACCGGAAGGAGTTCGCGAAGCTCATCTGGCAGCTCGCATCGCCGAAATGGGGTTTCGACGACGCCACCTTCAATCGAAGCGCTGAGGCCTTGGACAACCCGGATCATGTCGACATCACCATCAATAATTACCGCTGGCGGATCGGCCTTGCCGACGGCGAGCGCAAATATGATGGGCTGGAAGCCCGGCTTGCCGAACTGCCGGTGATCGGTGTTCCGACGATCACCCTGGAAGGCGATGCCAATGGCGCTCCGCATCCGGAGCCCGCGGCCTATGCCAAGAAGTTCTCCGGCAAGTACGAGCACCGGCTGATCTCGGGCGGTATCGGTCACAACCTGCCGCAGGAAGCCCCACAGGCTTTTGCCCAGGCGGTCGTCGACGTCGATCGTTTCTGATCGCTTTCGCCTGCGGAGCAATGTCCTCGTATCGAACTGTATCCGCCGGCGGTCCCGTGCGGATTGGCTTACAAATTCCGCCCCTTGCGAAACATCCCATACACGTGCGGGGCGGCATATGTGTCTCGACAGTCGGACGAGGCATGCAGCTTCCGTCCCGCATCGTCAACCAAGAAGGCACATGGCGCCTTGCGCCTCCCAGACAAGAGGAAAATGACATGACCACCGCAATCAATAGCGAAAGAGCCCGGCCGGTCGATATGAAGCTCGAAGTTATCGTCGTACCCGTGTCGGATGTCGATCGCGCAAAGGAATTCTACGCGAGCCTCGGCTGGAGGCTCGACGCCGACTTTGCCGGTGCCGACGACTACCGCGTGATACAGTTTACCCCGCCCGGATCGGGTGCCTCGGTCATCTTCGGAAGGCATGTGACCGATGCGGAACCGGGGTCTGCGCAGGGATTGTACCTCATCGTTTCCGACATCGAGGCCGCCCGCGAGGAGTTGCGCGGCCGCGGCGTCGATATCAGCGAGGTGTTCCATGCGGGCGACGTGAATGCCGGGAGCGACGAACCGTATCTGTTCGGAACGCATCGTGTCGACGGCCCTGATCCCGAGCGCCGCAGCTATCGCTCCTACGCTTCGTTCCGCGATCCGGACGGCAATGGCTGGCTTTTCCAGGAGGTCACCACGCGATTGCCCGGCCGCGTCGACGCGGACGCGACGGCGTTCGGTTCGGCCGCCGATCTCGCAGCCGCGTTCCGCCGCGCCGAAGCAGCCCACGGCGAGTACGAAAAGCAGCTCGGACACCGGGACGAAGACTGGCCCATCTGGTACGCCGATTACATTGTCCGGGAGCAGTCCGGCGAGCCGCAGCCGGCCTGAGACACTGCAGCCTGAAATGATCATGCATAACGGGGCGGTCCAGACCGCCCCGTTCGTTTGGTAAGCTGCCCGTCTCGCGGATCAGACGGGGTCGATAGCTCCTCAGGCAGCCCTTGGAGCACTTCCGGGAAGTGCGTCGTTTCAAAGGTGAGCGTTTCACTGTTTTGATGAAACAGTGAAACGCTCCAGGGAAAGCTCCGCGGCAAGGCCGCCGCCGTCGCGGTTGCGCAAGGTCAGGGAGCCGCCGATGACCGTCGCGAGCTGTTGGGCGATTGCGAGGCCGAGCCCGGTCCCGCCCGTATCCCGGCTGCGTGATTGCTCCAGGCGGAAGAAGGGCTGCAGAACCGCTTCGAGCTGGTCTTCCGGAATGCCGGGACCGCGATCGAGGACGTTTATGGTCACTGTGCCCTCGGGACGGCGCTGAACCTCGATCTCGGCGCTGCCCCCGAACTTCAGCGCATTGTCGATCAGGTTGGTGAGAATCCGTCTCAAGGCGTGCGGCCGGGTCAAGATTGCGCCGTCCGCCAATTTGCCGAAAGTGACGGCCTTGCCGGTATCCTGATAATCATAGGCCAAACTCTCGATGAACGAGGCGAGATCGATGCGGGTAGCCTTTTCGTCCTTGCCGTGGGCGCTGCGTGCATAGGCGACACCTTCCCTGACGAGACGTTCGACCTCGTCCAGATCCCTCATCAGCTTGTCTCTCTCGATGGACGCTTCGGCCATTTCCGCTCGGAGTTTCATCCGTGTGATCGGTGTTTGCAGGTCATGCGAGATCGCGGCCAGTATCTGCACGCGCTCCTCCAGATACTGCGCGATGCGATCCCGCATCGCATTGAATGCCGTCGCCGCATAGGCGACTTCCCTCGGTCCGGTCTCGCTGAGGCGCGGCGTCTTGCTGTTCGGATCGAGCGTGTCGGCGGCCTTCGCCAGATCCGCGAGCGGGCGGGTGGCCTGCCGCACTGCCAACCAGCTGCACAGGACCAGAAGGGAAAGCTGAGCGACGAGAACGTAAGGCAGCCAGTCGGCAACCGGCATGACGCCCCTTGGCGTGACGTCTATCGTCAGCGGCTCGCCATCGCTCAAGCGAAGATGCGCCTGAAGACGGCGGACGCCGCCGGGGATGGATTCGACCTCGATCGGATATTTCGCACCGATTGCAGCCCGGACCTTGTCGGCGACCTCGGCGTCGGCCTCATTGAGCACGGGACTGCCGGGCATGCCCGGCCCCAGGACGAAGCGGTAGGATCCGCGAGCGAGCCGGCCCAGCCAGGCGGCGCGTTCGCTCGCGGGGAGCCGGTCGAGAATGGCGATAGACGTCGCGACGTCGGTTTCGAGCGTATTGAACATCACCGACCTGGCGGCGATGTAGCGTTCCGAGAACAGAACCGCAAAGGACATGGCGTGGGCGACCGCCAAGCCGGCGAGAAGGATAACGAAAAGCCGCGCCCTGAGTGTGCGCGGCCACAAGTGAATACCATGGAGAATCGACCGCGCCGCCATCAGCGGGGCTCCACGATCTCGACCGGCACCGAAAAAACATAGCCTTCGCTGCGGACGGTCTTGATATAGGTCGGCTCCCGGGCATCGTCGCCGAGCCGCTGGCGAACCCGGCTGACCAGGAGATCAATCGATCGGTCGAAGAGTTCGGCCTCGCGCCCCTGTGTGAGGTTGAGGAGCTGATCGCGGTTGAGGACGCGCTGGGGGTGATCGACGAAGACGCGCAGCAGCCGGTATTCGGCGCCGCTGAGCGCGATCGCAGTACCGTCCGCATCGATGAGATGCCTTGCCGTCGTGTCGAGCCTCCATTGGCCGAAACGCAACAGCTGACCTGCCTCCGAGACCTGCAGGTTCGCTGGCAGCATTCGCGCGCGCCGCAGGACCGCCTTGATGCGGGCGAGCAGTTCGCGCGCCGAGAACGGTTTGGCGATATAGTCGTCGGCGCCCATTTCCAGCCCGAGGATGCGGTCCATCTCGTCCGAGCGGGCGGTCAGCATGACGATGGGCGTCGCCTTGTGTCTGCCGACACGCAGTTCGCGGCTCAAGACGAGGCCGTCGTCGCCCGGCATCATCAGATCGAGAATGATCAGATCGACCGTATTCGCCTCCAGGAAGGTCCGCATCTGCCGCCCGTCGGCGACGGCGGTCACGCGCAAACCGTTCTTCTTCAGGTAAGCCGACACAAGCTCGCGGATTTCCCGATCGTCATCGACGATCAGGATGTGATCGATGTGCTCCATGGCAAGACACCCCTTTGACCGCCATTTCTTATCAGAACGAGAATACCGTGACAGCAGTATTCACCGGCTCATGCCTGTGCCGTAATGCGGGGGTCGACGCAAGGACCGGAAAGCGGCACGCAGCTCGGCGCCGAAGAGATCCGGCCCTCCCCACGCGGCGAAATGTCCGCCTCTGTCCACGTGTTTGAGACCGGGGGGAGAGCACGGAGCCGCCGGTTGTTGTCGCGCCGCGGTTCTCGGCATCCATGACGGACGCTCACTTGGCCGGAACGACGAGCGGGGAGCCTTTTTCGACGATGTATGTCGCGAGTTCCGATGCCTTGCCGCTGCCGACATTCTTCGCGAGATGAGCCACCCCGGCCGGAATGAACAGGGCATCGCCGGCATGAAGCGTGACCGGCGCTCTCCCCTCGATCTGATATTCCAGCGAGCCTTCGAGCACATAGGCCACCTCTTCGCCCGGATGGGAGTGCTTGATGGAGACGGCACCGGGATCGAAGTCGACGCGCACCTGGATCGTTTCGCGGCCCGGCTGGCCGAGATCGTGCTGCAAGAGATCGGTGCGGTGAAGTCCCGCCTGTTGTGCTTTGGCCGCTTGCAATGCCAATCCGCTTCCAACGACCAGCAGCGCGGCCGCCAGTATCCGAGACGTCTTCTTCATAGAGGTCATCCTTTCCGCTTTGGCAGAGGCTCGTCCTCGATGCCAGTGCGGTTATTTGAACGACCGCGTGTATTGACGATGTGTCGGCCGGGCGGGACTTTTGTAACGGCATGTGTCTGCGGCGAGGCGTCGGCCTTCGCCGCACGACGCCGACGAGGGCCACGCCTATTCGCCAGCCCGCCTGCATCAAATCCTGTCGAGGCTCCGCCAGGGCGCCTGGCGGTCGAGGATGGTGGATCCGGGGCACCAGGTCGACGAGCGGTTCCATGGGCTCGCTTGCTGGCGCCACAGAGGACCGAACCACAGAAGCACGAGCGCCGCTCCCAGCGGGAGGGCGGGGATCGCGATGAACAATGCCGTTTGCATAAGCTTTGTCGGTCACGCGGGGGTGACCGCTCCTATCGGCCGTTGTGCGGCCTCTCGATTCTTACAACCGGATGGTCCTAAGAAAGTTCCTTGCAGTGCACATGCTCGCCGGGGCGGCTGCAAAGTCTTCGATGCGAGCAGATGGGGGAAGTTTTTACGCCATGAACTGTCGGGCGCCTTGTTCGTTGATCCGGTTGTGCGGAACGATTCATTCAGGCCGAAGGTAAGGTGGCCTCCGGAGGTGTCGCCGATGAGAGCCATCGACGACCATCTCGGGTCGCTGCCGCTTTAGCCATTGATTAAGCACACTCCCGGACGGAAGACCGATACACACTTTTCCCGGAAGAGCCGTTGCTCCGGATCCCTGCCTCAAGCGATGTTGCGGTCGGTGTTGCCGGCATTCCAGCCGGGTGATCCTCCAGATGGGCGGATGCGAAGGCTGTTCTGGACATGCTTCACGCCGGAGACGGCCTCGGCGCAGTCCTCGGCGCGGCGTTTGGCCCATTTGGAATCGACCAAACCGCTCAGTTGGACTTCGCCATTGGTGACCGAGACCGCGATATCGGAGGCGTCGAGCATTCCGTCGTCGCTCAGGCGATCGCTCACATCTTCCTGGATGCGGGTGTCCGAACGGATGTAGCCCTTGGGACCTTTGCCGCGATGCTGGTCCATCTCGCGTCTGCGCTCGGCGCCCTCGTCGTCCAACCAGGACGCGACTTCGTCGCTGGCGCGTTCGAGAAAGCCGCGCTCCCCGTAGCCCCTGCCAAGACGGGGATAGTCCTCGCCATAGTCGCCGTCGCGGTAGAAGCCTCCACCGCCGAAGTGACCTGGACCGTATGCGCGTTCCCGTTCCCAGCTGTCATCGCGGCCGCGATATGTGCCGGAGCGGCCCGGCTCGTTACCGGCAAAATACTCCGAGCTCTCGTAGTCCGTAAGCCGCGGACCGGCAGTCAAGGCGCGGCGCCTCTCGTCCTCGTAGGATTGGCCGCGCCGGCGCCGGTCCGATTCGGGATAGCTCTCGTAGACGTCGCGGCTCCAGCTCCTGTTCCTGGCCATGATCTCCTCCTTGGCTTGGTTCGTCGAACGTCGGTCAAACCCGCGAGCAGACGCTCGGTTCCGGCGCAGTGAGCGCTCCGGCACAGGCCCGGGCATGTCGCGGAAACAGGACCGCCCGGAACCTTCGGCGGCCGACACAGTTGGCTGCATTTGAGGAGATACGACGATGTTGACGAACTATTTCTGGCTTTTTGTCACCGGCGGTGGCGCCTTCATACTCGGCGCTGCGGTCGCCTATGCCATTCTGAAGCAGAGGCCGCTCTCGCGTGCCGAAAAGCAGGCGCAGAAGCGCAAGGTCGAGGAACTTTACGAACAGTCGCCGGAGAACCGACCCCGCTGATCGCCGGGCGGCGAGATGGCTGCAACGGGAGGCTTCCTGAACGAGCGAAGCACGCAAGGGGAAGGCCTGCGGTGCTTTGCAGGGAACAAGGCTCCAAATGGCTCGTTTGATTGCGTAGACGATAACGATCCCCGTTATGCATGGGAGGAACCGACAATGACCAATGACACAAGCGGCCGCGGGTCCGGCGATCCCTTGGGCAGGCCTTTGACGTCCGCGCAAGGCATCGAGCGCGTGAGCGGCGTGCAAGCTGGTGACACCGGCGGACAGGGGGAGGCGGGTGACCGCAGCCTCGAGAACGCCGTGCGTGAAGACGTGAACGAGTTCAAAGAGTTCGCCAGTGAACAGACGGATCAGGCAAAGGCGGCGGTCGGCCGCGCCGTGGAAGATGAGAAAAACGTGGCAGCACGCCAGTTGAGCGGTGTTGCTGACGCACTCGAGAAGGTCGGAAACGAACTCGAACAATCGGATCAACGGGCCATCGGCCGCTATGCAAAGCAGATCGGCACGTCGCTCCAGGGCTTCGCACGCAAGGCAGAGGGCCGCAATCTTGGCGAGATCGCCGGAATGGTTGAAGATTTCGGCCGAAAGCAGCCACTCGCCTTCCTCGGCATGGCCGCGATCGCAGGATTGGCCGCAAGTCGGTTCCTCACCGCTTCGCCTCCACGCCGCGACGGACGGGATGCTTCGGGACGGACCCGTCAATCAAGCGAGAAGGAACGCTATAATGGCTAATCATCGGGACGAGCGCCCCCTGACGGAACTGATGACCGGTCTGGTGGCGGATATATCCGGTCTTTTCCGGAAGGAAATTGACCTCGCGAAAGCCGAGGCATCCGAGAATCTCAATCGGGCGGTCGGCAGCCTCGAGACGCTGCTCGTCGGGCTGATCTTTGCCATAGGCGCAGTCGGCGTGCTGCTGAGTGCCGTCGTCCAGGGTCTGGGCGCCTTCCTCGTGGCTCAGGGCATGACCGAAGCGAATGCCGATGCGTTGTCGGCGGCCATCGTCGGCGTGGTTGTCGCCTTGCTTGCCTGGGTGATGATTTCGCGCGGCCTCTCAGCGCTCAAGGGCAGCAGCATCCAGTTCGATCGGACGGCCGCCTCCCTGCAGCGCGACGCGAACGTGGTGAAGGAGAGACTGCAATGAACGATTCCGCACACACCCACTCCGCTGCCGAACTGCAGCGCGAAATAGAGGCCGATCGCCAGCGAATCGAGGAAAAGCTCCACGAAATTCAGGAGCGCATGTCGCCGGGAGAACTAATGGACGAACTGCTCGAATATGCAAAAACGAGCGGCGGATCCGAATATCTGAGCAATCTCGGCGTGGCGTTCAAGTCAAACCCGATCCCGGTTGCCCTGATGGGGGTAAGCCTCGCCTGGCTGATCGCCAACCCCGCCTCGCGCGCGCCGCGGCACGGGGAGGGGAATGACGATGCGGATGATTACCCGCTTGCACCCGTAACGGGCTCCGTCCGGAGAGTGGGTCCGGTGGAGGCGAGCTTCGGCGAGCGCTACAGTCACTTCACGGATGAAAGCGGCAGCCGCTTCCGCGCCCTGACGGACGATGCCGGCCGGCGGGCCGGGCACTTCGTCGACCCGGCCGGGAAGATCTATCGCGGCTTTACCGACGCGGCAGGCAAGCAGATCGAAGATATCAGGGACGAGACCGGCGCCCTGTTCGACGAGGCGTCCGGCTGGGCGTCCCGGACGTGGAGACAGGTGAGCGCCGCGGCGGGCCGTATGTCCGATTCGGTGACGGGAGCCGGCAGATCTCTCGCCGGCAGCATGCAGGGTGCCGGCCGGTCGCTCGAAGAACAGGGCGCGCAGCTCAACGCCGCCATCTTGAGGCATTTCCGCGACCAGCCGCTTGTCGGCGGAGCGCTCGCCTTTGCCGTCGGTGCGGCAATCGGGGCGGCGCTGCCCCACAGCGAGGCCGAGGACGAGGCACTGGGCGAAATGGCGGAGGATGTGCGGTCCAATCTCGCGGCCAGGGCGAATGCCGGCGTGGCGCAAGCCATGGAGGCCGGGCAGGAAATCCTCGACAAGGCCGGCGATGCGGCGCTGGAAGTGCATGACGCGGCCAAGGATCGCCTGCAGCAGTCGGTCCGGGAGTAATCTCTCTCGCAGCGATTAGTCGTTCTAAATTGCCGGAGCGTTTCAGGAACACTGAAACGCTCCGTTGTTGAATCTTCCCGGACAGCAGCCTCCCATACCTACAGATCTGCGCGCTTTTGGCAGCCAGCCGCTTCGCGTCGATGTGCCGCAAATCGTTTTGCAAATCGATTTGAAAAACGATTTGCAAAACGATTTATCCTCTATTATTCATTGAGGCATGACAACGATTGCCAAGGTAGCGAAACGAGCGGGCGTATCTCTGACAACGGTCTCGCACGTGCTGAATCATGCGGACCGTGTTTCGGCGGAAATGCGTCGAAGGGTGGAAGTCGCGATAGCGGAGCTCGGTTACGTGCCGAACCCCCAGGCGCAGAGCCTGCGCACTGGGCGGACCAATCTCGTCGCAATGCTGATCCCGGATATTCGCAACCCCTTCTATCCGGAACTCGTAAAGGCGGCCCAATCGGATCTCCAGGCGACGGGGCTGGATCTTCTGATCTTCAACACCGACGTTCCCGGCGGTCACTCGCAGGAGCATAGTCAGCAGTATCTGAGGCATATACGAAACCGCCGGATTGACGGGTTGATCGTGGGCGACTTTGCCCTGCATGACATGCACGACGCATTGATCGGCATAGACGTCCCCACCGTCTTTATCGGTGACCTGCCGAATGCAGCCGTCGACAGCGTCAAGATCGACGATTTCGGCGGCGGTTATCAGATGGGCGCCTACCTTGCGAAGAAAGGCCACAAGCGCATCGCCCATGTCACCGGTCCGTCTTTCTTTGCCGAGGCCATGGCACGAGCGGCGGGCTTCGAACAGGGTCTGCGCGATCACGGCGTGGAACCGCTCGCCGAACTGCGGCGCGAGGGCACCTATCTTAGCCCGTCGGGCCAGGAAGCCGTAGAATGGCTGCTGGCGAGCACTGGGGACCACCTGCCTTCAGTCGTCTTTTTCGGCAATTATCTCATGGCGGCGGGGGCTATCGCCGAATTCCATGACCGCGGCGTCCGCATTCCCGACGACGTTGCGATTGCCGTTTTCGGCGACCAGCCCCAGCTCGAATATGTGCGGCCTCGGATCGCGCGTGTCGGCAACACCCCTTCGCTGCTCGCGCATCGAGCAACCGCCATGCTGCTCGAACGGTTGTCGGGCGAGTATTCAGGGTCGCCCCGCTCGGAGGTGATCCCCTGCATCCTTCACGCCTTCGATACGGCGTAAGGCGAAGCCGTCCTCCGGAGAGGAGCCGGGGGCGTTTACCAGCAAAACGGGAGGAATTAATGAGTGACAGAGAGAAGGTTTTTCCGACACTGACCCGCCGCGGCCTGCTGAAGGGCGGTGCGGCTGTTGCCGGCGGTGTCGTCGGCCTCGGCGGATTTCCCTACATCAACCGCCTGGCCGTACGGGCCCAGGAAGCACCGCTGAAATTCTGGCAGTTTTACGCACCCGGCGGTCCGGTAGCGAGCCAGGTCGCATGGTTCGAGAAGACGGTTGCCGATTGGAACGACAGCCACCCGCAGAAGATCGAACTCGAATTCATTCCGAACTCCGAATACATCAGTGGCCCGAAACTGGCGACTGCGTTTGCCTCCGGCGAGGGACCTGACATCTTCATCATCTCGCCGGGTGACTTCCTGCGCTACTATAATGGCGGCGTCCTCAAGGATCTGACCCCCTTCATCGATGACGAGGCGAAGGCGGACTTCCCCGAAAGCGTCATCGCCAACCGCATGGTGGACGGCAAGATCTTCGGCATCCCGATGGAAGTCGAGCCGATGGCGATGTACTATTCGGTCAAGGCTTTCGAGGAGGCCGGCCTCAACGAGAACGATGTCCCCAAGACATGGGAGGCGTTGCTGGAGGTGGCCAAGAAGCTCACGACTCCGGAGCGCTTCGGAGTGATGTTCGAGACCCAGCCGGGATACTACCAGAACTTCACGTGGTATCCCTTCCTTTGGCAGGGCGGCGGCGAATTCCAGACGGCCGACGGCAAGAGCAGCTTCGATTCGCCGGCAACGGTGCAAGCGCTCAAATTCTGGCAGGACGCGATCAACAGTGGGGCGGCGCCCCGCCAGATCATGGGTGCGGGCGGGCACGACACCATCGCGAACCTCGCATCCGGCTATGTCGCCATGCAGAATGTCGGCATCTGGGGCATTTCACAGCTTCAGAGCAATGCCAAGGACTTCCAGTATGGCGTCTTCCCGTTGCCCACGCCGCCAAACGGCAAATATGTGACCGTAGGCGGTGGATGGGCATTCGTCGCCAATGCAAATGGCCGCAACTCCGACGCGGCGGGCGAATTCTGCGCCTGGGCCCTCGCCTCCATGGATCAGGGCTCTGTCGACCGGGTCGCCAATTGGTGCACCAAGGGCAAATCGGACATGCCGCCGCGCAACAGCGCGCTGAAGAGTGGCGGCGGAGCCTTCTCGACGGGTATGATCGGTAAATTCGCCGAGGAGATCCATCCCGGGACCCGGGCCGAGCCGCGCGTTCCGCCGGAGGTGTACAAGATCATCTCCGACGCGATCCAGCAGACGCAGCTGGGCGGCGCCGATCCGCAAACGACGGCGACGGCCGCCTCTCAGCAGCTCGACGCGTTTCTCGCGAGCTATCAAGGCGCGCCGATCCTTTGATGACGGCCACACCGGCGGCCGCAACGGATGCGGCCGCCTCAGCAAGCTGGACATGATGCCATGACAATCATTGCCGAAACGGCCGCGCGGCGCAGGCACGCCGGGCGAACCCGCCTTTCCGCCAAGCATCGCGAATGGATCGCGGGCTATCTTTTCGTGTTGCCCGATGCGCTGGGGCTATTCATTTTTCTCGGCGTCCCGATGGCGCTGTCCCTCGTGCTCAGCGTCTTCGAGGTCAACGGTTTCGGCGGTTACTCCTTTGTCGGCGCCAGGAATTACCTTCGCATGTGGAACGACCCGCTGTTCTGGAAGGGCGCGAGGGTCACCGCGCTCTACGCGATCATGCTGGTCCCGCTACTCTACGTATGCGGGCTGGGCCTTGCCCTTCTCGTCCAGCGCACCGATCGCTTCAACGCGATCATGCGTTCGATGTTCTTTGCACCGCACATGGTCAGCCTCGTCGTGGTCGCGCTCGTTTGGCAATTCATGGTCGTCGACAAGATCGGCGTGGTCAGCAGACTGACCGCCGCTCTCGACATTGGCGGCATCTCCCTCCTCGGCGATCCCAACTTCGCGCTGATCACCATCGTCCTTGTCAGCGTCTGGTTCCTGATGGGATTCTACATGCTGATCTTCCTCGGCGGCCTGCAAGACATTCCCCGCCAATATTACGAGGCGGCGATGATCGACGGGGCAGGCGCCATCGCCCGGTTCTGGTTCATCACGCTGCCGCTTCTCAAGCCCACGAGCTTTTTCGTGATCATGGTGTCCATGGTCGCGGCAGTCGCTGGCGCGCAGGCCTTCGACATCATCTACGTCATGACCAAGGGCGGGCCTGCGAACGCGACGTCGGTACTGATCGTCTATATCTATCAGCAGGCTTTCGGTTTCGGCGCCTTCGGCTACGCGGCTGCCATGGCCTCCATCCTGGTTGTGGCGCTGATGATCGTGACGGCTGTTTTCTTTGCTCTTACGCGGGCAGGACGGTTCCATCATGAGCAGTAAGCGCCCCCAGCCTTTTTTCTCCCGATCGCAGGTGACGCTGGTCCGCGGCCTCTGGATGGTGGTGACCGCCATACTCGCCTTCATGACGCTCTTTCCGCTCCTCTGGATGGTGTCGATCGCCTTCAAGCCGGCCGCCGAGTCGTTTTCTTCGAACCTCATTCCGCAGGCACCGACGCTAGACAATTTCATCTATGTGCTGACCGGCGTTCCGTTCATCCGCTACATGGCCAACAGCTTCCTCGTGTCCGCCACGGTCACGATCGTGGCGCTGTTCTTCCACACCATGGCCGGCTATGCGCTGGCGCGGCTGAGATTTCCCGGCCGAGAGGTGATGTTTCTCTCGATCTTCTCGACGTTCCTGGTCTCGCTGCCGGTGATCATCGTGCCGCTCTTCGTCATCGTCAAAGCCATGGGCATGCTCAACTCCTATGCAGGATTGATCATCCCGGCGATTTTCAACGCCTTCGGCATCTTCCTTCTCAGGCAGTACTATCTGTCGCTGCCCAAGGAGATCGAGGAAGCCGCGCGCATCGACGGCGCGGGTTACTGGCGGATCTACTGGAGCGTCATCCTCCCACTCAGCCGCCCTATCATGTCGGCACTGGCGATCCTGTTTTTCCTGGCCAACTGGAATTCCTTCCTGTGGCCGCTCACCATCACATCGGACCCCGATCTCTGGGTCGTCCAACTCGGGATTGCGAATTTCAAGAGCCAGTATTCGGCATCCTGGAACTACATGATGGCCGCTTCCACGATCGTCGCCATCCCGACCCTCATCCTTTTCGTGATCTTCCAGAGGCAGATCATGGATTCCCTCAAGACCAGCGGACTCAAGTGAGCTGCGAGCGATTACACAGGAGCAATTCGAATGACCAATGCCGGCCTCTCGCCCCTTCGCGGTCTCGCGAAGCTGCGCAAAGCGAAGACGCGCCGCTTCTCCAGCCATGACCGCACCGGCGGCAACGACGACAGGCTGCACATCGAACCCGGCAAGACGGTGGTGATCGGCGAATATGAAGGCGCCGGCATCATCACCCATATCTGGGCGACGCTCGCATGCGAGAGCGAGGACTTCCTGCGCAAGATCGTGCTCAGGGCCTACTGGGACGGTGAAACGGAGCCGAGCATCGAAGCGCCTGTCGGCGACTTCTTCGGCATGGGCCACGCCCGCACCGCCAATTATGCAAGCCTGCCGATGCAGGCGAGCCCGGAGGACGGCAAGGCCTTCAACTGCTACTTCCCCATGCCCTTCGGCTCGCAAATGAAGTTCACCATCACCAACGAGGCGGAACACGACCTCCTCTTCTACTACTACATCGATCTCGAGCTTCACGATGTCCTCGAAGAGGACATGGGCCGCTTCCACGCACATTACCGCCAGGCACGGCCGGCGGGTATGAGCGAAGCCGGGCTGACAAACGAACAGTTTCTTTTCGGCGGCGAGAACGTCGATGGTCAGGAGAACTACACGATCCTCGAGGCCGAAGGGCGCGGCCATTACGTCGGCGTACTCTACAGCGTTTATTCGCGGCGCCGTTCCGAGGTTTGGGATTGGTATGGCGAAGGCGACGACATGATCTTCATCGATGGCGAGCAGGGACTGTCGGTACCGGATACGGTGCGCAAGCCCGATCCCCGCATCGGTCCGAAGGCGGCGTTGATCGAACCGCGGCCGGAGTCCGAACCAGGTGCCAACGACGCCTGGCCGCCGACCCTGCACGGCACGGGCACGGAAGACTATTTCAACACCGCCTGGTGCCCCACCCAGGATTATAGCGCGCCCTACCACGGCATCATCGCGGCCGGCGGCCCCAATTGGACCGAACCTGTCACGCTCTACCGCTGGCACATCGAAGATCCCGCCATCTTCCACAAGGCCATTCGGGTGACCATCGAGCGGGGCCATGCCAACCGCCGCGGCGACGATATCTCCTCCGTCGCCTTCTGGTACCAGGCAGAGCCGCATAAGCCCTTCGGCAAGTTCCCCGATGTTGCGGACCGGATACCGGCTTATCGCCGCCCGTTCCACAACATGGAAGCGGCGATGAAAAAGGCGAGAGGCTGAGATGGCCAGCGTTGAAATAAGGAATGTGGTCAAGCGCTTTGGTGCGCTGGAAGTCGTTCATGGTGTCTCGGCAGAGATCGCCGACGGCGAATTCGTCGCGTTGGTCGGACCGTCGGGCTGCGGCAAGTCCACCCTTTTGCGGATGATCGCGGGCCTGGAGGAAATCTCCGACGGAGCGGTCGTGATCGGAGGAGATATCGTCAACGAGGTCGCTCCGAAGGACCGCAACATCTCGATGGTCTTCCAGAACTATGCGCTCTACCCGCACATGACCGTTGCCGAGAACATGGCGTTCGCGCTTCGCTTGGCCCGCCTCCCCAAGGACGAGCAGAAGAGAAAGGTGGGCGAAGCGGCTACCATGCTTGGCCTCGACGGCCTGCTTGAACGCTATCCGGGACAGCTCTCCGGCGGCCAGCGCCAGCGCGTCGCCATGGGCCGGGCCATCGTCCGCCGCCCTGAAGTCTTCCTGTTCGACGAACCTCTCTCCAATCTCGACGCAAAGCTCCGAGTGCAGATGCGTGCCGAGATCAAAGGTCTGCACCAGCGCCTGCGCACCACCAGCATCTACGTGACGCACGACCAGATCGAAGCCATGACGATGGCCGACCGCATCGTCGTCATGCGCGACGGCAATGTCGAGCAGATCGGGACGCCGCTTGAGATTTTCGACTATCCTCGCAATCTCTTCGTCGCGAGCTTCATCGGCAGTCCCTCGATGAACTTCATCGAGGGCGAGGTCGTTGACGGCACGTTCCGGGCGCCCGGCGACATCGTCATTCCTGCTCCCGATCTGTCTCACAAGGGGCCGGCCGTCGCGGGAATAAGGCCGAACAAGCTGCACATCGGCGCTAACGGCCCCTCCGCCAAGGTGCTGATCGTGGAACCGACGGGCGACGAAACACATCTTTTGGTGGAGCTTGGCGGAGCGCAACTGGCGATGTTGCTTCGCGAACGCACCAGCCTCGCGCCCGGTGACCGGATCGGTCTCGACCTCGCCTCCGCTGATATTCACTTCTTCGACGCTCATACCACCCTGCGGCTTGGAGCACATCCAGGAGAAGTGGAAAACGGTTTTCCGTCCGCTAGTGCGTAGAGCCGGCCGCTTGACCTCGCCGCGAGTGGCGCCGGTCAGCCCCGGGGCCCGACGCCGCGGAGGAGCAGGGAACAAATATCCTGAAAGCCGGTTGAGTCGCGAAGCGGAAAGGAGCGACCATGTCCAAGCCGGCAAGCAATTCTGCGCAGGTGCGCGGCGACATCCAGCATGGAAGGACGGGCGACAAGAGGCGCGGCTTCGACCCCGCGGCGGCGCCGCTCGAGACCGACGACGAAGCAGGCGGTATGCCGCCCGGCAGTGAAGCGGTCCGAAACGCCAGGTCCGGGCAGGCCGCGGGGAGGCCGGCCGATACCTCTACCGAGTACAACGACGCGATGCGGCCGCTTGCTGCGGCGGAGACCGCCGCACCGAACAGGCAACGGCTGGGGCTGAGCCTGGCCATCATAGCCATGGCCGTCGTGATAGGCGCCTTGATCTACGCCGGCGGGCTTCTCTCGCCGTGAAAGCGGTTCTTCAAACAAGCGAATCGAAGGAGTCTCCAAATGCCTGACCGCCGACGCCCATCGAAAGATCCTCTATCGGAACTCGCCGCTCGCGAAGAAGCCATGTATTTGCGGCGCTCGTCGACGCGCTTTCTCGAATGTGCGATTCATCTCTGCGTGACGCACATGACGCTTCAGGAAGTGGCCGACCTGCTCGAGAAGGAAGCTGCGCAGCTTCGCCGCTTCGGATGAGGTCCGTGAGCGACGGACCGTCAACGCCAAGGCGACGGTGAATTGCCCCTCTGGCCTGCAGGCCGGAGGTTCGCCGCAGCCACTAGTTCCCGATATCTGCTGAATTTCCGAGGATCCTCAAGGTGGGCTCGTCCAGATACGGACGCTCGCCGCGCCGCAGGAGATAGACTTCCCGCTCGGGATTGGCTTCGATGACGAAGCCGGCGCTTCGCAGCATCGCTTCGACGCCGGCGCGGTTGGGGATGAACCAGTTGGTGGGGTCATCCGCGAAGCGGTGTTCCACGAAGAACAGCTTCGGATAGTCGGGCCGGTCGAAGATCTCCCACTCCCGGAAATCGTAATCACCCTTGAGAGTTGCCACGGATTCCGACCCGCGCTGCATACACTGGAAGAGCATCTGGTCGCCGACGACATGCTCGTAGAGGAGGTCGAGTGCCAGCAGCGGATGGCGCAGGTGATAGAGAACGCCCATGAAGATGACCAGATCGAATCTCTCGCGCAGCCGTGCTGCGTCGTAGACCGACATCAGCCTGTACTCGATGTCGACCCCCGCTTGCTCCGCGGCAAACTTCGCCTGCCGCAGATAGTGGGGGTCCGAGTCGATGCCGAGTACGCGTCCGGCATTGCGGCGTTTCATCTCCTGCGCGTAGAACCCTGCATTGCAGCCGATGTCGAGGACGCTCCTTCCTTCGAGGTCCTCCGGCACCACATGCCTGAAGGCCTTCCATTTCACCGCGGGATAGTCGCCGAGGAAGTGACCGGGTGCCGTCTCGATGCCTCCGATCCGCATGTTGTGGAACCAGGGACCGAGCGCCGCAATCTCTTGCGCGATGACCGTTCGGTCTTTCGTCTGCTGAACCATGATCACAGATCCTGAGTGACGACGGAAAGTTGCGGCTGGCGCCGGGTGCGGCCGGACCGGCGTTCAGCGCGGCTTTCGGCAAGTGCGCTCTGGAACCAGGCGATCGTATGGGTCAACCCGTCCTCCAGAGGAACTTTCGGCTCCCAGCCGAGAAGCTTCCTGGCGCGCGCGATATCGGGACGGCGACGCTGCGGATCGTCCGCCGGCAGCGGCTCATGGACGATCGTCGAGGCCGTCTCGATCCTGGAGAGGACCAGTTCCGCCAGTTCGATGACGGTGAATTCTCCGGGATTGCCGAGGTTCACCGGCACGGCAGGATTCTCCTCGCGGTTCATCAGCCGGATCAGTCCGTCCACGAGATCGGACACGTAGCAGAAGGAGCGCGTCTGCTCGCCACTGCCGTAAACGGTGAGCGGCTCGTTCCTCAGCGCCTGGACGATGAAGTTCGATACGATCCGGCCGTCATTGGGGCGCATATGCGGACCGTAGGTATTGAAGATGCGGGCGACCCGCGTGTCGACGCTTCCCGCCCTCAGACTGTCGAAGCACAGGGCTTCGGCCGCGCGTTTGCCTTCGTCGTAGCAGGCCCGCGGCCCGGTGCAATTGACGTGGCCCCAGTAGTTCTCCTGCTGCGGATGCTCCTCGGGATCGCCGTAGATCTCGCTCGTGGAGGCCTGCAGCAGCGTGGCCCCGTGCCTTTCGGCAAGCCGAAGGAGGTTTCCCGTACCGGTCACGCTTGTCATCATCGTGTGGATGGGATCGGCCTGGTAGGAGGGCGGCGAGGCGGGGCAGGCCAGATTGTAGATCTGGTCGATCGGTTCATCGATGTCGATTTCGTCGCAGACGTCCTGTTCCACCATTGCGAAATAGGGGTCGTCCTGAAGGCCGACGAGATTGGCAGGGGAGCCGGTGAGATAGCTGTCGAGGCAGATCACCCGGTTGCCGGAGCCTAGAAGTGCTGTACAAAGGTGCGACCCGACAAAGCCGGCGCCGCCGGCAACCAGGATGATCTTTCCTCGGCTTGCTTTGTTTCTTTTGGCCATCGGCCGTTCTCCTTTCGGGTTAAACCGGAAGCCGCCGCTCGGAACGCCTTGTGGCGAGACCGGCCCTGGCGGCGACGCTTTCGATTGCCTCGACAAAGGTCCGTGCGCGCGCCGCGGAACTGTGCGCGGCGGCGACGCGTCGATAGGCGCAATCGGCAAGTGCTTTGCGTTTTTCTTCGTCGAGCCGCGTCAATGCCGTGACGACATCGCTGCTGTTTCGCGCGATGATCACGGCCTCACCGGTCGGGAAGAAGCTTTCGATCCCCTCCCACCAGTCGCTGATGAGCGGCGTGCGGCACGCGGCGGCCTCGAAGAGGCGAACGCTCGGGGACCAGCCGGCGGCCACCATGTCGGCCCGCGTTACGTTCAGGGTGAATCGCTGGCGGCTGTAGAATTCGGCATGTTGGCCGGGCGGCAGATGTTCGATGCGCGCGACGTTTTCCGGCCAGTCGATGTCCTCAGGATAGCTCGGCCCGGCCACGACGAAGCGCATGTGCGGCAAGCGCCGCGCCGGCTCGATCAACAGGCGTTCGAGCGCGGGTTGCCTGTCGGGGCTGAAGGTGCCGAGATAGCCGAGGTCCCACTCGGTGGCCGCACCGGTATCGCGATAGGCGTCGAGGTCCACGGCGCAATAGAGGGGCACCGGCCGCCGCGCCGAGAACTCGTCCCGCAGCCGGTCGAGCGTTCTGCCGCCGGAGAAGGAAAAATAAATGTCGAAGGCCGCAACCTGTCTTCGCGCGAGAAACTCCTCGTCGCCGCGCTCGAGCTTGGCGAGCGTCACAGGCGTGTCGATGTCGTAGAAACACAGACGTTTCGGTGCGAGATCCGCGACCGCGTCGATGACCTGCACGCCATCAGGCACGTAGGAGCCGATGACGACGGCATCCGCGCCGGCCAGTCGGTGCGCATGCCTGGAGACGAGTTCGTCCAGGTTCGAGTAGAACACGAGGTCGCAGAAATCCGGCGCGGCCAGATCGCGGTTGCTCGCATACCAGGGCACGTCCCGTTCCAGGAACGTCACCTTGTGCCCGGCAGCGTCGAGCGCGCGAAGCAAAGCGCGATAGGTGGTCGCATGACCGTTGCCCCACGAGGAGGACAGCGAGAGACCGAGAATGACGATGTCGAGCGGTCGCTTCATTCGGCAGCCTCCATGCGGCGCGCCTGCCGCAGGACGCGGTCCACCTCCTCGGCACGGCGCGCATAGGTATGCTCGGCGAGAACGCGGCGGAGCGCCCGTTCGCCGATCTCCCGGGCGCCGGCCGCCGTCAGCTGCTGCATCAGTTCGGCGACGTCGCGGCCGTCTCTGGCGACCAGCACTTCTTCTCCGGGTTTCAGGAAGAGCTCGATGCCCTCCCAGTAGTCGGTGATCAGGCAGGCGCCGGCGCCCGCGGCCTCGAAGACGCGGGTTGCCGGCGAGAAGCCGTTTTCGGCCATGCTGGCGCGTGAAATATTCAGGACGGCATTCGGCGTCGTGTTGAAGGCATTGTGGTCGGCGGTCGGTACGTGCCCGATATAGGCGACATTCGGGGACAGAGACTTATCGTGCCATCCGGATCCGCCGAGCAGAAAACGCCGTTGCCAGAGCTTTTGCGCCGGCTCGAGGAAAAAGGCCTCCACGCGTTCCTCCCGATCCGGCAGGCGGTTGCCGAGGAAGGCGAGATCGGCGGCAAAGCGCGGATCCGGCGGCACCGGGTGGTGTGTCTCGGGATCGACGGCATTGTAGATCGGAACGCAATCGCGGGCGCCCAGCGCGCGATAGGCTTCGACCACGGGATCGCCGCCGCCATAGGTCAGCACGAGATCCAGGGAGGAAAGCGCGCGGCGAAGCGGGTGGTCGGGCGCGGCCCTGAGATCGGCCAGAGTGGCGGGTGCGTCGACATCCCAGAAGATTTTCAGTGCCGCCGGGTCCGCCGCGGCCATCACCTCGGCGAGCAGCAGGTCGTCCTCGAAGCCGACGCCGCTTGCCTTGACGACGATGTCCGCTTTGGCTGCTTCCTGCGCCACTCGCTTCAACGCCTCGACGGTCCCGTCATAGACGACGACCCTGCACCAGGAGGGCGGATCGATATCGCGGTGCTTTTGCCGATCGTAGACATCGGGCTCGTAGAAGGTGATTTGATATCCCCGTTCGGCAAGTGCCCGGAGCAGGCCGCGATAGTAGGTGGCCGCGCCGTTCCAGTAGGCCGAAACGAGACTCGATCCGTAAAATGCCAGCCTCATACCTCGACCTCCTCCGAAATGATCTGTCGCGCGCCGGAGCGCGGCCTGTAGGAGGCCACGATGGCGAGAAGCTCGTCGACGCGATGGCTGCATGTGTGGCGCGCCCGGATCGTCTCCAACCCGGAGGCGGTCATCTCCGCGGCGAAGTCCGGTTCGGCGAGCAACTGGCGCAGAAGGCGCGTCATCTCCTTGCCGTCCTTGGCCAGGCAAAAATCCCTGCCCGGCCGGAAAAGTCCTTCGGCATCGGTCCAAGGCGCCGAAATCAGCGGAATGCCGCAGGCAAGCGCCTCGAAGACGCGGATCGTCGGTATGCCCGGCAGGGCCTCGACATAAGGCCGGCGCGGAATGTGCACGGTGACCCGATGCTCGGCGAAAGCCCGCGGAACAGCGGCATTGGCGAGCCAGCCGCCATAGTCGATTTTCGCGGACCGTAAAGCCCTGAGCGCGGTCTCGGGATATCGCACGCCGCGGACGGTGGTCCTGAGCTTCAGCTTTTTCGCCGGTTCGACCAGGAAGGACATGATCTCGCTGCTGCGCTCGTCGTCGCCCCAATTGCCGATCCAGATGAGCTCGCCCCGCTTTTCCACGTCCGGCATCGGGTGGAACAGCGAGGTATCCGCAGCCTCGTGCCAGGTATGGACATGCCTTCCCCAGCCCGCCTGCAGATAACGCTCCCGCAGCGCCTCACCGAAGGCCAGAACGAAGTCGTATCCGGAAAGGTCGAGCCGGGCGATGTCCCGCTCGGCGCTGACGGCGCGGTGATGGGTATCGTGGAAAGCGAGCGTGAAGCGGCCGCCCTTCAGGCGAATACGGCCGAGCTCGGCGACGAGGGCGGGATCGGTCCACTCATGCACGATGACCATGTCGGCCTCGCCGGCCGCCGCTTCATGCTCGAAATCGGTCCCGTAGATCCCGACCCTCAAATCGGGGAAGGTCTTGCGGAAGGCAGCGATCGCTCCGTTACCCTGATCTGCGACGAGATTGCGCCGGCTCCAGGAATCGCCGGGCTCGAGCGCTACGGCCTCGTGGCCTCGCCGGATGAGTTCGCGCATGACACCGCGCAGAAAATGCGCATTGCCGTGGTTCCAGTCGGACACCAATGAGTGGGTGTAGAAGAGAAATCGCATCCGCTCACTCCGCTGCCGTCAATCGATCGGACCCGCTCATCACCCGCCGGTAGGCGGCGAGCACCGCGTCGCGCTGAGCCTCGACGGTGAAATCGGCTGAGCGCAGCTGCGCCCGCCGGCCAAGGTCGGCCCTGAGCTTTGCATCCTCCGTCAGCCGGTTGACGGCTTCGGCAAAGGCGGCGGGATCACCGGGGTCGGCGAAAAGGGCAACGCCCTCCCAGAGCTCGCGATAGGTCTCGATGTCGGCGAGAACCAGTGCGGCGCCTGCACGCGCGGCTTCCAGCGCCACCAGCCCGAAGGGCTCATAGACCGATGGAGAGACGACGATCGCCGCCTTCGACATCAGCCTCATCGTCCGGTCGTGGCTGAGTTCGCCTTCGTGAACGGCATGCATGATCGCCACGCGCTGCCCGTTCGGGCCTTCGCAGGCGCCGGCCATCACGACCGGCCAGCCTATGTAGGCGGCGGCCCTGTCGAGCACGGCGCCGTTCTTGCCTTCGTCCCACCAGCGACCGGCGGCAAAGACGAAGTTTTCCTTGGTGCCGACGGAGCATGCATTCCGGCTCGCATTGTAGACGACTGCGAGATCGGTGATTGCGCCGTAAGTGCGCGTCAGGGTCGCGGCATGGCTTCGGCTCGGCGCGAGCACCAGGTCGGCGCGGTCGAATCCCAACCGGTTCAATCGCTTCTGCCAGGCCCAGCCTTCCGGCAAACCGGACCCGCGCACCGCAGCGAACCAGGAGGCGACGCAGGAATGCGACATGGTGACGAGCGGTAGTTCCGCCGTTATTCGCGCCGCCTGGGACGGCAGGTTGAGATGGAGGAGATCGACGGAATGCCGGAGCGCAAGGTCGGACAGGAGGTGCGGGACGCGGTCGAGCTCGCTCTCGTCTTCGACCATCCAGTCGAGCGGCTGAGCCGTCCATTCGAGCCGGCCGATGCTGTTTGCCTCGCGCCGTTGCTCCGGGGAAGGTTGCGGGCCGAGGCCGACGATCAGCGGCTCCACGCCGCAATCGCGCAAGGCCGCGGCGAGATCCATCGCATAGCGCCAGACGCCGCCGACGGCATCCACGGTCATCAACACCCGCCGCGGCAGTGGGCCCGGGGCCCTGCGGCGGCCGTCGAATCGAGCAGCGGAAACGGCGGGAAGGCTCATGCGGTGACCCTCCGCGGTTGGCGCCGGATCCTGCTGACCGCACCCCGATCCTCGTGAAGCCAGGCGTAGAGGTCGCGCAAACCCTCGCGCCAGGGCATTGCGGCCTTCCAGCCAAGCGCATCGGCGATCGCGCGCGTATCGGCGACGAAGTACAATTGGTCGCCTGCGCGCCAATCGCTTTTTGCCTTCGATAGCGCGCGGCCGGTCAAAAGCTCGATCTCGCTCAGCACGTCCATAATGCTGACGGCATTGGCGGGTCCGCCTCCCAGATTGAAAGCGCGCCCCTTCAGGCGGTCGATCGATTTCAGGAGCGCCCTATAGGCCGCGACCGCATCGGTGACATGGAGAATGTCGCGGACCTGCTTGCCGTCGCCATAGATCGAAACAGGCTCGCCGGCGAGGGCGCGAATGAGGAAATGGGCGACCCAGCCCTGGTCCTCGGTGCCGAACTGCCTCGGCCCATAGACGCAGCTCATCCTGAGCACGGCCGTCGGCAAGCCAAAGGAGCGGGCATAATCCAGCACATACTGGTCGGCGACGCCCTTCGAGCAGCCGTAGGGCGTACAGAAATCCAGCGGTTGGGCCTCGCCGACGCCATGCTCGCGTGTCGCCTCGTCGGCCGGCATGTAACGGCCCCGCATCTCCTGCATCGCCATGTGCCCGAGGGCGCCATAGACCTTGTTTGTGCTGGCGAAGATGACGGGCGCACGGCGCCCGGCCAGGCGTGCGGCTTCGAGCACGTTGAGCGTGCCGCGGGCATTCGTCTCGAAATCGTCCGTCGGCTGCTCGAGGCTGGTGGTAACCGCCGTCTGGGCCGCAAAGTGAAACACTGCCTTGGCTTCTCTGAAGGCGGGTTCGATCGCGCCGAGGTCGCGGATATCCGCGATCAATGCCTCGACGGCACGGCCGTGGCCGTCCACCAGCCATTCGAGGTTTCGCTCGACGCCGGGACGGCTGAGATTGTCGAGAACGATCACGTGCTCGCCGTCGCGCAGAAAGCTGTCGGCCAGATTGCTGCCGAGAAAGCCGCTGCCGCCAACGACCAGGATCGGCGCCGTCTTGCCGGAAAGAGCGGGCGCCGCCAGATGCCGGTCCGTACCGACCGTCCGGCCGCTCATAGGACCAGCCCCCGTGCTTCCAGATGGCGTTTCATCTCGGCGCCGCGGTCGATCGCGCCGGCGCTGCGGACCCATTGGGCGAAGTCCGCAAGAGAATCCTCGAGCCGGTGGGCCGGTTCGAAGCCGAGAAGGTCGCGTGCCTTGGCGATATCGGCGAAGCAATTGCGGATATCGCCTGAGCGGGCCTTGTTCATGATCTCCGGCTCGATCTCCGGTACACCCATCGCTTCGGCAAGCAGCGAGGCGATGTCCGCAATGGCGTAGGCGTTGCCGCTGCCTATATTGATGACGTGGCCGGCGGCGTGCGGCTGTTCGAGCGCCAGCCGGAAGGCACGCGCCACGTCGCGAACATGCACGAAGTCGCGTTTCTGCCGGCCGTCCTCGAAGACCATCGGCGATTGCCCGTTGGCAAGGCGGGAGGCGAAGTTGGCAAGCACGCCCGTATAAGGGTTGGAAAGCGCCTGGCCGGCGCCGTAGACGTTGAAGAGCCGCAGCGCCACCGCGTCCGTCCCATAGGCTTCCCCGAATATAAGGACCTGACGCTCCTGTGCATATTTGGTGAGCGCGTAGATGGAAGCGAGGTCGACCGGCTTGTTCTCGTCGGTGGCGATTGGCCTCAGGCGTTCGCCGTCAGGACCGGACGGGTTCCAGGCGCCGGCTTTGATCTCGGCGGGGGATCGCCGGATATGCGCACGACGCTCGCCGGCCGTCGTCTCGTACAAGCCTTCGCCGTAAACGCTCATGGAAGAGGCGACGACGATCCGCCGGATCGGCATGCCGATCATCGCCTCGAGCAGGACGGCGGTGCCCAGGTCGTTGACGCCGACATAGCGGGAAATCTCGTACATCGATTGGCCGACGCCGACTTCCGCGGCGAGATGAATGACGTGATCGACGTCCTTCAGCGCGCTTTTCACCGCGTCTGCGTCGCATATGTCGGCGCGCCGCATGTCTACTTCCGGTGGCAGCGTGACCTGCGCATCCGCATGGACCTGATCGTTCAACGCATCGAGGACGCGCAGGTCGTAGTTCCTTGAAAGAAGCTCTTCGACAACATGCCGCCCTATGAAGCCGCAGCCGCCGGTAACAAGTACTTTTGTCATAATGCACCTGATGATGACCAATCAGAGATAGAGACAAACCTCCAACAAACGTGCGTCGCAAATGTTCCTTCTTCTTTGACTTCTTCTTCTTTGATGTTCTTCTTTGATCCCCCGGGGGCGTCGCCCCGTGCCAAGGTACAAACCTCTCTTTCGCGGGAGTGTTCCACGCGAACTGCGGGCATCAGGAACAAAAGCTGCAACATCAAGTTAAGGGCGGGAGGCTCTTGAACATTGCTCAGAGCTTTCTTGAGCCGGGGGCAGGGGCGGGTCCGGCGGACCTCGCGACACCCTTTTCGGGCTGCCGGACAGGTCGCCACCGAGGGAAGGAGCTGACATGAACATCAGCATATCTCAGCGGACGGACACGATGTCCGCCGCTATCGTCACCGGGCCGGGCGCGGTGCGCATAGAGACGTTGCCGTTGCCGCAACCGGGTCGCGGCCAGGTGCGGATCAGGCTCGAAGGCTGCGGCGTCTGCGCCTCAAATCTCGTTCCCTGGGCGGGTCCGGAATGGATGCAGTTTCCGACGGAACCCGGCGCGCTCGGACACGAGGGCTGGGGCATTGTCGACGCGGTCGGCGAGGGCGTGCAGGGTTTCGCGCCGGGCGATCGCGTGGCGGCACTTTCCTACCATGCCTATGCCACGCACGACATCGCCGATCAGAGCGCGATCGCGCCCTTGCCGGCGTCTCTTGCAGATCAGCCCTTTCCCGGCGAACCGCTCGGCTGTGCCTTCAACATCTTCCGGCGCAGCGCGATCAGTCCGGGAGAGACTGTGGCGATCGTCGGTATCGGCTTTCTCGGGATTCTTCTGACCGAGCTCGCAAGCGCTGCCGGCGCGCGGGTGATAGCGATATCGCGCAGGCCGTCTTCGCTCGCCGCGGCCAAGCAGGCCGGTGCGAGAGAAGTGATTCCCATGGACGATCACTGGCGGATCATCGAAGAGGTGAAGCAACTGACCGACGGGCGTTTCTGCGATTGCGTCATCGAGGCGGTCGGCAAGCAATGGCCGCTCGATCTTGCCGGCGAACTGACGAAGGAGCGCGGCAGGCTCGTCGTCGCAGGCTACCACCAGGACGGCCCCCGACAGGTGAACATGCAGCTCTGGAACTGGCGCGGCCTGGACGTGATCAATGCGCATGAACGCGATCCCGCCGTTTATATGCGCGGCATGAACGAGGCGATCGAAGCGACGGCAGCGGGTGGTTTTTCTCCCTCGCGGCTCTACACCCATCGGTTTCCGCTCGAAGAACTCGGCGCCGCGCTCGACATGACGCGCGACCGGCCGGAAGGTTTCATCAAAGCGCTGGTGATCTGCCATGAGTGACGCAATGCAGCTTTCAACGAGCCCGAAGGCCGTCATTCGCCCCCGCGTCGGCTTTCTCGGCGTCGGAAGAATCGGCTTCCACCGGATGAAGGCGGTGGTCGAAACCGGATCCGTCGAAACCGTCGCGATTTTCGATCCTTCGCCGGAAATGGCGGCGGCGGCCCGCGAGCTGACCCCCGAGGCCTCCGTCGTGAACTCGCTCGAGGCACTGCTCGACCAGGAGCTCGACGGCATCGTGATCGCCTCGCCGAGCGCGCTCCACGCCGCCCAATCGATCGTGGCATTGGAGCAGGGCGTGGCGGTTTTCTGCCAGAAGCCGCTCGGCCGCACGCGCGACGAGACCGCGGCGGTGGTCGAAACCGCCCGGCACGTCGACAGGCTTTTGAGCGTCGATCTCTCCTATCGCTACACCAACGGCATGCGGCAGATTCGCGACCTGATCGCGTCGGGCGAACTCGGCACCGTGTTCGCCGTGGACCTCACCTTCCACAATGCCTACGGGCCGAGCAAACCGTGGTTCTACGACAAGGCGCTTTCCGGCGGCGGCTGCGTCATAGATCTCGGCGTGCACCTGGTCGACCTCCTTCTCTGGGCCCTCGGGTTCCCGGACGTCGCCCGCGTGGAAAGCAGGCTCTTCGCCAAAGGTCTGCCCATCCGCCGCGACGGCGACGAGGTCGAGGATTACGCCGTCGCCACGGTCGAACTGGCGAACGGCGCTCTCGCCAGGATCGCATGCTCATGGCATTTGCAGGCCGGATGCGATGCGGTGATCAGCGCCGACTTCTATGGCACCGAAGGCGGCGCCAGCCTGAGAAACGTCAGCGGGTCTTATCTGGACTTCACGGCCGAACGGTATCGCGGCACGCAGCGCGAGGTGCTTGCGGTTCCCCCCGATGCCTGGGGCGGACGCGCGGCGGCGGGCTGGGCCGAGAGGCTGGCCGCAGGCGCGCGCTTCGATCCCGACAACGAATATCTGGTCACAGTGGCGGATGTGCTGGACAGGATTTATGGGCGGTAGGGCGGCGTGCCGTCCGCTGCGGCTCCTATCCTAATTCACGATCCGGCGCCGAAGGAGCCTCGCATAGCGGGCGGCTGCGGCCTCCAGCCGGGGGACTTCATCGGGGGTGGCCACGGCCTTTGCCGACATCCACATGCCCAGCTGGAAGGCGAGATAGGAGAGTTCGAAGAGCTCCAGCAGCCCGGCATCCGGAATGCGCGAGCAGCCTTCGGATACGGCCGCGCGCAGCGCCGCCCGCTCCTCGCCCGTGAGGTCGAATTCTATGCTCGCGCCCGCAATGTCCCAGCCGATGTCCTGACAGCCGACGAGGTCATGGGCGCTGCTGTGGTCGAACGCATCGGTCTTGAGAATGTGTCGCTCTCCTGCGACCAGCCATTCCCACCGGTGAAGCCGGTTGTCCGTATCGACCGGCACGATCGTCGAATCGTATCGTTCCGCATCGCCGAGGCGGCTCTTCAGCCGCGACGCTGCCGCTCTGCCCAATGCCTCTTCGGTGTTGATCACTGCCATCTCGCAAAGTTTGGCCATGGATGCCCCTTGCGCCGCGGGCGGCGGCAGGCTGTGCGCCCGGAAGGACAGGTAGCGGCCGAGATGGGCGATGAAGGCCGGCCGGCGGAATTCCGGCGGCGCCATCGGCTTCGCCGAAACCCATTTCTGAACCAGAAAGCCATGGCATAATCCGGCGACCGGTGGCGTGAAGCCTGCCTCGGCAAGAAGACGCGCCCTGACGAGCTTGCGCTGCCCGGCTTCGCCGAGTCCCGCAAACTTGACGAGCCACGGGCCGTCGGCGGTGTGCGCCAGGAATTTCCGGCGTTCGAACCTGCCGTCTGCGGGAGGCCAGCGATCGCCGGGAAGCTTCTTGCGCCATAGGCCGGCTGAGACGTCTTCGAGCGGCTTCTCGAGCGGGCCGACGAGATGGGCGACCCAATCGGCGAGGTGGCGGGCAGAGTGCGACGGCTTGATCAGGAGATCGTCGACGTCGATGACATGGCGCAGCCTTTCCGCCCAGCGCTTGCGATGACGGCCGCAGGATTGCGGCCCAAGTCCGCCCTTGTGGCCGGGGAAGAAGTGAATGCGGTTGGCGCTGACGTCGTGATCCTCCAGCCAATCCGCGACGCATCCGAACGAGCTGCCGGAAAGGCCGGGTCCTTCGTCCACGATCGCGAAATCCGCCGCCCGGTCGCGCAGCAGCCGTTCCGCAAGTTGCGGCGCGACTGCAAGGCGCCTTCGGAAAGGATCGCCGACCGGCCGCAGTGTGATGGGAGGCGCCGCACCGATGGAAGCCGCGACAATCGCCGAGAGCGTGGTCCCGATGCTGCGCAGGCCGATCACCACCGTGTCGGCAGCAAGCCCGGAACCTGCCGCGGCCTCGAGATAGCTCTCCGGGTAAAGAGCATAGAAGGCATAGCCTTCCGGCTCGCGAATGCTGAGGGAAAGCGGTGCCTGGCTGTCCGCCAGCGACCTTGCGACACGGGCCGGCACGACCACCGGGCCGGCGAAGCCCTGGCGCCAGGACCGGGCGACGAGCCCGGCAAGGTCGAGGAGGAGGCACTCGCCGGTCTGGCGCGATGCGGAGATGTCGTCGGCTCCCATCCGCGCCAGTTCCAGGTCGGCAAGCCCCTGCACCAGTTCCCCGGCCCTGAGCAGGATGGCGACGAGCTCGGTGTGGCGGGCGATGCCTGGCGGCTGGTGTTGGGCCGTATGCAGGCGCGAGGCGATCTCTGCGCATAGCGTGTCGGCGCGCTCCAGGCGCTTTGCGTCACCGTATACGAGCATGAAGTCTCGCTCACTTTCCTGTCCGCCCAGTCAACGCGCTGCGGCTGAATTCGATCCGCGATGCGCGAGAAACGGGAGAAAGAAGAAGGAACCAATCGGTTGCGCGCGGGTTTGGCAAGCATTGTAGATACTGCGCAGGAGTAGTGGTGAGATGCGATCGAACTCCATTCGGGTCGGGCTGGTCGGTGTCGGCAATTGCGCGTCCTCCCTCGTCCAAGGGCTGACATTCTATCGCGACGCGAAGGAGGACGAGCCGGTTCCGGGGCTGATGCATACCAGTCTCGGCGGATACCACGTCGGTGATATCGAGGTCTCCGCGGCCTTCGACGTCGCCGCTTCGAAGGTCGGGCGCGATGTCGCGGAGGCCATCTTCGCCGCTCCCAACAACACGTTCCGCTTTGCGGAAGTTCCCGCCACCGGCGTGCTCGTCGAGCGCGGCAGAACGCTCGACGGCATCGGCCGCTATCTGCGCGAGGAGATCGAGGAATCCGATGCGCCCGCCGCCGACGTCGCGGAGGTCCTGCGGCGGACCGAGACGGACGTGCTCGTCTCCTATCTTCCGGTCGGTTCCGAAGTCGCCACGCGCTGGTATGCGGAGCAGGCGCTTGCCGCCGGCTGCGGTTTCGTCAACTGCATTCCCGTTTTCATCGCCTCGGACAAGGCGTGGCAGCGCAAATTCGCCGAGCGCGGCCTGCCGCTCATCGGCGACGACATAAAGAGCCAGGTCGGCGCGACCATCGTGCATCGGTTGCTTGCCAACCTCTTTCGCGACCGGGGGGTGCGCATAGATCGGACCTACCAGCTCAATTTCGGCGGCAATACCGACTTTCTCAACATGCTCGAGCGGGAACGGCTCGAATCGAAGAAGATTTCCAAGACCCAATCGGTCGTCAGCCAGATGGATATTCCGCTCGCGGCCGGCGACATCCACGTGGGCCCGAGCGATCACGTCCCTTGGCTTGCCGACCGCAAGTTCGCCTATATTCGCGTCGAGGGCACGACATTCGGCAACGTCCCCCTCAACGTGGAACTGAAGCTCGAAGTCTGGGACTCGCCGAATTCCGCAGGAGTCGTCATCGATGCGGTTCGCTGCGCCAAACTCGCAATCGACCGCGGCATCGCCGGTCCGCTGATTGCCCCTTCGAGCTACTTCATGAAGTCGCCGCCGCGGCAGTTCACCGATGCCGAAGCGCGCAGACGCCTCGAGGAATTCATCGCCGGCGATACCGACGCACTCCTGGGGGCCGCCGAGTGACGACCACTTTCCTTCTGGTGCGGCATGCCGCCCATGACAGGGTCGGCTGCTTTCTTGCCGGGCGGACCGGCGACGTGCCGCTCGGCACCGCGGGCCGCGAGCAGGCCCAGCGGCTCGCGGCGCGTCTGGCCGGCGAAGGCATAGGCTCGATCTATGCGAGCCCGCGCAAGCGCACGCAGGAAACGGCCGCGGCGATCGCCGCGGCGTCGGAAGTCGCGGAGGTCGTGACCACGGAAGCTCTCGACGAGGTGGATTTCGGCGACTGGTCGGGCAAGACTTTCGACGTCCTCGATACCGACCCGCTCTGGCGGCGATGGAACGCGATGCGAAGCCTCGTGCGTGCCCCGGGCGGGGAGACGATGCTGGACGTGCAATGCCGGGCGGTGGGACTTGTGGCGGCGCTTGCGCAGCGCCACGGCAAGGAGAAGGTCGCCCTGGTCAGCCACGCGGACGTCATCAAAACCCTGGTCTGTCATATTCTAGGCCTTTCCGCCGACGCCTGGCCGCGCTTCGAAATCGCCCCTGCCTCCGTCTCGGTGCTGGTGATGGGCGATTGGGGCGCGAAAATCCTGACGTTGAACGAAAACGTGTCGTAGCCGGCCGGCCGCGTCCGCCGGTGCCGCAAATGCGGGGGGCCGGCCGGCGTTTCCGGCAATTCGGAGGTACTCATGATCGAAGCCGCCATGATCTGGAACGAGCCGAACAACAAGTCGCATTGGGATCCGGAGATCGATCCGGACTGGAGCCGCTTTGCCCATATGGCGAAGCTGGCCGCGGCTGCGATCCGGGAGGTCAATCCCGGGCTCACACGCGTGCTCGGCGGAATTTCGCCCATCGATTCGAACTTCCTCGCTCTGATGAAATCGGAGGGCGTGCTCGACCATGTCGACGCCGTCGCGGCCCATGGTTTCCCGCTCGACTGGAACCTCTGGCAGATCCATGAATGGCCGCAGAAGCTCGATGAACTGAAGAGCGTCACCGAACTGCCGGTCTGGGTAAGCGAGGTCGGCGTCTCCACCTTCGGCGCCGAGGAAGTGCAGCTTTGGGGACTGAAGCGAACCGCCGAACTCCTGAAGGGCCGGGCGGATCGGATCCAATGGTACAGCCTTTACGACCTGCCGCGGGCCTGGCCGGCGACGACGCGGCATCGGGAGGCCGAAGGTTCTTCCTATTACCGGCATTTCTACATGGGTCTTCTGCGCGAGGACGGAACGCCGAAACTGGCGCTCGAGGAGTTTGCCCGCCACACGCCGGAGATCGGGCTCGTACAATGGTTCCATTTCGAGGACCCGCGCCTCGACGATGCCGTCGCCTGGATGAAGCGTCTCGGCGTCACATATCTGCGCACCGGACTCTCCTGGGCCGACCGCTTCCGGCCGAATGCGCTCGACTGGTTCGATCGCCAGATGGAGGCACTCGAGGATTTCGACGTCACCGTCACCTACTGCTTCACGCCCGAGCACCGGGGGCTTGCTCCGCACCACACGAGCGCGCCCCTCGTACCGGAGGAGTTTGCCGAATTCTGTGCCGAAATGACGGCGCGCTATGCGCCCGCCCCGTCGTCCTTCGAGCCCTTGCGCCAAGGCGTCGCGATGGCATCGGCGAGCTTGCCGATCCAGCCGCGTGAATAGGTCACGCCCTGGTAGAGAGCGAGCATCGCCGACGCCCAGCGGAGATAGGCGGCCGGCATGTTCAGGGCTCTGGCAAGCCAGAAGACACGGTGGCTGTTTGCGCTGATCGCGCTGCGCAGCCAGTAAACCAGCATCCGCCGTGCAGGCAAGCCCCTCCACTTCGGCGCAACGCGTTTCCTCGGTCGAATGCCGGAACGCGGCCAGGCCAGCCGGAAGGCCAGCCCCTCCCGTCTTTGCCTGAAGCCGGCAGCCTGCGTCTCCACGACAAAGGCACTGTCGACCGCGCTCAGGTCGAGCCTTCCCGCGTCGATCGCCTCGGCCACGAGCGTCTGCAGCAGGGGCGAGCGGACGACGACCACATTCGTTCCGCGGCCGTCGGACGAATAGGGTTCGACCCAGGCGTCGCCGAAGGAGATGTCGGCCGTTTCGGCAACCACGTCATCGCAGAAATTGCAGGCGGAATTCTGGAAGAACCCGGCTCCCCAGTCGCCGTCGACCAGATGCCACCAATCCTTGCTTCTCGTGCTTCCGTCCCTGAGCCGCAGATGGGCCGTGTACCAGTTTGCCGGTCTTGCGGAATCCTTCAGGCGGTAGTCCACGCCCGCCACGGCGTTCATTTCCGTGTCCATCTGCCAGGCGAAACTTTCCACGAAGCGGGTGCTCTTCATGTGTCCGCAGAACAGGCCGAGGGTGAAGGCAAGGCGCTCCTCAAGCACCGGGTCGTTGAGGCAGAGGAGATGGATCGCCTTGATGAAACAGGGTATCCCGACGACTGCGTAGCGGCCGGGATGCCGCTTCATTTCGGCGATGACGCCGGAGAGCTCCACCGGATAATAGCGCGACTTGGCGCCCTTGCGCAGGTCATCCGCGGACCGCGAGACCTGATACCGGAACAGACGGTCGCCGGCGCCCGAACAGGGAACCACATGCGCCACCGCGTCGACCAGGTTCCTCTTCAGAAGCTCCGCGGCGGTCCAACTGGCCATGCCGCCGGAACTGCCGTCCGCTCGAAAGCTGCCCTCGCTGACATGGCCGACATAGGCTGCTTCGAAGCGGCCGATCCGCGGGTCGTAAAATCGCGCCGATCCGAAGCGCGCCTCGGCGATCTGGTCTTCGCTTCGGGCGTGGGGCGAAAAGGGGCACAGCTCGGCGAAACCGCCGGGGCGAGGTGCAGCGGCCGGTTTGAGCTGGCCGTAGCGGTCGAGACGCATCGCGGCGCTGCCGCTCGATTGCGCCATGCACGTGCCGCAACCGATGCAGAGCCCGGATTTCGCCATCTGCCCCGGCGAGAGCAAGGCGCTGGCCGAGGCGGGTGCGGGTCGCTCAGGCGAGGACATCTGTCAGATAGGTCCGTGATTGCCGGCGGAGTTCGGCGAGCCTTCGCGCGACAGCCGGGCTCGGGGATTGCGCGAGAAGTGTCTCGTAGTCGGCTTGCGGCGTCTCCTGCGATACCACGTGCCGTTCCGCGCCGGCGGTGCGCGCGAGATCGGCGATCTTGTTGGAACGATAGTCGGAAAGGACCGTGACGAATGGCTTGGCGTTGAGGAGGGAGAAGACGCAGCCGTGAAAGAAATTCGTCGCGACGGCCTCGGCACCCGCCATGCAGGCGGCGAACTCGTAGGGCCCGGCATCGAGCCACTGCTCGTCCGCCCATTCGTTGCGATAGCCTATGCTGACGAGAGGCAGCGAGCGCGTCGTCGCCCAATGGCGGATCGTGTGCTGAAACCATGACGGGAACGAATGTCCGTAGACGGCTATGTAGGGGCGTGAAGCCAGAGCATTGGGGCCGAAGGAAATCGTCTCTGGGAACTGCAGGCACGGGTCGAGAACGAGCGTCGCCTCGCGTCCCACATCCTTTTCGATGATCGCCCTCGAATTGTCGTCGCGGACGGAAATTCCATCGAATTTGCGCAGCCTTTCAGCCCAGTATGGTTCGAGGCCATCGGCCGCGGGGTGGTTTCCGAACGTCGCCGCGTAGGAAACGGTTCTCTTGGCAGAGAGACCTTCCCCGTAGAAAAGCGAGCAACCGCCGTACCAGGGGTGCCGCAAGTTCCAAACCTCGTCGCTGCCCACGACGACGATGTCGCATTCTTCGGCGCCGGCCGGGTCGTCCAGTGCGAAGGGGGCACTCATCGGCACCGAAGCCAGGGCGCTCTGAAATTTTCTGATCTTGGAAGCGTAGAGCGGAATGTCGGCGCGCGGGGTCCTCTCCGGCAGAAGCGGCTGCATCGCGCAACGCCACTCGGCCCGGGTGACGCGGGCGGAATGATGATCGAGGACAATGGGGTCGGTGCCGAGCGAACGAAGACCGTGGACAAGAGATCGCGCCTGCCAGAACGATCCATAGTTTATGCAGCGGTGGAGGGTCAAAACGCCGAGTTTCGCCAACGGCCTCTATCTCCTTATCGTGGAAGCAGATCGCCGGGTTCAACCGGTTTCAATCGAAGATGGTTCCTTTGGCGCCCTCATATTCGCGCGCAAGCTCCTCGATCGCCGCCGATGCCTCCTCGAACGTCCAACCGGCCGCCTCGGCCCGATGGGCGAGCGCCAGCAGATCGTCGGTCAACTCCCCGCCCATCGCCGCCACGATGCTTTCCTGTGATGTCGCCGCCAGGTCCGACACGGCCGGCCGCAGAGCGGCGATGCAGTCCATCTGGCGACCGGAATAGTCGGAAGCGCGTTGCGGACGGGAAATAGCTTGTGACTCCTCCATCTCGGACTCCTTTTGCTGTCAGTCGTCAAATGACGGGCCCGGCCGATTGTTCCTGCGGCAAACGGGCGTGGTTCTAATCGCCCGACCGGACCTTCTGGTCCTCGAGCCGATTGAGGACCTCTTCCGGCGTGATCTCCTTGGTGAGTTCACGGATGTCCTCTTCACCGTCCACCTTCACGCCCAGCCGGCCGGCTATCTCACGAAGAAGCGCGAGCAGTTGCGTCGCCTCCTGCTCGGCAAGGAGCGAAATCTGCAGATTGAGGTCGGAGCGCTCGTCGTCCTTCTCGGCCATCCGGTTCTGGCTGATCAGAACGAAAGTGGAAATGAAGATCGCCTCCACCGAAGCAACCATGGCGAGGACGGCAAAGGTCGGGTCGAACACCGGTATGCCGGGGACCAGACCGAGGTTCAGAGCGATCCAGGCGCCGAACGCCAGGACGTGCAAGCCGACAAAAGTCATGGAGCCTGCGAAGTTCGTGATCGCCTGGGCGACCCTGTCGTGAGCCCTCCGCCCGCGTTCGTCTTCCTCGCGCCGCTTCAGGATGGCGTTTATGTTGCGCTCGAGCCTCGGCATGGTTCGAGCGGCGGACGATCTTTCCTCGGTACTGTTCCTTCTCGATTCCATCGAACACTCGCGACACCTTGTGGGCCGCCTTGTTGCCGGCGGCTACGGCAAACACGTCAGGCTCCGCAAAGTTCCGCGCAAGAAGGACGAGGCGGAAGCTCCCAGGTCAGCGGCCGGGGCCCAGGCTCACCCGGTACGGCCGTGCCACGGGTCGGGCCCCGGGTCGCGTCCCGCGGCAACTTCCGAAAGCCGATCGAGATAGTGCGCCCAACCTTCGGCATGGCCGGCACATTGCTCGGCATTGGGCAGGCCCGAATGGGTCAGTCGCACCAGCGTTCCATCCGGCTGCTCGATCAGATCGATCTCGACCAGACTCGAGCCCGGCGGCACGACATCGCTGTCGTCCCAGCCGAAGCTGTAAGCCAGGCGGTGCACCGGCACCACCTCGCGGAAGGAGCCGCGGGCGAAGCGGGCCCCGGTAACATTGACGAGATAAAGCCCCTCGGGCTTCGGCTCGACATCGGCCTCCGTTCCCATCCAGCGCAGGATCTTCTCCGGGTCGGTGAGTAGGGCGAACACTGCCGCTGGCGGTGCCGAGACATGCGTTTCGCGGCGGACGACGAGAGCTTCTTGCATCGGACTCCCCTTCGGTTGCCGTCGAGCGCCGGCGAGAAAGAAGGCCGCGCGCCGGATCCGGACGGGAACGATCATATCCCGAGGGGAGCGCCCGCGCCACTGCCTGCGGAGCCGGGGCGATTTTCGGATCGGTGCCGCGAGGCCAGATCGGTTCACACATTTCCTGTAACTGCTCTATGATCAACGCATGGACCTGCCCGCACCCCTCGCATGGCTTCTGGATGAGGCCGGTACCTCGTCCGGCCCCGACCCGTTCCTGGCAGAGCTCGGAAACCGGCTCCGCGCAGACGGCCTTCCGCTGGCCGGCGGTGCCCTGACGCTGGCGGTGCCGCATCCGATCATCGCGCGGCGCACCTGGCTTTGGCGGGCGGAGGACGGCGCGGTCATCGAGGCGCTCGGCTTTGCCGAAGGGCCGGTCGATCACGCCGGTCGCGACTGGCTGGCGGGGTTCGGTCCGGTGCAGGAGGACGTGGTCGGCCAGACGGAAGAGAAGGTGGTGCTGGGCTGGGCCGGGACGAGGCGGTTCGATCCGGCCGAGATCGCGCGGTTGCGTCAGACCGCCCGCTTCGCAGCGGCGCCCTTGGCCGTCCTGGCGGAGCGGGCGACCCGCGCGGTGCTGCTCGAAGCCTATCTGGGCCGCCGCAGTGCTGCCCGTGTGCAAGCCGGGGCGCTGAGCCGCGGCACCGGAGAGAGCATCCGGGCGGCGCTGCTTTATGCCGACTTGCGCAACTTCACCGGCCTTTCCGAGGAACACGAGCCTGCCCGCGTGATCGCGGCGCTCAACGACTGGTTCGACCGGCTTGCAGGAGCGATACACGCCTTCGGCGGCGAGGTGCTCAAGTTCATCGGCGACGGTGTGCTGGCAATCTTCCCGGTCAACGATTTGCCGGCGGAGGCTTGCGACCGGGCCCTGCGCGCAGTCGTTGCCGCCCGCGCGGGAATGGCGCATCTCGAGGCTCTGCGCCACGAACAGAAACTGCCGCCGTTGCGCTTCGGCGCGGCGCTGCATCTTGGCGAGATACTGTGGGGCAATGTCGGATCGATCGACCGGCTGGACTTCACGGCCATCGGTCCGGCCGTCAATCTGGTGAGCCGGCTGGAGGGCCTGTGCCGGCCGCTCGGGCGATCCGTGCTGATTTCCGGCGCACTTGCCGCCGAGACCCGAACCCCGCTGGTGCCGCTGGGCGAACACGCGCTGCGCGGCATCGCGGCGCCCTGCGCCGTCTTTACCCTGCCGGAGACCTGAAAGATTATCGGTAAAAGGGCCTGAAAACCGCGAAACATGCGGGCAAGCCCGTTGATCCCGTCGTCGCGGAGAAGTATTTCTTTTGTCGACAAGAAGGAGACCGCATGGCCAACAAGGATACGGACACCAATTCAGCTCCCGAACGCAAGCGCGGTTCCGGCGTGAAGATGGTCTATGACCTCTTGCGGGACGAAATCCTCGATCTGGTTCTGCCGCCGGGCTGTCCGATCGACGAGGTGCAGCTTGCCGAACGGTTCAAGATGTCGCGCACGCCGATCCGTGAAGCGCTGGTGCGGCTGGCGGGAGAGGGGCTGATCGCTACGCTGCCCAACAGATCGACGATGGTATCGAATATCGATTTCCTGAACCTGCACACTTTCTTCGACGCGCTGGTGCTGATGTATCGCGTCACGACGCGCCTGGCGGCCGAACATCACCGTCCGGAGGATCTCGAGGTGATCCGCGCCCGTCAGGCGGAATTCGCCGCAGCGGTCCAGGCGCAGGATGCGCTGGCGATGATCGCCACCAATGCCGCCTTCCATTCGGCCATCGCCGAGGCAGGCCGCAATCCCTATTTCATCGGTCTGTTTAACCGGCTTCTCGACGAAGGCCGGCGGATCCTCCGGCTCTATTATCAGTCCTATGACGACCGGCTGCCGCAGCGCTTCGTCGACGAGCACGAGGACATGATCGCCGTTATCGCCGCACGTGATGTCGAGGCGGCCGATCGGCTGGCCCGCACACATGCCGAGCAGATCGTCCAGCAAATTCAAAAGCTTTTCGCCCGCAACGACCGGCTTGAAATTGCCCTGTGAGCTGAGCACGATTTTTGTCGACAAATAAAATACAAATGGTATTTTCATATCGAAGCACAGGCAATCGCCGCGATGGCGTCCTGTTCTGCCATCCGTCAGGCCAATAGGAGTTTGAAATGAAGGCCAAGATTTTTTCGGGCGTGATCCCCGCCCTGATGACCCCTTGCAGGGAAGACCGCACGCCCGATTTCGATGCCCTCGTCCGCAAGGGAAAGGCATTGATTGCCGACGGCATGTCGGCGGTCGTCTATTGCGGTTCGATGGGCGACTGGCCGCTTCTGACCGATGCGCAGCGCATGGAAGGCGTGGAGCGCCTGGTCAAGGCGGGCGTCCCCGTGATCGTCGGCACCGGTGCCGTCAACACCGCCTCGGCCGTCGCGCATGCGGCGCATGCCCAGAAGGTGGGAGCGCAGGGCCTGATGGTAATCCCGCGGGTGCTGTCGCGCGGTCCCTCGATCGTGGCGCAGAAGGCGCATTTCAAGGCGATCCTGGCTGCCGCCCCGGACCTGCCGTCCGTGATCTACAACAGCCCCTATTACGGGTTCGCCACCCGCGCCGACCTCTTCTTCGCGCTGCGCGCGGAGCATCCGAACCTCGTCGGCTTCAAGGAATTCGGCGGCAATGCCGATATGCGCTACGCGGCCGAGCACATCACCAGCCGTGACGACGGCGTCTCGCTGATGATCGGCGTCGATACGGCCGTCTTCCACGGCTTCGTGAACTGCGGCGCGACCGGCGCCATCACCGGTATCGGCAACGTGCTGCCGAAGGAAGTGATCCACCTCTGCAACCTGTCCCAGGCCGCTGCTGCCGGCGATGTCGATGCACGCCAGCGTGCACAGGAACTGGAGCAGGCGCTTGCCGTGCTTTCCTCCTTCGATGAAGGGCCGGACCTCGTCCTCTATTTCAAGCACATGATGGTGCTGAAGGGAGACAAGGAATACACGCTCCACTTCAACGAGACCGACGCGCTGACCGAAAGCCAGCGCGGCTATGTCGAGGCGCAGTTCAAGCTCTTCAACACCTGGTATGCCGAGTGGAGCAAGCTCCCGGGCGCCGTCGAAAAGTACAAGGCCTGATCGGGCCGGAGACGGAGGAGGCTCTCCATCAGGAGGGCCTCTTTCTTTTACCGCGCGGCGGCAGGGGGGCCGAGCACCGCCCAGAAGAGCAGAACTGCCAGCAGAACCCATATCGAAACGACGGCCACCAGCCCGGCCCGGCTCACCGGCTGCGCGGTGTATTTCATTGCGGTGGCGCGCAGGTCCGCAAGGACATCGACCGGGATGAGCTTCAGCACGACGATGATGCCGACGGGAACGATGATGAGGTCGTCGAGATAGCCGAGGACCGGGATGAAGTCGGGTATCAGGTCGATCGGCGACAATGCATAGGCCGCGACCGCGCCTGCCGCCAGCTTCGCATACCAGGGCACGCGGCGGTCACGCGCCGCGAGCCACAGGAGGACGACGTCTCGCTTGATGCCCCTTGCCCATCGGCGTACCCGTTCCAGCCGCTTCATGTCTGAATTCCCCGAATCCCTCCTGTGCCCGAATCCCTCCTATGCTTGCCACAGGAGGGTGGAAGAGTGCCCGCCGAGGATCACGCCACGGCGTCGAGTCCGAGCGCAAGCAGCCGGTCGAGCTGCTCGATCTCGGCCGCGCTCAGCGTGATGCCCTCGGCCTCCGACTTCGCTCGGGCGGCAAAGCGGCGCTGCGAAGGCAGGCGGGCGCCCTGGCCGACGATCGCTTCGAACAGCAGCTCGGCCCGGGCGAAGGGGTCGCCTGGACGGCCGGCGGCGAAAGCCTCCGGGGAGAAGGCGACGATGAGTTCGCCATGGAAGGGTGCGAGCGTCGTGGTGCCGAGATAGTCGAGCACTTCGGGGCTGGTCAGGTCGCCGATCATGATGCCCGCCAGCAGTTCGATCATCGTGCCGATGGCCGAGCCCTTGTGTCCGCCGAAGGGCAGCATGGCGCCCGCGAGCGCAGCCTCCGGGTCGGTCGTCGGATTGCCTTGCGCATCGATGGCCCAGCCTTCGGGCAGCGCTTTACCCGCCCTGCGGTGCAACTCGATCTCGCCCCGGGCCGCGACCGAAGTCGCGAAGTCGAAGACGTAGGGCGGCTTGCCCGCGCGCGGCCAGCCGAAGGCGAAGGGGTTGGTGCCGAGCAACGGCTTGTTGCCGCCTGTCGGTGCTACCGTGGCATAGCTCGGGCACATGACGAGCCCGGCAAGCCCTTCTCCCGTGAGCGCCTCCGCTTCCGGCCAGAGCGCCGAAAAATGCGTGCAGTCGTTGATGGCGAGTGCGGCGATGCCGTGCTTGCGGGCACGCTCGGCAAGCACCGGCAGCCCGAGTTCGAAGGCGGGATTGGCGAAACCGCCCCTGGCATTCACCTTGACGATCGCCGAGGCTTCCTGCGCGACGATTTCCGGCTCGACGTCGGGCTTGACCTTGCCGGCCTTGACCGTGCGCAGCGCGCCCTCGATCCTGTAGATGCCGTGCGACTTGCAGGCATCGCGTTCGCCGGCGACGATCACCCGGGCGAGAGCGCCCGCCTGGACCACGTTAAGGCCGCCCTTGCGGAAGATCGCCTCGACGCGCTCCTGAAGCGCGGTGGTCGTCAGGGTGGTTGTCTCGCTCATGTCGTCTCTCTCGTGCTAGGCCTGATTCAGGGGCAGGCGGTTGATGTTCTGCATACATAGAGTATACAAACCCCCGGCAAGTGCAATTCGTCTGTTCGCCGGAAGGTAACGGTTCCGCAACGGGCGAGGAGAGTGTATGCGAATTTCCGCCGGCAATCCCCGTTTCGTTACGGGAATTGACGCGTTTTATGATCTTGTGCCGAATCGACCAGGGTCATTGTGATCCAGAGAAAGGAAAGTCAGATGATTTTCACCCCCAAAGGAAAACACCTCGTCGCGGGCGAATGGCTCGATGGGGCAGGCACCTTCGCCTCGGCTCCGGCGCATGGCCCGGCGCATGATTTTGCCGTCGGCACCGTAGAGCTGGTGAACCGGGCCTGCGAGGCGGCTGAGGAAGCCTTCTGGACCTATGGCTATTCCTCGCGCAAGGAGCGCGCCGCCTTCCTGCGCGCCATCGCCGACGAGATCGAGGCCCGGGCGGAGGCCATTACCGAGATCGGCAGCCAGGAAACCGGCCTGCCCGAGGCGCGGCTCAACGGCGAACGCGGCCGCACGACCGGCCAGCTCAGGCTCTTTGCCGATCATATCGAAAAGGGTGATTATCTCGACCGGCGCGTCGATGCGGCGCTGCCCGAGCGTCAGCCGGCGCCCCGTCAGGAGATACGGCTGGTCCAGCGCCCCGTCGGTCCGGTCGCCGTCTTCGGCGCCTCGAATTTCCCGCTCGCCTTTTCGACCGCCGGCGGCGATACGGCCGCGGCGCTCGCGGCGGGCTGCCCCGTAGTGGTAAAGGGCCATTCGGCGCATCCCGGCACCGGCGAGATCGTCGCCGAGGCCGTCGACGCAGCGATCCGCAAGACGGGTGTTCATCCCGGCGTATTCTCGCTGATCCAGGGCGGTAGCCGCGACGTTGGTCATGCGCTGGTGCAGCATCCCAACATCAAAGCCGTCGGCTTCACCGGGTCGCTTGCCGGCGGACGTGCCCTGTTCGATCTTTGCGCAGCGCGCCCCGAACCGATCCCGTTCTTCGGCGAGCTCGGCTCGGTCAACCCGATGTTCCTGCTGCCGGAAGCGTTGAAGGCACGGGCGGAAACGCTTGGGCAGGGATGGGCCGGTTCGCTCACCATGGGCGCCGGGCAGTTCTGCACCAATCCCGGCATCGCCGTCGTCACCGAAGGTGCGGATGCCGACCGCTTCACCACCGCCGCCGTCGAGGCGCTTGCCAAGGTGGCACCGCAAACCATGCTGACGGACGGTATCGCCAAGGCCTACCGCGACGGTCAGGCGCGCTTTGCGACGCGCAACGCCGTGAAACTGCTGCTTGCGACCGAGTCATCCGGCCGTGACGCATCGCCCAATCTCTTCGAAACGACGGGCGCGCAATTCCTGGCCGACCATGCGCTCGGCGAAGAGGTATTCGGTCCGCTTGGACTCGTGGTTCGAGTGGGATCGGCGGCCGAAATGGAAGAGCTCGCGCGCGGCTTCCAGGGCCAGCTGACCGCAACCATCCATATGGATGCGGGCGACTTGGAGACGGCGCGCCGTCTGCGTCCGGTGCTCGAGCGCAAGGCGGGCCGTGTGCTGGTCAACGGCTTCCCGACCGGGGTTGAAGTCGTCGATTCGATGGTGCATGGCGGCCCCTATCCGGCCTCGACCAATTTCGGCGCAACCAGCGTCGGCACCATGTCGATTCGACGTTTCCTGCGTCCCGTGGCTTACCAGAACATGCCGGAAGACCTGCTGCCCGAGGACTTCCTCGGCTGATCCAGTCCATCGACCGCGCAATGAAAGGGGCTTTTCCACAAGGGAAAGCCCCTTTTCATTGCGAAAACGCGTCCTGTTATATACTTTTTGTATACTAATTGTATTTTTAAATTGATTTGTGCTCTCCGACGCGGAATAGTGCGCGCGCCGTCACACCGATCGGCCAACTCAAGGGAGAGAACAAGAATGAAGACCTCGGTCCTCGCCTTCGGCCTCGTTGCCGCCACCGCTCTGACGAGCCCCGCCCATGCCGACAAGCTGGACGACATCATCGCTTCGGGAACGCTGCGCTGCGCCGTGGTGCTCGACTTCCCGCCGATGGGCTCGCGCGACGAGAACAACGAACCGATCGGCTTCGACGTGGATTACTGCAACGATCTGGCCAAGGCGCTCGGCGTCACCGCCGAGATCGTCGAGACGCCGTTTCCCGAGCGCATCCCGGCGCTGATGTCCGGCCGTGTCGATGTGGGTGTCGCCTCCACCTCCGATACGCTCGAGCGCGCCAAGACCGTCGGGATGACGGTGCCCTACTTTGCCTTCGAAATGGCGGTAACCGCCAACGAGAAGTCCGGCATCAAGTCCTTCGAAGACATGAAGGGCAAGGTGGTGGGCGCCACCGCCGGCACCTATGAGGCAATCGCACTCGAAAACCAGGTCAAGGCCTGGGGCGAGGGCGAGTTCCGCCCCTACCAGACGCAGGCCGACGTCTTCCTGGCGCTGAGCCAGGGCCAGCTCGACGCCACCGTCTCTACCTCGACGGTCGCGCAGTCCAACGTCAAGGGCGGCAAGTTCCCCGGCATCTCCGTGGTCGACAAGGCGCCCTTCGACATCGACTACGTGGCCCTCTTCACCAACCGCGAGGAATACGGCTTCCTCAACTACCTCAACCTGTTCGTCAATCAGCAGGTCCGCACCGGCCGCTATGCCGAACTCTACGAGAAGTGGGTCGGTGGCGAGGCTCCGTCCCTGTCGGTGAACGGCGTTTACCGCTGATCCGGGGATCGTCTGACGGTGCGGGGCAACCCGCGCCGTCGCTGCATTCCGAGGGGTGAGACGGGAATGTTCAACTACACCTTCCACTGGAATCAGGCGCTAAGGGCGCTGCCGCAGATGCTGGATGGCGCGGTGGTCACGCTGCAGGTCGCGGTGCTGTCGATGGTCATCGGCGTCGCCTGCGCGATCGCGCTCACCGTGTTCCGCCTGTCCGGCAGCCGTATCCTTGGCGGCATCGCCACGACCTGGGTCGAGGTCGCGCGAAACACGCCGGCGCTGTTCCAGATCTACATGGCCCATTTCGGCCTCGGCAATTTCGGGATCCACCTGAGCCCCTATACGGCGCTTCTGGTCGGGATCGCCTTCAACAATGCGGGCTATCTTGCCGAGAACTTCCGCGGCGCGCTCAAGGCCATTCCGGATACGCAGGCCCGGGCGGGCCGGTCGCTCGGCATGACCTCGCTGCAGGCGTTCCGGCTGATCGTTCTGCCGCAGATGCTGCGCGTGGCCTTCCTGCCCGCGACCAACCAGATGGTCTGGGCCATCCTGATGACGTCGCTGGGCGTCACCGTCGGCATGAACACCGACCTGGCCGGCATCACGCAGGAGCTGAATGCCCGCTCCTTCCGCACATTCGAATTCTTCGCGCTCGCTGCGGTGATCTACTACCTGATCGCCAAAGCGGTCACGCTTGCAGCCCGGGCTTTCGCCTGGCGCATGTTCCGCTACTGAGAGGGGTGAGAGATGTTTGATACTGCCCTCACCTGGAACGATCTCGCCTTTCTTGCGCAAGGCGCCGGAATGACGCTGGCGGTCACCGCCGTCGCCGTCACCGCCGGCACCGTTCTCGGCATCCTCTTCGGAGTGATCCGGTTCCAGATCGGACCCTATTGGTCGGCACCGATGACCTTGCTGCTCGACGTGTTCCGCTCGGTACCGCTCCTGATCCAGCTCGTGCTCGGCAATGCCTTCCAGTCGATCGCCAAGCTCGGCTGGGGCCCATTCACCACCTCCGGCGTGGTGCTTTCGCTCTACACGGCGGCGTTCTGCGCGGAGATCGTGCGCGGCGGAATTTCGTCGGTGCCGGTGACGACCCGCCGTGCGGCGCGCTCCCTCGGCATGACCTGGTGGCAGGACATGCGCTACATCGTGGCGCCGCTTGCCACCCGGGTCTCGCTTCCGTCGTGGATAGGCCTGACGCTCGGCGTGATGAAGGACTCCGCACTGGTGCTCTGGCTCGGCCTGGTCGAGCTCTTGCGTGCCTCGCAGATACTGGTCACGCGTCTGCAGGAGCCGCTCTTCATTCTGCTGATCTGCGGCGCCATCTACTTCCTCCTCAGCTTCCCCGTCGCCCGGCTTGGCGGGTATCTCGAAAAACGGTGGTCCCCCAATGATTGAGATCGAAAACGTCCGCAAATCCTTCAGCTCGCTGGAGGTTCTCAAGGGCATCGACCTGACCGTCGAAAAGGGCGAGGTGGTCACCATCATCGGCGGCTCCGGCTCCGGCAAGTCGACGCTGCTCACCTGCATCAACGGGCTCGAGCCGATCGACTCCGGCCGGATCGTGATCGACGGGACCGATGTCCATGCCAAGGGCACCGATCTCAACAGGCTGCGCCACAAGGTCGGGATCGTGTTCCAGCAATGGAACGCCTTCCCGCATCTGACCGTGCTGGAAAACGTCATGCTCGCCCCGCGCAAGGTGCTCGGCCTCTCGAAGGACAAGGCCGAGGAGATTGCGGTGAAGCAGTTGACCCACGTCGGTCTCGGCGAGAAGCTCAAGGTCTATCCGAACCGCATGTCGGGCGGCCAGCAGCAGCGCATGGCGATCGCCCGGGCGCTTGCCATGTCGCCGGAATATATGCTGTTCGACGAGGTGACTTCGGCGCTCGATCCGATGCTGGTCGGCGAGGTGCTCGACACGCTGAAGATGCTGGCGGAAGAGGGAATGACGATGATCTGCGTTACCCACGAAATGACCTTTGCCCGCGACGTGTCGGATCGCGTGGCCTTCTTCCATCAGGGGATCATGGCCGAGATCGGCTCGCCCGATCAGATTTTCGCCTCGCCGCAGAACCCCGAGACGCAGAAGTTCCTGGCGAGCGTACGATAAATGGCCGAATCGGACGTCATCGTGATCGGCTCGGGGGTCGTCGGCCTATCGGCTGCGATTGCCGCCGTGGCCAGCGGCCTATCGGTCACCGTTCTGGACCGCGAGGGGCCGGCGGCCGGCGCTTCCGCCGGCAATGCCGGGGCATTCGCCTTCACCGATATCCTTCCGCTTGCCTCGCCCGGCATCCTGAAAAAGGCGCCGAAATGGCTCCTGGATCCGCTCGGACCGCTTACCGTGCCGCCCGCCTATGCGCTGAAGATCGCGCCATGGATGTTCCGCTTCTGGCGTGCTTGTCAGCCGGCCCGCGTGGCGCATTCGACCGCGGCCCAGACCGCGCTGATGGACCTGTCGAAAGCGGAACTCGAGCCGTTCCTCGGAGCAACCGGCACGGCGCCCATGCTGCGCAAGGAAGGCAACCTCCAAGTCTATGAGGGAGAGGCGGAATTCAAGGCGTCGCTTGCCGGCTGGAAGGCGCGCGCGGATCATGGGATCGAGTTCCGCCATCTCGATGCCGCAGGCGTTGCCGAGATCCAGCCGGGCCTGGCGGCGCGCTTCACCCACGCCACCTTCACGCCCGGCTGGTACTCGATCGCCGATCCGAAGCTCTATACGCTTGCCCTTGCCGACCATTTCCGCACGATCGGCGGGGTGATCGAGCGCGCGGAGGTCATTGCGCTGAAGCCGGTCGACGGGGCGGTTGAAGTCCTGAGCGCCGACGGCAGGGCCCGGCGGGCGGCACAGGTGGTTCTCTCGGCAGGCGCATTCTCGCACCGGGTTGCGCGCACGCTCGGCGAAAGCATTCCGCTCGAAACCGAGCGCGGCTACAATACGACGCTTCCCGCCGACGCGTTCGACCTGCGCACGCAGATCACCTTCGGCGGCCATGGCTTCGTCGTGACACGGCTGTCGACCGGTATCCGGGTCGGCGGTGCGGTCGAGCTCGGCGGGCTCGACCTGCCGCCGAACTACCGCCGCTCGGAAGCGATGCTGAAGAAGGCGCAGGCCTTCCTGCCCGGCTTGAAACCGGAAGGCGGGGTGCAGTGGATGGGCTTCCGGCCGTCGCTGCCCGACAGCCTGCCGGCCATCGGCCGCGCCCGCGCGACGCCGCGGGTGATCTTCGCCTTCGGTCACGGGCATCTCGGGCTCACCCAATCGGCGGGGACGGCCAGGATCGTCGCCGATCTCTTGACGGGCCGGACTCCGGCCATCGACATTGCACCCTTTTCGCCGCAAAGATTCTGACAGAGGTTTCGACCATGGCCACCCACACCTTCTCCTGCATCGACGGCCACACCTGCGGAAATCCCGTCCGCCTCGTTTCGGGCGGGGGCCCGCGTCTCGAAGGCGCGAACATGCTGGAAAAGCGCGCGCATTTCCTGAAGGAATTCGACTGGATCCGAACGGGCCTCATGTTCGAGCCGCGCGGCCACGACATGATGTCGGGTTCGATCCTCTACCCGCCGACCCGGCCCGACTGCGACGTGGCGGTGCTCTTCATCGAGACCTCCGGCTGTCTGCCGATGTGCGGTCACGGCACCATCGGCACCATCACCATGGGCATCGAGAACGGCCTGATCACCCCGCGCGAGCCGGGAAAGCTGTCGATTGATGCCCCCGCGGGCAAGGTGGACATCACCTACCGCCAGGAGGGCCGCTTCGTCGAGGAGGTGCGCCTTACCAACGTGCCGAGCTTCCTTTATGCGGAAGGCCTGACGGCGCAGGTCGAAGGGCTGGGCGAGATCGTGGTCGACGTCGCCTATGGCGGCAATTTCTACGCCATCGTCGAGCCGCAGAAGAACTTCCGCGACATGGCCGACCATACGGCGGGAGAACTGGTCGGCTGGAGCCCCAAGCTCAGGGCCGCACTGAATGCCAAATATGAGTTCGTCCATCCCGAACACCCGGAGATCCGGGGCTTGAGCCACATCCAGTGGACGGGCAAGCCGACGCAGCCGGAGGCCCATGCCCGCAACGCGGTGTTCTATGGCGAGAAGGCCATCGACCGCTCGCCCTGCGGCACCGGCACCTCGGCCCGGATCGCGCAGCTTGCCGCCAAGGGCAAGCTGAATGTCGGCGACGAGTTCGTCCACGAGTCGATCATCGGCTCGCTTTTCAAGGGTCGCGTCGAAGCGGCCGCGAAGGTCGCCGACCGCGATGCGATCATCCCGTCGATCGCCGGCTGGGCGCGGATGACCGGCATCAACACCATCTTCATCGATGACCGCGATCCCTTCGCCCACGGCTTCGTCGTGAAATGAGCGGCCTCGATCCCGCCCGCAGCATCCTTCAGGGGGCGGCCGAGGGCCCGGTCATCGCGACCGGGGAGGCGCTGAGTTTCTGGGGCGGGGTCGATCCCGCGACGGGCTGCGTGATCGACGTGCACCACCCGCTGCATGGCGTCCCGCTCACCGGCTCCATCCTGATGATGCCGTCGAGCCGCGGGTCCTGCACGGGCTCGGGTGTGCTGCTCGACCTCGTGCTGACCGGTCGCGGCCCGGCCGCACTCATATTTTCCGAACCGGAAGATGTGCTGACCCTCGGCGCGCTGATCGCTTCCGAGATGTTCGCCAGCCCGCTGCCGGTGCTGCGTCTTGCTCCCGAAGCCTTTGCGGCGCTCGCTCGCGCGAAGACGGCGCGGATCGGTGACAGGACGATTGAAGCCGAGGGGCTGACGATCCCCGTCGTTCCGCCCGCTACGGCCGCGCTCGACCTGACCGATGGCGACCGCGCCATGCTCGACGGAGAGGAAGGCGTCGCGGTTGCGCAGGCCATGCGCATCATTTCGGCCATGGCGGCGCAGCAGGGGGCACAGGGCCTCGTGGATGTGACGCAGGCGCATATCGACGGCTGCATCTATGCCAGTCCCGCGAACCTGATCTTTGCCGAGAAGATGGCGGAGATGGGCGCGAAGGTGCGGATCCCGGCGACGATGAATGCCATTTCCGTGGACCGCGCCAACTGGCAGAGGCAAGGCGTGCCGCCATCCTTCGGCGACCCTGCGGCTCGGCTCGCCGATGCCTATGTCCGCATGGGCTGCCGGCCGACCTTCACCTGTTCGCCCTATCTGCTCGACAGCGCGCCTGGAACGGGCGAAGCCGTCGCCTGGGCGGAGTCCAATGCCGTGATCTTCGCCAACAGCGTCCTCGGTGCGCGGACGGCGAAGCACCCGGATTTCCTCGACCTTTGCATCGCGCTTACCGGACGGGCGCCGCTCTCCGGCGTCTATCTCGACAAACACCGCAAGGCACGGCGGATCATAGACGTCGAACTGCCCGCGGGCGCCGACGACGCTTTCTGGCCGCTGATCGGCTACCTCGCCGGGCGGGCGGCGCCAGATCGCATTCCGCTCATCCGCGGGCTTGCTCCGGCGGAGCCTTCGCGCGACGACTTGAAGGCGCTTTGTGCCGCCTTCGGCACCACCTCGGCCGCGCCGATGCTGCATGTGGAGGGCGTGACGCCGGAGGCCGGCGGTGCTGCGGTTGAGGACGCGGATCATGCGACCATCACCCGCGACGAATTGACGGCTGCGTGGTCCGCCCTGAACGAGGGTCCGGATGAAATCGAACTCGTGGCGATCGGCAGCCCGCACGCGTCCCTTGCCGAGTGCCGGGCGCTGGCCGAGGCGCTCGACGGCCGCAAGCGGCATCCGGACGTGGCGGTGATCGTCACGGCCGGACATGAGGTCATTGCGGCGGCGCGCCGCGAGGGAATTCTCGCGCGGCTTCAGGAGAGCGGCGTCCAGGTGCTGCCGGACCTCTGTTGGTGCTCAATCTCCGAGCCCGTGTTCCCGACGCGTACCCGGGCGGTCATGACCAACTCCGGCAAATACGCCCATTACGGTCCCGGTCTTTCCGGGCGCGCAGTGCGCTTCGGCAGCCTTGCCGATTGCGTCGCCGCGGCCTTGACGGGGCGCGTCCCGGCCCGGATGCCGGGCTGGCTTCCCTGAAGCGCGGCGGACGTTCGTAACCGCGCTGGCTTTTGAAACGAGGAGTTCGCGATGCGCAGCACCAAGACCATTCATGTCATTTCCGCCCATGCCGAGGGCGAAGTGGGCGACGTGATCGTCGGCGGTGTCGCACCTCCGCCGGGCGACACGATCTGGGAACAGAGCCGCTGGATCGCCCGCGATCAGACCCTGCGCAACTTCGTCCTGAACGAGCCGCGCGGCGGCGTCTTCCGCCATGTCAATCTCCTGGTGCCGCCGAAGCATCCGGACGCGGATGCCGCCTTCGTCATCATGGAGCCGGAAGATACGCCGCCCATGTCCGGCTCCAACTCGATCTGCGTCTCCACCGTGCTGCTCGACAGCGGCATCCTGCCGATGAAGGAGCCGGTGACGGAGATCACGCTCGAGGCGCCCGGCGGTCTCGTTCGCGTGCGCGCGGAGTGCCGTGACGGCAAGGCCGAACGCATCTTCGTCGAGAACCTGCCGAGCTTTGCCGAGCGGCTGGACGCGAAGCTGGAGGTCGAGGGGCTCGGGACCCTCACAGTCGACACCGCCTATGGCGGCGATAGCTTCGTAATCGTGGATGCTGCCGCAATGGGCTTCGCCCTGAAGCCGGACGAGGCGCACGACATCGCCCGGCTTGGCGTCAGGATCAGCAACGCGGCAAATGCCCAGTTCGGTTTCCATCATCCGGAAAACCCCGACTGGCGGCATTTCTCCTTCTGCCTCTTTGCCGGCCCCGTGGAACGTACCGCGGAAGGCCTGCGGGCGGGTGCTGCGGTCGCGATCCAGCCGGGCAAGGTCGACCGCTCTCCGACCGGCACGGCGCTCTCGGCACGCATGGCTGTGCTGCATGCCCGAGGGCAGATGGGGCTCTCGGACCGGCTGACGGCGGTTTCGCTGATCGGCTCCACCTTCTCCGGCCGCATCCTTGGCACCACCGAAGTCGGCGGCCGGCCGGCCGTGCTGCCGGAAATCTCGGGCCGCGCCTGGATTACCGGCACCCATCAGCACATGCTCGACCCGTCGGACCCGTGGCCCGAGGGCTACCGGCTGACCGACACCTGGGGTGCGCGCTGAGCGGATTGGCGCGTGGGTGGAAATCGGGAGCGTTTTGCGTCATTGGAACGAAGATGAACGCATCGCGACAGGAAGGAGAATCGGATGAAGGCACGCATCAAATGGGTCGAAGGCAGGACTTTCGTCGGAGAATCCGGAAGCGGCCACAAGGTCGTGCTCGGCACGGCCGCCGGCCCGGATAGCCCGACACCGGGGCCGAGCCCCATGGAAATGGTGCTTATCGGCACCGGCGGCTGCTCGGCTTTCGATGTCGTCCACATCCTCGAGAAGGGCCGCGAGGCCGTCGAAGATTGCGTAGTCGAGATGGATGCCGATCGGGCGGATCAGGACCCGCGCGTATTCACCCGCATCCACATGCATTTCATCGTCAAGGGCCGTGGTCTGGCCGCCAAGAAGGTCGAGCGCGCGGTGGCCCTCTCCATCGAGAAATACTGCTCCGCATCCGCGATGCTCGCAAAGACGGCGACCATCACGCATGATTTCGAGGTCGTCGACACGTCGAACACCGTGGCCTGATCGGGCGCCTCCGTCCCTCATCCGCCTGCCGGCACCTCCTCTTCGTTTAACGGGGAGACGGAACAAGCGGGCCGCTCCTCGCATCCTCTTCGGTCTGGACCTTGCCGCGAGTCCCTTCGCCCCGCCTGCGGGGAGAGGGGGCTTCGGGAATTCCGCTGAGGGCCACATGGTTCAACCGCATCCAGCGCAATGCAGCCTGAAAATTTTCCACCCCCATGTCGGCGCCTTTAGGCGCCGTTCGTCCTATCGTATGCGCGGCACAGCCGCGAACGGGAGAATGCCCTTGATTTGATCGGCAATCCGGGCGTGGACTGACAATGAATGCCGCGCCGGACTGCCCTGAGCGGAGACACGAGAATGATCGATGCGCATTATCGATGGGTGATCGTTGCTGCCGGCGGCCTGCTCGGCTGCATTGCAATCGGTGCCATGTTTTCATTGCCGGTTTTCCTTGTGCCCATCTCGCGGGATACCGGATGGTCCGTGACCGGCATATCGAGTGCCATGACGGTGGGTTTCATCGCGATGGCCCTGGCAAGTATGGTCTGGGGGAGCGCTTCGGACCGCTGGGGGCCGCGCCCGGTCGTGCTGGTCGGGTCCGCGCTCCTTGCGGCGAGCCTTGCGCTTTCCAGCCTTGCGCCATCGCTGATCGCATTCCAACTCCTCTTCGGGGTGATCGTCGGAGGTGCCTGCGCGGCGATATTCGCGCCGATGATGGCTTGCGTGACAGGCTGGTTCGATACGCATCGCAGCCTTGCCGTATCTCTTGTATCGGCCGGCATGGGAATGGCGCCCATGACCATGTCGCCGCTGGCCGGGTGGCTGGTTACGATCTACGACTGGCGGACATCGCTGCAGATCATAGCCGCCCTTGCCGCCGTCACGATGATTCCGGCTGCGTTGCTCCTGCGCCGCCCGCCTGTCCTCGAAGGTCCGAATGCCGTCTCTGCAAGTGACGGGCAGCCGGACATGTCCCTTGGACAGGCGCTGAGGTCGCCGCAATTCGTCATATTGCTGCTGACGAACTTCTTTTGCTGCGCCACTCATTCGGGCCCGATTTTTCACACCGTGAGCTACGCCGTGAGCTGCGGGATCCCGATGATGGCCGCTGTTTCCATCTACAGCCTCGAGGGTCTGGCGGGAATGGGCGGCCGTGTCGCCTTCGGCATCCTCGGAGACCGCTACGGCGCCAAGCGCATTCTGGTATCGGGACTGCTGCTGCAGGCCTTCGGTGCGCTCGCCTATTTCTTCGTGCGCGACCTCGGCGCCTTCTACGCGGTGGCTGCAGTGTTCGGCTTCATCTATGCAGGCGTCATGCCGCTTTACGCCGTGATCGCCCGCGAGAATTTCCCGCTGCGCATGATGGGCACCGTCATCGGCGGCACGGCAATGGCCGGCAGTCTCGGCATGGCGATCGGCCCGGTTGCCGGGGGGGTGATCTACGACGTTTTTGCCAGCTACGGCTGGCTCTATATCGGCGCCTGGGGTCTCGGCATCGGTGCTTTCCTGATCGCACTGACCTTCAAGCCCTTCCCCAGGGAACGGCCGGAACTGGCTGCCGCCTGAGGCGATCGCGAGGAAAATCGTGCTACGGTTTTCCTCGTCGCCCTGTCGGAATGAGCCGATCGGCTTCGGGCTTCACTGCGTACCGGGACGGTCAAGCTGCAGCGAAAGCTGCACGCCGCGCTTGAGGGGCGGGAGCGGTATACCGACCTGAATCCGTCCGAAGGTTTTTCTGCGCCACTCCTGTTCGCGCTCCCGCCGGCGTCTTGCCTGGGCGACGGCGGCCATAGCGCGCTCGATCACTTCCTCTGCATGGGTCATGAGAGACTCTCCAGAATGTTCACGGTATGTTCTCATCGCCGTTCCTGAAAGTCAAGCCTCACCGGGGAAGCACGTCGGTCCGAGGCGGCTCCTTTTCGTCGGGCGGATTCTGCGTGTCGTCCTCGGGCCCCTTATCGGGCTCGGGCTCGTTTGGCGGCGGATCGGGAATGCCGAGTGGCGGAACCGGGTTCGGCGGAATTATTCCCGGCCCGGGGCCGGGACCGATAGGATCGGGCGTCATTGAAGGTCTCCCTCTCATTGAGGTGCCGGCGCGTCGGCGATCGGCGGTGTGTAGACGACCGTTTCGGTTTCACCTTCCAACATGGCGCCGCCGATCGCCAGATAGGCGAAGATGGCGCATATCGCGAGCAGTATGAGGCCTATCGGAAATGCCGCTGTGGCGCGCCTTTCGGGCATGTTGCGATCTTCATGGGTCAACATGGTGCACTCCCATACGGCTGCATGCTTCCGTAAATCCGGCGATCAGGATGAAAGCAAGCAGCACTCCAAGTGTTACAGGCGCCCTTGCGCGCCGGACAAGGCGCGAGGCGCTGTCATCATGGGAGAACGAAACCGGCGTTCACCGGTTCCAAAAGGCGGGCGACGGAAAATGGGCGCGCGTCAGCCTTTCGGCAGGCCCGCAGAACCGATACGGGTAAGCATCTGTGCGAGCGCCGGCCCCTGGAGCAACGGGACCGACAGCGGCAGAAGCGCAGCTGCAACCGTGCGGACGAGGTCGGCGTTGGAGCCGGCGGCCGTTCCTTCCGGAAGCCAGAGATTGTTTTCGAAGCCGACGCGGACATGGCCGCCGAGGAGCGCTGCGGCTGTGACGCAGGCCGCCTCGAGGCGTCCGAAGGCGCAGACGCTCCAATGGGTGTAGGCGGGCATGCCCGGCGCCAGAAAGGGCAGCAGATCACGGGGGAGGGATCTTTGCGCCGGCGTATAACGACCGAGTACGTAAAGCACGGGAATATCGTCGCGGGAAAGCAGACCTCGTCGCCGCATGCCGTCCAATCGCACCGCCTCCTCCGGATCGTAGAGGATGATCTGCGGCGAAACCTTCTCCCGGGCAGCCCACGACAGAAGATCCGCAAAGGCAGCCTCGTGCGTTTCGTCCGGGACCAGTTCTCTGAGCGCCAGAGACACGGCCTCGGGCCGGACCGCCTTGACGACTGCGATCTGCTCGGCCGGCGAGTAGATGCCCAGCGCCTCGCTGGTGATCTGAATCACCATGCGATCGCCCACGGCAGCCCGGATCGCTGCGATCGCGGCGCGGTAGGCGTCGGCATCGAGAAGATGGCTTCCGTCGTCCTTGCGCACGTGGACGTGGATCATCGCGGCGCCGGCATCGAGGCAGTCGCGTGCGGTAAGCGCGAGTTCTTCCGGGGTCAGGGGTATGGCGGGGTGGTCGGCCTTCGTCCGGCGCCCGCCATTCGGCGCGACCGCGATCGAAATCCCCTTCAAAGCATCGCCAGCGTTCATGTGGGCACCATCGAGCTATGATTCTCAGAAATCATAAAATTGCACACTGAAACATTCGTTGCAATGGTCATGGGATCGTTGTTAAATGAAGCATGGACAAGGGGCCGCTCAGCGACGCGATCATCACTGCATTCGACGGGCTTTCGTCGCAATTGCGGACGGCGGCCCGCTATATCGTCGACCATCCCCGCGACGTCGCTCTTCTCTCCATGCGCGAGCAGGCGCGCCAGGCGGGGGTGCAGCCCGCGACGATGACCCGCCTTGCCAAGCAGCTCGGTTTCGATGGTTACGATGCCATCCGCGAACGCTATGCCGAGGCGCTGCGGGAGGGTGATGCAGGATTTGCCGGAAAGGCCGGCGAGCAGGCCCGAAGCCAGAAGCTCAGGGGCGACCATGCGCTCGCAGCCGATATGCTGAGCGCCATCGGGACGCAGATTTCGCGGCTCGCAGAACCGGCGGTGCTTGATCGCATCGTTGCAGCGGCAACGCGGATTGCCGATGCCCGGCGGGTCTATTGCCTCGGGCTGCGCTCGAGCCACGCGGTCGCCTGGCAGTTCCACTATATCCTCTCGCTGGTCGGCGAAAAATCCGTGATGCTGGAGGGCATCGGCGGCACCGGCGCGGATGCCGTCGCCCGTGCCACGAGTGCAGACGTGCTGCTCGTGGCCAGCGTTCTTCCCTATACACGGGCGACGATCGAACTTGCCGAATATGCTCGGGACAACGGCGTACCGGTCGTCGCGGTGACCGACAGCGAAGTGGCGCCGCTTGCGCAGATCGCCGAGACGATCATCGTGGTGCCGACCGAAAGTCCTTCCTTCCTGCACGCCATGTCGCCGGCCTTCGCCGTCGCCGAAGTGCTCGGCGCGCTTATCGCAGGCCGGGGCGGCGAAGCCACGCTCGCGGCTCTGAAGCGCTTCGACGGACAGCTCGCGGCGCTGAACACCCATCTCCAATCCCGCAACTCCAAGAGAGCGCCATGACCCATCTTCTCCACCGCGCCATTCATGCGAAACTGCCGGTCGCCGTCCGCGGCGAAGGCATCCGGCTCTTCGATGCCGAGGGCAAGGCCTATATCGACGCCTCCGGGGGAGCCGCCGTCTCCTGCCTCGGTCACGCTCATCCGGATGTGCTCGCCGCCCTCCATGCGCAGCTCGACCGTATGGCCTATGCCCATACCGGCTTCTTCACCACCGAGGCGGCGGAACGGCTTGCCGACCGGCTTGTTGCCGATGCACCTGACGGGCTCGATCACGTCTACCTGGTGAGCGGTGGATCGGAAGCCGTCGAGGCGGCGCTGAAGATGGCTCGGCAGTACTTCGTGGAGAAGGGCGAGCCGCAACGCCGCCACATCATCGCCCGGCGCCAAAGCTATCACGGCAATACGCTTGGCGCATTGGCGGCCGGGGGCAACGAGTGGCGGCGCGCTCAATTCCGGCCGTTGCTCGTCGAAACCCACCACATCGATCCATGCTTCGCCTATCGGCTGCAGCAAGCGGGCGAGAGCGATGCGGACTATGCCGCGCGTGCCGCGGCCCAACTCGAGGCCAAGATCCTCGACCTGGGCTCCGATCAGGTGATCGCCTTCGTCGCCGAGACGGTGGTGGGCGCCACGGCCGGTGCGGTGCCCCCCGTCGCGGACTATTTGAAGCGCGTTCGGGCGATCTGCGACAAATACGGAGTGCTGCTGATCCTCGACGAAGTGATGTGCGGCATGGGCCGGACCGGGACTCTGCATGCCTGCGAACAGGACGGCGTCATCCCGGATCTCATGACCATCGCCAAGGGGCTCGGCGGCGGCTATCAGCCGGTCGGCGCGGTTCTGCTGTCCTCCGCAATCTTCCGGGCATTTGCCGAGGGGTCGGGCTTCTTCCAGCACGGCCATACCTATATGGGCCATCCGATGGCCGCGGCGGCCGGCCTTGCCGTGCAGGACGTCATCCGCCGCGACGGGCTGCTCGAGAACGTCGTATCGATGGGCGACTATCTCGAAAGATGCCTGGTCGAGCGGCTCGGCAATCACCATCACGTCGGCGACATTCGCGGCCGCGGGCTCTTCCGTGCCGTCGAGCTTGTCGCCGACAGGACGACGAAGTCCCCCTTCGATCCTGGCCTGAAGCTCAATGCCCGGATCAAGAAGGAAGCCATGGCACGGGGCCTGATGGTCTATCCGATGGGCGGCACGATCGACGGGCAACGCGGCGATCATGTCCTCCTGGCGCCCCCCTTCATCCTTGAACGGGAAGATGTCGACCAGATCGTGGAGCGCCTGGGCGATGCCGTGGATGCGGCCATTGCCTCGCTCACTGAAGCTGCCGGTTAGGGCAAGCGGACCAGAGCTGTAGATTAATGCGCCCTCTGGTCGGCAGGCCAGAGGGGCATCTGCTTTCACAGACCTCGCAACAGGCCACTATTCGCTGCATTTTTCAGCCGTGACGCTAAACAGATCCGGATAATGCAAATTTTCGTGGCGACAAAACATAAAAAGCATTCTATATTTGCGCATTGGCCCCGGCTGCAAACGCTGGATGCCCGAATGCAAAACAGGGGAACGCCACCATGAGAAACAGACTTCGCCACATCTTCGCGGGCTTTTTCGCCGCGGCACTCTCGCTTTCCGGCCCGGCAGCTGCCGAGGACCTGGTCGTCGCCACCGACACGGCCTTCGTGCCTTTCGAGTTCAAGCAGGGCGAGAAATATGTCGGTTTCGACATCGATCTCTGGGACGCGATCGCGAGCGAGATCGGGGTTACCTACACCCTGCAGCCGATGGACTTCAACGGCATCATCCCGGCGCTGCAGACGAAGCAGGTCGATGCCGCCCTCGCCGGCATCACCATCAAGGACGAACGCAAGAAGGTGATCGACTTCTCTGATGGCTATTATGACAGCGGCTTCATGCTGATGGTGCCCGCCGACAGCGCCATTGCCGGTTCGTCGGATCTCAAGGGTAAGACGCTGGCCGTGAAGACCGGCACGTCGGCCACCGACTATGCGAAGGAGAACTTCACGGAGACCGAGCTTCGCCAGTTCCCGAACATCGACAACGCCTATCTCGAACTGCAGACCGGCCGCGTCGACGCCGCGATGCACGACACGCCGAACGTCCTCTATTACGTGGCGACTGCCGGCGGCGGCAAGGTCAAGGCGGTGGGCGAACAGATGATGGCGCACCAATACGGCATCGGCTTCCCGAAAGGCAGCGAACTCGTCGCCAAGGTCAATGAGGCGCTCGCCAAGTTGAAGGCCGATGGCCGTTACGCTGAAATCTATAAGAAATGGTTCGGCGTCGAGCCGAAGAGCTGAGTTTCCTGCATCGAGGCGGGCCGGATCGATCCAGCCCGCCCGCAGGAATGGCGAGAGCATTTCCACAAAGCCGCGGCGGCTGCCACTGCAGCCGCCCATAACCTCTATCGGTAGCGTCGCCATCGCCGCAGGGGCAGATCGCGACGCAGCGGAGCAATTCAATGGAATTCGATTGGTCTGTGGTCGTGGAGGCCATGCCCGCTCTCCTGGGTGGTGCACGGCTGACCATTCTGATAGCACTGGCGGGCCTCGTCGGCGGCCTGGTCGTCGGTGTCGTCGCCGGCTTCATGCGTGCCTATGGCAACGCTATCCTGAACGCCGTCGCCTTTACCTATGTCGAGGTGATCAGGGGCACGCCGATCGTCGTGCAGGTGATGTTCATCTACTTCGCCCTGCCGCTGCTCGCGGATTTTCGTGTCAATCCGATGACCGCGGCGGTGACGGCGATCGTTGTCAATGCGGGCGCCTATATTGCCGAGATCGTTCGCGGCTCGCTGCTCTCGGTGAACAAGGGACTGAAGGAAGCGGGGCTGGCGCTCGGCTTACCGGTCTGGAAGGTGCTCGCCTACATTGTCGGCCCGATCGCCTTCCGGCGAATGATCCCGCCGCTTGGCAACCAGTTCATCGTCAGCCTCAAGGACACATCGCTCTTCATCGTCATCGGTGTCGGCGAGCTGACCCGCCAGGGCCAGGAAATCATGGCGGCGAATTTCCGCGCAGTCGAGATCTGGTCCGCCGTCGCCGTTCTCTACCTCATCATGACGAGCACGCTGACCCTGATCCTGCGCGTGACGGAAAAGAGGATGCGCATCCTATGAGCATTGTGGAATTCAGGAACGTCACCAAGGCATTCGGCAACGTAACCGTGCTCAAGGAAGTCGACCTCAACATCGAGGCCGGTGAGGTCGTGGTGCTCATCGGCCCTTCGGGCTCAGGCAAGTCGACCCTTCTGCGCTGCATCAATGCACTCGAGGAGATCGATGGGGGCGACCTCGTGGTCGACGGCATCAGCGTGCGCGAAGGGCGCTCCAAGGTGAGACTCATCCGGCAGGAAGCCGGCATGGTGTTTCAGCAATTCAACCTTTTCCCACAGATGACGGCGCTCGCGAACGTCGCTTTCGGGCCGCGGCGCGTGCGTGGCGTCGGCAAGGCCGAGGCGATCGGGCAAGCCCGCGAGCTGCTTGCCAAAGTAGGTTTGGCCGACCGCGGCCATCACTATCCCTCCGAGCTCTCCGGGGGCCAGCAGCAGCGCGTCGCCATCGCCCGCGCGCTGGCCGTCAAGCCGAAACTCATGCTCTTCGACGAGCCGACCTCCGCGCTCGACCCCGAACTGCGCCATGAGGTTCTGCGGGTGATGCAATCGCTTGCGGAGGAGGGCATGACGATGATCGTCGTCACGCATGAGATCGCCTTTGCACGCCAGGTAGGCTCCCGGCTGATCTTCATGGAGGGCGGCAAGATTTCCGTCGACGGCGATCCGACCGAACTTCTCGATAATCCCGAAAATCCGCGTCTTCGTGAGTTTCTCCAGCATGTCCATTGAGGTTCCAAGCAGCCTGTCCCTGGTCGAGATCAACGGATCGCCCTTCGAGGTCGGCGTTGCGCTTGGCCGCCATGGCCGAGACATCGTCCACCGCCATCTGATCAGGACGCACGGCTGGGCAAGTGTCATCGCCTTCGCCGGCCATGAACGCATAGTCGCGGCGAGGGCACTGGTCGAAGCACACTTTCCCCGCTATTTCGAGGAACTGCACGGTCTCGCAAAAGGCCTCGAACTGCCCTTTGACGAGGTCTTTGCTTGGAACTGCCGCGGCGATATCCGGGCGATCGCCCCCGACGGATGCACCACCGTCATGCTGCCCGGCCAGAGGCTCACGCTGGCTCATAACGAAGACGGAGATCCGGGCCTTCGTCCGGGCTGCGCCATTGTCCGTATCGCTTCCGCAGGGGGCCGCGCCTTCTTCGGCTTCGTCTATCCCGGTTCGCTTCCGGGGCATACATTCGCGCTCAACGATGCCGGGCTCGCCATGGCCGTCAACAATATCCGCTCGCGTCAGACAGGACCAGGAATGCCGCGCATGGTCCTCTGCCGCGCCGTGCTCGATTGCGGCACGGTCCGCGAGGCACTCGACATGCTGCGCAGTTCGCAGCGCGCCGCCGCCTTCCATATTTCCCTGGCGCAGCCCGGAAATCGGGGCATAGCCAGCGTCGAGTTTACCCATTCGGCCTGTTCGGTCCGGCAGGTCGATGCGCCCGAAGTGCACGCCAACCATCTGATTCACGACGGCACGCGCGAGGAGCGCCAGCGCGTCACCGCCTCTTCCCGCTCCAGACAGGAACGTGGAGAGGAAATTCTGGCCGGCGGCGTGACTGGCGTCGAACCTCTTGCGGTCCTTTGGGACCGGCAGCGGACGGCCTTGCCGATCTATCGCGAACAGCCTGACGATCCGGACAGCGAGAATACGCTGGCGACGGCGGTCTTTCGCGTCGACATGGACAGAATCGCCTGCGAAATCTACGACAGGGCGCATGCCGCACCGCTCTTTCGCTTCGAGGAAAGGCGGTCGCTGCTCGATTGAGGTTCACGATGGCACCGCCCACAGATCCCCCTGCATCCGCCCGGCCAGGCACGATCGAGGAACTGCGCGACCTGACGCTCAGGATCAGGCGCAAGGAAATCGACCTGGCTCTCGGCAGCAAGGCGCTCGACGTGCTGGCACGCCTGGTCGATACGCCCGAACAGACGGCGGTGCGCAGCATATCAGAGCTCGCCGACGGCCAGGGCGTTAACGCCTCGACACTTACCAGGCTTGCCAAGCGGCTCGGTTATGCCGGCTTCAGCGATTTCCAGAGCGTCTTCCGCCAGGCGATCGCCGATGACGAGCGCTACTTCTACAGCCGCCAGGCTGGCCGTCTGATGTCGGTCACGCGCGGCGAGCGGGAAGAGGTCCATGTCCTCGAACGCATCGGCCAGGAGACGAAGGCGAATATCGACGGCTTTCTGGGTCAGACGGATGCCGAGACGCTGAAGCGGGCGGCGGCGTTGCTCGCGACCGCGCCGCGTGTGCGCGTGCACGGTGTACGCCAGTTCCATGCTTTCGCGAGCTTTATGGTCTACGGCCTCGGAATGCTGCGCAGCGACGTCGCTCTGCTGGACGCACCGCGTCTCGGCGAGGCGGAGGCGCTGTCGCAGCTTTCTCCCGGAGACCTGGTTCTGGTCGCGAGCTGCGCGCCCTATACCCGCAGCGTGGCGGAAGTGGCGGCGGTGGCAGAAAAAGCCGGACTGGAGGTGATCGCGGTAACGGACAGCCGTTCTTCGCCGCTCGTTCCCCCCGCCCGGCACGCCTTCTTCATCCCGCACGCCAGCAGTTTCTTCAGCAACAGCATGGGAGCCTATATCGTCTTTTGCGAAGGGCTACTCAATCTCGTGGCTCGCGAACTGGGCGAACGCGCCATCGCTGCCCTTGCCGCGCGGGAGAGGCTGATCGGAGAAATGGGCATCGAAACCGGTTGAATTCGGAACGAAGGCCGGCGCTGAAGGCCTCTACGTTACGCAACGCCCAACGTCTCACTCCTTCAGATGCGGTTCGCCGAGCGTATGCATCAGGCGGTTCGCCCAGCCGAAGATTGCGATCGAATGGATCAGGTCGAGGATCTCCAGATCGTCGAGCCCGATCTCGCGCAGGTGGTAGAACTGGTAGACGCCGACATTGTCCGGGTGCGCCGTCAGATCCACGCCGAAATTGAAGAGCGCCTGCTCGAAATCCGGCAGGTCGGCGTCGAGGCCGCTTCTGTAGATTTCGTCCACCACCTCCGGCCGTTTTTCCAGCTGGATGTAGCGGTTGGCATGCACCGAGGCGCAGTAGATGCAGCGGTTGACGAAGGAAGCCGCCAGCGCGCCGATTTCGCGCCCGCCGCGCGAGAGCCCGCCTTCGCTGTACATGATGTCGTTGAAGAGCGGCGTACGTTCGGCGAGCATCTCGGCGTCGTTGGCCAGAACCAGGACATAGTTCGAAACCTTGGTGTTGGAGGGCGTCACTTTCAGAGCGTCGAGCTGCTCCGGCGTCGCCTCGTCGAGCTTCACAGGTTTGACATAGGGCTGCCAGTCGAGCGGCTCCAGGGTGAATTCGTGTACGGCTTCCGACATGTTAGTTGTCCCTCAGCATCTTGAGGCCGGCCACGACCAGCACCTGATAGTTCACGAAGGCGATGAGACCCGCGAGGGTTACGATATCGCGGTCGTCGAGACCGACGGCGTAGAGCGCTTCGATATTCGCGCGCGTCGCTTCCTTCGGCTTGAGCGTCACCAGATCGACATGCGCAAGCATCGTTGCGAGCCGCTTGTCGCCCTCGGGCCTGAAGGACGGATCGGCAATTGACCGAAGGTCGGGTGTCGATCCCTTCTCCTCGAGCTGCGCCTTGTAATGGGCCTGGAGCTCTGCCGCTTTCCAGAGGCCGGCGATGCGCGCCGCGAGAGCCGCCCTCATGGCGTAGGAAAAATTACCTGGTTCGGCGGGGAGAAGCGCCGCGTCATGACTGGTTTGCGTGAAATGCTTGAGCTTTTCGCGCCGTTCGCGCAGCGCCTGAACGGGCGAGGAGGGATCCAGGCCGAGCACGGCGTCGATCACATCTGTTTTCGGGGAAACGGTCATCGTAATCCTTCAGCTTGGGCAATCGTCATCGAGAAATTCAAGCAGTTTTGTGTGCCGGCTGCGGCGCGTCCGCGTCCGTCCATTCGGAGCCGTCGAGTTCGGGCTTCTCATAGGCGAGCAGGGCTTTCCAGTGGTAGTCGATGTCGCGGATGAAGAGCGAGGCGGCGATCCCGCGTGCCAGCCAGAGCGCGCCCTCGCTGATTGCCGGAATGTCGCCGCTCACCTTGCCGATGCTTATCGAGGCACCATAGTTGAAGCAGTGGATGTCCTTGAGCCATGACGCGGTGCCGGGCTCCTTCTCGGTGAAGGAGAAATCGTCATCGAGCCATGGAAAACGGCCAAGGTCTGAATTCTCTTCTCCGGCCGGCGGCGTGTAGCGGTCCTCCCAGCAGGCGATCCGGTCCTGATAGGGCGCGAGCTCGTCGCGGCTGAGCGGATCGACCGTGAAACCGGTTCCGAGGATGACGAAATCGGTCCGGAAGACGCGGCCCTTCGTGGTGGTGATCAGCACTTCGCCGCCTTCCTCCCGCATCGAGCCGATGGCGCAATCGAAGTGGAAGAAGGCGTTGGGATGGCGGCTGACGCGCAGCGTCGAATTGTGCGGCGCCGGCGTCTGCTGCTTGACCGAATAGTCCATGATCCGCCAGCGCCACTCCGGATCGATTTTGGCAAACCCCGCCGTTACCCCGTAGGAGCCGATGCCCATCAGCTTGTTGACGGTCGGCATCTCCTTGCGGCGCGCGAGCAGGCGGACCTCGCCCGCGCCGGACTCCAGCGCCTCGGCCGCATTGTCGACAGCGGATGCGCCGACACCGATGACGACGACGCGCTTTCCCTTGAGTGCCTCGAAATCGACGTCGTCGGCGGAGTGAGCCCAGGACGCGTGGCGCTTCATGCCTTTGACGAAAGCCGGAACGACCGGCTCGCCAAGGCCTTCGCGGCCCGTGGCCAGAACCAGCTTGCGCGTGACGATGGAAGGCTTGCCGCCGCCGGCAATCTCCAGCTCCAGGAGACCGTCCTCGCGAGGGCGGACGCGAGTGACATGCGTGTCGTTCTCGACGGGAATGGACAGAACCCCGCGGTACCATTTCAGATAGTCCATCCACATCGGGCGGGGAATGCGGAACAGCGTTTCCCACGCCGCTTCACCGAAGCATGCGGTGTACCAGGCGCGGAAGGTGAGCGAGGCCATGCCGAGCGCCGGGCCCAGCAGGTTCTTCGGCGAGCGCAGGGTTTCCATGCGGGCAAAGGTGACCCAGGGACCCTCCTGGCCCTCGGGGGCACGGTCGAGGATGCGCAGATTGGCGATGCCTGCCCGGGTCAGGGCAAGCCAGGCGACCATGCCGCACATGCCGCCGCCGATGATGACGACATCGCTCACCGGCTGTCCGTCAGCCGTCGTGACCGGCTTCGACCAGTTGGCAGGCGGGTAATTGAGATAGTCCAGGTCCTGTTTGACCCTCGCATTCAGTTCCGCGAGCCGCCCATGCTGTTCATCCGTCATAATAGCCTTTGCTCCTGAAATCCGCTTTCGGGACCGCCGCTGCCGGCGGCCCCCTGAAAAGTCTGCGCCAAACAGGCGCGTCAGTCGGCAAGAACGACCGCGTCGCGCTCGCGCCAGCCGAGCCACACCTCGTCCGTCCCGATGTGCGAAAGCGCTACCGGATCGAGCTGCAAGGCCAGCTCCGCGCCATTTTCGAGTTGCACGGTCAGGGACGTATGGGCGCCCTTGAAGACGCGCTGAACGATGCGCCCCTTCAGGGCGAACCGGTCCTTCGGCTGTTCCGCCACGCAGTAGAGGGCCTCGGGACGAAGCGCGACGGTCGCGCCGCTGCCGGCCGCCAGCTTCGTCCCGTTGAGGTCGGCGTGGATGATGCTTCCGTTCCAGTCGATGGCCGCGGTCGCGCCGTCGTCGGAAAGCAGCTTGCCTTCGAGGAAATTGCTCTGGCCGATGAAGTTGGCGACGAAGCGGCTGCGCGGCCGGGAATAGAGCTCGTTCGGGCCGCCCATCTGCTCGATCCTGCCTTTGTTCATCACCACGATCACGTCGGACATGGTCAGCGCCTCCTCCTGATCGTGGGTGACGAAGATGAAGGTCTTGCCGGTGGTCCGCTGGATGGTTTTCAGCTCGATCTGCATCTGCTGGCGCAGCTTCGCATCGAGCGCCGAAAGGGGCTCGTCGAGCAGGAGCACGTTCGGGTCTGGGGCGAGCGCGCGCATCAGCGCGACGCGCTGGCGCTGGCCGCCCGAAAGCTGGTCGGGCATGCGGTCGGCGAAATCCTGGAGCTTGACGAGGGCCAGCAGCTCCATGGTCCGTTTGTGGATCGCGTCCGAAGCCAGTCCTTTCAATTCCAGTCCGAAGGCGATGTTGCGTCCGACGTTGAGGTGCGGAAAGAGCGCATAGTCCTGAAAGACGATGTTGACGTTGCGTCTGTTCGGCGGCAGATGCGAGATCGGCTCGCCTTCGAGATAGATCTCCCCCGACGAGGGTTGCTCGAAACCGCCGAGCATCCTGAGCGTCGTAGACTTGCCGCAACCGGAGGGGCCGAGCAGCGTCACGAATTGTCCCGGCTCTACGGCGAGGTCCAGGCCATCGACCGCAGGCAATCCGCCGTAATATTTGTTGACGTTTTTGAAGTGGACCACAGGCTGCATCGTCAGTTCCTTCAACGGCGGGTGAGGTGCTCGGCGTAAACGCCGACAGCGGCTGTCGCGACCAGCACGATCGTCGCCATGGCGTTGATCTCCGGCGACATGCCGCCCTGCACCTTCGCGAAGATGAGCATCGGCAGCGTGGGCTTGTAGCCGCCGAGGAAGAAGGTGCGGACGAAGTCGTCGATACTGGTGAGCACGCAGAAGATCATGCCGCCGAGAAGTGCCGGCATCAGGTACGGGATCGTGACTCTGAGGAAGGCCACGAACCGATCGGCGCCGAGATCGCGGGCCGCGTCGACCAGATTGGCCGGCATGGAACGCAGGCGCGTGAGCACCATGATCACCACGAAGGGCACGGCATGGACTGCATGCGACAGGATGATCGCCGCCGTGCCGGTCGGGATGTCGACGGTGCGGATGAATATCCGCATGGAGATTGCGTTGATGAGGCCCGGGACGACCGCCGGCAGGCAGGCGAGTGCGAAGATGATGGCCTTGCCCCAGATGCCCTCGGTCGAGACCAGAAGAGCGATCCACACGCCGATGACGGTCGCCGCGGCGGTGGTCGCCAGCGCGATCCCGACCGAATAGAGCGAGGCTTCGATGAATTGCTTGTCCTGCAGCACCTGGGCATACCAGTTGAGCGTCCAGTCCGTGATCGGAAAGGCGACGAAGCTCGCATCCTTGAAGCTCATTGCCGTCATCAGCGCCAGCGGCAGCAGGAGATAGACCGCAAACAGCCAGTAGGCTGCACCGAGGGCGGTTTTCGGGAGATCGGCGAAGTATGGTCGCATCGTGGCCTCCTTACATCAGCCGGACCGAACGGCCGCCGATCACCCGCATGAACAGGCCGACCGTCGAGAGCGAAACCGCGAGCAGCAGCATGGCGAAAGCGGCGCCTTCGGGCCATTTGTCGTTCGAGGAGTGGAAGAGCGTCGCGATCACCTCGGGGAAGATGACCGTATTCGGGCCGCCGAGCAGGAGCGGTGCCGCGAAGACCCCGACGGAGGTGAGATAGACGAGGCTGCAGCCGGAGACGATGCCGTCCTTCGACAAGGGCAGGATCACGCGGCGGAAGCGTTGGAACGGGCCGGCACCGAGGTCGGCCGCCGCATGAATGAGCGGTGTCGGTATCTTCTCGATGGCCGAATAGAGCGGCAGCAACATGTAGAGCGCCAGCAGATAGATGACGCCGAAGCTCAGCGAGAACGACGTGTAGAGCATCGGGATCGGCCGATCGATGAAGCCGAGTTCGCGTAGCGCTACGTTGACCGCGCCGCGATTGGCGAGAAGCATGATGACCGAAAAGGTGCGGATCAGTTCTCCAGCCCAAAAGGGGATGAGCAGGAGCAGCAACGCGCGCATGCGGTTCTTCGGCTGAACGATCTTCGCGACGTAGTAAGCGACCGGATAAACGATCACCAGGGTCGAGATCGTGACGACGGCCGCGAAGATGAGGCTGCGGATGAAGGGCATGAAATAGAGCTGGTCGGAGAAGAACAGCTCGTAATTGGCCAGCGTATAGGCGGGGCCTCCGTCCGGTGCTTGCGGGTAATCCGTCATGAAGCTGATCCGCCCCATCTGGAAGATAGGCCCGATGTGCAGCGCCGCGATCCAGAAGAGAGGGACGCCGGCAAGCAGCGCCAGGCGGGCACGGCGGCTGTCCGCAAGACGTCCGATGGTGTGGCGATAAAGGCCCGAACCGACGGCTTTGCCGATCCATCCGGCATAACGGGGCACCCGTAGAGAACCGGCGGATCGGGCTTGCATTGTGGTCGTATCTACCATTGTCGTCGTTCCAGGCTCAGGAAATGCTCTTACTCGCGGCCGATCCCATGGGGACCGGCCGCGTCGGATGGGCCTCGGCGATCGATCAGGCGGCCTTGATCTCGGCGACCGCCTTGTCGACCATCTCGTTTTTCATGTCGCGGTTGACGGAGCTGAAGAACTGGATGCGCTCGGTCTGCTCCTGCGGCAGGGTCATCGCAGCACGCTCCTTGTCGTTCAGCACCTTGTCCACGCCGTCGAATGCGGAGGCGAAGCCCGACTGCCGGCTCATCGCCGCGCCGATCTCCGGAGACGAGAGGATGGCATCGAGGAAGGTATAGGCCGCATCCGTATTCGGGCCGTTCTTCACCACGTTGAAGGAGTAGAGGAAACCATAGGTCCCCTCCTTCGGAACCGATATTTCGATCGGATGTCCGTCCATGATCAGCTTCGACGCAGGGCCCGACCAGCTATGGGCGACATAGATGTCCTCGTTGACGAACATCTGCTGAACTTCGGAGCCGGCGTCGTAGTATTTGCGAACCATGTCCTTGTTCTGAATCAGGTAGTCGCGCGCCTTGTTGGTTGCGGCCTGCGCCTCCTCCGGCTTGCCTTCATAGGCGACGAAGTCGCCGTCATTGCCCTGATAGCGCATGGTAATCTGGAGGAAGTCGGAAATGATGTAGGACGTCAGGCCCTTGTATTCCTGATCGAACATGATGGCCCAGCTGTCGGAGGCCTTGGTATAATCCGTGTTGCGGGCGAGGCCCTCGAAGCCGGCCAAAAGCGGCACCCCGTAGACGGAACCGTCGACGGTAAGCTGCGGTGCGCCCTTGTAGGCGGAGGCGAGCTTGTCCCAGTTCTTCAGCCGGCCGGTGTCGAGCGGCGTGAGCAGCTTGGAGCCGATGAATTGCGGCAGACGATGGCCGGTGACCGTGACGATATCCGTCGTAGGCGTCTCGCCTTCGGCCGACAGCACGTTGTACTGCTTGCCCTGGTCGTCTGTCAGGCGAATGCGCACTTCAATGCCCGTATCCTTCTGAAACTGGTCGATAAAGGATTGCGGAACGAATTTGTCATAGGTGGTGATGTTCACGACCTTGGACTGGGCAAATGCCGGGCGAATGATTGCCGGTGCCGCGAGGACGCCCGTGCCGGCGGCCAGAAGCTTCAGCGTGGAGCGGCGGGTTGCGGTGAAGTCTTTCATGTCATTCTCCTCTTTTGGTTCTTAGTTTCGTTGTTATGCATTGGATACTTCCTGGCATTTGGAAGGGGGGTCGCGGGCTAGCGTGCGTCGGTCTGGTCTCCTCCCAAGATCATATCGGCGACGCGATTGACGTTGCGCGGGTCGTGAGCGGTAAATCCCGGGATGTGGGCGGAAGCAATCTGTATGATCGCCTGGATCAGTTCGCGCGAGCTGTCGGATAACGGACGCGCGGCGGCCGAAAAGATCGCCCACGGGAAAGGAATGTCGACGTCGAGCGGACGGACCGCGACATTGGCCAGCTTCAAGCCGTAGGCTGTCGCAGGCTCGATGATTGCCACGCCGAGCCCCGTCGATGCGATCTGTACCGCGTTGACCGAAACGCTGGTCGCGATGATCCTGGCCGGGCGGATATTCGCTGCCTCCAACGCCAGGTCCACGCGGTGGCGCAGGCGGAACGGATTGGCCATCGTGATAATGTTGCGTCCGGCAAGATCTGCGATCGAAATCACTTCGCAGGCGGCAAGGGGATCACCTTCCGCCACGGCGGCAACGCAAGGTCCCTGAAACACCCCGTGCACTTCCAGTCCGGGCTGGTCGGCCGGCAGAGACGTGACGCAGAAATCTGCCGTGCGGGCCAAAACCGATTGCACCGCCGCCTCTGCCGGCAGGCTGCGCAGATGGATTTTTCGCGGCAGCAGCCTTTCCGGCAACGCCGCGAGCGCCAAGGGGATGATGCCGCTGGCGAAGGCCGGGATCGCCACGATCTCGATCGGCTGCGGCTCCTTTTCCGCTATCGTCCTTGCCCGCTCCCGCAAATGGCCGATGCCGCTCAGGAAGCGCTCGGCTTCCGCGTGGAAGGCGATCCCCTTTTCGCTCGGTGCGATCTTCGGACCGTTGCGGTCGAAGAGCGCGAAGCCGACGGAGGTTTCGAGGTCCTGGATGAGGCGCGTGACCTGGGACTGGGAGCGATCGAGCAGCCGGGCGGCGGCGGTGATGCTGCCGGTGGACATCACCGCAAGAAAGGCCTCGAGTTCCCGTATCTCCATCACAATCATGCGCCCAGTGCATTATAGCTGTCTCATACTGCATAAAACGTATCTTAAGCGCCAGTGACAAAGGACAATTTTTCTTTTCGGTGCTATCCAGTGAAAAATCTCCGGTTTCCCGCTGGATGCTTCGCGAAGAGCGGTGTTGGGCGACCTCGATTGCAAGGCGGCAAAGCACGTCGCCATTTGAGAAAGGAAGACAGAACCAAGATGCGTATTGGTATTCTCGGCGCCGGGGCGATCGCCTTCGGCATGGCAGCTTTCCTGGCAAAAGCCGGTCATCACCCCGTTCTGTGGTCTCCTTCGGGTGCGCGCACGCGCAAACTGTCGGAAGGGGAGCCGCTGACGGCGACAGGCGCCGTCGAGTTTTCCGGCCCGGTGGCGGTTGCCCGTGACGCAAGCGAGGCGGTCGCCGACGTCGACGCGGTCATCGTTGCGCTGCCAGCCAATGGTCATCGCGTGGCGTTCGATGCGGCGCTGCCGCACCTGAAGTCCGGCCAGCCCGTGATCGTCAGCTCGCACAGCTCCTTCGGCGCGCTCTATCTTTCGAAGCGGCTGGCCGAACGGGGCGTTTTCCTGCCCATCATCGTCTGGGGCACGACCCTACTGACCGGCCGCCAGCAGCCGGACGGCGCAAGCGTTTCCGTCAATACCGTCCGCCAGAAAATCGACGTCGCCACTTTGCCGAAGGCTGCCGCAGCCGAGGGGAAGGCGCTGTGCACGGAACTCTTCGGCGACCGCTTCGTCGAGCGCGACGGACTTCTGGCCATCTCGCTTTCCAACCTCAACCCGCAGAACCACCTGGGCATCGCGCTTCTCAACCTGACCCGTATGGAGAAGGGCGAGAAATGGGGACAGGGCGAGCATGTGACGCCGGCTGTCGGACAATTGATCGAAGCGCTCGACGCGGAGCGGCTGAAGATCGCCGAAACCTTCGGTCTGTCGGTCAGAACCGTACGCGAACATTTCTCCCTGTCTTTCCATGTGCCGATGGGCACGGTCTCGGACATGAATCAGCAGATGCACACCGAAGGACGGGGCGGTTTCGGCCCGGCGACAGCCGACAGCCGGTACATCTACGAGGACGTGCCCTTCGGGCTCGTCCCCACCAGTCTGCTTGGAAGGATCGCCGGCCAGCCCGCTGTTCTGCACGAAGCGGGAACGAGCCTGTTTTCCGCTGCCATGAACCGCAACCTCGCGGCCGATAACGACCTGTTGCCGGAGCTTGCGCTCGACCGTTTCTCGCCCGCCGCTCTCAGAGAGCTTTGCGACCAGGGTTTCACGGCCTGACGGCAAGCAGGGCGTGCGCCTATCTCACGATCAGAAAAGCCCCGCTGGCCAGCGCGAAGGTGAGCACGCCCAAGCGCAGGCCGCGGCCGCGAATATGGTCGTGCGTCAGCCGCGACAGAGCGCTTCCGAGGAGAACCGCCGGTGCGAGGTAGAGCGCAGCCAGTAGCTGGTCCGCTCCGAGACGCCCTGCAAAGGCGAGTATCACGAGCGACATGATTTCGCCCACGAAGAAGCACACCGCCACGGTTGCTCTGAGTATCGGCCCCTGGGCGTGCTGGTAAAGGAGAGCGAGCGGCGGGCCGCCAATGCCGGTCGCCGTTTCGGTCACACCGGTGAACAGTCCGACGCCAAGCGCGCTCGGGCGGCCCGGTTCGAAGGGTGGCGCGAAGAGCGCGGCGGCGGCGGCGATGACCGTGAACCAGCCGACGGCCAGATCCAGCTGCTGCGTCGAGAGCGCGGCGAGCAGCCACACGCCGGCAAAGGTGCCGGCGAACCTGCCGAGCGTGATCCATTTCGCGCCGGACCAATCGACCGCCGACCGTTCCCGCCAGGCGACGTGGAAATTGAGCGGCAGCATCAGAAGAAGCAGCGTCACCGGCAGGAGATCGGGCTTCAGGATGCCGACGACGGGCGCCACGATCAGTGCGAAGCCGATGCCGAGCGCACCCTGGATGAAGGACGAGACGAGCGTAACGGCGCTCAGGATCGCAAAAAGGCCGAGGGTCATGCGAAATGCCCCAGCGCCCGATGCTCGGACGACGGCTTGTGGACGCGTTGGATCGGCGCCCTTGCGATGGCCTCGGCCGTAACCTCGCGCACCTCGGCAAGAAGAGCGCGTGCATCCCATCCAACCGGCCAGCCCTGCCATAGACGGAGTTGCCCGGCGGTGAAGACTGCATCGATCTGGTCGCGATTGCCGTAGCGCACGAGCTCCCACGTGAGATCGTGGGAGGGGGTGAATTCAGGACGATCCAGGTCGACCAGAAGGAAATCGGCGGCAAGCCCCTCGCGGATCGCACCGGTCACTCCGGCGAGACCTGCGGCGTCCGCAGCCTGAGCTGTTGCCCGCTCGACCCAGAGCCAGCCGCCGCCGCAGGAGGCGTCGCCTGTCGCAAGGCCGAAGCCGGCGCGTTGCAGGCCTTCGGCGGCATCCATCAGACGGAAGCCGTCGGCGCGCGTCCCGTCCGTTCCCAGTCCGAAGCGAATGCCGAGGGCGGCCATCTGCAGGGCGGGCGCGATGGCATTGCCCTTCCAGAGGCTGGCGACCGGATTGTAGGCGACGGCCGTGCCGCTGTCGCGCAACAGGTTCAGCTCGTGAGGCGTCACCAGCGTGGAATGGGCGATCAGCACATGCTGGCCGAGGGCGCCCAGATGGGCGAGGTGCTCCAGCGGACGACGGCCGTTTGCGACCAGCGAGCGCTCGACGGCGACGAGGTGTTCGTTGACATGGGTCTGGAATATCGCTCCCGATTCACGGGCCATTCGGGAAACGTCGGCCAGCATATGGTCGCTGGCAGCCTCCGGAATGGAAATGGCGAGCGAGGCATGAACGAGAGGGTCGCCCTCGAATGCGGCCAGGTGCCTGGCCGCATTCTTGAGGATCGTCGTGCGTTCGGGGACGATGGCGGCTCCGCCGAGGTCGTTGCAGATCAGGCCTATGACGCTGCGCAGGCCGGTTTGCCGCGCCGCCCGTATCAGCGCATCGATATGGCCGGCTGAACGCGTGCCCGCATCGACGGCGGCGGTAAAGCCGCCGCGCAGGCACTCGAGCGCCGCAAGCTTTGCGGAAAGATAGACCATCCGTTCGTCGAGACTGCCTTCGAGCGGCACCCATATCCGGCGAAAGATCTCGGAAGGCTCGCCGAAGACAAGCGATTTGCCGAGCGACTGGGTCAGATGGGTATGTGTATCGATGAAGCCGGGCATCACCAGATGATGCGGCAGCTCGATCGGTGTCAGATCCGGGTTCCGGCTGCCGACAAGCCCTGCGGCCCCGATGTCCGTGAAGCGCCCGTCGCGGACCACTACCCCCATTCCGGATCGAGGCCCGTCCGGCAGGAGAACCTTGCCGGGGTGAAGCAGGAATTCACCGCTGCCCTGTAACTTGTTGCGCAATTCCGTCACTTTTGTATTCCTTTGAATTTCAGCTTCGACGCTGCTGGCTGCTGCCTTTTAGGCGTCCAGAGCATTCCCGCTTTGAACCGCGGAAATGCTCTGATCCTTGTTTTGCCGCTACTCCGGACGGAAAACGGCTGCGCACTTTGCCTGGAATTGCTCCAGAGGCAGGTGTTGAAAAAAAGCGTTCACAATCACCGCCGTGATTGTTCCGGCGGCAAGTCCGTTGGCGAGGATCATCTGGCTCCATTGCGGGAACTGGCTGTAGACGCCCGGGACCAGGATCGGCAGAAGCCCCATGGAAAGCGCCGCCGCGAGCGTGAACATCGGGCCGTGCTCGCGCAGATCGACGCGACGCAGAAGATCGATCCCGATCACGCCGATGATCGAGAACACGATCACAGCCGTTCCACCGACGACGGGGCCGGGCAGGGCATTCGCCAGACGACCGATCGGCGCAAACAGGGCGATGAGGACGAGGATTACGCCGGCCGTTGCGGTGCCGTAGCGGGATTTGACGTTGGTTGCCCGGACGATACCCACATTTTCACCGCTGGTGATGATAAGCGAGGTTCCGAACAGACCGCCGACGAGCGAGGCGACGGCGTCGCCGCGGATGGTCGCGGGCACGATCGCGTGAGCGTCGCCCCGACGCCCGACGATCTCGGCGGTGGCAATGGTCTGCCCGGTCGCTTCGGCCATCGATATGATCGAGAACACGATCAGCGGAAGGGCGGCGAAAAAGTCGAACTTCGGCATTCCGAACGGAAGAAGCTGGGGCACGGCAATCACCGGGCCGTCGAAGATGCCGGAAAGATCCATATACCCGGCTCCCATGGCGATCGCCGAACCCGCGATGAGGCCGAGCATCACCGAGATGCGCTGAAGCGTGCCCGTGAAGACTCTTGCGAAGATTATCGTCAGCGCGATCGTCGCAAGGGCAAGCCCGACATTCATCGGATCGGCGAAGCCTTCGCTCCCCTGCTTGCCGGTGATCGTGCCGCCGTAGATGCGCACGAGGTTCACCGATACGAGAAGGAGCATGGTCCCGACCACGATGGGCGGAAAATAGCGGAGCAGCCGGCGGAATACCGGCAGCGCAAGGAAATAGAAGACTGCGGTGAGGATCACCGCGCCGACGGCGGTCTGCACGTCGGTCTGCTGGGCGATGGCCAGAAAGATCGCGATCGGCGCGCCACCCGGCACCATGATGAACGGCAGCCGCGCGCCGAAGCCCGCCGGTCCGAAACTCTGCAGGATTGTGCCCAGGCCGCAGATCAGAAACGTCGCGCTGATCAGCGAGACGGTCAGCGCATCGGAAAAGCCGAGCGCCTTGCTTACAAGAAACACCGCGGTGATCGGCGAAGCAGCCATCACCAGCACATGCTGAAGACCGAACAGAAGCAGGCTGCGCGGCGGCAGCACTTGGTCCGTCGGGTCGATAGAATCGATTTTGTTCCCGCTCATTTGATCTCCTCCCACGCCAGCCTCTCTCCCGCTGGCTATGCAAATCGTTTTGCATGGTGTGTGATAGCACATTCTTGCGGTCTGGCAAATCGATTTGTAAAAGCCGCGCCGCAATGCCATCATCCGGGCCGGTTCATGGACGGGGTGTTCGGATGGCAAGATCGACGATCGTGGAATTGGCGAAGGCAGCGGGCGTATCGCCGACCACGGTTTCCCACGCTTTCAGCGGACGGCGCTATGTCGACCCCGAGACGAAAGCCAGGATCGTGGCGCTGGCGGACAAGATGGGTTACCGGGCCAATCCCCGGGCCCGCAGGCTCAGAACGGGCGGGGCGGGGATCATCGCCCTGGCATCGTCAATGCCCTTTGCTGTGGCTGCAGGCCCTGCGCGGCTGGGCTTCCTGATGGAGATCGCTGCCGCCGCTGCCGTTACGGCTCTTTCGCGGCATCTCGCCCTCTGCCTGGTGCCGCCTTTGGAGCCCGACTCCAACCTCGACGCGCTGGAAGTCGACGGCGCCATAATCGTCGAACCCATGGTCGAAGACCGGTTACTGGATTTCTTCTCTGCCCGCGGCGTACCCGTTGTCTCGATCGGGCGGGCGCCGGGGAGAGAGGACATTCCGTCGGTGGATATTCAGAGCACTGCGACGGCCCGGCTGATGCTGGAGCACCTTGGCGCGAACAGCCGCCGGGTCGGCCTGATTACCGGCGAGCAGCGGCGCAATTCCTACATCGAGACCGAGGCCGTCTATGCGGCTTACGCCGCGGAGAGGGGGTTTTCACCGGTTGCCGTGCGCATCGACGAAAGCGGCGGGGAATCGGAGGCTGCCGCCGCTGCCGAAAGGCTCCTGCGAAGCAATCCGGATATCGACGCGTTATGCGTGCCTGTCGACGCTTTCGCCAGGGGCGTGCTCGATGCCGCCCGGTTGCTCGACCGTCCCGTTCCGCATGGTCTACGACTGGCGACGCGATACGACGGAATGCGGGCAAAACTCGCGACGCCGCAATTGACGGCTGTCAACCTGCATCTGGATCAGGTCGCGGAAGCGGCGATCGACGTGCTGATCGCAGCGATGGAGGGCAATGAGCCCCAACGGCACGCGATCGCCCCGCCACTACTGGTCGTGCGGGAATCCTCGGCGGCATGACTGTCGCTTATTTGCGCGCGGTGCCCGTCAGACCGGCTCCGCTGCGGTCGGCCTTTCTGCGCGCGAACTGCAAGCCGGCAATTCCCGCGGTCACGGCCAGCGCGATACCCACCGGGATGGCGCCTGACGGTTGCTCGGCTTTTCTCAGCACTGCGACGACGTCAAAGCCGACATCGAGGCCGATGCGCTTGGCATAGGAGCCGAAGTCGACGTTGCTGATCATCAGACTGTCGCCCGCCGGTGTGACCGTGAGCCCGATCGATTGCAGCCGTTGAAGCGGCTCGCCGGGCTCGCCGAGCGGGACGTTGACGGTCTTGCGAACCTCGTCACCCATCAGGTCGAAGCCTTGGACCACGAAGTTGATCCGGCCCTTTGCCGGAGCCTCCTCGACGGACCGCAGGAATTCTGAGGCGGGCAGTTCCTCATAGGGTGGCGAGATCTGGTTGAGCCACCAATCGGGACGGAACAGCGTGAAGCAGACGAGCAGCAGGACCGCGCTCTCCCACAGCCGGCTTTTCGTCACGAACCAGTTCATCGTCGCGGCCGAGAAGATGAGGATGGCGGCAAGCGAGACGAAGGCGACCCAAAGTGTATGCGCCCAGGTGTCGACGCCGATCAGCAGGATCGCCGGATTGAATATGAACACGAACGGCAGGATCGCGGTGCGCAGCGAGTAGAATGCTCCTTGGAAGCCAGTCGCGATCGGGTCTTCCTTGGAAATCGCCGCCGCCGCGAAGGAGGCCAGTCCGACGGGCGGCGTGATGTCGGCCATGATGCCGAAATAGAAGACGAAGAGATGGACGGCAATCAAGGGGATGGCAAGGCCCGCCTGCGAGCCGAGCTCGACGACGACCGGCGCCATGAGAGTGGCCACCAGGATGTAATTGGCGGTAGTCGGGATCCCCATGCCGAGCACAAGGCTGATCGCGGCAATGAGAACGAGCATCATGATGACGTTTCCGCCCGAGATGAATTCGACGAGTTCCGTCATCATCAGGCCCAGACCCGTAAGCGTGATCGTTCCGACGACGATGCCGGCCGTCGCCGTTGCGACCGCGATGCCGATCATGTTGCGCGCGCCGAGCGCCAGGCCGTCGACGAGGTCCCAGGCGGCCGCACGGACCGCGCTTGCGAAATTCTCTTTCCGGAAGATCGCCATCAGCGGTTTGCGGGTGGCGACGATTGCGAGGATCGTCAGCGTGGCCCAGAAGGCGGAGAGGCCCGGCGAAAGCTGCTCGACCATGAGGCACCAGAGCAGAACGACGATGGGAATGAGGAAATCGAGCCCGGTCCGTGTAACGTCCCATGCGCGCGGCAGTTCGAGGATAGGAGCATCCGGATCGTCGAGTTCCAGGTCGGGATAACGGGACGAATACCAGATCGTCGCGAGATAGAGCGCCACGCCCGCAATCGCGAGCAGCAAGGGCGCGCCTGCTCCGAATGCGGCCCGGATGGCAATGATGCCGTAATAGAGCAGGCAGATTGCAAGCACGCTGCCCGCAAGCCCCAGGCCCATGCGCAGCCACCTTTCGCGTGCCGGCGTGGGACGCTGGGGGATCGGCTGCATGTTCAGCTTCACCGCCTCCAGATGCACCATGTAGAGAAGCGCGATGTAGGAAAAGACTGCTGGAAGCAGCGCGTGCTTGACGATCTCCGAATAGGGAATGCCGACATATTCGACCATCAGAAACGCGGCGGCGCCCATGACCGGCGGCATGATCTGGCCGTTGATCGATGCGGTTGCCTCGATCGCGCCGGCCTTCACACCGGAAAGTCCCGTGCGTTTCATCAAGGGAATGGTGAATATGCCACCCGACACGACGTTGGAAACCGAGGAGCCGGAGACGACGCCGTTCAGCGCCGAGGAGACGACGGCCACCTTGGCGGGGCCGCCGCGCAGATGCCCGAGCAAGGCGATGGAGATCTGCATCATCCAGTTGCCGGCGCCGGCCTTTTCGAGCAGCGTTCCGAACAGGACGAAGAGGAAAACGAAACTCGTCGATACGCCGAGCGCGATGCCGAAAACGCCCTCCGTCGTCAGCCATTGGTGGTTGATGAACTTCACCAGCGAAGCGCCGCGATGCTGGATGACGTCGGGCATGTACTGGCCGGCGAAGGTGTAGAAGATGAACACGCCGGCGACGCACACCATCGGCAGGCCGAGCGCGCGGCGCGTGGCCTCGAGCAGCAGCAGGATCCCGACCGTACCGGTGACGAGATCGAGCGTCGAGGGCTGGCCGGGCCGTCCGGCAAGCTCGCCATAAAAGAGGAACAGATAGGCGCCCGCGAAGGCGCCGAGCGCCGCGAGCACCCAATCGGCAAGCGGCACCCGGTCGCGCGGCGAACTCTTCAGCGCGGGATAGGCAAGGAAGGTCAGGAACAGCGCGAAACCGAGATGGATGGCGCGGGCTTCGGTATCGTTGAGAATGCCGAAGCCGAAGACGAAGGGCAGGGGAGACGCGTACCAGAGCTGGAACAGCGACCATGCCACAGCGGTGCAGAGCAAGATCTGCCCGGTCAATCCTTTGGCGTTGCGTCCGCCGGTATCGGCTTCGGCGACCAGTTGCTCGAGGTCGACGTCGACCTGCCGTTCTTGAAGTTCGCTCGTGACACCCTCCCATGCCGATATTGCCGGCGAGCCGCCTTTGGCCCGCCGGTAGACGTCAGAACGCGAAGCTTACTTCAGCCAGCCCTTTTCCTTGTAATATTTTTCCGCACCCGGATGCAGTGGTGCAGAGAGGCCGTCCTTGATCATCTTGGCGGGCTCGAGATTGGCGAAAGCCGGGTGCAGCGACTTGAACTCGTCGAAATTCTCGAAAACCGCTTTCGTCAGCGCGTAGACGCTCTCTTCCGGAACGTTGGCGGAGGTGACCAGTGTCGCCAGAACGCCGAAGGTTTCCGTGTCTTCCGGATTGTTGTTGTAGAGGCCGCCCGGAATGGTCGCCTTGGCGTAATAGGGATTGTCGGCGACCAGCTTGTCGACGACTTCGCCGGTCAGCGGCACCAGCTTCGCAGCGCAGGTCGTCGTCGGATCCTGAATATTGGCGGAGGGATGCCCCACGCCGTAGAAGAAGCCGTCGATCTTGCCGTCGCAAAGCGCCGGGCCATGCTCGTCCGCCTTGAGTTCGGATGCGAGCGAGAAGTCGGCGAGCGTCCAGCCCATGGCGCCGAGCAGGCGCTCCATGGAAGCGCGCGTTCCGGAACCGGGGTTGCCGACATTGAAGCGCTTGCCCTTGAAGTCTTCGAACTTCGTCACGCCGGCATTCGGATGCGCCAGCACCGTGAACGGCTCCGGATGAATCGAGAAGACCGCCCTGAGGTCGGCATGCGCGCCGCCTTCCTTGAACGCCTCGTCGCCCTTGAAAGCGTTGTACTGCACATCGGACTGCGCCATGCCGAAGTCGAGCTCGCCCTCCTTGATCGTGTTCACGTTGAACGCCGATCCGCCGGTGGATTCGACCGAGCAGCGGATGCCGTGCGTCTTGCGGTCCTTGTTCAGAAGCCGGCAGATGGCGCCGCCCGCGGCATAATAGACGCCGGTGACGCCGCCGGTGCCGATTGTCACGAATTTCTGCTGCGCCGCGGCGCTGCCCGAGAAAAACAATGCTGCCGAGAGCGCGGCGATCTGCGCTCCGCGCAGGGTAATCCGTTCATGTTTCATCAATTTCTCCCATAATGCTTCGCGTGCCACTGAGCCGTTCCGAGATTTATGCCTGCAGCGCCACGCGTCCAGTCGGACGCGCAAAGGTCGCAGCGGCAGTTTGTATTACACGCAGAAGGGCACGTCAGCGCATGTTACGATCGTTGCGCTTTGTCAAGCAAGGGGAATACTTTGCAAATCGGTCGGTCGGAATAACCGGTGATCGGGGCAGCCAGTGTCTCGTCGCCATGGCGACCTTCGCGGATGGATTGCGGAACCAAGCAAGGCGACGGATGTTTTCCTCCTTCAAACGGGAGCATCGCCATGGTGACGATACGATATGAGATTGTGGAACACGACGGGGGCTGGGCCTACAAGGTAGACGACGTCTTCTCCGAAACCTTCCGTACCCATGACGATGCACTGGCCGCAGCCGAGATCGCGGCGCGCCATCATGAGCTTCCCGGCTCTACCGAGGCCATCGAATTCCAGGATCCCGCCGGACGTTGGCATGAGCAGGTCGCGTCCGGCTTCGATCGCCCGCATACCAGGGTGGTCGATACCCCGGATGCTAGGCGCGCGGACGAACGCGCCGGCGCCGCCGAGCCTCGCCGTCCTCTGCAAACGATCCTGGTCCTTGCCGGTCTCGGCCTGGCGATCGGATATCTTCTTCGCAGACATTGAACCAGGTGAACGCTGCGGTCCGCACGGGCGGCGGATAGGTGGCGCGCGCTGCAAGCGGTGTGAGCGCGCGGTTGTCGACTGCGCCTGCGAGTTCTCTTGACTCACGTGGTATAACACCTTAACAATCACACCATGAGCACACTCGCCGTCCGCAAGAAGCTTTCCGACGAAGTCCGGTTGAAACTGGAGGAGATGATCCGCGACGAGATCTATCCTTTGGGTGCGACGCTCCCTTCCGAGCGGGACCTGATGGAATTGTTCGGGGTCGGGCGGCCCTCGATCCGGGAGGCGCTTTATGCCCTGGAGCGCATGGGGCTCGTGAAGGTCAGCACGGGCGAGCGTGCCAAAGTCACGCGGCCGACGCCGGACCACTTCCTGTCTTCGCTTGCGGGCGCTGCGCGCATGCTGCTCGGCCAACCCGAGGGTGTGGCCAATTTCGAGCAGGCCCGCCTGTTTCTGGAGGAGGGATGCGCGCGCCATCTTGCGGCCCATGCGACAGCGCAGCAGATCGAGGCGATCGACGCCGCGCTGGCTCGCAACGAGGCTGCGATCGGCAAGGCCCGCGCCTTTGCCGCCACCGATGTCGCCTTTCACCGCACACTGACCCAGATGGTCTCGAACCCCATTTTCGTCGCGGTCCACGATGCGTTCGTGGAGTGGCTGATCGGCCAAAGACCTCTGCCGACCAGGCCGGAGATTTCCAACCGGGAGAGTTTCGAGGAGCACGTGGTGATCGTGGAGGCCATCCGCGCCGGCGATCCGGAGCGTGCCGGACGGGTCATGCGCGAGCACCTGGAGAGTGCGGCGCGCAAATACAGGCAAACGAGCCCATAGCATCGGGCCGATAGCGGGAGGAGCAATAATGAAAACGGGACTGATTACGATCGTGCTTGCGGGGCTGCTGATGGGGTCGCAAGCCATGGCTCAAGAGGCGCGCACCTTGCGCCTTGGAATGCAGGGTACGGCCGGCGACCCGCAATTCGAGGGCGTCACGGAGGCCGCGCGCATCATCAAGGAAAAATCGGGCGGCCGGCTGACGCTGGAAATCTTCCCGAATTCTCAGCTCGGGACATTCACCGAGATGATGGAGCAGGTGACGCTCGGCGAACTCGACTTCACGCTGAATCCGTTCGGCGGCATGGACGCCTGGGTTCCGCGGGCCGTGTTGGCGAGCACCGCCTACGTCGTCGGCGACTTCGATCACCTTCAGAAGATCATCGCCTCCGACTGGGGCAAGGGGATCGTCGACGAGATGCGGACCGAGCACAAGTGGCGCATGGTCGACTCCTGGTACTTTGGAACGCGGCACACGACGGCAAAGAAGCCCATCGAAAAGCCTGCCGATTTCGCGGGCATGAAGCTGCGCGTCCCGAACTCCGCGCCGCTTCTTACCTGGGCAAAGGCGATGGGCGCGAGCCCCACGCCGGTCGCATTCGCCGAGGTCTATCTTGCACTCCAGACCAATCAGGTGGACGGCCAGGAAAACCCGCTACCCATCATCGACTCGATGAAGTTCACCGAGGTGCAGTCCCATGTTTCCCTGACCGGGCATCTGGTGCAGGACCAACTCATCCTCATGTCGGAAGACACGTGGAATGCGCTCGAGCCCGCCGACCAGAAGGTCGTTATGGAGGCATTCGAGGCGGGCGGCGCCCTCAACGACAAGCTGGTAAGCGAGAAGGAAGCGAACCTCGTCAGCGATTTTCGCGAGCGCGGCATCACCGTGATCGAGCCCGACAAGGCAGCGTTCCAGGAGGCGATGAAGCCAGTCTATGCCGATCTCGACGCTAAATTCGGTACCGGCACGGTGAAGACGCTGCTCGATCTCCGTTAACCACCCGCAGGCGCGGCCAGAGCTGGCCGCGCCCTCCATTCCGGGGAGTTCAACAAATGGCCAATCCAAGCCGCTGGCGAAGCTTTACCCATATCGAAGAGACACTGGCCGCGATCCTGCTGGTCTTCGCCTTCGTCGTGATCGCACTGCAGATCGTCACCCGTTTCGTCTTCCAGGATCCGATGTTCTGGACGGAGGAGGCTGCGCGTTATGCCTTCGTCTGGCTGGTGGCGCTTGGCGCCGCGGAGGGCGTCACCTCACGGACACACATCACCATGGATATCGTGCCGCGGATGCTCCCGGAGCGGGCGCAGCTCTTCCTGCGGATCGTTTTGGATGTCCTGGTGCTCACCGCGCTGCTCGTTCTCGTTTACTACGGTTTCTTCGGGACCTTGCGCGCCCACAAGGTCATGTCGATCGCGATCGGCGTTCCGGAATCGTGGCTTTACGGCGCCTTGCCCGTATTCGGCCTGCTGGCGGCTGTCCGGATCATGCTTGTCATGGCGCGGGATGTCCGGCTGCTCTTCGGCAGCCGCCGCCCTTCGGCCGAAGCCCCCTTCGAAAGGTATCTATAGATGGCGACGCTTTTCGGGGGATGGTTTGCCCTTCTGATTGCCGGCATGCCGGTCGGATTTACGCTGATCGTGGCTGCGCTTGCCTACATGCTCTGGCAGGGAACGGGCCTGAACTTTGCCGGCCAGCGCATGATCGCCGGCCTCAACAGCTTCCCGCTGCTGGCGGTCCCCTTTTTCATCCTCACCGCACAATTGATGAATCTTTCGGGCGTAACCGAGCGCATCTTCGACTTCGCCAAGGCGCTCGTCGGCCATATCAGGGGCGGGCTCGGTCATGTGAACATCATGGCGAGCGTGCTGTTTTCCGGCATGTCCGGCTCCGCCGTCGCCGATGCCGCCGGCCTTGGTCAGCTTGAGATCAAGGCCATGCGCGACGCCGGCTATGACGAGCAGTTTTCCGGTTCGGTCACGGCCGCATCGGCAATCATAGGCCCGCTCATCCCGCCTTCCATTCCCCTCGTCGTCTATGGCGTGATCGCCAATACCTCGATCGGAGGCCTTTTCCTCGGCGGGATCGTACCGGGGCTTCTTTGCGCGGCCTCGCTCATGATCATGGTCTATGCGATCGCCTGGCGCCGGAACTATGCGACCGCCCAGCGCGCCGGCTTTCGCCGTGTGTGGTCCACGTTCTGGCATGCGCTGCTTCCGCTCATCACGCCCTTCATCATCATCGGCGGCATCTTTGCAGGGGTGTTCTCGCCGACCGAAGCTGCGGTGGTCGCGGCCAGCTATGCTCTCTTCCTCGGTGTCTTTGTCTACCGTGAGATCACCTTCGCCAAACTCGTGACCGTACTGCGCGAGACAGTCAGCCATACGGCCGCAGTCGGCCTTCTCATCATGGGCGTGTCACTATTCGGCTATGTGATCGCGCGCGAGCAGGTACCCCAGCACGTCGCCACGTTCTTCCTCACTTATGCGCACGACCCGCTGACATTCCTGATCCTCGTCAATCTCATGCTGCTTGCGCTCGGGACGTTTATCGAGGCCCTGGCAATCCTGCTGCTCATCGTACCGGTGTTGGTCCCGACCGCGCTCCAATTCGGGGTGGATCCCGTCCATTTCGGTGTCATGGTCGTGTTCAACCTGATGATCGGCATATTGACGCCGCCCATGGGCGTTGCGCTCTTCGTCGTCTCCAAGGTTGCCGACATTCCCTTCGGCGTGCTCGCACGCGGCATCCTGCCTCTTCTCGTTCCGCTCTTCGTCGTCCTGGTTCTGATCACCGTCTTTCCGGCGCTCGTCACCTTCATCCCCGACCAGATGCTCGGAGCCGCCCGATGAGCCTCCAAGCCAAGCCGCCCGAAGGCATCTGGGGAGCAGTGCTCCTGCCAGTCGGCCGGCGAGGGGAAATCGAATGGTCCGCTTTGGACGAGCAGCTTTCCGCGCTTCGCGAAAGCGGACTTCAGGGCGTCTACACCAACGGCACTGCGGGCGAATTCCATAGCCAGACGGAGGAAGAATTCGACCGGCTGAGCCAGCTGGTCGCCGAGTTTTGCCATTCCGTCGCCCTGCCGTTCCAGATCGGCGTTTCCCATTCGAATGGGCGTGTCGCGCGCGAACGCCTGGCCCGCGTCGCCTCTCTGCGACCCGATGCCGTTCAGATCACCCTGCCGGACTGGTGGGCGCCGAGCTATGACGAGGCGGAGGTCTTCTTCGCCGGCATGGCGGCAACTGCGCCTGACATTCCGCTGATCGTCTATAACCCGCCTCATGCCAAGTGCCGGCTGAGCCTCGACGAGATCGCAAGGTTAAAGGCCGGTCTCCCGATGCTCATCGGGGCGAAACTGCCGGGCGGCGACGAAGTCTGGTATGGGGAGCTTCGTCGCAAGCTGCCGGATCTCGCCGTCTTCATTCCCGGACATTTCATGGCGAGCGGCTGCCTCGCAGGCGGCCGCGGCTCCTATTCCAATGTCGCCTGCCTGAGCCCCGCCGGCGCCGTCAGGTGGTGGCATCATCTTCGGGAGGACCCGGCAGGCGCTCTTGACTTCGAGGCCCGCGTCGTCGGCTTCATGAACGAGCACGTCCTGCCTCTTGCCGTGGAATATGGTCTTTCCAACGCCGCACTCGACAAGGCGATGGCTGCCGCCGGCCGCTGGTGCCCGATTGGGCCGGAGCTGCTCTGGCCCTATAGTTCCGCCCCCGGTGAAGCGGTGATCGAGCTTGGCACCGCCGCCCGCCGCCAATTGCCCGAGCTTTTTTTCCACGAGCCAGTGAAAGCGATCATAAGATGAAACTCGAAGGGATCTATTCGGCCCTCCTTACCCCGTTTTGCGAAGACGAAAGCATCGACCGGCAGGCCATCGGGGCGCTCCTCGATTTTCAGGTTCGGCTCGGCATCGATGGCGTCTATGTCGGCGGCAGCTCGGGCGAAGCGATGCTGCAGTCGCTCGACGAGCGCGCGGACTACCTCTCCGACGTTGCCACCGCCGCGTCCGGGCGCCTGAAGCTGATCGCTCATGTCGGCACGATCGCGACGAGGGATGCGCTCACGCTTTCGCAGCACGCGGCCAAATCGGGTTACCAGGCGATCTCGGCCATTCCCCCCTTCTATTACGACTTCTCCCGGCCCGAAGTCATGGCGCATTACCGGGAGCTGGCCGATACTTCGGCCCTGCCTCTCATCGTCTATAACTTCCCCGCCCGCACCAGCGGTTTCACCTTGCCCGAACTGGGCGAGCTTCTCTCCCATCCCAACATCATCGGCATCAAGCATACGTCGAGCGACATGTTCCAGCTCGAACGCATCCGGGATGCGGCACCGGACGCCATCGTTTACAACGGCTATGATGAAATGTGCCTGGCCGGTTTCGCGATGGGTGCACAGGGTGCGATAGGAACCACCTATAACTTCATGGGCGATCTGTTCGTCGTGCTCAGGGCCTGCGTAGCGGCTGGGCGGATCGAGGAGGCCCGGCTGTTGCAGGCCATGGCGAACCGGGTGATCCAGGTGCTGATCAAGGTCGGCGTCATGCCGGGATCCAAGGCGCTGCTCGGCATCATGGGTCTTCCCGGGGGAGCCTCCAGACGCCCCTTCCGGAAGGTCGAAGAGGCGGATCTCGCAGCGCTTCGCGAGGCCGTGGGGCCGGTCCTCGCGTGGCGCGAGAGCGCATCCAGGAAAAGCGTGTAACGGTTTCCGTCCGAAACTGCGCAGCTTCAAGGTTGGGGCGTCTCAGTGTTTTGATGAAGCACTGAAACGTCCGACTGCACCCGACCGACTGCAATGGAATGTCGCCACCCAAAGGCCGCAATCCTGTGCAGTGTATGAGCGACTGTTCGCGTCCTTCTGCGTAGCCATTTCCTCCTTACGGCCAATCATCCCGGTTTCTTGTCAGCGGCGAGCTGGAATGCGTACGCGTTGTCCGCAGGATAGGCTCCTCAGGCGATGCGGCGGACACGGAGTTGTGAGTGGACGGGTGGGGTCGGTCCCATAAAGATGCGCGTGAAGACTGTCGAGGCTCGTGATGGAACGTAAACTCGCAGCAATCGTAGCTGGCGACATCGTCGGCTATACCCGCCTAATGTCCGAGGATGAATCCTCGACCTATGCCGCCCTGCGGGCGACGTTCAGCGGACTGATCATACCTTCGGTCGAGAAGCACGGCGGCCGCACCTTCAAGACGACGGGGGACGGTTTTCTCGCGACGTTTCCGAGCGTCAACGAGGCGCTCGATGCCGCGATCGAAATCCAGAACGGATTTTCCGAGCAGCCCTTCGACATGCGCCTTGGCATCAACCTCGGCGACGTCATAGAAGCCGACGGCGACATGTTCGGCGACGGCGTGAACGTCGCGTCGCGGCTCGAAGCCATGGCCGAGCCGGGCGGCATTTTCGTGAGCGAGGCGGTGGTCCGCAGTGCCGACCGAAACCGCAGCAAGCTCTTCTACAGCATCGGCCGGAGGCAGGCGAAGAACATTCCCGAGCCGCTCGCCGTCTATGCGGTGCGGCTCGATGCGGACGAAAAGAATGGTCGCGGCTGGATCGGGCGGATCGCCCGTGGCCGGCGCGCGGCATTGCCCTACGCCATCGGGGCCGCGGCACTTGTCCTCGCCGCTGCCGCAACGCAGGCGCCGGAGGTAAGAGCCGTCGGCGCCGACCTGGCCGGCAGCCTCGCGCGCCTGGCGGGCGGCGAACTCGCCGATGCAAGGCCGACAGTCGCGGTGCTGCCCTTCGACAATATGAGCGGCGACGCCGAGCAGACCTATTTCGCCGACGGGCTTACCGAGGACATAATCGCCAATCTGGCGCGAAACCCCGAGCTTCAGGTGATTGCCCGCAATTCGACCTTCGCCCTGCGCGGTCAAGCAGAAGACATCCGCCTGATAGGCGATAGGCTTGGTGCCGGCTATGTGGTCGAAGGCAGTGCCCGGCGCGCCGGGGACCAGCTTCGCGTGGTGGCGCAGTTGATCGATGCGCGCAGCGGTGCGCATCTCTGGTCGCGCAGTTACGACCGCCGGGTCGAGGACATATTTGCGGTTCAGACCGACCTGACGGCCGAAATCGTCTCGCATCTGGTTTCCTATGTGCGCGAGTCGGAGGTCTCGAATGCAGCGGAACGGCCGACCGAGAACCTCCAGGCCTACGACCTCGTGCTCCAGGCGCGTGACCGCTACAAGCACGGCTCGAAGGATGCGGAGGCGCTGATCGCCGCCCGTGCGCTGCTTCATCGCGCCCTCGAGCTCGACCCCGGTTACGCCGCGGCGCGCGCGAATCTGGGGATGACCTATATCGTCGACTTCGTGCAGAACCTCAGCGGCAGGGCGACGACGACCGATGTGGAAACCGGCCTCAGCGAAGCACGTCAGGCAGTCCGTCTCGATCCGAACCTCGCTGCCGGCTATCAGGTCCTCAGCTTTGGCCTCTCGGCAACCGGCGATTATCCCGGCGCCATGCAGGCGGCACAAAGGGCCGTCGAACTCAATCCGAACGACCCGGACAGCCTGATGGCGCTGGCAAAGGCGCAGGTCCGGTTCGGCAGCTATGACGAGGCGGTGCAAAACGCCGAGCGGGCGCGCCGGCTGCATCCCATGGCGCCGGAATATTATACCTATGTCTACGGGCAGGCCCTCTATGCTGCCGGTCGTCTCGATGAAGCCGATGAGGTCTTGCGGGAATGCCTCATCCGGGCGCCGCAGCAGGCGGATTGCCTGCTGATACAGACGGCGGTTTTGAGCCAGCGGGGAGACGTTGAGGGAGCGCAGCGCACAATGGCGCGCCTGACCGAAGTGGACCCGGAATTTTCGCTCGCAAGCGAGCGCTCCATGCGCCGCTTCGGCGAATCCGCGCTCATGGAGCAATTCCTCTCCCGGCTCGCCGAGGCCAATGCCCCGGATGTTACGAGCGGTTTCCTTCACCCGCACACGCGATCCCGGACCTAGAGCATTTCAATGTTTCATGAAAACACCGAAATGCTCTAACCTTTTGCTCCAACGCACTTCCGGACGGAAAACCGTTACACACTTTCCTGGGAATGCTCTAGTTGGCGGGCCTCAGCCGCAGAATCCTGCCGGATGCGGCGTCGATCAGCGCGAGTACCGAGCCATCGGAGGCCTGGAGGAGATCGCGAACCCGTGCCTCGAGCGAAAGAACTTCCTCCCCGGTCACCCTCCGGCCGTTCGTCTGCACTCTGACGATACCGCCCGCCGACAGGCCGCCGATCAGGAGGTCGCCCCGCCAGTCGGCGAACAGGTCGCCTGTATAGAACATCATGCCCGAGGGTGAGATCACGGGCGTCCAGCTATGGATGGAGCCAGCGAATTCGGGGCGGCTCGGCGGATCGGGAATTCGTTCGCCCGAATAATGTCTGCCCCAGCTCACCACGGGCCAGCCGTAGTTTTTGCCCGCCTCGGGTATGTTCAACTCGTCTCCCCCCATCGGCCCCATCTCTGCCGTCCAAAGCACGTCGGTTTCCGGATGGATGGCGGCGCTCTGAACGTTGCGGTGGCCGTAGGACCAAATCTCGTCGGCGCCCTCGCGGCCGACGAAGGGGTTGTCGTCCGGTATCGAGCCGTCGGGATTGAGGCGGACGATCGCGCCGAGATGGTTGGCCGGATCCTGGGCCTCTTGCATGTCGAAGCGTTCGCCGAGCGTGATGAAAAGTTTGCCGTCCGGCGCGAAGGCCAACCTCGAGCCGAAATGATTCTCGCCTGAAGCTGCCGGCTCCTGCCGGAAGATTACCTTGAAATCCGAAAGTGCGGTGGCGTCGTCGTTCAGACGGCCACGGCCGACCGAGGTAGCCGCGCCGCCATCGCGTTCCTCGGCAAAGGATAGATAGACAGTCCTGTTCGTGGCGAAATCCGGATCGAGCGCAACATCGAGGAGTCCACCCTGACCTTGGGCGAAGACATCCGGGACCCCTTCGATGGGTTCGCCGACGGCTCCCTCGGCCGACACGAGGCGCAGCCTGCCGGGACGCTCCGTCACCAGCATGTCGCCGTCCGGCAGAAGGACAGCGCCCCAGGGATGCTCGAGGCCGCCCGCCAAGACTTCGACGCTGACGGGCCCGCTTTCGGTGTCGAGCATACGCGGCGAATCCTGCGCGATCGCCGGATCGTGCCGCGCAGCGGCCATTGCCGCAAATGCCAGGAAAACAGCTGCTCGCAACATGGCCGCCTCCGTTCGTTTCACGAACCGGACTGTTCACTCGGCCCCTAATGGGGAAGCCGGGCCAAGGTTCCCCGCGGATACGCAAGGGCCGCGTTCACATGTTTGCGGCCACCGAGAAAGGACAGAGGACCGCGGCCTCTGTGGAGTTCAGAACACGGCAAGATACCGCAGCAGCGACAGGATGCCTATGATGATGACGATGGCCTGGACGATTTGCTTGGTGCGCCCGTCGAGGGGAAGGCGGTTGACGAGATAAAGAACCAGAATGACGACGAGAAAGGTGATCAGGATGCTGATCAGTACCGACATGTTGTCTGCCCCGTTCGTTGAAAAATGCTGTCTTCTATTTCAACTATGGGACGCAGAGCAAAAGGCAAGTGGAGGGCCTTGGCGTTCGCGTAACTCTCTTCACTGAAGAATGATGGGGGGTCTGGATTCGCGCCGTCTCCGCACCGATATTAAGCCATCATCAACAAAGCCACTTTGATTAGAGGGTCAAAGGAAATGTCGGTGCGCTTCTCGGATCTCGCCATTGACGACGACGAAATCTTGATGTTGCGACGTGTTCACGTTTATGCCTGCTCCTCCAGGGAGCTGGCGCCGGAAAGCGAACACGGTGCGGAGTTGGGAAAGATGCTGTTTCACCTTTACCGGCAAGGCGTGAGGAGCGAACACGCGCTGATGCAGATGTTGACGACGGGTGAAGCCCCGCCGGCACTGGATGATGCGGGTTAGAGCACGCCTCAGGAAAACTGTGTCATCAAGCGTGGGGTCGACCTAGAGCATTTCAATGTTTCATGGAAACACCGGAATGCTCCAATCCTTCGGTCCAAGGCACTTGTTTGATTTCCTCATTCCTGTGCTTGTCACAGGAATCCAGCCAGACCAAGTCCTTGGGCTGAAAGAACGCTTCCCGCGCCGCAGACGCGGCGCTGCTCTCATCGCTGTGACGAGCACGATGAGGACGGAGGAGAGATTGCAGTCCTCCGAAAGGTTTCCTACAGCGCCGCGCGTCTTATGAGACGCGCAAAGGTCGCTGTAGCACGTTGAGCTGCTGCATGTTTTTGTCCATTGATCGGCTACGATCAAAGGACACCTGCAGTGGCGCACGGTCGGTACGCAAGGAATTCGAGCGCATCGCCATGCGTGCCGACAAAACCGAACGGGCCTTAACTCATCCGCAGTGTTTGGGCCATGGCCCGGATGATGATGACGGCCGAGGCGGCGCCGGGATCCATGTGTCCGAGCGAGCGCTCTCCGACCCGGGCTGCACGGCCCTTCGTTGCGACCATGGAACGCGTCGCGCTGGCGCCGTTCTCGGCGGCTGCGGTGACATCCGCCCAGAATGCCTCGGCAGACTTGCCGGCTGCGGCCGCTTGCGCCGCTGCGTCGGCGGCGGGAAGCCAGACGTCGAGCATCGTCTTGTCGCCGCGCTGCCCCTTGCCGCGCTCGCCTATGCCGGAGGCAACCGCCTGGATGAGAAGGGAGCAAGCCTCGAGGTCCAGTGTGTCGCGTCCTTCCAGGGCCTGGGCCGCACGTCGGAAGGCGGTGGCGTAAAGCGGTCCCGTCGAGGCTCCGACGGCGTTCAGGAAGGCGCTTGCCGCCGCCGTCATGACACCGCTCAGCCCGGCGCTGCCTGCGTCCGTTCTCGCAAGTTCGCCGGTCACGGCAGAAAAGCCGATCGCCATGGTGATCCCGTGATCGGCATCGCCGATCGCGCCGTCAAGCTCGGACAGATGGTCCCTCTCCGCTTCGATGGCACTGGAGATCGCCTCGAACATTTCGATTAAGCGGCGCACCGCGCTCTCCGGCATCATTTTCCTCCCGCGGCCTTTAGGTGGATCCGCAACCACCCGCCAGGGCTTCGCCCAGTTCTAGTTGACCTTCAGAAAGGCCGTTTCGCAAGGGTGATGAAGCAGATCGGACAATTCCTGATCAAGATGGAGAATGGTGATCGAAGCGCCGGCCATGTCCAACGAGGTGCAATAATGTCCGATCCAGTTCGCTTCGATCAGTATGTCCTTTGCCGCCAGTCGCTGCTGGACCCGCCGGAACAGGATATAGAGCTCCATCAGGGGCGTCGCTCCGAAGGAATTGACGAGCACGGCGACGCGCTCGCCGGGTGCTGTCTTCATCTCCTTGAAGATGCGGTCCATGATGCTGTCGGTAATCTCGTCCGCCGATCGGATGCGCTCGCGCGTCACGCCCGGTTCGCCGTGTATGCCCATGCCGACCTCCATGTCGTCCGGGCCGATCTCGAAATTGTGCCGTCGCGTCTGCGGCATCGAGCCGGGTTCGAGCGCGACGCCCACCGTATAGGTGCGCAGGTTCGCCTTGCGCGTGACGGCTTCGCAGGCTTCCAGCGACAGGCCGCGATCGCAGGCCGCGCCCGCGACCTTGAAGATGAAGAAGTTGCCGGCGACGCCGCGCCGGCCTTCGCGGTCCTCGACCGGCGAGGAGGCGACGTCATCCGTCGTCAGGACAGTCCTTACCTTGATGCCCTTTTCTTCGGCAATTTCAGCCGCCATCTCGAAATTCATCACGTCGCCGGCATAGTTGCCGTAGACGAAGAGCACGCCTTCGCCTCCGGACGCGGCCTCGGCGCATTGCACGATCGGATCGGGCGGCGGCGAGGAAAAGATGTTCCCCACGGCAACCGCATCGGCAAGACCCTTGCCGACATAACCGAGGAAGCACGGCTCGTGCCCCGTGCCCCCGCCGATGACGAGGCCCACTTTTCCGGGCCTGGGGCCGCTGCGCGCGACGAGCGCCCGGTGCGATCCGTTGATCGGCTGCAGATATTTCTGATGCGCCCTGACGACCCCTTCGAGCATCTCTTCGACGACTTCGTTCGGGTTGTTGAGGAATTTCTTGACGTGGGTGCGATAGGAGCTCGGTGTCTGGACAAGCTTCGGCCGGTGCGAAAGCTTGGCGTCGAGTGCCCTGACGCCGTCGGCCCGCAAGATGCCGTGACCGGTCGCCGCGTCGGTGATGAGCACGTTGACATAGCCGCCGCGTAGCGCGGCGAGCAGGGCCGGCACCTTATCGAAGCCGCCGGCGACTGCAATGCGCGTGCCTATCTCGCGGAGCAGGTCCAGCGAGATGCCGACCGTACGATCGTCGAGCGGGCCGGCGACCGGACGGCCGCGTTCATCGATGAAACGGCCCGCGACGACGCCGACCGCGCCGGCTGCCAGATAGTCCTGCAGCGAGACCGATTCGAAGAAACCGCTGGTATGAATGGTGGAATTCGGCCGAAGCGAGGAGATGCCGAAAAGCACCCGGTTTGCCCTTGCCAGAGTCGCGAACTGCTCCTGAACCAGAGGTTCCTCCAGAAGCATATGCAGGAGTTCCGGCGATTTGACCACGGCCGGCGCGGTGATGTTGACGCAGCGGGCTGAAATTGCCCGTGCGACCGCCGAGGCACAAAGCTCCGGCGTATAGGCAAATGAGGCCGTGGTGCCGCCGGTCGCCTGAACCACCGTCATGTCCTGAAGGGAAGCGATACCGGCGTGCTCGCCAACCGAAAGCACGGTGCGGCCCCAGGCGACGGCGAGCGTATCGCCGGATTTCAGGAGTTTTGGAAGCGCCTGCGCCCCGGCCGCTCCGAGGCGGTCGATCAAAGGACGCGCATTGTCGTCGCTCGGGACCACGAGACAGTCGGTCAGGCCGAAATGCCGCTTCAGTTCCTGGGCGATGGTGAGCGATGCCAGTCGCGCCGGCTCGATCGAAATGTTGACGATGCCTTTTTCGCGGGCGTCGGCGAGATAGCTGTTTACCGTCGCCCGCGACACACCCATGGCCTCGGCGATCTCGCCCTGCGTCATGCCGTCTTCGTAATAAAGCCAGCAGGCCCAGACATAGGGGTCGTCACCGTAGCGCAAGGGGATCGCGTCCGAAGCATCGACCGTACCGCTTCGACTGGCAGCGCCCTTGCGCGGAGAAGGTGTCTTGATCGTCATGCAGTCCTGTACTTCCCCTGTTTTCGGACCGCGAGGATGGAAGCAACGCCGTGCTTTTGCAATGGGGGCTGGGTGCCGCTGCCCCCCTTTGCGCGCAATCGCGAAACCGCGGCGTCAGGCGAGCCGGGCGCGAGCCCCGTGCGACAACTCCCTGAGGATGATCGCACAGGAGGTGGCGCCGGCGTCCAACACGCCGAGCGAGCGTTCGCCGAGGCGGCTCGCCCGGCCGATCTTGGCGACGAGATCGCGCGTCGAATCGCGGCCGGCCTCCGCCGCCGATACAAGTGCATCGAGCGCTTCGGCGAAGGGCTTGCCGTCGGCAGCCGCCGCATCGAAGGCGTCCACCGCGGGCACCAAGGTGTCGAGCAGCGTCTTGTCGCCCACCTTGGCGGAGCCGATCGACCGGATGCCTTCGAGCCCCGCATGAAGCATGCGGCTATAGGCGGCGGCGTCGATTGCATCGGCGCCCTCGATCTTTTCGGCGAATTCGGTGAACATCACGCCGTAGAGCGGCCCCATCGATCCGCCGATCTCCGTCATCAGCACGGTGCCGAGCGTATCGAGCGCCTCTGACAGCGAGGCGTCTGTGCCCTTCAGGCGTTCTGCGGCAAGGCCAAAGCCCTTGGCCATGTTCACCCCGTGATCGCCATCGCCGATCTTGCCGTCGATCTCGCTCAGATAGGCGCGGTTTTCGATGATCCGGTCGGCAAGCGTAAGAACGATGTCGCCGGCTTTTGCATTTTCAAACGTCTGCATGTCCATTTCCTCAGAGAACGGCGGTGCAGCGGACCTCGACATCGAGGAGCGCCTTGAGTTCGTCGTCGAGCGCCATGACCGTCAGCGTCGCTCCGACCATTTCGAGCGAGGTGAAGTAGTTGCCGACGAAGGTGCGGTAGATCCTGAGGCCCCGTGCTGTGATCTCGCGCTCGATCGTGTCGTTCAGGATGTAGAGTTCGTTGAGCGGTGTCGCGCCGAGGCCGGAGACGAGCACAGCCACTTCCGTGCCCTCCGGCAGGTCGTGATCGTCCAGCACGATCTTGCACATGTCGACCGCGACCTCTTCGGCGGTCTTCAGCGCTTCGACGCGCACGCCGGGCTCACCGTGATGGCCGATGCCGACTTCCATCGTGCCGGGCTCGATCCGGAAGTTCGGATGCCCGACCGCGGGCAAGGTGCAGGGGCCGAGCCCGACCCCAATCGAGCGGCAATTGTCGATCGCCTTCTGGGAAGCCGCACGGACCTCTTCGAGGCTCGCCCCGGCGGCCGCCTTGGCCCCGCCGATCTTCCACATGAAGATTTCTCCGGCGACGCCGCGCCGCTTCTCCCGCTCTTCGGGCGGCGCGGAGCAGACGTCGTCATTGGCGACGACCGTCGCGGCTTCGATCCCTGCCTTGGCCGCGAGCTTCACCGCCATCTTCACGTTCATGTTGTCGCCGGCATAATTGCCGTAGAGGCAGACGACGCCCTTGCCGCCGTTCGCTTCGCGCATCGCGTCGTGAAAGCTCTTGGCCGTCGGTGAGGAAAAGAGTTCGCCGACTGCAACCGCGTCCAGCATGTTGCGGCCGGTGTAGCCGATGAAGGCAGGCTCATGGCCGGAGCCGCCGCCGGTCACGACACCCACCTTGCCGGCAACCGGCGCGCCCCTGGCGACGATGACCCGCGGATTTTCTCCGAGGCGAACGATGTCGGCATGCGCCTTGACGAAACCCTTCACGGTATCCTCGACGACTTCGTCCGGATTGTTGATGAAACGCTGCATGGCAGTCCTCTTTTGTCCGTCGCTGGCGACACGGCTCAGCGCAACACTACGTTGAATCTAACATCGTCTGCCGGAGCAGACCGAGGTCTGCCGGCGCGGTTCGCGTGCCAGGCCCGCTGGAAAATCTTGATCGAGAGCTCCTCCCTGGTGACCAGCCGGATCATGCCGTACTGCGAATTTCCTACATAATTCAAACATGGCTCGACAAATGTCAACATTCACGTTAGATTGCCGAAAATTTGAGAGGGATGGAAGGGGTTAACTCCGAGATTTCCATGGCTTCTCAAGGACTTGCTCGTCAGTCCACTGCGGTCGCCCCCGGCGATCGACTGGAGCGGCAGGAGGTCGTCGGGGTGTGAAGCGCCCCTGAAATGCGGTGTGGGAGAGGCTGAATGAAAAGCATGTTTGCCGACCGGCAATTCAACTTTCTTGTGGCGACCAACGCTCTCGTGGTCGCGCTCGCTGCGGTGTTCGCAGGAGACACCTTTCTCAGCCTCTACAATTTCCAGTCGATGTCCGCTCAGGTACCGGAGCTTGCGCTGCTGGCTCTCGGCGTAATGCTCGCCATGATCGCCGGAGGCGGCGGCATCGATCTGTCCGGCATCGCGCTCGCCAATCTTGCCGGGGTAGGCTCCTACCTGCTGGTGCGCGATTGGGTTTCGGCCGATGAAGCGCCACTCGCTTTTTCGTGGCTGTTCGCGGTGGTGGCGCTGATCATCGGTCTCGCCGGCGGCTTGCTGAACGGTGCCTTGATCGCCTTCGCAGGGCTCACGCCGATCATCGCCACGCTTGGCACGCAGCTATTTTTCACAGGTCTCGCCGTTGCTTTCACCAACGGCTCGGCGATCACCCTCGGCTATATCGAGCCCCTCGACAATTTCGGCAACACCCCGGTACTCGGTGTGCCGATGTGCTTCACGCTCTTCGTCGCCATCGCGGTCCTGATCGGTGTCGTGCTCCGCTTCACGCCTTTCGGTTTCAAGCTCTACCTGATGGGCAGCAATGCCAAGGCCGCCCGTTACGCCGGCATTCCGCAGCGCCGGATGCTTCTTCTGACCTATACCGTCTGCGGAGTGCTTGCTTCCGTCGCTGGGATCATCATCGCCGCCCGCACCTCAAGCGTGAAGTGGGACTATGGCAGCTCCTACGTCCTCATCGCCATTCTGATCGTCGTGATGGCGGGTGTACGGCCTGACGGCGGATATGGACGCACGGTCTGCGTCGTCCTCTCCGCGACGGCGCTTCAGATGCTGTCCAGCCTGTTCAATTTCCTCGATATCTCGAATTTCTTCCGCGACTGCGCCTGGGGTCTGCTTCTGATCGTGTTCCTGGCAACGTCGCGCGTCGATCTCCGCGCATATCTTTCGCCGCGACGCTGATCCCGAGGTCCCCAAACGGCGCAATGCCCCCCGCCGTCGATTTCTGGTCGGGCAAACAACAAGTGATGAGGAGACACTCATGTCTGTCTACAAGAAGATTGCCGCCTGCACGGTCGCTTTGGGTGCGCTTTGCGCTGCCCAGCTTGCGGTCGCGCAGGACGCCCCCTCCGTCGTTACCGTCGTCAAGGTGACCGGTGAGAATTGGTTCACGCGCATGGAGGAAGGTGTCGTTGCCTATGGCAAGGACAATCCAGCTGTGTCTACGAGTCAGATCGGGCCGGCCAAAGCCGACGCGGCCCAGCAGCTTCGCCTCATCGAAGACCTCGTCGCGAAGAACGTCAACGCAATCGCCGTCGTGCCGATGGACCCTTCCGCTCTCGAGGGCGTCTTCAAGCGGGCGATGAACCGCGGCATCAAGATCATCACGCACGAAGCCGACAGCCTGAAGAACACGCAGGTCGATATCGAGGCCTTCGACAACAAGGTCTTCGGCGCGCGCTTCAACGAGAAGCTCGCCGAATGCATGGGCAAGTCCGGCAAGTGGACGTCGTTCGTCGGCTCGCTCGGCAGCCTCACGCACGTGCAGTGGGCCGACGGCGGCGCGGAGAACGCCAAGAAATATCCGGAAATGGAACTCGTTTCGGAGAAGAACGAATCCTTCAACGACGCCAACAAGGCTTACGAGAAGGCGCGCGAGATCCTGCGCAAGTATCCTGACATCAAGGGCTTCCAGGGTGGTTCGGCCATTGATGTGATCGGGATCGGCCGCGCGGTCGAAGAAGCCGGCCTCGTCGGCAAGGTTTGCGTCGTCGGCCTCGGTCTGCCGAAGGACACGGCCAAGTATCTCGAATCGGGTGCCGTTCAGAGCATCTCCTTCTGGGACCCGAAGGATGCCGGCTACGTCATGAACAAGGTCGCCCAGCTCGTGATCGAGGGCAAGGAAATCACGGACGGCATGGATCTCGGGGTGCCGGGTTACAACAAGGTGTCGGTGAAGAAGGGCCCTGGCGACGGCATCATCGTTGTCGGCGAAGCCTGGGTCGACGTCGATAAGTCCAACTACAGCCAGTATCCGTTCTGATCGCGCATCGCAGGGATACGCGGCTGCAGCCGCATCCGCCGGCAGGGATGACCCTGCCGGCGAACTGACCGCAACTCCGGACCATGCCAATGCAGTCGACTATCATTGCCGAGAAGAAGATGTCCTCCGCAGAGGCGCGGAGCGATACGACGCCTTTCCTGGAAGTTCGCGACCTGGAGAAGCGCTTTGGCGGCGTTCGCGCCCTGAAGGGGGTGAGCTTCACGATCGAGCGCGGCCGTACCTACCATCTCATGGGCGAGAACGGATGCGGCAAGAGCACGCTCATCAAGATTATCTCCGGCGCCCAGCCGGCAGATGGCGGTGAGCTTGCGATCAACGGTAAAAAGGTCGGGGGGCTGACGCCGATCGGCGCCCTGGCAGCCGGCATCGAGACGGTTTATCAGGACCTGTCGCTTCTACCCAATCTGAGCGTCGAGGAGAATGTCGCGCTGACGCAGCAGCTGGTTGCCTCCAACGGCAGCCTCGCGCGGCGTCTCGACCTCAAGGGTCTGCGGGAGACGGCCGTCCGTGCATTGAAGGACGTCGGTCTGCCGACGGAGCCCGCCTTTCTGGCGACACCCGTCGAAGAACTCCCCATCGCAACGCGCCAGCTCATTGCCATTGCCCGCGCGATCGCTTCCGATGCCGGCCTGGTCATCATGGATGAGCCGACGACCGCATTGACGCGGCGCGAAGTGGACAACCTCATTCGCGTCGTGCGCGGCCTGCACGCCAAGGGCGTGTCTGTCCTTTTCGTCACGCACAAGCTCGACGAATGCAAGGCGATCGGCGGGCAGGCGATCATCATGCGGGACGGCCTGAAGGTTGCCGAATGCGACGTCGCCAATCAGTCGAAGACCGAACTGGGCTTCTGGATGACGGGCAAGAAGCTCGACGACACGCGTTATCGCGTCGATTCGCACGGTGACGAGACGCTGCTCTCGGTGGAGCGGCTCGGGGGCGCCGGCTTCGACGATGTCAGCTTCACGGTTTCCAAGGGCGAGATATTCGGGATTACGGGACTTCTCGATTCCGGGCGAAACGAGCTTGCGCTTTCGCTGGCCGGCGTGGAACCGGCGCGGCGGGGCTCGGTACAGCTCGCAGGCAGACGGGCCGATCTGTCGTCGCCCGCCTCTGCGATCGAGGCCGGCATCGGCTATGTTCCGGAGGACCGCCTGTCTGAAGGGCTTTTCCTTGGGAAATCCATCCGCGAGAATATCGTCATGGCGGTCCTCGACCGACTGCGGGGGGCTTTCGGCCTGCTCGACAGCCGCCGGGCGAAGGCTTTGGCACAGAAAACGGTCGACGATCTGCAGGTGGCGACTCCGGATATCGACAACCCTGTCATGTCCCTTTCAGGCGGCAACCAGCAGAGGGTTCTGATCGGCCGCTGGCTGACGATCGAGCCGAGCCTGCTCATCCTGCACGGACCGACCGTCGGCGTCGACGTCGGATCGAAGGACACGATATTCCGCATCATTCAGCGCCTTGCAGGAGACGGCATGAGCGTCGTCATCATCAGCGATGATCTGCCCGAGCTTCTGCAGAACTGCGACCGCGTGATGGTGATGCGCAAAGGCCGGGTCGCCGATATCTTTCCGGCCGAAGGGCTTGAGGAAGACGCAATCTACAAGTCGATGATGGCCGAAGACGGCCAGGGAGTTCAATAACATGGCCGATGTCGCAGCGACCCCCGTCAGCGGGACCGAGGGAGTGCCCGCCGCAGTCCGGACCATGCGCTGGTTTATCCGCCACCCTCCGGCCGTTACCTTCCTCCTCGTCGTGATCGTCTGCATCGTCGTGGGCACGATCAATCCGGACTTCTGGCAGGTTTCCAACCTGTTCGACATGGCACGCTCCACCGTCGTGCGCGGCCTCTTCGCGCTTGGCGTTCTCGTCGTGCTGGCATCCGGCGGGCTCGATGTCTCGTTCACGGCCATTGCTGCGCTGGTGATGTACGTCATCACCATGCTGGTCACGAATTATGCGCCGGATCTGTCCATCTGGCCGATCCTTGGCATCGCAGCCGCCGGCGGCGCGATCCTCGGCATTTGCAACGGCTTGCTGGTCCATGCATTGAAGGCGCCCTCACTGATCGTGACGATCGGCACGCAATACGCGATCCGTGGGTTTCTGCTGACCTTCATCGGAACGGCCCTGTTCATGAACATCCCCGAATCCATGGACGCTTTCGGAAAGCTCGCGCTTCTACGGCACGAGGGGGCGAATGGCGCAGTCTCGACCTTGCCCACCTATTTCCTCGTCCTGGTCGTCGCTGCGCTCGCCACCTGGTATATCCTCAAGCGGACCCTTATCGGCCGGGCTATCTATGCGGTGGGCGGAAACGCCAGCATCGCTTCCCGTCTCGGATACAACCTGCGCACTGTCCACGTGTTCGTCTTTGCCTATGCCGGTCTGCTCGCCGGGATCGCGGGTATCATGCACGTGTCGAGCAATCGTCTCGCCAACCCTTTCGATCTGGCGGGGTCGGAGCTGGACGTCATTGCCGCGGTCGTCCTTGGTGGCGCGCGCATCACCGGAGGCTCGGGTACCGTGCTCGGAACACTGCTCGGGGTACTGCTGATCACGCTCGTCAACAATGTGCTGATCCTCGTCGGCATCCCGAGCACGTTTCAACTTGCAATCATCGGGCTCTTCATTGTCGCCGCCGGTGCCATGTTCTCCATCAGACCGAAAAGCTGAGCGCTGACGGATGTGAAGACGTGCTGCGATCCGCAGTGTTACTGAGGGCCATCGGCGAGCCATGCTTCGACGCCGCGGGCCGCAGCACGGCCCATGGCAAGGCACGCGGTGAGGAGATAGCCGCCGGTCGGCGCCTCCCAGTCGAGCATTTCTCCGGCGGCGAAGAGGCCGGGGAGCGCCTTCAGCATGTAGCGGTCATCGATGGCGTTCAGGCGGATCCCGCCGGCCGATGAGATCGCTTCGGCGATCGGCCGTGTTGCGAGCACCGGAACGGGCAAGGCCTTGATCACGGCAGCGAGTTGCTCCGGCGCGGCTCGTGCCGCCTCCGTCGAGAGTTCGCGCAGCAATGACGCTTTGACAACGTCGAGCCCCGCGCCCTTGCGCAGGCGGTTGGAGAAGCTCGCCTTGCGGTCTTGTCGCGCGAGATCCCGCGCCAGCCTCTCGGCCGTGCGGCCGGGTGTGAGGTCAAGGAGGAGCGCCGCCTTGCCGTCCCGGTCCAGCCGGTCGCGCAGGCTTGCCGCATGGGCGTAGACGAGGCTGCCTTCGATGCCGTGGCGGCTCACCACGAATTCGCCCGGGATCGTCCCCCCATCGGATGTTGCGGTAACGCCTTTCAGTGGTTGGCCGGCAAAACGCTCGCGGAAAACCTGCGTCCAGGCGACATCGAAACCGCAATTGGCAGGGCGGAAATCGCTGATCGGCACGCCTCTCGCCCGCAGCAACGGCACCCAGGCGGCGTCGGAGCCGAGCCGTGGCCAGCTTGCGCCGCCAAGCGCCAGGAGAGCCGCGTCGCAACGAACGACCGTCGTCCCTTCCGGCGTATCGAATATGTAGCCCTTCTCTGTGAAACCCGACCAGCGATGGCGGGTGAGAAGCCGGACGCCCTGGGCCTCCAGCCGGCGGAGCCAGCTGCGCAACAGCGGCGAGGCCTTCATAGCCTTCGGAAACACGCGGCCGGAAGAGCCGACGAAGGTCTCCGCGTCAAGTCCGGCTGCCCAGGCGCGTACGTCCTGCGGGGTAAAGGCATCAAGGGCCGGCCGCAGGCTTGCCGAAGCATCGCCGAAGCGCGCTGCGAAGTCCCGGTACGCTTCGGAATGGGTTATGTTCAGGCCGGATTTTCCCGCGAGCAGGAATTTGCGCGCCGCGGTCGGCATAGCCTCGTAGACGGTCACCGCATGGCCCGAGCGGGACAAGACTTCCGCGGCCATCAGACCGGCGGGACCGCCGCCGATAATTGCGATTTCTTTTCTTTCCATCTGTGGACCACCCAGGATCTCCTCAGGCTCTCTTGGCCTGCGGCGGGCCAGGGCGCAAGCAGATTGAGGCGATTTGCGTGCACGCGGGGTAGCGGGATGGGGAAAAGGGTACGCGGTTTTTGCGAACCGGATGGGGAAGGCGGCGCGGGCCGCCTTCCCCATCCGAGAGCCTCAGAGCGTTGCGCCGACTTTCCGAAGTTCGGCGAGAACCGGTGCCTTCGGCAGCCAGATCTTGTCGTATTCGGCGATGATCCGTCCGGCATCGGCGACGGTGACATCCTTGATCGGAATGCCTGCGCCGGCGAATTTTTCGAGGAGGGCCGGCTCGTTGGCGACGGTAGCGTCGATCTGCTCGTCGAGCGCTGCCTTGGTGAGGCGGGCGATGATCTCCCGGTCGGCCTCGGGAAGGGTCTGCCAGACGCGACCGGAGGCCAGCGCCACGCAGGGCATGAAGATCGCGTTCATCTTCAGCATGGTCTTGGACACCTTGTCGAAGCGCTGGTTCCAGGAGAAGTCGAGGTCCGCCTCCAGACCGTCCACCTGGCCGTTCGACATGGCGTCGAAAACCGCCGGCGTCGGAATCGGCGTCGGCGCTGCGCCGAGGAGCTGGTAGAAATCGCGATAGGCGGGCGTCGTATTGATGCGCAGCTTCATGCCGTTGATGTCGTCGAGCCCGGCGATCTCCTTGGCCGAGAAGACGACGCGCATGGTGGTGATGCCCCAGGCAAGGCCGACTGTTCCGGTCTCGGCCGGAAGAACGTCGAGGAGCTTCATGGCGACCGGCTCGCGCACGAGCTTGGCGACCTTGGCAGTCGAATCGACGACCCAGGGCGCGTTGATCGCGGCAACGGCGGGAATGCGCGAGCCGAGTTCGGCGGTCATGATCCAGCCGAGATCGAGCGCGCCGCTCTGCATCTGCTGCAGCATCGCGGCCTCGTTGCCGAGCTGGCCGGCCGGAAAGACCGAGATCGACAGGCGACCGTTCGTCTCTGCCTTGAGGGCTTCGCCCACCTTGAGTGCGGCGTTGTTCCAGGGATGTCCCGGCGGCGTGACGATGCCGAGGCGCAAGGTGCGCGTTTCCTGCGCGCGCACGAGCGACGGCGTGGCGAGCGAGAGGGCTGCGCCGGCGGCAACGCCGCCAAGGAAGGTTCTGCGGGAAAATGTCATGGAAGATCCTCTGGCTGGTTCGTTGTGGTTATCGGGCGAAGAAGGTCGAGAGCGAGGGAATGAGCGACAGGAGCACGAGCATGAGACAGGAGACGAAGAAGAAGGGCAGCGTCACCAGGAACATCTTGCCGGGCTTTGCGCCGGTCACCGCGGCCGCAACGAAGAAGCAGAGCCCGACGGGCGGCGAGAGGAAGCCGAGCACGAGGTTGAGGACCACGACGACGCCGAAATGGATCGGGTCGATGCCGTAGACCTCGGTCGCGATCGGCAGGAGGATGGGCACGGTCATGATGAGCCCGGGGGCGCCGTCGATCACCGTGCCGATGACGAGCAGGATGACGTTGACGAGCAACATGAAGGTGACCGGATCCGAGGCGACCGTCTGGACCCAGCCGGCGACCTGCTGCGGCACCATGCCGTAGACAAGTACCCAGGAGAAGACCGCGGCGGCCGCGACGAGGAAGAGGACCACGGCCGAATAGATCCCGGCGCGCAGCATCATTCGAGGAAGCTCGGAGAATTTGAGCTCGCCGATCCAGAAGCGGCCGACGAGCACCGCTGCAACGGCGCCGACGGCTGCGGCCTCCGTCGCGTTGGCGAGGCCGGAGAGGATCGAGCCGACGATAACGAAGGGGATGAGAAGCGTAGGCAGCGCATCCAGGACGATACGGATGCGCTCCTTGAGCTTCATGCGCTCGCCGCGCGGATAGTTGTAGACGAAACCCATCGCTGCGATGACGAGGCAGAAGGCTACGGTCAGCAGAATTCCGGGCACAATTCCTGCGGCCAGCATATCGCTTACCGGAACCTGCGCGAGCACGCTGTAGACGACGAACATGATCGACGGGGGGATGATGGGACCGAGCATGCCCGAATAGGCGGTGAGCCCGGCGGCGAAGGTCTTGTCATAGCCCTTCTTCTCCATCTCCGGCACCATCATCTGCGCCATGACGGCAACCTGCGCCGTGGCCGATCCGAGTATCGAGGCGACGAACATGTTGGCGAGCAGGTTGACATAGGCAAGCCCACCGCGCATCGCGCCGACGAAAGCCATCGTCATGTCGATGATGCGCCGGGTGATGCCGCCGCCGTTCATGATCTCGCCGATCAGCACGAAGAGCGGAATGGAGATCAGCCCGTAATTGTCGACGCCGCCGAAGAGCTGCGTCGGAAAGCTCTGGAAGAGCAGGGGATTTCCGGAGGCGAAGATATAGACGATGCTGCCGAGGCAGAGACAGACGCCGATCGGAACGCCGACGAGCATGAAGAGGAGGAAGGCGGCGGTGGTGACCATCAGTTCACTCCCTCGGCGCTGGAAAGTTCGCGCCGCTCACGCTGGGGCGACAGACCCAGGTCTTCGACGAGATTGGCGGCGCAATGGACGGTCATGGTGACGGCGAAGAGCGGAATGACGAGGCTGATCGCCCAGATCGGCCAATTCAGCGTCTGGCTGCGCTCGGTATAGAGAAAGTTGAAGCTCTCGGCCGCGAAGGCCTTAGCGTCGAAGCCGGCGCGGATGATGCCGACGGGGTCCATCCACATCCAGCAGAATGCCGCAAGCGCAAGGGCGAACAGGAGGACGAGCAGTGTCGAGGCCGCGCGCATCCGGCGCGCCGCCGCGGGCGGCAGGTAATCCGTCAGCAGCGTCACGGCGAAATCGAGTCGAAGACGGGTCAGCGCCGAGCCTCCGAGGAAGGCGAGCCAGACCATGGCGTATACGGCCGATTCATCGACCCAATAGAGCGGATGTCCGCTGTAGCGGGTGACGACGTTCAGAAGGATGAGCGCGAGAAGCACGCACATCAATCCGGCAACAGCGCGCTTTTCGAGGGCGAGCATGGCTTCGGAGAGAGAGACGATGGCGCGCGCATAAAGCGGCGGCGCGACTGACTGGTTCATGACTGTTCCCTAGTTTCCGTATAAAGTAGATTTTATACATTCTTCGAGTCAATATCATTTTTGGCGGTAATCCTGTAGCGAGCGTCCATGGTGTCACATCTCAAACATCGCACCCTCTCCGGGGCATTAATCGAGGAAATCCGGCAGGCGATTCTCTCCGGGCGCTATCCGGCCGGCAGTCAGCTGCGCCAGGATGCGTTGGCCGAAACCTACGGCGTCAGCCGCATTCCGGTGCGCGAGGTCCTGTTCCAGCTCGAAGCCGAAGGGCTGGTCAGGATCGTGCCGCAGAAGGGGGCGATCGTCTCCGAACTGTCGCTCGCCGAGATCAACGACGTCTTCGAGCTGCGGGCGCTTCTGGAACCGCGGCTCTTCCGCAAATCGGCGCCGCTTCTCGATGGCGACGATTTCGCACGGGTGGAGGAGGTTCAAAGCCGATTCCTCAGGGCGACGGCCGCAGGAGAAATCGACTCCTATGGCCAGCTCAATGCCGAACTGCACCTGGCCCTCTACCGGCGCGCCGAGATGCCCCGGACACAGCAGATCGTCGCGTCCCTGCTGCAGACGAGCGACCGCTACACGCGCGTCCAGCTCTCAAGCGTCGCAGCGATGACCCGAGCGATGGAAGAGCATGCCGAGCTGATCCGCCTCTGCCGTGCGGGCGCTTTCGAGGAGGCGGCCGGCTTCCTGATCTTCCACCTCAAGGCCGTGCATGAGGACCTGCTGTTCCGGTTGAAGGGACGCGAGTAGAGCCCCCGCCAGAGAAGGATGGTCAAGCCTCCGGCGCCCGACCGGTCGACTCGCGCAGGATCAGCTCGACCGGCCAGAGCTCATGAATCTCCGTGGCGGGCCGGCCGGTGAGCAGCTGCAGGGTGAGGTCTGCCGAGCGCGCGCCGGCGGCGCGCAGGGACGACCGGCTCGTCGAAAGGGACGGGACCATGTTGTCGGCCGTGAGATAGGGGAAGACATCGTCATGGGCGATGACGGAGATGTGCTGCCCGACCACAAGGCCGACCGAACGCACGGCGCGATAGACGCCGAGCGCCGTCATCATCGAGCCGGCGACGAAGGCCGTCGGGCGGGGGGACTGCTCGAGGAAGGAACGGGCCGAGCGAAAACCGATCTCGTCGGTGAACTGGCCATGCGTGACGAGGCGTGGATCGAAGGGCAGCCCGCGCTGTTCAAGCGCCTCGCGATAGCCCTTGTCGCGGTGGTGCGTGAACGTGAGACCGTCGCGGCCGTTGATGAGTGCGATCCGTCTATGGCCGAGGTCCAGGAGGTGCGAGGTGGCGCGGCGGATCGCGCCTTCGTTGTCGATATCGAGCCAGGCGTGCGGCACGTCGGTCTCGGAGCGGCCATGGACCAGAAAGGGAATACCGAGCTTGTGGAGCAGCAGAATGCGCTCGTCGTTCGGCCTCGGTGAATGGATGATCACGGCGTCGACCCGTCCGCTCGTCGCCAGCCGGCTATAGAGCTGGAGCTCGGCTTTCATATCATGGTCGGCAACCGGGCTCACGAGAATGTCTATATCCTCGCTGTCCAGGCGTTCGGCCATGCCGCTCATGAATTCGGAAAACTGGAATTCGTTGCGGCCCATAACGACGCCGATCGCGCCTGCGCGGCCCGTGACGAGGCGCACGGCGTTGATGTTCGGCCGGTAACCGAGGCGCACGGCCTCCTCGGCAACGCGCTTGCGGGTCTTCTCGCTGACTTCCGGATAGCCGCTCAGAGCACGGCTTACCGTCGTGGGAGAGAGCCCCAACTGTTGGGCGAATTCCTTAAGCTTCACTGTTCTTCCCTGCGCCCCTTCTGCGTATTGTCCGGGGATCGCTTCCGAAGCAAGTCACGCCGCAAATCGAGAAGCTGCGTTCGCTCGTTTTTGCGCATCGCTTCGATGCGCGGCCCTGCAGACATTCGCGCCGGACTATACCCGGTTTGCCGGCAGTCACAATCGGTGCCTTTGCGTCGCGAACACTGCCCGGGCTTGATCGAGAAGGCTGTCGGGCACGATCCAAATCGTTTTAAATTCCTGTGGATGAAGTATTCGTGTAAACGGGTTGAACGCCGAGCCGGATCGTGGCGATGCCCCGATGTGTTTTCGATTAACATTCTGATTATAAGCCAAAAAATTCAAAATAACCATGGCATTTACTTCCGTTTCGACCTCGGCTTGACAGCCGATTTCCCTTCTGACAGCTTCTGCGCACCCAAACCGTTTTCGAATTGCTGAGGAGCCTGCGGAACCGGGGGGAGTTTTGGAGGGACCAATGAACGTGAAGCCATTTGTAAGGACGCTGATTTCCTGCGCAGCGATCGTGGGCGCAATCGACCTGGCTGCGGCCGCCGAACTGTCTATGGCGGCCAATTCGACCGGCAAGAATCTGAGCTTTCTGCGGGACCAGATCGCCAAGTTCGAGAAGGAAACCGGTCACAAGGTCAACCTGGTGACCATGCCGGCTTCGAGCAGCGAGCAATTCAGCCAGTATCGACTCTGGCTTGCGGCCGGCAACAAGGATGTCGACGTCTACCAGACGGACGTCATCTGGGCTCCGCAGCTCGCCGAGCAGTTCGTCGACCTGACGGAGGCGACGAAGGATGTGATCGGCGAGCACTTCCCCTCGATCATCCAGTCGCAGACGGTCAACGGCAAGCTCGTCGCTCTGCCCTTCTATACCGACGCGCCGGCGCTTTATTACCGCAAGGACCTGCTCGACAAATACGGCAAGACGCCACCCAAGACCTGGGACGAACTGGCAGCGACGGCGAAGGAGATTCAGGACAAGGAGCGTGCCGCCGGCAGTGCCGATATCTGGGGCTTCGTCTTTCAGGGCAATGCCTATGAGGGGCTCACCTGCAATGCGCTCGAGTGGATCAAGTCGTCCGGCGGCGGTCAGATCGTCGAGCCCGACGGCACGATCTCCGTCAACAACGAAAAGGCGGCGGCGGCCGTCGAGAAAGTCAAGGAATGGATCGGCACGATCGCGCCCAAGGGCGTGCTTGCCTATCAGGAAGAGGAATCACGCGGCGTCTGGCAGACCGGCAACGCAGTCTTCATGCGTAACTGGCCCTATGCCTATGCGCTTGGCAACGGTGACGACAGCGCCGTAAAAGGCAAATTCGAGGTGGCCCCGCTTCCGGCCGCCACCGACGGCGATCAGCCGTCCTCGACACTCGGCGGATGGAACCTCGCGGTCTCGAAATACTCCGACGAGCAGGAGGCGGCGATCGCCTTCGTCAAGTTCCTGGGCTCGGCCGAAACCCAGAAGGTGCGTGCCATCGAGCTTTCGAACCTGCCCACGATCGCGGCGCTTTACGACGATCCGGAAGTCGCGTCCGCCCAGCCGTTCATGCCGCATTGGAAGCCGATCTTCCAGAGCGCCGTGCCGCGCCCCTCGGCCGTGGCAAAGGTGAAGTACAACGAAGTGTCATCCAAATTCTGGAGCGCCGTGCACAACACGCTTTCGGGTAACGGAACGGCGGCGGAGAATCTCGAGCTTCTCGAAGTCGAACTGACGGAACTCAAGGGCGACGCCTGGTAAAATCGCGAGGCCTGGACGGCAGCTATGCCGTCCGGGCCAAGATCAAACGGCACGGGGCGGGACCCGCGCCAACCGGTAGGCTTACCTCATGACTGATCTTTCCCTCGCGGATCGGCCGGCTGCGCTTGCGCATGGCGGCAGGATAGGCTCGGACCTGCAGGCGCAACGGGTCCGTTCGGCCTGGCTCTTTCTCGCGCCAACCTTCCTCGTCCTGGCGCTCGTCGCCGGCTGGCCGCTCATCAGAACCATCTATTTCAGTTTCACCAACGCGTCGCTTACCAATCTGTCGGGCGCCGAATTCGTCGGCTTCGCCAATTATCTCTCATGGGTCACCCTGAAGAGCGGGCGGACGATTTACAGGGGCCTGCTTGCGGACCCCGCCTGGTGGAATGCGGTCTGGAACACGCTCAAATTCACGTTTCTTTCGGTCAGTATCGAAACGGCGCTGGGCCTTGTCGTCGCTTTGGTGCTCAACGCGCAGTTTCCCGGTCGCGGGCTTGTCCGTGCCGCGATCCTGATCCCCTGGGCGATCCCGACTATCGTCTCCGCAAAAATGTGGGCCTGGATGCTCAACGACCAGTTCGGCATCCTCAACGACATGCTGCTCGGCCTCGGTTTGATCGGCGAGAAGATCGCCTGGACCGCCAGCCCCGACACAGCCATGATCGCCGTACTGATCGTGGACGTGTGGAAGACGACGCCTTTCATGGCGCTCCTGATCCTCGCCGGCCTGCAAATGGTGCCGGGCGATATTTATGAGGCGGCCAGAATCGACGGAGTCCATCCGGTACGTATCTTCTGGCGGGTCACCCTGCCGTTGATCCGGCCGGCGCTGATGGTCGCGGTCATCTTCCGCATGCTCGACGCGCTGCGCATTTTCGACCTCATCTATGTGCTGACGCCCAACAACGCGCAGACCAAGACCATGTCGGTCATGGCGCGCGAAAACCTTTTCGATTTCGACAAGTTCGCCTATGGCGCGGCCGCCTCGACCATGCTGTTCCTGATCATCGCGACGATCACGATCCTCTACATGTGGCTCGGCCGCCTGAATTTGAGCGGAGGGGAACGCTGATGGCCGTCGCGATCGCAAAGCGGGCCGCGTTCTACGCGCTGGTTGCCGTCATCATCCTCGTCGCAGTCTTTCCCTTCTATTACGCGATCCTGACGAGCCTGAAGTCCGGCACGGCGCTGTTTCGCATCGATTACTGGCCGACGGATATTTCGCTCGCCAATTACGCCGATATTCTTTCGCACGGAACCTTCGTGCGCAATCTCGGCAACTCGCTCCTCGTCGCCACGCTGGTGGTTGCCATATCGCTGCTTCTTGCCGTGACCGCAGCCTATGCGCTTGCCCGGGTACGCTTCCGCGGCCGCGGTCTGCTTCTCCTGACGATCCTGTCGGTCTCGATGTTCCCGCAGATCGCCGTTCTTGCAGGTCTCTTCGAGCTCATCCGCTTCGTCGGGATCTTCAACACGCCGCTCGCGCTCATCTTTTCCTACATGATCTTCACGCTGCCGTTTACGGTCTGGGTGCTGACCACCTTCATGCGAGACCTGCCGATCGAGATCGAAGAGGCGGCGATCGTCGACGGCGCTTCGCCCTGGGTGGTGATCACCCGCGTCTTCATGCCCCTGATGTGGCCGGCGCTGGTGACGACCGGGCTGCTGGCCTTCATTGCGGCATGGAACGAGTTCCTCTTCGCGCTGACATTCACGTCGTCGAACACGCAGCGTACCGTGCCGGTCGCGATCGCCCTGCTTTCGGGCGGCAGCCAGTTCGAGATTCCCTGGGGCAACATCATGGCGGCATCCGTGATCGTCACCGTGCCTCTCGTGGTCCTCGTGCTGATCTTCCAGCGGCGGATCATTTCCGGCCTGACGGCCGGTGGCGTCAAAGGATAGGAGAACAAGATGGCAGAGCTTCAATTGCGCGATATCCGCAAATCCTTCGGCGCCTTCGATGTGATCAAGGGCGTCAGCATGGAAATCAGGTCGGGCGAGTTCATGGTCTTCGTCGGTCCTTCCGGATGCGGTAAGTCGACCCTCCTGAGACTGATCGCCGGGCTTGAGGAAATCACCTCCGGAACCCTTGCCTTCGACGGCCAGGTCGTCAATCGGCTGACGCCTTCGCGCCGCGGCATCGCCATGGTCTTTCAGTCCTATGCGCTCTATCCGCATATGACGGTCTACGAAAACATGGCTTTCGGCATGCAGCTTGCAGGCAAGGACAAGCAGCAGTGCCGCAAGCGGGTCGAGGCGGCGGCGGAAATGCTGCAGCTCACGCCCTATCTCGAACGCCTGCCACGCCAGCTTTCGGGCGGGCAGCGCCAGCGCGTCGCGATCGGCCGTGCGATCGTTCGCGATCCCAAGGTCTTTCTGTTCGACGAGCCGCTTTCGAACCTCGACGCGGCGTTGCGTGTGGCCACCCGGCTCGAAATCGCCAAGCTTCACCGCAGCATGCACAAGACGACGATGATCTATGTGACACATGATCAGGTCGAGGCGATGACGCTCGCCGACAGGATGTGTGTCCTGAGGGACGGTCTCGTCGAACAGATCGGCACGCCGCTGGAGCTTTACGAGACGCCGAATTCGGTGTTCGTCGCCGGCTTCATCGGTTCGCCGAAGATGAATTTTCTTTCCGGCGCCTTCGCAGAGCCATACAAGGCGGACACGATAGGCATCCGCGCGGAACACCTGGAGATCGAGGAACAGGGAGGTGAGTGGAGTGGGACCGTCATCCATTCGGAGATGCTCGGTTCCGACAGCTATATTTATCTCGACATCGGGACCGGCGAGCCGGTGATCGTCCGCGAAAGCGGCATCGCCAAGCATCAGCCCGGGCAGACGATCAGGATCTCGCCGGCCGCCGGTCAGGTTCACCGCTTCGATGCGGGCGGCCGTGCCCTCGGACGGACGGAAATGCGGGGTGCGGCCTAGAACGCAGCCACCCGATTTCGCTCGGAAAGTCTCGAAACCAAGGCTGATCCGAAGGATTTCGGATCATTCCAAAGCCTCAAACGTTAGGGCAGAAAAGGGCGGGGACCTGTGTGGTTTTCCCGGCCCGGCTCCGTGCCCACACTTCAAGTCACGGACGGTCGGCATCCCGCAGCGGGTGCCCCAAATCACGAGGAGAATGACCTTGTCTATCAATGCCATCGTGTGGGGTGAAAACATCCACGAGCAGACGAATGCGGTGGTTCGGGAGATTTACCCGGACGGCATGCACAACACGATCGCAGCCGCACTCAATTTTGACCCGGGGATCGATGCGACGACGGCGACGCTGCAGGAGCCGGAACACGGGCTCAGCGAGACGCGGCTCGCCGCCGCCGACGTGCTCCTGTGGTGGGGCCACAAGGATCATGGCGCCGTCGACGACGCCATCGTAGAGCGCGTCGCCAAACGCGTTTGGGAAGGCATGGGTCTGATCGTTCTCCATTCCGGCCACTTCTCCAAGGTGTTCAAGCGGCTGATGGGCACGCCCTGCGCGCTCAAATGGCGCGAGGCTGGAGAGCGCGAACGCGTCTGGGTCGTCAATCCGCGCCACCCGATCGCCGAAGGGCTCGGCGAGAACTTCGTCATCGAGAACGAGGAGATGTATGGCGAGCAATTCTCGGTGCCGGAGCCGCTGGAAACGGTGTTCATCTCCTGGTTTGCCGGCGGCGAGGTCTTCCGTTCGGGCCTCACCTGGCGGCGCGGCGCGGGCAATATCTTTTATTTCCGCCCCGGGCACGAGACTTACCCGACCTATCACGACGCGACCGTCCACAAGGTACTGCGGAACGCGGTGAGATGGGCGTATAACCCGCAGGGCACCTATAAGGCCATCCATGATGCGCCGAACGTCCCGGTAGAGAAGGCTCTGGAGCCGATCGTCGAGCGCGGCCCGAGACTGCACCGGGCCGGCGAAGCCGGCTATCGATGAAGGGGACCCCCATGCGTTTGCTAATTCTCGGAACCGGCGGCATGGCCAACAGCCATGCGAAAGCCTTTGCTGAGATCGAAGGCGTCGAAATGGTCGGCGCCGTCGACGTGGACCCGTCCCGTGCCAAGGCCTTTGCCGTCACGCACGGCATCGAAAACACCTTCACCTCTCTCGACGAGGCGATCGCCTGGGGAGAGTTCGACGCGGCCACCAACGTGACGCCCGACAAGGCGCATCACCCGACGACCCTGGCGCTCATTGCCGCCGGCAAGCATGTGCTGTGCGAAAAACCGTTGGCAGAAAACTATGAGAAGGCCGCCGAGATGGCGGCCGCAGCCGAGCGGGCCGGCCTCGTCACGATGGTTAATCTGACCTATCGCAACGTCGCTCCGCTGCAGAAGGCGCGTGAACTCGTGGTTGCCGGCGAAATCGGCCGGGTGCGGCATCTGGAGGCTTCCTATCTCCAGAGCTGGCTCGTGTCTCGGGCCTGGGGCGATTGGGCAAGCGAGTCGAAGTGGCTATGGCGGCTGTCGACGAAACACGGATCGAATGGCGTGCTTGGCGATGTCGGCATCCACATTCTCGACTTCGCCGGCTACGGTGCCAACAGCTCGGTCGAGCGGGTATTCGCGCGCCTGAAAGCCTTCGACAAGGCGCCGGATAACCGTATCGGCGAGTACGACCTCGACGCCAATGACAGCTTCGCCATGACGGCGGAGTTCGAAAACGGCGCGATGGCTGTGATTCATGCCAGCCGCTGGGCGACGGGCCATCTCAACGAGTTGAGGCTCAGGCTGCACGGCGACAGGGGAGCCTTGGAAGTAATCCATACGCCTGATGGTTCGAGCCTGCGCGGCTGCATGGGGCCCGATGTCGAAAAGGCCGTTTGGCGGACCGTCGACGCCGGCACCGTGCCCACCAACTACCAGCGCTTCGTCGAGGCGGTGAAGGCCGGCCGAACCGTCGAACCGGGTTTCCGCCATGCCGCGGACCTGCAGAGAGTGCTCGATCTCGCCATCGAGACGGAGCGCTCACGCCGCGAACTCGGCGTGCCGGACATCGACGCGGTGGTGCAGGAACGCGCTGTGGGGTGATAAGCGGCAGGACCGCTGGACCCTGCGCGCCGCGTTCAACCGATGCGGCGCGCTTTAAATCCACTTGAAACGTTCATGACCCTGGTCGATCCGACCCTGGAGTCATCGTCATCTAGGCGTGTGAATGGTGACGATAGTCCCAGACCGCCCAGGCTGCGATTGCGGCGACGAGCACGCCGAGAATGACGTGGGTCCACATCGCGTTCACATTTCCCATGAAGCCGAGCAGCCAGGGAGAAACGATCAACCACAGGCCGATTACCATATTGGCCCATTCCTCCCATTCGGCGAAGGCCGAAAGGGTTGCGATCGCAAGGGCGCCGAGCACGATGCCGGCGATCCAGGCGTTCCACGTCGGCGCGGCTTCAGCCGCAAAGCCGATGACCCAGGGAGAGAGGAACAGGCACGCTGCCAAGACCAGATTTGCCCAATCCTGGCTTCTTCTTCCTGCCATCAGAGTGTTGGGCATGACAACCTCCACATATGAAGTTTGGCAAAGCGTCACCACTCGCGTGCAGCTTACGTTGCAACTCCGTTCGCCTCCGATCGCACGGTTCTGTAACGCTTTGAATTGCTGCCGTAATTTTACTCGCAAACCGCGGGTGTTTCAAGGAATCCATTAAGACGCGGAGTTTTGACGCCCGCTAGGCCTTCCATAGAGCATGACCAGCTCATGGAAACGGCAGTGACCGCCTGCTGCGCCTTCGTGCGTCCTTTCGGATATTGTAGAAAATCAAAACGGCGGCGCAACGTCCGTCGCGTTGCCCCTTGGTCCAACTTCTCTTGCCAGATGCTTCGGCCGATAATCATGCGGGCTCCAGAGTGCGCGGATCCCGCATGGCTTCGAACGCACAAGTTTAATCAAGGAGTGAAGCATGGGCCTTCCAGATGCTGAAAAGCGAAAAGACGCGACAAATTCCTTCTCGATAGATCGCCGAAGCCTTCTTCTGGGCGGGACGATCCTTGCGGCTGCAGCCGCCGCAAACGGTGCTGCAGCCGTCGGCGAGGCGAAGGCTCAGGAGCAGCCGGCGCCGGCCAATGGCAAACAGCCGAACATCCTCGTCATTTTCGGCGACGACATCGGTATTCCGCAAATCAGCGCTTACACCATGGGTCTGATGGGGTATCGCACGCCGAACATCGATCGTATCGCGGCCGAAGGCGCGATCTTTACCGACTCCTATGGACAGCAGAGCTGCACCGCAGGCCGCGCCTCCTTCATTCTCGGCCAGGAACCGTTCCGCACGGGACTGCTGACGATCGGCATGCCCGGCGACCCGCACGGGATTCAGGATTGGATGCCCACCATTGCCGACGTCATGAAGTCCAAGGGTTACGCCACGGGCCAGTTCGGCAAGAACCACCTGGGCGACCGCGACGAGCACCTGCCGACGAACCACGGCTTCGACGAGTTCTTCGGCAACCTCTACCACCTGAATGCCGAAGAGGAGCCGGAAGGTTATTTCTATCCCAAGGATCCGGAATTCCGGAAGGAGTTTGGGCCGCGCGGAGTCATCAAGGCGAGCGCCGATGGAAAGATCGAGGATACGGGGCCGCTCAACACGAAGCGCATGGAGACCGTTGACGAGGAATTTCTGGCTGCGGCAAAGGATTTCATCGATCGTCAGGCGAAGGCCGACAAGCCGTTCTTCTGCTGGTTCAACTCGACGCGCATGCATGTGTTCACCCACTTGAAGCCGGAGTCTTTGGGCAAGACCGGCAAGGGCATCCATGCCGACGGGATGGTCGAGCACGACGGCCATGTGGGTCAGCTTCTGCAGCAGCTCGACGACCTCGGCATCACCGAAAACACGATTGTGCTCTACACCACCGACAACGGCGCGGAGCTCGCTTTGTGGCCGGACGGCGCTCAGACGATGTTCCACGGAGAGAAGGGCACGACTTGGGAAGGTGGTTTCCGCATCCCGATGATGGTCCGGTGGCCGGGTGTGGTGAAGCCGGGCACGCAGATAAACGAGCCGGTGACCCTTATGGACTGGATGCCGACATTCGCGACGGCAGCCGGCATCCCGGACCTGAAGGAGCAGATGAAAAACGGCTTCCAATCCGCAGGGAAGACGTTCAAAGTTCACCTCGACGGCTATGATCTCACCGAGCTGCTGAAGGGCGAGGCCAAGGAACCTCCGCGCGAGACGGTCTACTATTTCGATCAGGGCGGTAATCTGAACGCAATACGCTGGAACGACTGGAAACTGAGCTTTGCCACGGCCAGCCACGGCAACATCGCAACCGCGACCCGCGAGGTATCCAGTTGGGCCCTGATCGCCAATCTCCGGATGGATCCCTATGAGAGGGCGATGGAGGACGGTGGTGGTGCGGTCGAGTTCCTGGCGCGCAACATGTGGCTGCTGGTGCCGATACAAGGAAAGATAAAGGAGCTGTTCGCGGACTTCGAGCAGTTCCCGTTCCAGACCGGCAGCACGCTGAACGCAAGCGGCATAAATTACGGCCTGCTGCAGCAGCAGGCGGCGCTGAAACGGCTCAAGGAGCTGGAAAGCCTGGCGCCGCGTTGATGCACGTCTTCGGAGCCCGCCGCTATCTCCAGTAGGGTGAGCAATTCAGACGAGTAACGAGGATCGCATATTCCAGCCCTATTGCGATCTTCGGGAAAGGCGGGGTAAGCCTCCGCCTTTCCTTTTCGGATATCCTGGCAATGTTCTAACCTTTTAGTCCACGCACTTCCGGACGGAAAACCGTCACACACTTTTCCTGGAAGTGCTCTATTGCTCTTCGGGCGAGGTCGCCAGCAGCGAGGACGCCGGGGACCGTACGAAGCCCGTGTATCGCTCGAACTGAAACAGAACATCGTTGATGATCTGGTTGTCCGCCATTCCCATGATGTCATAGCCGCGGCTACCGTCCGAAAAGAAGGTGCGCGCCTCGTAGCGGACATCTGCCACGGTTGCGTCATGCGCGGTGAAGGCCGGAAGTTTGTGTTCCGACATTTGCACGCCGTAGACGAAATCGCGATGGCCTTCGGCCGGAACTGTGAGGGTCAGTGCTCCGGTTTCGGCATCCCGATTGACCGAAGCCGGCCGGGACCGGCGCGTCAGTTCCTTGGCCACTGCCTCCAGGGCCGGAAGCACGGAGGCTTGCAGGAATTTCTCCACCGCCCGTTTGTCCGGCGTGCTCAAGGTCATCGCCAGGCGCCGCTGCCAGGGCACGCCGGACGCGGGATAGGCTCTTGGACCGACCGATCCGGGTGATTGTGTGCGGGCGAGATCGGCCCGCATCCCGACGAACAGCGACCAAACCAGAATGAGCATCACGAAGCTGAACGGCAGTGCCGTGGAGATCGTGGCGGATTGGAGTGCCGTCAGCCCGCCGGTGGAGAGCAGAACGGCCGCCACGATACCGCTGAGCGAACACCAGAAAATCCGCTGAAGAGCAGGTGTTGCCGTTTCTCCGCCGGACGCAATCGTGTCGATCACCAGCGAGCCGGAGTCGCTGGACGTCACGAAGAATATGCTGACGAGCAGAACCGCGAGCGTCGAGGTTACCGCGGGCCACGGCAGATATTCGAAGAACTGGAAAAGGGCGACCGAAAGGTCCGCCTTCACGTCGCGCGCCAGCTCGCCGTTGGCGATCGTCGTGTCCACGTAGATCGCCGTGTTTCCAAAGACCGTCATCCAGAGGAAAGTGAACAGGGCGGGTACGAAGAGGACGGCGGTGACGAACTCTCTCACGGTACGCCCACGGGAAATGCGCGCGATGAACATGCCGACGAAGGGTGACCAGGAAATCCACCATGCCCAATAGAACAGGGTCCAGCTGTCGATCCACGGACGCGGCTCGTAGGCATAGATGTTGAAGGTTCGCAAAACCAGGCTATCGAGGTAGAGACCGATGTTCTGGACGAAGTCGCGCATGAGCGTGCCCGTCGGTCCGACCACGAGCACGAAGAGCATCAGCATTACTGCCAGGAACAGATTGGTCTCGCTGAGAATGCGGACACCCTTTTCGACGCCGCTGACCACCGAGACCGTCGCTATTGCCGTGACCACGGTCACGAGCAGGAGCTGGACGTAGATCGACTGGGGGACACCCAACAAATAATTCAGTCCGGAGTTTATCTGAAGGACTCCGAATCCGAGCGAGGTTGCGAGCCCGAACATTGTCCCGCAGATCGCGAAAATATCCACGACATGTCCGATCGGCCCGTGAATACCCTCCTTGAGGAGCGGGTAGAGGCCGGATCGGACGGTCAGGGGTAAGTTGTACCGGTATCCGAAATAGGCGAGTGACAGCCCGACGACCGAGTATATCGCCCAGGCGTGCACCCCCCAATGGAAGAAGGTTACGCTCATTGCCTCGCGCTGGGCTGCGATCGTCAGCGGTTCGGCTTCCGGCGGCGAAGCAAAATGCGTCATCGGCTCGCCGACGGCAAAATACATGAGGCCAATGCCCATGCCGGCGGCGAACAACATGGCGATCCAGGACAGGTACCTGAATTCGGGTTCTGAATCGTCCGGCCCGAGCTTCAGCTCGCCGTAGCGGCTGAACGCCAGAAAGAGCATCGAAAACAGAAAGATCGCGACCGCGAGCAGGTAGAGCCAACCGAAACCGGACAGGATCGCAGATTGCATTCCGCTGAAAATCGCTTCAGCTCTCTTAGGCGCAACCACACCTATCCCGACGAACAGAGCGATGACGCCTACCGAACCCACGAACACCGGCATATTCACTTTGAGATACTGCACTTAATGCCACCTCCCCACAGATTCTGCGCCCACGAGCGGACGAGGAAAAGCACGTGTGATCTCCCTCGAATCCCTTCCGGCATAGTAGCACGCCTGCCCATCGCACCGACGCATCGATGAGACGACCCGGTTTCGTATTCGTCGCATCAGGGCATGGTCGGGTTGAGTGGGTGCAAGGCGGGCTCGCGTCGTCGGGGCGCCTTCTCTCCTTGAGCCAGCCAGATCTTCCGTGCCTTTTTCAGCCCCGGAAGGAGCAGGTCTCCGCGCACCGGCGCGGAAGATGCCTTCGCAAGGCCGTAAAGCCTTCCTTGCCGGGCCCGGTAGACCTGCTGCGTTTCGGCGTCGGCAAATCGTTCGAGCCAGAATTCGAGCGGCATCACTGCCGCCTTGCGCGACCAGGCGTCGAGCGCGCGCGCGATGGCCTCGTCCGAGCCGCTCCTGCAGGCCTGCTCCACCTGACGGAAAAATGCCGGTTCCGATTGCCGCTCTTTCGAGCGGCGTTCCTGCCACCATGCTTCCAGCCGACTCAGTCCGTTGGCCGCAGCCCAAAGGACGAGGGCAGTGAGCAACACGCCACCGCCGATCACAGTCAGCCGCAGCCAGTCGAAGGGCGGGCGTTGCGGCTCGGCCGCCGGAGGCGCGATGGCCGGGGAGTGGGAGGCCGCGGCTGCAACGGTCACGTTTACGGCGGGTGCGCTTGCCGATTGCGTCGCCGCGGAGGCCGGGTCGAACCAGCTCAGGGCCACCGCGGGCAGGACATAGGTGCCGGGCTCCCGGAAGAGATAGCTTGCAACATCCTTGCGGATACCCGCAATTGACTGGCCGTTGCGGTCCGTTTCTTCCGAAAGTGCGGGATCCTGCCGGTAGAGGCGTACCCCGTCCGGGGCTGAAAAATCCGGCTCGGGGATCATCATGGCGCGAAGGCCTACGGCGCGCACGGCGATCGTCCGGACCAGAGTGTCCCCCGCCTTCAGAGCTGCCGGATCCCGGTCGAGTTCCTGGCTGATGCTGACCTTTGCGGCGACCACACCGGGACGTTCTCCGGCATCCGCGGGTGCTTCCCGAACGGTGAAGCGAAGCGGTGGAAGCGTAACTTCGCCGCGGGTGGCCTGAGGGGGTACTGCCGCATAGCCGAAAGTGATCACGGCAGGAGGCAAGGTGAAATCGCCCGACGATTGAGCCGTGACGATATAGGTGCGGCGAATGCCGGAGTAAGCGGTCCCGTCGATCGTTTCGTTGAGGTTGAGCGCCCGCCCGTCGTCAAGCGTCACGATCGCGCCCGGAAGGTCGATCGCGGGGAACTGCGGTGGCTGGAGGAAGTAATTCGGGACAAGCACGTCGACGTCTATGAGAATTTGCTGACCGGCATAGAGCGTTCCCTCCGACTGCAATGCGGCCCGGGCGAGCGGATCGGCGGATAGCGCCGGACCGGCGGCAGCGATCCAGCAGAACAGCGCTGCAACGAGTTGACACAAACGGGACGCTGGTGTCATCATTGTCGCTCCCCTTCCGATGCCTCGATCGCGAACTTGCGTGCGAGAAGGGCGACCGGCGAAACCTGGATGTTGCGCATCCACATCTCCGCCGTCTGCGCGCCGGCCTGGACCTTACCCTCCTTGCCGTGCTTGGCCTTGTCGTCGAACTGTACTTCGTCCGGGTCCAGTCCGGCGGCCTCCTGCTGCTTTTCCTCTTCCTGCTTGTCCTTCTCCTTCTTGCGCCGTTGCGCAAGCGCCAGATTGGTCTTTGCCTCGGTCCAATCGGCGCGCTGCTTGAGAGCCTGCTGGTAGGCGGCGATCGCTTCGTCGGGTTTGTCCAGATGCATCAGGGCGTTGCCTTGATTGAAATAGCTCTCCGGTGCCGTGGATTGGGCAAAGGCGTCGATCGCGTCCTGATAACGGCCGGCGCGATAGAGCGAAACACCGCGCCATTGCGGCTCGGCGAAGTGTTCTGCCGCGGCGGCATAGTCGCCGCGGGAGAAAGCGCGCTGTCCCTGCTGGTCGGGCGTCAGCCACATGTCCACGAAATCTGCCGCCTCCCCCCGCCCGGACATGGCGAACGACAGGAGCAACACGACGGCCCCGAGCCAACGGACGCTCTGACCCCGGCGGAAGGTGAACGCGACCAGGATCGCGACCGCGATGGTCAGGTACCAGCCCATATCGCGCCAACGGGTAAGACCCTCCTCCGTTCTTTGTGCGAAGGACGTCTGTATGCGCCGGACGATCCAGTCGACGTCGCCATCATCCAGGGTGACCGTCGCCACCTGCGCAGAGGAGGCCGACTGGAGTTCCTTCAAGGCGTCGACATCGAGCCGTGCCTGAACGCGGGCGCCGCTGCCGTCCGTCAGATATTCTCCGCTGCCGATTTTCACCGGGCCGCCTTCTTCGGTGCCGATGCCCAGCACCATCAGGTCGTTGCGGCCCTGATATTGCGAGAAAGCGGCAAATGCGCCCTGCTCGACGCCATCGGTCAGAAACAGGATCGTGCCCGGCGCCGGCTCGGCGGCCAGGGCCGCCTCGGCGGCTTCGAGCGCCGTGGCGGTGTCCTTGCCTTCGACGGGCATGAGGGCTGGCGACAGGGCCGCGAGATAGGTGGCGATAAGCGACGCGTCCTCGGTCAGGGGCAGCACCATGTGGGCCGTGCCGGCATAGGCGAACAATGCCGTCCGGGCGCCTTTCCGTCTGGCCATGATGTCGCGCACCTTGAGCATGGCGCGCTCGAGCCGCGTCGGCGAGATGTCGGTCGCATTCATCGTCCGGCCCAAGTCGACCGCGATCGCGAGCGGCGCCGTGTCTTCGACGAAGGGGGGACGCTCGCGTTCCCATGTCGGACCCGCCGCGGCAAGGCCCGAGAGGGCAATCAGGCCGGCCACCAGATAGATGGGCCGGAACGTGCGCGCCTGGCCGCGGTCGACGAGGAGGTGATCGAGCAGATTGGGCGCGATCAGGTGCTTCCAGCGGGAGCGCATATCCGATTGCCGGCGCATGAGCCATACGAGCAGTCCCGCCGCCAGGACCGCAAGCAGCCACCACGGGCGAAGGAAGTGGAAATCGGCGATCATGCTTCTGCCTCGCTGTTACGCCTGCGGGCGGCGCGGATCGACAACAGCCACATCAAGCCGTGATAGCCGAGCACGAGGAGAACGGCGGCACCCAGCGGGTAGTGGAACAGCTCGATGCGTGGCCGCCAGCTCAGCGTCTTCTGGTTCGCCGGCGTGATGCTGTCGAGCACAGCGTAGATATCTGCAAGCGCCTGCTGGTCCTGGCCGAAGAAATATCGCCCTCCGGTCGCAGAGGCGATCTTCTGCAGAACTGCCGTGTCGAGCTTCTCCTCTCCTTCGGCATTTGGATCGCCGATGCCGATCGCATGGATGCGGATGTTGTTCTGACCCGCGATCTCGGCTGCCTTGTCGGGCGGCATCTTGCTTGCGGTGTCGTTGCCGTCGGTCAGGACCACCAGCACTTTGTCGGGCGCCCGGCTCTCCTTGAACAGCTTGATCGACAGCCCGATCGCGTCGCCCAGCGCGGTTCGCGGGCCGGCCATTCCGGGCAAGCCGCCCGTCAGCATGGATCGGACGGTCGTATGATCCATGGTGAAGGGAACGAGCGGGTAGGGAGCGTCGCCGAAGGCGATCAAGCCGAGCCGATCATGCGGGCGGCGCTCGACGAAGTCGGCGACCACGGCCTTTACCGCATCGACCCGCGCCTCGAGATTACCCTGCGGATCGCTGAAGTCGCGCGTGTCCATCGATTGGGAAAGGTCGAGGGCGAGCATGAGATCGCGCTGCGGCTCGGTCTTCTCGATCGGCGGCTCGACGAATTGCGGGCGGGCGAGCGCCGTCAGTACCAGAAGCCAGCAGATCGGTGCGAGGATCTTTTGGAGCAGGTTGGCACGCGGCACGACCGAGCCTTCCGTCGGGCCGATGCCTGCGGCCCTGGTGATATCCTCGAAGAAGGGAATGCGCACCGCCGGCGTCTGCTCCCGGTATGGCGGCAGCAGCCACCAGACGAGAAGGGGCGCGGGCAGGAGCACGAGGAGCCAGGGATGGTCAAGGACGTACATCGTGGGCCTCGATCCATTGGCATGCCGCCGCGAGGCTCCGACGCGTCGTAGCCTCGTCCGTCGAGGCTAGCGCCGACGGGCGGTATTCGCTCTCGGCGAAGAAACGACAGGCTTCGTCATCCAGCCTCGCCGTGCCGGCATGTGCGCGGAGGAAATCGGACCAGCCTTCACCGCTGAGGGAGGCGACCGTTTCCCTCTGCCAGGCCGCGAGCGCAGTGCGCTTGAGAAGCGCGGGCAGGCTCTGCAAGGCGTGTCTGCGCCCGGCCGGCGTGTCGATGGCCTTCTCCAGATAGGAGAGTTCCGCGAGCGCTTCCCGGCGATAACGGTTCCGTGCGCGTCGGCGCAGCCAACGCCAAAGGAGCGCGGCGAGGACGAGCGCCACCGCCGTGATGAGTGCTGCCCAGCCCCAGGTGGCCGGCATCATCGATACGTGCGGCGGCAAGGCGATATCGGCCATCTGCCGCAAGGTGGCGTCGAGCATCGGATCGGGCGCGGGGGTCGGGTCCATCTACCGCCTCCTTTGCCGCCAGGCAAGTTGGCCGAGGAGCGTGCGCAATTGCGGTGCCACTTCTTCGGCCGCGGAGACAGGCAGCATGGGCAGCCCCATCTCCTCCTGCCACGAAAGCAGTTCGCGGCCCCTGTTGCGCGCAAAACTGTCTACCGCATCGCGAACATTGCCGCGGCCGAACTGCAACTCGGCCTGAAGCGCGCCGCCGCTCACGACCATTTCGCCCTGGCGCGGCAGGTCGAGGAGGAAAGGATCGTAGACGAGGACGGCAATGACGTCGTTTGCGACGGACATTCGCAAGAGAAGATCGCGTGTCTCCGGCCCATGCCCGTCGAAATCACTGACGACAATGATCAGATGGTCGTGCCGGGCGAGGGCTGCGACGCTGCCGAGAACGGCATTCAGTTGACCGGGCGACCTCTCGATGTCGGAATCTGCGCTGAGCGCATTGTTCTGGATCGAAATCGTTTCGGCGAAACGGATGACGGCCCCGCGGCTCCGGTGCGGCCGGATGCCTTCCTGCTTCACGTCGTTGAAGACCACGCCGCCGACGCGATCGCCGAGCGTCATCACGCGCCAGGCGCATAGCGCCGCAACCTCGGCCGCGGCTACCGATTTCATCGACCGGCGGCTTCCGAAGAACATGTTGGTGCGCTCGTCGACGACGATGAGGGCGGGGCGGTCCTTCTCTTCGTTATAGACGCGCACGAATGGCTGCCCGGTGCGGGCAGTGACGCGCCAGTCGATCGTTCGGACATCGTCCCCCGGCATATAGGTTCGAAGTTCCTCGAAGCTCAGGCCACGACCGCGCATGCGCGATTCATGGCGCCCGGCGAGGAAGCGGCGAACGGGGGCCTTGCGCAGGAACGTCAGGTCGGTGGCGATCGATTCCAGCGCCACGAGATTGTCGACGGAAACGTAGGCGCCATCCGTATCGCCTGCGGCCCGGCATACGATCTCCTTCGTTCTTCCGAATGCGGGCAGAGAAATTGCCATCGCAAGTCCTCCCGATCAGGCGGTTGCCACTTTCTCCACGATCCGGTCGACGGCCTGATCCGCGGTGATCCCGCCGGCATGGGCCTCGTAGGAGAGCACGAGCCTGTGGCGGAATACGTCGTGGACGATCGCCTGGACGTCGTCCGGCGTCACGAAATCCCGACCCTTCAACCAGGCGTGAGCACGCGAGACCTTGTCGAGCCCGATCACGCCTCGCGGACTGGCGCCGACCTGGATCCATTTGGCGAGTTCCGGATCGATCTTGTCAGGATAGCGCGTCGCCATGACGAGCGCGACGATATAGTCCTCGACCGCCTTGGAGACGGCAACCTCCGATATCTCGCTTCGCGCGGCGAGCACCACCTCGGCGGCGAGCTTCTGCACCTCTGTGCTCTTTGCGTGCGGCGCTTTTTCCTCGGAACGGACGAGCTCCATGATTGCGACTTCCGAATTCGCATCCGGATAGTCGACGCGGACATGCATCAGGAACCGGTCGAGCTGAGCCTCGGGCAGGGGATAGGTACCCTCCTGCTCGATCGGGTTCTGCGTTGCCATGACCAGGAAGAGGGCCGGCAGCGGGTGGCTCTTGCCGCCGACCGTGACCTGCCGTTCCTCCATCGCCTCCAGTAGCGCCGACTGCACCTTTGCCGGCGCGCGGTTGATCTCGTCGGCGCGGATCAGATTGGCGAAGACCGGCCCCTGCTGGAATTTGAACTCGCCCTTGCCGCCTTCGCTGAAATACACTTCGGAGCCGGTAATGTCGGAGGGCAGCAGGTCGGGGGTGAACTGGATGCGCGACAGGCTGGCCTCGAGGTTCTTGGCGAGGCTCTTGATCGCCCTGGTCTTGGCAAGCCCGGGCAGGCCCTCGACAAGAAGGTGGCCGTTGCCGAGCAGGCCGAGCAGAAGACGCTCGATCATAGCTTCCTGGCCGATGATCGATTGCCCGATCCTTTTGCCGAGTGCTTGAATGTCTTCCCGGTTTCCCATCGCGTTCCCCTCTGTCCATTCGCGTACGCATTTTACCCATTCGAGCAGTCGGTTTCGATGCACGGCACGTGCACGTGAAGGTTGCATCAATAAGCGCCAAGCTTCCCTTGGTACGCGTTGACTTGCCAGCATCGCGGCCAGGGCGACCACCACAGGCCCAATGAGCGGCAGCAATACGTTCGAGATTCCCGAACTGGAACTTGCCAATCCAGTATCCGCCCGCCAGCGCCAGAAAAAACGCTATTTTCGGGAGACTGATGCAGAAGGGACTGGATGAATGTCACTGATGCTCCCATCGGAAACGGTAAAAATAGAATGTGCGTGCAACGAATGGTCGGCAACGCGTCGTAAGATGACCACACTCAAAACTGCCGGGATTGGCTCGGCTCGGCGCCCGGGACCTTGAGACCACTCCGCCTCCTTTAAAGGAGGAGCAGCTTCTTCATCACTGAGAAAACCTCCTTGTAGGGCAGTTTCGTCGCGCCGGCGACGGCAAAGGGAATGAGCGCCGCTGCGGCCACCGGCACCACCGCCGCGCGGCTGACCAGCACCGTCTTAAGCTTCTGCGTCGCATCGAACAGCTTGCTCGGATCTGCAATCTCGTCTGCCGGCTCTGGCGTGGGGTCCTCGAAGATATTGCGGCCCACCGCCTTGCGTTCGGCGGCCCGGTGGTAGCGTGTCGCCTGGGCGCCGAGCAATGCCAGGCCGTCCTGCTTCAGGCGGGAGAGCGGAGGTGTGAAGGCGGAAAGCGGATAGGCGAAAAAGGCGATCACGATTGCGAGCCAGCCGGTCATGACCATGCTGAACGTCGTCATGGAGAGACCCTCCTGGAGGAGGTTCTTTGCGATTGCGGCCGCAATTGCCGAACTCATCCCGAAGACGAAGAAGACGTAAGCGTTCGGGTATTGGGCGATGAAGGCCAATCCGCCCTTTCCGTCCGGATGGGTCGCGACGAGCCGAAGGTCGAGCCCGGCGATACGGCGCAAAAGGTGCGCCCAGACGAGGTGCCGCCACATGCCCCTGAGAAAGAGAAAGACGAAGAGGGGAAGGCTGACGCAGATCGACCACCAGCCGGCCGCAGAAATCCTGTTGCCTTCGGGCCGGTGCTCGACCGCCCAGGAGGAAACGTCGACCGTATGGAAGTTGAGGTAGGAAAGGGCTGCGGCGAAGATTGCGACCACGAGACATACGAGTTCCACCCGTCGCGAGTCACGTTGACGCAGCGCCTCCGACAGTTCGCGCGTGGCCTGGGCCATCGCGGTCGGCGCGATTATCGGGGCACGCACGAACTGCGCCAGGCGAGCCCTGAGACCCCGTTCGACCTGCTGCTCTGCCAGAACGAAGGCGCCGATGCCGATGAAGAACTTCGCCCATACTCCGGGATCGGCGAGATAGGCGTTGTGGCTGTGGTCAAGGGAGAAGCTGCGCGGAATGCCGAGCAGGAATGGCACGCCCCAGGCCAGTGCAACGAAGAGAACGGCTCTAGTTCCCGCCCGAAGCGTGTTTTCCCGCAGCAGCCTCAGTTGCGCCTGCAACTCGAAAAAGGGTCCGCCATGCGACGCGCGAAAATTGGCGAGGCTGGCCGATGGGGAGTTCCCTACCGCGTCATTATTCGCCGACGGATGTGCAGCACCGTTCACGCTCATGACCACCATAGTTCATCGCTCAAAAACGGGGCCGGCACTCGCATATGCCGACGAGCCCGTAATTTATCCATCAGCGATTTTCGGGATGAGTGATAGATGGACCAAGGGCCAACTCCGGTCCGCCGGTTTTTCCGGCTGCCGGCGGTGGCTCGAATACCCCTAGAACTTCATGGCTTGCAATTGAGTCAAGCACCGCACAACGGTAAATAGTCATCAGCTTGACATGATTGTTTGGATTTATTCTATCGGCCGGTTGGCGGATGCATGGAGTACGGCCGGGGGGCACAGTGCTGCGACTTCGACCGCGAGCGGTCATTCTTAGTTTGTTCGTGCTGTTGGCGATGGCTTTTGGTGGCCGTGCCGATCATCCCAAGCGCGTGCTCCTGGTCTATGAAAGCGAAAGTACGCTCCTTGCCGCCGAGCAAATCGCCTCGGGTTTCCACGAGTATATGGAAGCGAACGCGCCGGAACACATCGAATACTATACGGAATATCTCGACACCCTTCGCTTTTCGACGGCGGAGCACCGAGCCCGGCTTGCAGGTTTCCTGGAGGCTAAATACCGTCCGTTGAAACTGGATGTCGTGGTGGCCGCAGGCCCCGGAGCGCTACGGTTCGTTGTGGAGACTCGTGAGCGTTTCGCCAGGAACGTCCCCGTCGTCTTCGGTGCGGTCACGGAGAGTTCCGCGGCCGCCGGGAGCCTTCCCGCCGACGTCAAGGGCGTGATCAGCCGATTCGATCTGGCCAAAACCGTTCAGCTGGCCAGTCGTCTTCAGCCGCAGGCGCGTAAACTGACGGTAATGTACGGCTCGGCGCCGTTCGACCGGCGATGGGGCGACACCGCGTTCGCCGTGCTGGGGAAGCGTTACGCCGGCCTCGACGTCGAATATGTCTCCGGTCTCTCGCTCGACGGCTTCCGGAGCACGGCCGCCGGCCTTTCCTCCGACACGGCCCTCGTCATACTCACCGTCTTTCAGGATGCCGAGGGCACGAAATTCGTCCCTCGCGACGCGGCAGCCGCTATAACGGAAGCATCGAATGCGCCCGTCTACTCGGTCTATGGTTCCTATTTCGGCCCGAAAGTCGTGGGCGGTCACGTGGGCACGTTTCAGTCCACCGGAGCGCAGATGGCGGCGCTTTCGCTCGACATCGTACGCGGTGATCATTCGGCGCCCCAGACCACCCCCGCACGGGAGGCGGCGGTCGTCGATTGGGGCGCAGTCCAGCATTGGGGGATCGACGATATTCTGATACCCGACGGCGCAGAAATCGTGGGCTTCGAGCCAAGTGCCTGGGAGCGTTACCGCATCCCCATTAGCGCGGCACTCCTGGTGATGGCGGCTCAAATGCTGACGATCGCCGCGCTCGTCTATCAGAACCAGCGGGGCCGGAGGCTCGAAGCGACGCTCGCCTCCGAACGTATCGAGCTTGCACACCTTTCCAGACGGTCGCAGCTCGGAGAGCTCTCCGGCGCCTTCGCGCATGAACTGACGCAACCGCTGACCTCCATTCTCGCCAACGCCGAGGCAGGACAGAAGATCGCCAGCGAGCAGGCCCCGGACATGGAAGAAATCCGTGCGATCTTCGATGACATCGTCGCAGACGACAGACGGGCCTCCTCGGTGATTTCGCAGTTGCGCAGCATGATGCTGAAGGGCGAGGCCTCACAGGAAATCCTCGACCTCAATGAGGCGGTACGCCAGACCGTCGCTCTGGCGCGCGCAGAGATGGTGGCACGCCGCACCGAGGTGGAGGTCCAGGATGAATGGGCGAGCGTGCGCGTCAAGGCCAACCTCGTTCAGCTTCAGCAGGTGATCCTGAACCTGCTCGTGAATGCCGCGGATGCGATGGCCGACATCCCGCCAAAGCAACGGCGGGTTGAAATAGCGGTTGCGAACGGCAAGAATGGGTATTGTGAATTGTCCGTCGAGGACATGGGACCCGGCATTCCCGCTGAGATGCGCAGCGAGGTGTTCAAGCCGTTTGTGAGCTCGAAGAAGGGCGGTCTCGGTCTCGGCCTCGCCATCTGCCGGAGCATCGTCGAGGCGCAGGGCGGGAAGTTGTTCTTCGACGATGCCGTGAAGCGGGGAGCGCGGGCCGTGGTTATTCTGCCGTCAGCCTAGAGGTGTCTCATGGGGGAAAACGCCGGAAAAGTACTGCTGCTGGACGACGACGAATCCGTGCTGCGGTCTCTGAGGAGGCTGCTTTCGGCTTCGGGTTACCTGGTGACGGTGTACCGGGATGCCCGCGCGTTCCTGGCATCCGAGGATCTCAACACGGCCGATTGCGTCATACTGGATCTAGGTCTGCCGGACTCCGACGGTTTTCGCGTGCAGGAGGCACTCGCAGCGGCTGGCGGAAGCCAGTCCATCGTTTTCCTGACGGGCAGGGGCGATATCCCGGCAAGTGTGCGTGCGATGAAGGCGGGTGCCGTCGACTTCCTGACGAAGCCCGTCGAGGCGGAGACGCTGCTGGCTGCCGTAAACGTGGCGCGCCAGCGCGCACGCTCCTGGCGTGAGACGGAAGAGAAGAAGGCGAGCGTGGTGAGGCGGCTCGAAAGCCTGACGGCCCGGGAAACGCAGGTCATGCATCTTGTCGTGGCCGGCCTTCTCAACAAGCAGATAGCGGCCGATCTCGGGACGGTCGAAAAGACCATCAAGGTTCACCGGGGCCGCATGATGGCGAAACTGGGCGTACGAACGGTCGCGGACCTTGTTCGCCTGGTCGCTGTTGCAGACCCTCCTGCCGGGGGCATTGGTCCCAAGTCCAACTACGATCAGCCAGGGCCTTGATATATGAATGATGGATGAGCGAGGGTCAGCGTATCATTGCCATTGTCGATGACGACGAGCTGGTTCGTCGCGCGCTTTGTCGACTCGTGCTGTCGCTGTCCTTCAAGCCGGTGGCGTTCGCCTCGGGCGAAATGTTCCTCGAAGAACTCGAAGAGGCCAAGCCGTCCTGCGTACTCCTTGATTTTCACATGCCGAACATGAACGGGCTCGACATATTGCACGAGCTCAGGGGAAGGCAGCCAAGGCCTGCCGTAATCGTCATAAGCGGCGCGGATGAAGAGGGGGTGCGTGAGAGCTGCATGCGCGCGGGCGCTGCGGGTTTCCTCAACAAGCCGCTCTCCCGCGCCTCGCTGTCAGCGGCCATCGATGGCCTGCGAGACGATCGGCGCCCGATATCGGCGCCGCGCTCCAGATAGACCCGATGGACGGAATGAGTGTTTTCCCTCCGGAAGTGCATTTTCCATGAGAGACGCTCCGCCTTCCGGGTTATCGCTCACTCACTCCGGGTAAACGACCTTCCAGTCATTCTTGATGCTGACGATCGTCCAGCCGCGTGCAGACGCCTCGTCGAGGCCCCGTGCGAGGCGGCCGAAATGGGACTCGCGGTCATAGGCGTTTTCCCGCTGTGCGTCGTCGTGGTGAACGATCAGGCCAAAGCGGCGTCCGGGGCCGGTGGTTGTCCATTCCAGCATCTCGAAGTCGCCGTCCGAATTTCCGAAAGCGGCGATCGGCCGTCGACCGATGAACTTGTGGATGCCGACGGGCTTGCCCGGACCGTCGTCAATGAAGTCGATTTCGGGCAGACGCGTGATCGCCGGATGGCCGTCCCGCAGTTCGTACTTGGTCTTGATGCTGGAGCCGGCGACGTTTTCCGGGGGGATCCCGTATACGCGTTCAGTCCACGGGCGCATGAACTCCACCCCGCCGCCCGAGACGATGAAGACTGCGAACTGGTTTGCCTTCAGATAGTCGATCAGTTCGACCATCGGCTGAAAGATGTGTGCGGTATAGAGTTTGCCCGATGTCGGATGCCGAGAGCCTTCGATCCAATCGGAGACGATCTTCTCGAATTCCTCGGCGGACATGCCGGCGTGGGTTGCAGCGACGAGTTCCAGCAGTCCACGCTCGCCGCTCGCCGCGACTCCGGCCATGTCCCCGGAGAGCACCGATTTGAACGGTTCCGTCGTCTGCCATTCCGGGTGCTGCGGCGCCAGCTGCCTGACGCGGTCGAGCACGAAAGCAAGCTGCACATACATGGGCTGTTCGCCCCAGAGCGTCCCGTCATTGTCGAACACTGCAATGCGGGCCGCAGGCTCGACGAAATCGGGGCTGCCTTTCGTCGTCGTCGCCGCCACGAACTCCAGGATACGCGCCTTTGCGTCGCCCTCGGCCCATGAGGGCAAGGTCTCGGAGCTTTCGGCCAGCGCATGAGGTACCGAGGCGCTCGCGGCTGTAAAAGCGACGATTTTCAAGGCCGACCGGCGGCTGATCTCGAACATTATCTGTCTTCCTGAACTGACTTTGACGATGATCGAACGCCTGGACGACGCCGACGTCGGGCTTCCGATGTACGCGCGCCGGCATGTCGGCCGCGGTTCGAAAGCGGTGGCAAAAGGCATTCTTTCGCAGACGCACGCCGACAATATCATTCGGCCGTTTGCGGGGCAGCGATAGTTGGACCAAAGGCCAACTTGCCGCTGTTCAATTCGCCACGTATCCGCAAGTAATGCCAGTGGTGCAACTACTTTCCACGTTAGCGTTCTACCAAGGGAAGTCCGGTAGTTATTCTTGCAATCGGACAGACGTGCAGGTAGGGAGACATCTTGGATGACGCTCGCCAGAATACGATCCGAAGGAGCAGGTCGGGTGCGTAGCGCAGGAACATCGGCGCCGACCTTCCCGCATGCTGCGGTGCTTGCCATTGCGGTCGCCGCGGGTTGCGGCGTTGCCCAGGCACAGGATTCCTCCGGCGCCGATCTCGCCAAGCAGCTGTCGAACCCAATCGCCTCGCTCATCAGCGTGCCGTTCCAGCTGAACTACGACCGTGGTTTCGGACCGGTTGACGGGCACCGGGTCACCTTGAACGTGCAGCCGGTGATACCGATCAGCCTCAATGAAGACTGGAACCTCATTTCGCGAACGATCTTTCCGATCATCTCTCAGGACGACATTGCCGGGCCTTCCGGCGATCAGTTCGGGCTAGGCGATACCGTGCAGAGTTTCTTCTTCTCGCCCAAGGAGCCGACGGCGGGCGGGATCATCTGGGGTGTCGGTCCAGTCTTTCTCATCCCGACAGGCACGGACGATCTGCTCGGCAGCGAGAAATGGGGCATCGGACCGACGGCCGTCGTCTTGAAGCAGGACGGCCCCTGGACCTATGGCGCTCTGGCAAATCACATCTGGTCCCTCGCAGGCAATGACGACAGGGCCGATGTCAACTCGACCTTCCTGCAGCCCTTCGTCTCCTACACGACACCGGACGCCTGGACATTCGCGCTCAACACCGAAAGCACCTATGACTGGGAAAGCGACCAGTGGTCCGTCCCGGTCAACTTCCAGGTGTCCAAGCTGGTCAAGTTCGGCGAGCAGCCGGTGAGCATTACTGCGGGCGCCCGTTACTGGGCGGCCGCACCGGACAACGGGCCGCAGGGTTGGGGCGCACGCCTTGCCGTCACCTTCCTTTTCCCGAAGTGAGGTGCGCCCGCGAAGAGCCTTCGGAGCGCTTCGCAACGAGTTCCAACTGCTTTGCAGCCGCGCCATGGCGGGCGCCGTCACGCAAAGCATGAGAGAAAGAGATCGAGCTGACGCTCAAGACCGTAACGTGAAGTGCAAACGCAGGGAGTGAGGCTATGCCGACTGAGTTGCTCAGACTGATCGCCCGTCCGATCGGTGTCGCGGGGCTCGCAATTTTGATGGCTGCGGGTCCGGCCCTGGTTCCCCGAGGTCTTGCTCAGCAGGCCGCGCAGGCTCAGGCGGGCGAGGCGGGCGATGATCAACCCGCTCTCCTGACCGAGGGAGAGCTCGAAACCATGGTCGCGCGCATCGCGCTCTATCCGGACGAGCTCGTCGCGCTGGTCAGCTCCGCTTCGCTCTTTCCGCTGCAGATCGTGGAGGCGGCGCGGTTCCTCGAAGAGAAGAAGACGAACAAGGAGCTGCAGCCGAAGGAGAGCTGGGACGACAGCGTGATATCGCTTCTCAACTATCCCGAGATCGTCAAGATGATGAGCGACGATCTAGACTGGACGCAGGCGCTCGGCAGCGCGCTCGCCTACCAGCAGAAAGACGTTCTGATAGCGGTCCAGACTCTGCGCGACAAGGCGGTGGCGGACGGCGTCATCAAGACCGACGACAAGGTGAAGGTCGTAAACGAAGGCGGCAACATCGTCATCCAGGCGGCGGATCCGGAAAAGATCTACGTGCCGAGATACGAGCCGGAAATGCTCTACGAGCCGGGCTACGCGCCGGCGCCAATCGCCTATTATCCCGATCCCTATCCGAGCTATTACTACCCGACCGCCCCCTATTTCGCCGCCGCGATCACCGGGGCTGCGATATGGGCGGCGGCCGTCGACTGGGACGACTGGGGCGTCTGGGGCGGGCATTGGAACGGCGACGTCGACATCGACTGCGACAATTGCTTCAACGACATCGATATCGACCGCGACAAATTCAAGATGAACGATGTCGACTGGAAGAATGTCGACCGGTCCAAGATCAAGTTCGACAAGAATCAGTTTGCCAATATCGATCGCGACAAGTTTACGAACGACTTCAAGGCAAACCGCGACAACAACATCGCCAATCGGGCGAAGGACGTGCGCCGCGACCGAGACGAAATCGCCCGCAGACCGAGCAAGGTTTCCGTCGACGACATCCGCAAGAGCAAGGTCGATGCGAACCGCGTTCGGGCCGAACGGGAGCGGGCGGGCAATGCCCAGCGTCGTGTGGACGCACCGCGTCGCGATGGCGGGGCTGCGGCGAACCGCGCCCGTGCAAGCACAGGCAAGGCCGCAGGCGCACGGTCGAACGTCCACCGCAAGGCGCATGCACCGAAACCGGGTGCACACAACGTGCGACATTCGTCCGGCGGCAAGCACTCGGCGCTCGGCGAGGTCGGCAACAAGCGGCAAACCCATATGTCGTCCAGCCGCGGCCACCATTCCATGGGCGGCGGTCATCGTGGCGGCGGTGGGCACAAGATGGTGAAGCGTGGCGGCGGACGCCGGCGGTAATCAGATCGGGAGGCTAGGATGACCAAATCCATTCGTGACGGGATCGCTCTCTCGCTCTTCGGGATGATCCTCCTCGGCGGCACGGCGCTCGCTCCGGCAGTCCTGGCCCAGGAAGCCGGTGAGGATACGCCGCTTGCAGACTATGCGGCGGCAGAAGATCCGCCCGTTTTCGACACGCCGGAACTGGCGGTCGAGGCTTTCGAGACGACCGTCACCGGCGGCGATTTCGACAAGCTCGCAGTGCTGGTCGGGCTGGACCCGGCCAAGACAAGGTCGAGCGAAGGGGTGATGGAGACCTATGCCGACATACAGGAAGGCGTGAAGAAGAAGGTCGTCGTCGAGGAAGTGGAGGGCCGCAAGGTCCTCGAGATCGGCGACGAGCTGTGGCCGTTTCCCTTCCCGATCTCGAAGGGGGACGACGGCAAATGGGCCTTCGACACCTTTGTCGGACTGGAGGAGATCGCCAACCGGCGGGTCGGTGACAACGAACTGGCGACGTTAGCCACCATGCGCGCCTATGTCGGAGCGCAGGAGGAGTATGCGCTCGGCGACCACGACGGCGACGGCGTCCTGGAATACGCGCAGAAACTGATCAGCGACGAGGGTACGCAGAACGGGCTCTATTGGCCTGCAGAGAAGTTCGAAGGCGAGGAGAGCCCTGCGGCCGCGGCTCTTGCAGAGGGCGATGCCGTGGAACGGGCGAAGGCCGGCCGGGGCTATCAAGGTTATCGCTACCGTATCCTGACCAGTCAGGGCGACAACATCACGGGCGGCAAGTTCGACTATATCATCAACGGCAACATGATTGCCGGCTTCGGCCTGGTGGCCTGGCCGGTGAGATACGGTGTCTCGGGGGTGAAGACTTTCGTGGTCAACCGCAACGGCATCGTCTACGAAGCGGATCTCGGGGAAGAAACTGAGAAAACTGCCGCCGACATCCGCACATTCAATCCGAGCGATGCTTGGGCGATCGCCGAGGACTGAGGGCGCGAACCCGGTGCGCCGGGCTTGCCGGAACGGCGCCGCAGCGGCAGCCGTGTGATGCGAAAGGGTGCGATGCGTCGGCAACAGCAGGGAAATATTATGCCGCCTGCAGCCATTCTGTCGGAAGGCGAATGCGGACAAGATCGCGGGCTTGGTCCAAGATGCCCTGCATGAATTGGGCAGCTAGCCGTCGGCGGTAGATCTGGGAACCGGTTTCAGTGAGAATGCCAATGAAGTCGTCTTTGCACACCGCGGCCGAACTTCAACCCGCGGCGGAAATGGTCTGGATTTCCGGTGCGACCTTCATGATGGGGTCGAACGACCATTATCCCGAGGAAGCGCCCGTGCACCCGGTGGCGGTCGACGGGTTCTGGATGGACGAGACGCCGGTCACGAACCGTCAGTTCCTGGAGTTCGTAAACGCGACCGGACATGTGACCTTCGCAGAAAAGCGGCCGCGTGCGGAAGATTATCCCGGCGCGCCGCCGTCCAATCTGAGAGCAGGCTCGCTCGTCTTCACGCCGCCGAAACACCCGCTGAGGGGAAGCGACATATCGCAATGGTGGATATTCACCCTCGGCGCCAACTGGCGGCACCCGCTCGGGCGCAAGAGCAGCATCGGAGCGATTCTGGATCACCCCGTCGTCCATGTCTCCTATGAGGATGCAAAGGCCTATGCCGCATGGGCCGGCAAGGAGTTGCCCACCGAGGCCGAATGGGAACTCGCGGCGCGCGGCGGTCTCGATCAGGCCGAGTTTGCCTGGGGGGACGAATTCGCCCCGGGCGGGAATCACATGGCCAATACCTGGCAGGGCAGCTTCCCGATCGAGAATTCGCTGGAGGACGGCTTCGCGCGGACGTCGCCGGTGAGACACTACCCGGCGAACGGCTGCGGGCTCTACGACATGATCGGCAATGTCTGGGAGTGGACCACGGATTACTGGTCCGTGCGCCACCCGGAGGCGGCTGCGAAACCGTGCTGCATTCCGAGCAATCCGCGCAACGGGGATATGGAAGCCAGTATCGATCCCGCGGCAAGAGTGAAGGTTCCGCGCCGCGTCCTCAAGGGGGGATCGCATCTCTGCGCGCCCAACTATTGCCGGCGGTACCGTCCCGCAGCCCGCCACGCTCAGGAGACGGATACGACGACGAGCCATGTTGGTTTCCGTTGTGTCAGGCGCGTCCGCTGAGACGCGGGGCTGGGCGTCCGGCCGGGGATACGCAGTTTGAAGAATGGGATCGTTACACGGACTTCAATCTTGCCGTGTAAGGGTCTAAGTTGCAGGTCGAATGTGAGGGGCGGCGCGACGGCGCCTGGAGTGTGAGGCGTTGTTTTGCTGAGTATAGGTTCGTGCGGAGGGCGGCTCCGCGTTGCGAAAGCCTGGGGCGCGGCTCTGTCGGGGTTTGTCGCGCTCGCCCTTCTGGCCGGCTGCGGAGGTCACCCGAAAGGCGTGATGACTCCGGTGGCTCTGGCGCAGCCATCTACGACGTCTCAGGTCGACATGCTGGTGGCCACGACCCGCGAGCCCTCGGGAGACCCGGCGACCCTGTTTTCGGGTGAGCGCAGTGCGACGCTTTCGATGACGGACGTTGCGGTCTCGATCCCGCCGGACTCGCGCCGCAAGCCGGGCACGGTGCAGTGGCCGCGCAAGCTGCCGCCCAACCCGGAGACGGATTTCGCCGTGACGCGGGTGCGCGAGCTGGCATCGGATGACGAGGCGCGCAGCTGGTTCCAGATGCACAATGAGGGCGGCCACGTGCTTCTCTTCGTTCACGGCTTCAACAATCGCTACGAAGATGCGGTCTTCCGGCTGGCGCAGATCGTGCACGATTCCGGTGCGCAGGCGACGCCGATCCTGTTTACCTGGCCGTCACGGGCGCGCGTGTTCGACTATAATTACGACAGGGAGAGCACCAACTACTCCCGCACAGCGCTCGAAGATACGCTGCGCACGCTTGCGAATTCTCCGCATGTCAAGGACGTCACCATCCTCGCTCATTCCATGGGAACGTGGCTGACGATGGAATCGCTGCGCCAGATGGGAATTCGTGACGGAAAGATCGCGCCGAAGATCGAGAACGTGATCCTTGCTTCGCCCGATATCGACCTCGACGTCTTCGCCAAGCAATGGGTCGACATGGGCAAGGCGCGGCCGAAGTTCACGGTCTTCGTTTCACAGGACGACCGCGCGCTGGCGGTCTCGCGGCTGATCTCCGGCGACGTGTCGCGGCTCGGCGCGATCGATCCGACTGCCGAACCCTACCGTACCCAACTGGAACGTGCCGGAATCACCGCAATCGACCTGACCAAGGTCGAGACGGAGGACGGCCTGCATCACGGCAAGTTCGCCGAAAGTCCTGAAATCGTGCAGTTGATCGGGCAGCGGATCATCAAGGGCCAGACGCTTACCGATTCCGAAATCACGCTGGGCGACGGAATCACCGCCGTAGTCGCCGGCACTGCCAAAAATGTCGGGAACGTCGCGGCCGCCACGATTTCCGCGCCGGTCAATATCATCGAACAGAGCGGGACGCGCCGCAAGAAGGTCAACCTCGAGGAGACGCTGACAAGCGCCGAGAAAAGCGAAGACCCGACCCAGTGACTTAGAAAGGTTCCCGGCGAATTACGGGAAGATTTTTCGTGCGGAACTGCCTGGTTTCAGTGAGTTGGGGCGTTTGATATTTCACTGAATCGCTTAAGGATTGAAAGACTTTGTCGAGCCGCGGCCGATCGTGCCGGCGGGCAATATCGGAGGATGTGATGACATCTCGTTTCATAGCGACTCTGGCTTCCATCGGAGCCTGCCTGCTTGCCGGCGGTGCCACGGCGGCGGACATCTATTCTCCGGTGGCACCGCAAACCCAGCAGGTCACCACGGAGAGCGGCTGGACGTTTTCCTTCGCGCCCTACTTCTGGGCGGCGGGGCTTTCGGGGGATATCGAGCAGTTCGGCTTGCCTGCGGTCGACGTCGACGCGAGTTTCAGTGATGTCTTCGACCACCTGGATTTCGCTGCGATGGCGATCGCCGAAGCGCGCAACGGACCCTACAGCATCTTCGGGGACGCGATGTACATCAAGCTTTCCGGCCAGGGCGGCACGCCCAGGGGCGTTCTCGCCGACGATGTCGAGCTTTCGACGGAGACCTTCGCCGGCACACTCGGCGCTGGCTACGCGATCTATGAGGACAGCGCTGCACGGCTCGATATCGTCGGAGGCTTGCGTGTTTGGTCCGTCAAGAGCGAGCTCTCCTTCCAAGGGGGCGTTCTCGATGGTGTGTCGAGAACCGACGATGCGACCTGGGTGGACGGAATCGCCGGCTTTCGCGGGACTTATTCGTTTACGCCCGAGATCTACATGACCGGTTGGGGCCTTGTCGGCGCCGGTGGCGCGGATCTGGACTGGGATGTCGCCGCGGCTATCGGTTACCGCTTCAGCGATACCGTTTCGGCGCTTGCCGGTTACCGCGCGCTGGGTGTCGACTACAGCAATGACGGATTCGTCTTCGACGTCGTCGAGCAGGGGCCGATCCTCGGGCTCGTGGTGCGCTTTTAGAGCACATACAGGAAAAGTGTGTAACGGTTTTCCGTCCGGAAGTGCGTTGGATCAAATGCTCTAGAAGCATTCCGGCGTTTTGCTGGAACACTGATACGCGGCAGTCAGCCCTTTTTCGGTCCTCAGGCCTTCGAGCAGCGCCCTAAAGCCTTCGACAGCCTTTTTCGACGTTTCCTGCGGGTCGTCGGAATTGGCGATCCATAGCGCCGCGTGGCTGCTCGCTCCGTTGATAAGACGGGCTGCAGCTTGCGTGTCGACGTCGATGACCGCCCCTTCGGCCTTGAGGCGAGCCAGGCTGCCCGCCAGCGCCGCTATGCAGCCTTCGTTCATGGGCCATTGCGATAGATCGCCAAGCACCGCTGGTCCGTCACGGAACATGATGCGCTGAATTTCCGGTTCGAGAGCCATGCGGATATAGGCGACGCACTCGTCCACGAATCCCTGCCAGAGCGTCGGTGCTTCCGAAGAGACCTTGTTCAGGCGCGCCGTCATCTCGGCGTCAATCTCCCGGATCACCGCCTGCAGCAGCCCCTTTTTGTCACCGAAATGATGGTAGAGCGCACCGCGGGTCAAGCCGGCCTCGGCGGTGAAATCGTCCATCGACGAGTCCGCATAGCCGATGGTGCCGAAGGAATGCCTGGCGGCCGCGATCAGTTTTGCGCGGGTCTCGGCGATCATTTCCTTTCGCGGTCTGTTCATATCGTCTCCCGTTTCGCATACGCCTCGTATTTTATTTGACATACGACGCGTATGCAACTAACTAGATGACATACGCGGCGTATGTCACCTAGCACCATCCTTCACTGGAGCGTCTCATGTCCAATCCCTACGGGAAAATTTTCAGGGCGCCGGGAGCCAAGGGCTTTTCGGCAGCAGGCTTCTTCGCACGACTGCCGATTGCGATGGCACCGATCGGGATCGTCGCAATGCTGTCGCAGACCCATGGCGAATACTGGCTGGCAGGCGCGGTTTCGGCTACCTTCGCCCTCACCAATGCGCTCGTCGCGCCCCAGATATCGCGGCTGGTCGACCGCCTCGGCCAGACCGCCGTAGTCGTCCCGACGACGATCGTGTCGGTAGCCACATTCCTGGCGCTGATCATTGCGGCCAACCGGGACTGGCCCGCATGGACTTTGTTCGCATCTGCCTTCTTCGCCGCCATGATGCCCAGCATACCCGCCTTGGTCCGCGCCCGCTGGACCGAGATCTTCCGCAATCAACCCGAGCTGAACACAGCCTTCGCCTTCGAATCGTCGGCAGACGAGCTTGTCTATATCTCCGGCGCCTCGCTGTCGGTCGGCCTCGCCGTCGCTCTGTTTCCGGAAGCCGGCATGCTGACGAGCACGATATTCCTCGCGCTCGGGACGGCGGCTTTCATTCTGCAGCGCTCGACCGAGCCGAAGGTGCGCCAATTGGAGGCCGGCGTCTCGCAGGTCTCGGCAATCCGTCAGCGTCCCGTGCAGATCATCACGCTTGCCCTGATTTTCGTCGGTTCGATTTTCGCCACGGCGGAAGTCAGTGCCGTCGCGATCACCAAGGAACTCGGAGAGCCGCAGGCTGCCAGCCTCGTCATCGGCGTCTATGCGGTCGGTTCCTTCCTGGTGGGCCTGGCGCTCGGTGCCCTGAACCCCGCCATGCCCCTGCACAGGCAGCTTCTGTTCGCCGTGAGCGTCATCGCCATAACGTCGGTGCCTCTTCTCTTTGCAGACACCGTGCCGCTCCTCGCCTTGGCGGTTTTCGCCAGCGGCATCGCGATTTCGCCCACCTTCATCACGGCATTCGGCCTGATCGAGCGGCGCGTACCCGAGTCGATGCTGACGGAGGGCGTTACCTGGGTGATGACCGGCATCGGCATAGGCATGGCCTTGGGCGCGTTCGTCTCCGGCTGGGTAGTCGACAATTTCGGCGCGCAGAACGGTTTCTGGGTGTCAGTGGCCGCCGGGGTGGCGACCGTGGTGACGATAGCGGCCGGCCAGCGTAGCCTTGCGGGCGGCGGAGCGCTCCCCGCAGCGGTTCCGCAGCCGGCAGAGTAGAACACCGCCTTCTTGCCGGAACAAAGAGGCGGGCCGCCGGTTCATCCGTCGGCCTGTCACGATTTCGGGAGAGACGGATGGCACGAGTATCACTCATAGCCGCCAGCGGATTATGCGCGGGCCTCGCCTCCCTTGCGGCGCTGGCGGTTGCGGCCGAGCGCCGGAACAGGAGCCCGTGGCGGCCGATCAACGCGACGAGCCACTGGATACACGGCCCGCGCTCGGGGTCGGTATCGCGTCCCGATCTCGCCCACACCGGCACCGGCTTTACAACGCACATGCTCGCCTCTTTCTGGTGGGCGCTCCCGTTCTCGGCAATGATCGGGCGCAGCGCGCGGCCTTCGCCCTCTCGGGTCGTTGCCGCCGCGGCTGGCACCACCGCCCTTGCAGCCCTCGTCGATTACGGCCTCGTCCCCAAGCGCCTCACGCCCGGCTGGGAACTCGCTTTGCCGAAGTCGGACCTGATGATGGCCTATGTCGCCATGGGTCTCGGCCTTGTCCTCGGAACATACCTGCATGCCGCAACTGCCGGCACGGTCCTGCCTTTCGACGACCAGGAACAACGCCCGTCCTGACAGGTTAGGGCCGCATACCCGCAAGACGCTGGCGCTAAAGACGCCACGGCACAGTGAGGAGGTCTCGAATGAGCAGCCGACCACCACCCGTCCCGTCGGACAACCGCAGCCACAAGGGAGCCGGAGAGTCTGGAAACGTATCCGCCGGGGCGAAGAAGCCCGACCTCGCAGAAAATCCGGAGAAGAAGGGGCAGCAGGGCAACACCAAGGTCAACACGACCCATCAGGGCTATCAGCAGGACAGATGAGGCAGAGCGCATGTCCACTTCCAAGAAGACACCCGCAAGTATCCGCCAGGGCGGTCCGGGCGCCTCCCACGAAAATGCGAAGGCCCCGCTCGAAATAGAGAAGCCGCCGGCCGATTCCGAGCGCCGGACGCGCAGCAAGGTTTCCGGAGGCGGAGGCGAGCACGACCGCCATCACAGCCACGATGCTCGCCGTAAGGGCGGACATTGATCGGGAAGCATCCGGCTGCGCGTGATCGAATGACCGCAGGATGAACAAATCCGCCGCATGGACGTTCTGCTTGACCCGCAACGGGTGGAGGAGTTCGCCATGCGACGCGGTCTGCGCCATCACCCCATGATCGACCTGATCGTGTTCATCGCCGCCCTCGGATTGGTTTCCGCCATCATGATCGCGTCCCTGTTCTTCGGTTAGCCCTGCGCGCCTGGAAGCGGGGTCCGGTCCGATTCACGAATCACCCGACGCCTCGCAACGCCTCGAAGAGGAGCCTGCGCCGTTTGCGGCACCACTCGGAGCGGGCGTAATGCGCCGGAGCGGAAAATCGCCGATTATCAAATCGCTTACAGCATAACGGCGAGTAAAACACATCATCCTATGCGTGTCGTTGCGTCCTGATGCGCAACCCTTATTTCCCTATAAGGTACGTTTCGTCGCCATCTTTCAAGGTTCGAGCCGGCCGAGTTCCCGCCTGCTGCTTGCGCTGGGTGCCGCCCAAGGGCAGCACGGCAGTCGACACGCTTTCAGGTATCCAGACCTACCAGCTCGGTAACGGTCAGGGCCATGCGATGCTCTTCCCACAGGAGCCGCATCCTGCGTGGCGATTTCTTCGATCGCGATCGCGCAATGAGCATCGGCGGTGACTTTTAGGCGGCGGCGCTGCGGAGGAGGCACGTTCCGCAGCGCTCGGCGGCGCCCCCGGGGAGGGGGAGAGGGGGAGGGACGCCGCCCGGGTCGGCTCCGGCGGAGGAACGAGAGCCGACCGCTCTTCTGAACGTGTCGCCTCGAGGAAGCGACGGCGCCTAACAGCCTACGGTGCGGATGGTTCCGAGAAAATGATGCTTTCCGCAAATTCTTCGGCGTAGCTTGGGCGGCGCGGATTAGGCGGGAAGATGCCGGCCGCGCTGGCGGCCGGCATGAGCGCTCAGGCGTTGAGCGACTTTGCAAAGGGCAGGACGCGGATCCGCTTGCCGAGCGCCTTGAAGGCTGCGTTGGCAACCGCAGGCCCGATCGGCGGAACGCCCGGTTCGCCGATCCCCGACGGCGGGTTGGCAGAGGCGAGGATATGGACCTCGACCTTCGGCATCGCATCGATCCTGAGCGGTGTGTACATATCGTAATTGCCCTGATCGACCTGACCTTCCGTGAGCGTGATTTCCTCGCCCAGGATGGCGCTCAGCCCGAAGCCGATCCCGCCCTCGACCTGAGCGCGGACCTGATCCGGATTGATCGCCAGGCCGCAGTCGACGGCCGCAACGACGCGCTCGACCTTGATGCCCTCGCCATCAATGGAAACTTCGGCAATCTGAGCCACCACCGAACCGAAGCTCTCGGCGACCGCGACCCCGCGGAAGCGGCCTTCGGGCAGAGGTTTCTGCCATTCGGCCTTTTCCGCCGCCAGCTTGAGAACGGTCGCGTGGCGCGAGCCGGGCTCCAGCATTGACAGGCGGAACTCCAGGGGATCCTGCCCGGCAGCCTCGGCGACCTCGTCCAGGAAAGCTTCGGCTGCGAATGCCGTGTGCGTCGAGCCGACGGAGCGCCACCAGAGGACCGGAACGCGAACGTCGGTGGTCGTGAGCCCGACGGTCTGGTTCTGGATGGCATAGGGCAGATTGTTTGCTCCTTCGACGGATGTCGGGTCGACCCCGTTCTGGACCATCCCGTCCCAGGCCGTTTTCGCCATGATCGACTGACCGACAATGTGATCGCTCCAGGCAACGAGTTTCCCGCTTGCGTCGATGCCGGCCTTCAGTCGATGCACATAGGCCGGCCGATACCGCCCGGCGCGCGTATCGTCTTCGCGGGTCCATTGCACCTTGACCGGTGCACGAAAACCGAGAGCCTTCGCCACATGGACGGCTTCGGCCACGACGTCGCCGTCGAATACCGCACGCCGGCCGAAGCTGCCGCCGGTCTTCATGACGTTGAGCCGGACCTTTTCGACCGGTACGCCGGCAATCTCGCTGGCGAGTTTCTGGTAGACGTCGGGGAGCTGATGCCCGCCCCATACCTCGATCGTGCCGTCTTCGTTCCTGCGTGCGACCGCATTCAGGGGTTCCAGGGCGGCATGCGCGAGATAGGGGAACTCGAACGTGGCTTCGATGACCTTTGCGGCCGATGCGAATGCAGCGTCGGCATCCCCGTCCTTGCGCGCGAATGCGGCCGGTGTCTTGCCGGCAAGGTCGCGATAGGTGGACATGAGCTCGGGCGTGCCCCGCTTTTCGGCGTCCGTTTCGTCCCACTCGACGGTAATCGCTTCCCGGCCCTTGATCGCGGCCCACATATGCTCGCCAACCACCGCCACGCCGCGCGGCGTTTCCACCACGTCGACCACACCCTTGATGGCGCGGGCGGCCGTAGCGTCGAAGGACTTGACCTTGGCGCCGAAGAGGGGCGGATGGATCATCACCGCGGTCAGCATTCCCGGGAGCTTCACGTCGATCGTGTATTGCTCGGTTCCGTTTGCCTTCCGGGCGCTGTCGAAGCGCTTCAGCTTGGCGTTGCCGATGAGCTTCCAGTCGCCCGGTTCCTTGAGCTCTACGTCGGTCGGCACCGGGATCGTGGCCGCTTTTGCCGCAAATGCGCCGAAACCGCCGCTCTTGCCGGAAGGATGGGCAAGGGTGCCGTTCTCGACGGTTATCTCGGCCGCGTCGACGCCCCACTCGGCCGCGGCTGCAGCAACCAGCATCGCCCGGGCGGCGGCACCTGCCTTGCGATAGCGTTCCCAGGAGGTGGACATGGAGGTCGAGCCGCCCGTGCCCTGCATGGTCCCGCCAAAGGCGATATTGCCATAGGCCGGTATGTTTCCGGCCGCACCCTTGACGTCGATCGTGGACCAGTCGGCGTCGAGTTCTTCCGCCACCAGCGTGGCGACGCCGTTATAGGAACCCTGACCCATTTCGAACTGGGACGAGAGCACGGTGACCTTTCCGTCCGCTCCGATCATCAGGTAGGGAGAAAATGCGTGGGAGCCGCTCTCCGTTTCCGCCTCGCCCGCAAATGCCGGGGAGGCGGCGAGAACCCTGTATCCGACGGCAATGCCGGTCCCGGCTGCGAGCGCGCCGAGCAGGAATTGTCGCCGCGACGTTTCCATCCGGGCGGCAGGACGGGCGATCGATTGCATCAGTTTCGGTATCATGTCAGGCCTCCAGACGCTTCGCGGCTTCGTGAATGCCCGCGCGGACACGATGGTAGGTGGCGCACCGACAGAGATTGCCGGACATGGCGGCGTCGATGTCGGCATCCGTCGGTTTGGGATTGTTGGCCAGAAGGTCCGTAGCGGACATGATCTGGCCGGACTGACAGTAGCCGCATTGCGGAACGTCGAGATCGGCCCAAACCGCCTGTACCGTCTCGGCAACCTTTCCGTTCAGTCCCTCGATCGTCGTCACCTCGGCTCCTTCGATGTCGCCGATGAAGGTTTGACAGGACCGAGTGGGCGAGCCGTCGATATAGACCGTGCAGGCGCCGCATTGCGCCATGCCGCAGCCGAATTTCGTGCCAGTCAACCCGACAAGGTCCCGGATTGCCCACAGAAGCGGCATATCCGCCTCGGCCTCGATCTTGTGTTCGACGCCGTTGATCTTAACAGTCACCATGGTGTTCTCCTCGCGTTTCGGCGCGTGAAGCGGGATGCCGCTGCCACATGCCGGACTGCCGCTGGAGCGGATGTGGAAAGGTCTTCCGCCCACATTCCGCTCAAGCTCTTGGAATTACTCACGCTCACGAGTCAGGCACCCTGACCTAAGACCATGAACGAGACCTGGAGCTTAGAAGACCATTCGCCGGGCTGGTAGATTCAATCCTGCCGAATTATTGCCCATTCCTGCCAGGTTGACGGGATCGTGATCAGCGCACCGGGTGGGGCAGCAATCACCCCGCGGAGTTCCGCCTGATCGAATCGTTGGAATTCAGAATCGCCCTGATGTCGCGCAGCGGCGGATGGCCGAACGCCCGGCGATACTCCCGATTGAACTGGGTCGGGCTCTCGTAGCCGACCTGCAGCGCCGCCGTCGCCGCATCGAGCGACTTGGAAAGCATCAGTTCCCGTGCGTGATGGAGTCGCAGATGCTTCTGGAACTGCAGCGGGCTCATTGCGGTCATGGCACGGAAGTGGTGGTGCAGCGTGGAGACGCCCATATTGGCGATCTCGGCCAGTTCTTCCACGCGAAGCGGTTTGGTGTAGTTTTCCTTCAACCATAGGACCGCCTTGGCGACGCGGTTGCTGTTCGTGCCCGCGAGCGCGAAGCGCCGGAGCCGTGCGCCCTGCTCGCCGGTGAGAAGCCGATAGAGGATCTCGTTCTGGATATGGCCGGCCAGGAACGGAATGTCGGCCGGTGAGCCCGCAAGCGAAATCAGCCGGAACAGGGCATCGAAGAGCTCGCGCGTTGCGGTGCCGACAGCCACACCAAGGTCGCGTTCGGGAATGTCCGTCGGGTGTATGTCGTGATCGGCAATGATGCGCCGCACTTTTTCCATGTCCAGACGCAAGGCCGCTGCGACATAGGGCTCCCCTTCGCTTGCCGCGCAGATCTGTGCAGTTACGGGAAGGCCGATGGCGGTCAGGAAGAAGCAGCCTTCATCGTAGACGAGCGTCTCGTTGCCGACGCGGACATTCTTGCTTCCCTTGATGATGAAAGAGAGGCTTGGCTCGTAAACGCTCGAAAAGGGGCCCGCCGGCTCGACGATGCGATAGAGCGAGAGGCCCGGAACGGGATGCGCGAAGGAAAGCCCGTCCCAGGGCAGTTTCGACAGCCTGTCGAGGATCTGCGCGCGAAGGGCTGCGGTCTCTTCGCGCAAGTCCCTTTGCGGGAACATGATCGTGCTCATTCCTGCTCCTGCCTCTGATCCTGTGTCCGATCATGGGGATCGAAACCCCGCTGACATTATCACATTATTCCGATTTCGACAGAATTGGGCAAGAGTGGCCGATCTCCACTTACTCTGCCGCAAGCGGCGCCGGGTAGCGCTCCTGTTCGTCCGAAACGTCCTGCGCGTCCGCAGGCTCCGGGTCCGTTTTGCGCGATTTCGGCTCCTTGCCGAAGAAGAGCGCATAACCGGCCGGCAGAACCAGGATCGTCAGAACGGTGGCAACCAGTATCCCGCCCATCATCGCATAAGCCAGCGGTCCCCAGAAGACGCCGCGGGAGATCGGGATCAATGCCAGCACCGCGGTGAGCGCCGTCAGCATGATCGGTCGGAAGCGGCGCACCGCCGCGCCGACGATCGCCTCGGAACGTTCCATCCCGGCCGCTATGTCCTGGTCGATCTGGTCCACCAGAATGATTGAGTTGCGGATGATGATGCCGAGCAGCGCGATGACCCCCAGGATGGCGACGAAGCCGAAGGGTGCTCCGCTGATGAGCAGGGCCGTCGCCGCACCGATGATGCCGAGCGGACCGGTTGCGAGCACCAGCATCGCCTTGCCGAAATGCTGGAGCTGCACCATCAGGAGGATGACGATCACCACCAGCATGATCGGCGCCTTGGCGGCGATCGAGGCCTGGCTCTCGGCGCTGTCTTCGGCGCCGCCCTGGATCTCCACCTTGTAGCCGGGCGCAAGACCCTCCCTCAGTCCCTTGAGCTCGTCGAAGAGCTGCATCGCCACGTCGTTCGGCTGCACGCCGTCAGGCAGCGTTCCGCGCACGGTGATCGTGGGCAGCCGGTCGCGCCGCCACTCGATACCCTGTTCCATGACGGGAACGACCTTGGCAATCTGCGAGACCGGGACGAAGCCGCCGAAATCGGTGGGTACATAGACCGACTGGACCGCAGAGAGCAGGTGGCGATTGCCGCCGGGTTCCCGCGCCACGATGGAGACCGTTTCCTCGCCGTCGCGGAAGCTGTCGAGCGGGACGCCGGACATTGCCGCCTGCAACATCTGGCGGATGCGCTGCGACGTGATGCCGAGGGCGCGGGCGCGGTCCTGGTCGATCACCAGCTTCATCGCCGGCACAGGTTCGAGCCAGTCGTCATGAATGGCGCCGAGCAGCGGGTTTTCCTGAAATTTCGTCTTCACCTGGTCGGCGATGCGACGCACTTCCTCGCGGTCGGGGCCTATCACCCGCATCTGCACCGGCCATCCGGTCGGTGGTCCCAGGAACAACCGGTCGACCTTGGTGCGGATGGAGGGGAAATCCTCGGCGAGTATCGTGCGCAGCTTGACGATCAGCCGCTCGCGGGCCGCCTCGTCCTTTGCCATGACGAGGAGTTGCGCGAAGTTCGGATTGCGAAGCTGCTGGTCGAGCGGCAGGAAGAAGCGCGGCGCGCCTTCGCCGATGTAGGTGGCGATGAAGCGCTTGTCCTCATCCTCCATCATCCGCTCCTCGAGCGCCTTCGCCTGCCTTTCGACCTCCTTGATGCTCGTTCCCTCCGGCAGCCAGAGATCGACCAGTATTTCCGGGCGCGAGGACTGCGGGAAGAAATTCTTCGGAATGAACTGAAATGCCCAAAGGCTCGTCACGAAGATGGCAAGCGTCGTCAGGAGCACGAGGACGCGATGGCGCACTGCCCAGCCGACGGTCGCCCTCAGGCGGCGATAGAAGCGCGTATCGAAGACGTCGTGATGGGTGCCGGCGTGGTGGCGCTGCTTCAGGATCATGTAGCCGAGCCAGGGCGTGAAATAGACAGCCACGAACCAGGAGACCACCAGCGCGATGCCGACGACGTAGAAGAGCGAGCGCACATATTCGCCGGCGGTCGATTCCGCGAAGCCGACGGGGATAAAGCCGGCGGTGGTGATCAGAGTGCCGGTCAGCATGGGAAAAGCGGTCGAGGAATAGGCGAAGCTCGCCGCGTCGATCTTTTCCAGCCCCTCTTCGAGTTTTCGCTCCATCATCTCGACCACGATCATCGCGTCGTCGACAAGCAGGCCGAGAGCGATGATCAGCGCCCCGAGCGAGATGCGCTGGAGGTCGATGCCCAGCTCGTACATGATCGCAAAGGTGGCCGCGAGTACGAGCGGAATGGCAATCGCGATCACGAGACCGGAGCGCCAGCCGATCGACAGGAAAGAGACGACGAGGACGATGATCAGCGCTTCGATGAGCGCGTGGCTGAACTCGGATATCGCTTCGGTGACGACTTCCGGCTGATTGGAGACCTGATCGACCGATACGCCATAGGGCAGGGCGGACTCAAAGCGATCGTAGGTCGCTTCCACTGCCTTGCCTACGTCCGTGACGTTGAAGCCCTTTGCCATGACGACGCCAATCTGGACGCTGTCGTGGCCGTTGAATCGGAATTTCCGTGCATAGGGATCTTCCAGCCCGGAGGTCACGGCCGCGATGTCGCCGAGCCGGATGGTCCGGTTTCCCGCCCTCAGCCGCAGTTCACGGATGTCCTCGACCTTGGTGACGTCTCCTTCGACCGAGATGCGCACCGAGCGCGTACCGGTGTCGACAGAGCCGGCATGATCGACATTGTTCTGACCGGCGATCGCATTGCGCAGGTCGTTGAACGTCAGGCCGCGCTCTGCGAGAACCTTGGAGGAAAGGTCTATATAGATTTTCTCGGGCTGGTCCCCGAGGATCACGACCTTCTCGACGCCTGGCGTCGTCAGCAGCATGTCGCGCCCCTCAATCGCGAAGCGCTTCAGTTCGGGATAGCTGAAGCCGTCGCCGCTGATCGAATGCAGGGTGATAAAGGTGTCGCCGAACTCATCGTTGAAATAGGGGCCGAGCACGCCCTCGGGCAGCTCGTTGGCGATGTCGCCCACCTTCTTGCGCACCTGGTAGAAGGCGTCGGCGACCTCGTCTGCGTCGGTATCGCCCTCGATCTGGACCGTGATGATGGCGCTGCCGGCGCGCGTATAGGAACGGACGAAATCGAGATGCGGCGTTTCCTGCAGCTTGCGCTCGATCTTGTTGACCACCTGGTCTTCCATTTCCTGGATGGAAGCTCCCGGCCATACGGCTTGTACCACCATGACCCGGAACGTGAATTCCGGATCCTCGCGTTGCCCCATGCGCAGGAGCCCAAGCCCGCCGGTGATGATGATCAGCGCCAGCAGGAAGCGCGCGATGCTCGGATGCCCGATTGCCCAGCGCGAAAAATTGAACGGTTTCTTGTCCTCGGTGGAGGCGTGCATGGCCGTCGTCCCGTTCTACCGGTGGAGGTTGAAGCACTTCCTGGAAAAGTGGAAACCGGTTTTCCGTGGGAAGTGCATAGTTCAAAGGGTCAGAGCGCTACTTTGCTGCGAGCTCTAACGGAGAATTTCGGGCGTTTCGGCCCGGGCGGACTGCTGCTCGGCCGATTGCTGTTCGCCCGCCTGCAGTCTCACCTTCAGATCCTCGGCCATGAACTGTGTGCCTGCGGCAACGACGAGGTCGCCGGCGCCGAGGCCTTCGGCGACCCGCACACCGTTGTCAGCGAAATCGGCGAGCTTGATCGGGCGCGCATGAACGGTCGAGAAGTCACGGTCAACGATCCAGACGATATTCTGGCCGTCCTTCTTCGACAGCGCGCTCAGGGGGATGGAAACGAGCGGCGCCGAGCTTTCCGCAGCCGCCTCGACCGTCGCCGTCATGCCGAGAAGCACGCGCCCGTCGTTCGGCAGGCTGACGCGTACGGCAAAGGTGCGCGAGCGCGGATCGGCACTGCCGGAGACTTCGCGCACATGGCCGTCGAGCACAAGCATGTCGTTCGACCAGAAGCGCACCCCGACCGGTTTGCCGGGCTTGAATTCGGCAATATCCGTCTCCGGCACTGCGATTTCGACTTCCTTCTCGCCGTCGACAGCGACGGTCACGACGGGCGTTCCGGTGCCGACGACCTGGCCGATATCGGCGTTTACGATCGTGACGATGCCGTTCTGGTCGGCTTTGAGGTCCGTATAGTTTACCTGGTTCTTCGCCTGGCTCAGCGACGAAGCCGCGGCGTCTCGCGTCGAGACCGCCTGATCGTAAAGAAGGGTTGCCTGATCGAGTTGAGCCTGGGAGGAAAACGATTTGCTGAAGAGCTGTTCGGCCCGGAGTTTCGCAAGCGCTGTCGTCCGCACCTGCTTTTCGGCGGCAAGCAGGTCTGCCTCTGCGCTCGTGACCGCAAGCCGATAGTCGGTGGCGTCGATACGGGCGAGAATGTCACCCGGCTTGACCCGGTCGCCGATATTGACGAGCCGTTCGGTGATCTTGCCGCCGACGCGGAAACCGAGATTCATCTCCGTGCGCGCTTTGACCGAGCCGGAATAGTGAAGCTCCCGCGGTTCGCCGGCCGGAGCAATCTCCACGACCTTGACCGGGCGTATGGTCTCCTTCGTCTCGACTTTCTCCTCCGAGCAGCCGGAGAGAACGGCACCCAGCAGAATCGCGGTGAGGAGACGGGCGGCGAACGGTCGGTTGAGGGCGCTTCCTGAAAACATCGCTCTTACTCTCCTTGGCCGCTCTGCGGCGGCGCGGCGTTTTTGTGCATGGCTTCGCCCCGAAACCGCTCCGTCTTGGAGCGGCAAGCCTTATTTTTTCAGCGCCCGGATCGCGAACTCGATGAGCTCCTCCGGTGTCGCGCGGTTTTCCTTGGCGAGACACTGGGCGACGATCTGCGGATGGCAAAGGGTGACGAGACTGGCGCCGAAGCATCTGGCGGCGATAGCGGGGTCCTGTTCGGCGAACTCTCCGGCTTCGATCCCCTCGCGGATAATAGCCGCGAGGAGCTCGTCCAGACGGCCGATATGTTTCTCGATCACGTGCCAGTCGCGCTCGATCGCCACGACGACCATTTCATGGACTTTCTGTTCGTCGAGCATTGTCTCGACGGTGAGCTTGTGCTGCCCCAGCCCGTAGCGCCTCAGCCGCTCGGAAGCGCTGAGCGGCAGACGCGCGATTTCCAGCGCCTGCTGGTAGCTTGCCCCGAGCATGCGCGAGCAAAGCGCCTGATGAATTTCCGTCTTCGACGCGAAGAAACGGTAGATGTTGGCCGGCGACATATCGAGCTCGCGCGCGATATCGGCGACGTTTGTCTTGGCATAGCCGTAATGGCGGAACAGCCGCTCCGCGGCTTCAAGAATACGCGTCACGTTTTCCTGGCGGGCTGCGTCGGCGGCGTTGTCTGCGAGATCGCTCATCCTGTCTCCTGCTGATGAGTGACGAATTTCGAATTTCGTCAGTGATAATCCGAACACCGTTACTTGTCAACCGCTGACTACTTCGCGGCTATCGGCTGCTGATATGCTCATTGACTCATTATACCAGTTCGGCTATTCGGATCGTCGAGATAGCTGAGGAGTTGCGAATGACATCGATTGCCCTGTTCGGCGCCGGCGGGAAGATGGGCTGCCGCCTGGCCAAGAACCTCAAAGGCTCGCGTTTCGACGTGCGCCATGTCGAAGTGAGCGAGGCGGGCAAGGCGCGGCTGGCCGACGAGCTCGGGCTTCAGGCCGTCGCTGCCGATGAGGCGCTGGACGGTGCCGAGGTGGTCATTCTGGCGGTGCCGGATACGGCGATCGGCAAGGTTGCTTCCGCGATTGTGGATAGGCTGAAGCCCGGCACGATGGTTATCGTCCTCGATGCGGCCGCACCCTATGCTGGTCATCTGCCGGAGCGCGGCGATCTTACCTATTTCGTTACCCATCCCTGCCACCCGCCGATCTTCAACGACGAGACGGACCCGGCGGCCAAGCGCGACTTCTTCGGCGGAGTCGCCGCCAAGCAGCACATCGTCTCCGCACTGATGCAGGGGCCGGAAGAGGCCTATGCGCTCGGCGAGGAGATAGCAAAGGTCATCTGGGCGCCGGTAATGCGCTCGCACCGGGTGACGGTCGAACAGATTGCGCTGCTGGAGCCGGGCCTCTCCGAAACGGTCTGCGCCTCGCTGCTGGTCGTCATGCGTGAGGCGATGGAGGAGTGCGTCAAGCGTGGCGTCCCGAAAGAGGCCGCGCGCGACTTCCTGCTCGGCCACATGAACGTGCTCGGCGCCGTGATCTTCGAAGAGACGCCCGGCGTCTTCTCCGACGCCTGCAACAAGGCCATCGAATTCGGCAAGCCGATGCTCATGCGCGAGGACTGGAAACGCGTCTTCGAGCCGCAGGAGATCGCCGACAGCATCCGCCGCATCACCTGATCGCGCGAACGGAATACCGGAGCCTGTGAGGACAGCTCCGACGTTTTTTCAACCTGGGAGGAAAAGCAGATGAAACTGACACGCAGAATGACCATCGCCGCTTTCGCGGCGGTATTGGCGGCGAGCTCCGCCATTCCGGCCTATGCGGCCGATCTCATCGCCATCATCACGCCGTCGCACGACAACCCCTTCTTCAAGGCCGAAGCGGTGGGTGCCGAGGCCAAGGCGAAGGAACTCGGCTACGAAACGCTGGTCCTCGTGCATGACGACGATGCGAACAAGCAATCGCAGCTGATCGACACCGCGATCGGCCGCGGCGCCAAGGCGATCATTCTCGACAATGCCGGCTCTGAAGCGTCCATCGCGGCCGTCCAGAAGGCGAAGGATGCGGGCGTGCCGTCCTTCCTGATCGATCGTGAGATCAACGCGACCGGGGTCGCCGTCTCGCAGATCGTCTCCAACAACTATCAGGGCGCGCAGCTAGGTGCCGAGGAATTCGTGAAGCTGATGGGCGAGTCCGGCAATTATGTCGAGTTGCTCGGCCGCGAAGCCGATCTCAACGCCGGCATCCGTTCGAAGGGCTACCACGACGTCATCGACGAATATCCGGAGATGAAGATGGTGGCGCAGCAGTCGGCGAACTGGAGCCAGACCGAGGGCTACAGCAAGATGGAGACGATCCTTCAGGCCAATCCCGACATCAAGGGGGTGATCTCCGGCAACGACACGATGGCAATGGGCGCGATCGCCGCGTTGCAGGCGGCCGGCCGCAAGGACGTGATCGTCGTCGGCTTCGACGGCTCCAACGACGTTCGCGACTCGATCAAGTCCGGCGGCATCAAGGCCACCGTCCTGCAGCCGGCCTACGCCCAGGCGCAGATGGCGGTGCAGCAGGCTCACGAATACATCACCACCGGCAAGGCGCCGGCGGAAGAAAAGCAGCTCATGGACTGCGTGCTGATCAATAGCGAAAACGCCGACCAGCTCGAGACCTTCGCGCTGGCGGATTGATCGGTTCCAGGGAGTTGGAGCGGGAGCGGGCGAAAACCGTCCGCACCCGCTAAGCCTTTGAATCTGCGCACGGTGCTTACCGAAAACCGGCTCCGCTTTTCGGGCCGATGCGCTGGGCACGCGGCCCATACGCTGCGCGCCTGTCCTGTCATGGAGTGAATTTCGATGCCGAAGTTTAAGGTCGCGGCCGCACTTGTGGTTGCGGGCGTGATGGCACTCTCGGGCTGCAAGATCATCAAGACGCCGACTGCCGAAGAGGCCGCCGAGGCTGCCTCCGGCGGCTTCAATCCCAATCGCATGGTCGCCGAGATCTGGGACGCCAAAGTGCTTCCCTATCTCGACAGAAAGGCCGGTCCGTTCGTCGAAGTGACAGCTCTCGCCGAGAGCGATCCGCAGGCGGCGGGTGCCAAATACGGCCACAAGGAAAAGCAGGGAAGTGCCCCCTGGACTTTTGCGGCGCGTCTCTCCGGCACCATCGTCAAGGCCGAGACGAAGTCGCGTTCGGCCTATGTGGAAGTCGATGCGAACGGCGACGGCAAGGCGGACGCACGCGTGCAGATCGGCCCGGCGATCCGCGGCACGGCGATCCGCGACAGCCTCGACTTCGTCAACTTCAACGAATTCAAAAACCAGATCGAGTGGGCGCAGTTCGGCAAGGCCTTCAACACGCATGTCAACGGACTGGTGCTTGAAAAGCTGTCCCGCGACGGACTTGTCGGCAAGAAGCTCGACGCTGTCGGCGCCTATCCGCTGCCCGCCAAGGGCCAGTTGCCGCTGTTCGTTCCGGCTCAGCTGACGGTGGGCGGATGATCATGCACCCAGCTGACGACGACAATTGCGTCCTGCGCCTCGAAGACGTGACGAAGGTCTATTCGGGCATCGTTGCGGTGCGCCATGCGAACCTTTCGCTCCGGCGCGGCGCCGTGAACGTGCTCGTCGGCGAAAACGGTGCCGGCAAGTCGACCCTGATGCGGATCATCGCCGGCGTCGAGAAGCCCTCGCTCGGCCGCATCCTGCTCGACGGCCAGGCGGTGGAATTCCATTCGCCCGCCGACGCGCAGCGCCACGGCATCGGCATGGTCTTTCAGGAACTCAACCTGTTCGGCAACCTCTCGGTTGCCGAGAACATCTTCGCGACCCGTGAGCTGAACCGGGGCATTCGCGGCATCGATCATCGCGCGCAGGTCGAGAGGGCCACCGGGTTCCTCGACAGGCTCGATGCCGGGATCGATGCCGAGACGCTCGTCGAAGACCTGCCGATCGGTCAGCAGCAGCTGGTGGAGATCGCCAAGGCGATCTCGCTCGATACCCGCATCCTTATTCTCGACGAACCGACGTCGGCCCTTTCGGCGGCGGAGGTGGATGTCCTTTTCAAGGTAATCCGCGAGCTGAAGGTGCAAGGGGTGGCGATCGTCTACATTTCTCACCGGCTCGAAGAGCTGATGCGGATCGGCGACTACATCACCGTGCTCAGGGATGGACAGATCACCGGCCACGCCATGGTCAAGGACATCGATACCAGATGGATCGTCCGGTCGATGATCGGCTCGGACGCGAAGGACTTCGCCAAATCGGTCGACCACCGCCTCGGGGAGGAGGCGTTCCGCGCCGAGGAGATCTGTCTGCCGCGCCGGACCGGCGGGCTCGCGGTCGACCATGTCTCGATCTCGGTACGTGCGGGCGAGGTGTTGGGTATCTACGGGCTGATGGGGGCCGGCCGCAGCGAATTTTTCGAATGCGTCATGGGTCAGCACCCGCATTCCTCGGGGCGAATCTTCGTCGGCGGGACGGAGGTCGACGCCAGCGACACGTCGGGCAGGATCGGCGCAGGATTGGCGCTCATTCCGGAAGATCGCCAGCGCGAGGGTCTCGTCCAGGCGCTTTCCATCGCCAGCAATCTGACGCTTGCGAGCCTCGACCGCTTCGTGCGCTTCGGCTTCCATATTGTCGGCGCGCGGGAGCGGGCCTCGATCGCTGCGGCCATCCGCGATCTTTCCATCAAGGCACCCAACCCGGACTTCGAGGTGACCTCGATGTCCGGCGGCAACCAGCAGAAGGTCGTCATCGGCAAGGCCCTGATGACCAAACCGAAGGTGCTGCTGATGGACGAACCCAGCCGCGGCATAGATGTCGGCGCCAAAGCGGACGTCTTCCGCACCATGCGCCGGCTTGCCGGCGAGGGGCTCGCCATCCTCTTTTCCACCTCCGACCTCGAAGAGGTCATGGCGCTCTCCGACCGCATCGCCGTCATGAGCAACGGACGGCTGGTCACGGTCATCGACCGCGCGGACGCCACGGAAGAGATGATCGTGAAGGCTTCGGCCGAGGGTCATAAAACGACAAGGGAACACGCCTGATGACGACGGCAACGACGACCACCAACGCAACCGACGCGACGAGCGGCTCGGTGCTGCTCACATTGATGAAGCTCAGGACGTTCATCGCCCTCTTTGCGGTTATCGCCTTCTTCTCGATGTTCGCGCCGAACTTTCTTTCGACCGCCAATCTGATCCTGATGTCGAAGCATGTGGCGCTCAACGCTTTCCTGGCCATGGGCATGACCTTCGTCATCATCACCGGCGGCATCGATCTTTCCGTCGGTTCGATCGTCGGGCTCTGCGGCATGGTGGCCGGCGGGCTCATCCTCAACGGCATCGATCTGCAGTTCGGCTACACGGTCTATTTCAACGTCGTCGAGGTCTGCCTCATCACGCTCGCCGTCGGGATCGTCATCGGCGCGGTCAACGGGCTCCTGATCACCAAGCTCAACGTCGCACCCTTCATCGCCACGCTCGGCACGCTTTATGTCGCGCGTGGCTTTGCCCTGCTTTCATCGGGCGGCCAGACATTCCCCAACCTCGTCGGCAAGCCGGAACTCGCGACGACGGGCTTTGCCTTCCTCGGTTCCGGCCGGCTTCTCGGCCTGCCGGTTTCGATCTGGATCCTCATCGTCGTGGCGCTCGCGGCCGCGTACGTGGCCAGGTATACGCCGATCGGCCGGCATATCTTCGCCGTCGGCGGCAACGAGCGTGCCGCCCGCATGTCCGGCATCCGGGTCGACCGGGTGAAGATGTTCGTCTATATGTTCTCCGGCTTCTGCGCGGCGATCGTCGGACTGGTCATATCGTCGGAACTCATGGCCTCGCACCCGGCGACGGGCAATTCCTTCGAGCTCAATGCCATTGCCGCAGCGGTTCTCGGAGGCACGTCGATGTCCGGCGGCCGCGGGACGATTGGCGGCACCATCATCGGCGCCTTCGTTATCGGCATTCTTTCCGACGGTCTCGTGATGATGGGCATCTCGTCCTTCTGGCAGATGGTCATCAAGGGGATCGTGATCATCGTCGCCGTCGTGGTGGATCAGGCGCAACGCCGGCTGCAGCAACAGGTCACGCTGATGCAGCTTGCGAAAAAGGGGTGACGGGCATGACAGACCTCAAAGGCGCGCTGATCGGCTGCGGGTTCTTCGCAGTCAACCAGATGCACGGCTGGCGTGACGCCGAAGGGGCGCGCATCGTGGCCATCTGCGATCGTGATCCCGAGAGGCTGAAGGCGGTCGGCGACGCGTTCGACATTCAGCGGCGCTACACCTCGGCCGAGGACCTTTTTGCCGATGGCGGCTTCGATTTCGTCGACATCGCCACGACCGTGGGAAGTCACCGGGCGCTGGTGGAAATGGCCGCGCGACACGGGGTCGCGACGATCTGTCAAAAGCCGATCGCGCCCACCATGGCGGACGCCAAGGCAATGGTCTCGGCTTGCGCGAAATCAGGCGTGGCGTTCATGGTTCACGAGAATTTCCGCTGGCAGTCGCCGATACGGGCGGTAAAGGCGGCGATCGACAGCGGCGCGATCGGCGAGGTGTTCTGGGGGCGGATAAGCTTCCGATCGGGTTACGACGTGTTCTCCGGCCAGCCCTATCTCGCAACGGGCAAACGCTTCATCATCGAGGATCTCGGCATTCATGCGCTCGACGTCGCGCGCTACATCTTCGGTGATGCGACGGCGGTGACCGCGCGCACGCGCCGGGTCAATCCGGCGATTGCCGGCGAGGACGTCGCGACGATGCTCCTGGACCATGACGGGGGGATCACATCGATCGTCGACTGCAGCTACGCGACCAGGCTGCCGATCGAGCCCTTTCCCGAGACCCTCGTGGAGGTGGACGGGAGCAAGGGCACCTTGCGGCTAACGCAGGGCTATCACCTTGCCGTTCACGCGAAGGGGGCTACCAAGCTGACGAATGTGGAACCGCCCGTCCTTTCCTGGGCGTCGCCTCCCTGGCACAACATTCAGGAGAGCGTCGCGCTGATCCAGCAGCATTGGATCGAAGCCTTGCGGGCCGGACGCGAGCCGGATACGTCCGGCCGCGACAATCTCGAGACCTTCGCCCTGGTCGAGGCCTCCTATCTGAGCGCGGCGGAAGGGCGGACCGTTTCACTCGCGGAGGTTCTCGGATGACGGTCTCCCGTGCCTTTCTCCTCTTCGGCACCGACGAGAAGGAGCCGGAGGCGCGCAGGATCGAGGCGGGCCGCTTGAGCGCCGATTTCGTTAGCGGCAATCTGCGCACGATCCGCTTTGCCGGCAAGGAGGTACTCAGGGCCATCTCCTTTCTCGTCCGAGACCGGGATTGGGGCACCTGCGAGGCGGAAATCCGCGACCTGACATTTGAGGAGGGCCGGGCCGGGACAGTCGTTCGGTACTCCGCCAGGTTCCGGTCGCCGGATGGGGCTCTTCTCGATTGCAGCGCCACTATCGACCTGAAGCCCGACCGCCTCGTCTTCGGCGCGCGCTTCACGCCGGATCGCGATTTCGAAACGGCGCGCGCCGGCTTCGCCGTCCTGCATCCGATCGTCGGTCTGGCCGGGCGGCCGGTCCAGGTGGAGCATGGAGACGGCACGGTCGAACGGTCGGTCTTCCCGGACCTCATCGAGCCCTGGCAGCCGTTCATGGACATCGCGGCGATTACCCACGAAGTTTCGCCCGGCATCAAGGCCGAGTGCCGCTTCGCCGGCGACGTGTTCGAGATGGAGGACCAGCGGAACTGGACCGACGGCTCCTACAAGACCTACGTGCGCCCGCTGGAACTGCCCTGGCCCTATCTGCTGAAGGCGGGTGAGACGGTGCACCAGGGCGTGACGCTTTCGATTCTCGCGGCTGAGGACACCGCCGAGCTGGAAGAGCGCAGCCAAGGCAAAATTCGCCTTTCGCTCAGGCGCGATGCGGGAAGATTGCCCGAGATCGGCATCGGCCTGCGGCCGGACGCTGCAGCCGAAGAGCTGGACAATGCGGGGCTTCTGAAGCGCGTCGGCGCACGGCACCTCGTCTGCCATTTCGACCCGGATGCCGGCCACGGTCTGACTGACCTTCGGCACTTCCGAAGCGTGGCCGACGCGTCGGGCTGTGCGGTGACACTCGAATGTTTCGTTCCATGCAAGCGACCCCTCGATGCGGAACTCGGCGAGATCGCGCAGCTTGTGCGCCAGAGCGGCCTCGACCTCGCAAGCCTGGCCGTCTCTCCCTCGGTCGACCGGCAGTCGACGCCGCCCGGTAGCGTCTGGCCGGACTGCCCGCCGCTCGAAGACATCTATGCGGCCGCTCGGAAGGCGTTTCCGGGCGTGCCGCTCGGCGGCGGCATGTTCAGCTATTTCACCGAGCTCAACCGTAAGCGGGTGCCCGCCGAAGGACTTTCCTACGTCACCCACTGCACCAGCCCGATCGTCCATGCGGCCGACGACACGAGCGTGATGCAGACCTTCGAGGCGTTGCGGGACGTAACCCGGTCCGTCCGCGCGATCTATGGCGCGAAGCCCTATCGCATAGGTCCCTCCACGATTGCCATGCGCCAGAACCCCTATGGCAGCGCGACGAAGGACAATCCGTTCGGCAAGCGGATCGCCATGGCGGCGCGGGACCCCCGACATAACGCGCTCTTCGGCGCTGCCTGGACGCTTGCCTATGCCGCGACGGTTGCCGATGCGGAGCCCGAGCTATTGACGCTTTCGACGCTTACGGGACCATTCGGGCTGATCGCCAGCGCCGGGGAGCCCGTCGAAGCCGGTCGGACGAGACCGCTGTCTCATGTCCTGACCTGGCTCGCGCAGCTGTCGGACGGCATGCGGATCGCGGTCGAAACATCCGCGCCCGAATGCGTTGCCGGCCTTGGTGCGGCGTTGAATGGAACGAGTACCTTGTTGCTTGCCAATCTCACACCCGATCTGCAACGGGTGATGCTTCCCGAGGCCGGCGCGCGTAGCCTTACGCTCCTCGACGAGACCTGGTTGCGCGATGGCGCGGAGGAACTGGAGGCGAAAGCGCACCAAAGCGACATCCTCGACCTGCCCGCTTATGCGGCTGCCCGCATCGATATGCAGTGATTCACGTCGGTCTGATGAAGGCTTGAGCGCGAAAGCGCGAGAGCGACGACTACTGGTGACTCCTTCCACGCGCCCTCCTGTGGTATCCTCTCGGCTTGCGCTTCCTCCTGGGGGGTAAGAAAATGGAAGCTCTTGCAGCCCTGGCGCGAAACTGCATCGTCACGTTATTGTGCGGTTGCGCGCTCTTCGCACCTTCGCTTGCTGCCGAGGAGGCCGATGACGTCGCGACCGGGACGCGGCTTGCCGAGTTATTGCGAGCCGCCCGAAACGTCCTTTCGAATTACCAGTCGCTCATCAATGACCCGGCAATCGGAGACAAGAAACTCGACGGCGAGCGGTTCACGGCCGAAGCGATCGCCCTTTATGGCGAGCGCACCGGCCATCCGTTGATCTCGAATGATCTCGGCGATCGCGACCGCAAGCTTCTCCAGGCGCAGATCGAGGCGATGCGGGAAGTCGTGAATGAAGAGCAGGACGACATAAACCGCCCCGGGATCGGGTTCAAGGGTTTCGTCCCGGCCATTTTCGCGCGTCTGATGAACGAGAAATTTGCCGTCAAGGCGGGCAATGAGGCGCTGGTCCGGGTCACGGCGCCGGAGGTTCTGGTGCGCAACCGCAAGTCGCTTCCCGATGCTTGGGAGGCCCGGGTCATCAACGAGGTCTTCTCGGATCCGCAGAGGCCGAAGGGTGAACTCTATACGGAAGTGACGCAGGTGAACGGCCGCCCGGCGTTCCGGATGCTGCTGCCGGAATATTACACGGAGTCCTGTCTTTCCTGTCACGGTTCGCCGAAGGGTGAAATCGACGTCACCGGCTATCCGAAGGAAGGCGGCAAGGCCGGCGATCTGGGCGGTGCCATCAGCATCGTCTTGTTCAAATGAGTGCGCTTGGGCATGAGCTCGGGTCGACACAGGCCGCCCGGCCCGCGAAAAGGCTCGACAGCCGGATCACCGATCTGCCGATCTCTGCCCGCGTGGCCGCGCTCACCGCGGCCGGCCTGATCAGCCTTGTCCTTTCGTCCCTGTTTCTCACGCAGGCGCTTTATCGCAGTGCCGAGCGCATGGCCGAAACCAGGGAGCTCTTCGATCGGGCGGCATCGGCCGCATCGGCCCATGTGGCATTCGGCGATCTCAGATATTGGCTGACCGATCTCTCCGTCAGTCTGCTGATGAACTCCCAGCGCAACGCCGACGAGGCCCGCGAACGGTTGCAGGAACAGTTGGCGGGCCTCGCAAAGCACGCGCCCGAGGCGGTGGAGGCAATTCGTACGGAAGTCGACGCCTATGTCGAAACGGCTCTGCAGGCCGCCGACAGCTACACCCAGGACAACCGCATCGTCGGCAACGCCTTGCTGGCAAAGGCGCGTACCCACAGCGGCAAGGTCGATGCGGATCTCAACAGGCTCGTGGAACAGGTAAAGGCCGAGGCGGAAGCTGCCCGCAACGAGGTCGTCGTGCAAACCGAGAAGACAGCCACGACCGCGGCCATCCTGGTGGGCGGCGTGGTGTTGATCGGTTCGCTGCTGACGCTCCTCGTCCTGCGCTCTATCGTCGGCCCGCTGCGGCGCCTCAATCGCGTCATCGGCGACCTGACGGAGGGACGTTACGACGTCGATATCCCCGAAGAGGGCGGCGACGAACTGGGAGCGATGGCAAGGACGCTTTCGCTCTTCCGGGAAAGCGCCATCGAAAAGAAAAAACTCGAAGACGAAGCGGAGCGGCAGCGGCGGACGATCGCAGCCGCGCTCGAGGTGATTTCGGATGGCTTCGTCCTCTATGATTCCGAGGACAGAATCCTGGTCGCCAACAGCAAATATTGCGAAATCTTCCCGAGCCACAAGCCGAATACGCTCCGCGGCAGGAGCTTCCGCGAAATCGTGGAGCAGAACCTGGAGATGGGCCAGGTGGATCTCGAAGGCAAGTCGCCGCAAGAGTGGGTCGACGAGCGCGTAAGGCTGCATCGGGACCCTGCCGGCCTCGTTGACGAGAAGCGGTTCGGCGACAAGTGGGTCCGCATCAGCAAACGAAAGATTCCGGATGGCGGAACGGTCGCCGTCTACACCGACATCACCGAGCTCAAGCAGCGGCAGGTCGAACTCGAGCGCGCGAAGAGCCACGCGGAGTCGGCAAACGAGGCCAAGAGCCAGTTCCTCGCCTCCATGAGCCACGAGTTGCGCACGCCCCTCAATGCGATCATCGGCTACAGCGAGATGCTGATAGAGGAGGCACGCGACCACGAGGATGAGGAGCTCGTCCCGGACCTCGACAAGATAGCGTCCGCGGGTCGCCATCTTCTTTCGCTCATCAACGACATTCTCGACCTGTCGAAGATCGAGGCGAACAAGATGGAGGTTTTCCTCGAGACCTTCAGCGTTGCCGACCTGCTCCGTGACGTTGCGGCGACGGTCGCGCCGTTGATGGCCAGGAACGGAAACGAGTTCACGCACGACTTCGAAGCCGATCTCGGCGAGATGCATTCCGACCAGACCAAGCTGCGCCAGAACCTTTTCAACCTGCTCAGCAATGCGGCCAAGTTCACGAATGGCGGGCGAGTGACCCTGAGGGTCCGGCGGGAGCAAAGATCGGACCGCGACTGGCTTGTGTTCCAGGTCTCCGACACCGGCATCGGCATGTCACCGGAGCAGCAGGAACGGCTTTTCAATGCCTTCACCCAGGCGGATGCCTCAACCACCCGAAACTACGGCGGCACGGGCCTGGGCTTGAGCATCACGCGCAGCTTCTGCCGCATGATCGGCGGCGTCGTTACCGTCGAAAGCGAATTCGGCAAGGGTTCCATGTTCACCATGGAGGTGCCGGCGCAGTGCGAGAGAGAGGCCGACGGACCGCCGGCCGAACCCGTACCGCAGGTCGGGTCGGGCCGCACCGCACTCATCATCGACGACGAGCCGGCTGCCCGCAGCCTTATCGCAAAGGCACTGGCGGAAGCGGGCCTCGCTTCGATCGAGGCATCGAACGGACAGGAAGGATTGTCTGCCGCACGCAAGCATCGGCCAGACGCGATCATCCTCGATATCATCATGCCGCATCAGGACGGCTGGTCGGTCCTGCGCGCTCTGAAGAACGATCCCGAATTATGCACGATCCCGGTGATCCTGGCGACGATCCTGGCAGACCGCGAGCTGGGTCTTTCGCTCGGCGCGGTCGAATATCTGACGAAGCCGATCGATACCGACAAGCTGGTCCGGACGATCGAGACATTCGGGGGCGGCAAGCACGACGTTCTGGTCGTCGACGACGACCAGGCCTCCCGCGAGTTTCTCAGGCGCATTCTGGTCAAGAGAAAGTGGACCGTACACGAAGCGGGCGACGGGGTCCGCGGACTGGAAATGATGAAGCGGATTCTGCCGCGTCTCGTCCTGCTCGACCTTCTGATGCCGGAAATGGATGGGTTCCAGACGCTCAGCGAAATGCAGAGGATTCCGGAGCTGCAGAACATTCCGGTGGTGGTGGTCACGTCGAAGGACCTCTCCGCAAACGAGCTGAAATGGTTGCGCGACCGCGCGGTCGCTGTCGTGAACAAAGGCGCAAACAGCCGCTCCCAGCTGGTCGCGGCACTCGAACGTCAGATCGGAACGGGCGCTTCGGTCGGCAAAGCCCTCGCGGACGGCTGAACATATGCAGGAGGAGAGCCGCAAATGACGAGAATCCTTCTGGTGGAAGACAATGAAATGAACCGCGACATGCTTTCCCGGCGGCTGTCTCGCCGGGGCTTCGACGTGCTGATTGCTGAAAACGGAAAGGCCGGCGTCGAACTTGCCGCATCCGAAAAGCCGGACCTGATCCTCATGGATATGAGCCTGCCGGTGATGGACGGCTGGGAAGCGACACGACGGATCAAGGCCAATCCGCTGACATCCGGAATACCGGTCATCGCCCTGACGGCGCATGCAATGGCAAGCGACCGGGAGATGGCCCTTGAAGCCGGATGCGACGATTACGACAGCAAGCCGGTCGACTTGCCCAAACTCGTTCGCAAGATCGAGCAGCTGCTCGCGGTATAGGTGGGAAAATGACCACCGGCAACGACTTCCAGCACCAGGCGATCGCCGCTCACGTGGCCCAGCGATTGGCCGGCCCGGCGCGGGCAATCCTGGGCTTCCAGGAACTGCTGATCGAGCAGGCGCGGGATCTCGGTTTGATCCACATTAAGAGCGATCTCGACCGGATCGGTGCTGCAGCAAGGCAACTGAACGGCTTTATCGATCGCCTTCTCGAGGGCACTGCCTGCGCTCTGGAGGAAGGAGAAGCGGAGGCGGAGGCAAGACTCCGCCACGACCTGCGCACACCGCTCAACGCCATCATAGGCTATTCCGAAATGATCCTCGAAGAGGCAGGCGATGCGCCGGAGCATGCGCTGAAGGAAGACCTCCATGTGATACTGTCGGCGGCGGCAGAGCTCCTGAGGCAGGTCGACGCCCTCGCCAGCCTTTCGCGCGGGGAAACGGTCGAGATGCTTCAACCGGGGGAACGCGCCGAAATCGACGCGGCAGGGCTCGAGCGACTTCTGTTCAAGGCGCAAGAGATTGCATGGCCGGAGCAGGGGGGCAGGATCCTCGTCGTCGACGACGTGGCCAGCAATCGTGATCTCTTGTCCCGGCGGCTGCGGCGCGAAGGTCATCGCGTGGTCACCGCCGAATCCGGACTGTCCGCGCTGGCGAAATTGGCCGAGGGCGAGTTCGACCTCATCCTGCTCGACATTCTGATGCCGGACATGAACGGCATCGAGATGCTGTCGCGATTGAAGTCTGAGGAGCGATGGAAGCACGTCCCGGTCATCATGATCTCGGGCTTGAGTGATGTCACGGCGGTAGCCCGCTGCATCGAGGCCGGCGCCGACGATTATCTGACGAAGCCTTTCAATCCGATACTTCTGCGCGCGCGGATCAATTCCACGCTCGAGAAGAAGCGCTGGCTCGACCGGGAGCATCGCTACCTCCAGGAGATAAAAGCGGAAAAGCTGCGGGCGGATTCCCTCATTCGCGCGATCCTGCCCGACCAGATCGTTGTGCGGCTGCAGGATGGCGAAGAGATCATCGCCGACCGCTTCGAAGAGGTCTCCATTCTATTTGCCGATATCGTCGGCTTTTCGCCCATTGCAGCAAGATCGACTGCGTCCGATCTGGTCAGGCGCCTGGACGGAATGTTCAGGAGGTTCGATCTGCTTACGGAGCAGCACCGTGTCGAGAAGATCAAGACCATAGGAGACGCCTATATGGCCGCCTGCGGGATCCCGGAGCCTGCGCCGGATCATGCCGACCGGGTCGTGGCCCTCGGAAAGTCCATGCTTCGATCCTTGCAGGACACGGAAGCCGGGCCCGACCGTTTTCGGGTTCGGATCGGAATCCATACGGGGCCAGTCGTCGCCGGACTGATCGGGCGGCTCCGGTTCGTCTACGACGTGTGGGGAGAAACGGTGAACATAGCGAGCCGGCTCGAATCCCAGGGGGTGGCCGATTGCATACAGATCTCCGAGGCGACGAAGCGCGCGCTGCGCAGTCAATGGACGCTCGAGCGCCGTTGCGCGCTGGAGCTACGGGGCATAGGCGCAGTCGAGAGCTACCTCGTTCGATGACGCCTCCGGTTTCCGGGAAGGTTCTTTCCGGCATCCCAGTTCTTCGCCCTGCGGGCAGCCTTTATTCCGCCCGTTTCTTCATTCTCTGTTAAGGAATACATTCCTCTGAGGAGATGGTGCTCATGGCCCTCGGCGCATCCCAACGTTTGCATGACGGTGTTGCGGCCGTGGAAACCATGACGCGTTTTGCACTTGCGGTGCTGGCGCTTGCCTCGGGCGTCTATACCTATCTCGGCGTCCGCAGCATTCTCGACGGCTCCCCGACGTCGGTCTTCTTCGCGGCGATCATCTATTCGGCCTCGGTTTCCGTCGGTATCTACGCCTTCTGGTCCTATATGGCCCGCTTCTATCCGCATGTGACCCACCATACGGGCCGGGCCGCCATGCTGGGCGTGATGGCTCTGGGTGCGGCTATGATCATCGCCATGTCGAGCTGGCTCAATGCGGCGGCACTGGCAGGTTCCGCCGCGCTCGAACAGCATCTTGCGGAAACGGTGGAGGATTATACCGCCGACCTGGACCAGGCGCATCAGAACGCGCTTGCGGCCCAGAGCCTGCTGCCCGATATCCAGCGCGCATCCGAACGCTTCGCCCAGCTTGCCGCTTCGGAGCGGCAATCGGGGGCGCTCACCGGCACGACGGGGTCCGGAAGCGTGGTGCAGCTTCTGTCGCAAATGTCGGCTCAGATGAAGGATCTGGAAAATGGTATCAACGCCTCCCGCGAACAGGTGACGGTACTTTTCAACCAGGGGCAGAAGCGGCTCGAGACGATGCGGACGCTGGTTTCCGCGCCGGGTGCGGTCGCACCGCGTGCCGATCAGTTCTCCTCGGAAGTGGTGGCGCTCACAGGCGTCATAACGTCGCTCGGACAGACTTCGATCGCGCCTTCGATCCGCCGTGCCGCAGACGACCTGTCGCTCGGCTTCATCGCACCCGTGGCCGACGGCGGCGATGCGGATCTCGTCAATCGCCAGGACCGGGTGATGGAGACTGTCCGAGCCTCGGTGGCGGCGCAATCCAAGGTCCTCTCCGAAGCGGCTGACGAAATACTGGCGCGTGCGCCGGTGGCGGAGCGGCGTTTCGTTCCGCTTTCATCCGCCGAGGCGGTACTGCGCTATGCGACCGATTTCATTCCCGCCTGGGCAGGCGCCATTTCCATCGACCTGCTGCCGGGCGTGCTGGTCTTCATTCTGGCCGCGGTTCACAGCGCCATCCGCAAGCAGGAGGAGAAGCTGCCCTTTGCCGAGCGCATTACGGCGGCCGAGCTCCTGCAGGCCTTGGAAGTGCAGCGCGCCGTGACGGCGAATGGCGGGCAACTCGGCGACATCGTGGCTCAGGCGGAAGCGGAGGAGCCGAACAACATCACCAGCCTCGACCCGAGGACGCGTGCAAAGGATCGGTCGCATGAGGATCGATGAAGCGATCAAGGCGCTGGTCCGGATCGACGACGGTGTGCTGATGCGCGGCGCCTTCTTCGCGATGCTGGCGGCCGCGAGTGTCTTCCTGCTGATCGACCTGCGCGAAATCTCCGCGATGAATGCCGGACTCCCCGGTTTCGATCCGATGCTCGAGGATCGGCCGGTCCTGCCTCCGGCATTGACCGAGGCTGCGCCCAACGGCCCGCCAGTCCAACCGGGAAGCTCCGACGAAGTGCTGCGCCAGCCGATGAGGTTCGATCTCCGATCCGGCGGCGTCCTGCTCGCCGAGGGCACGATCGACCTCGGCGCCGGTTCGCGCTTCGCCGAGGAGATCGAAGCGCGCGGCGAATATGTGAGGACCGTCGCCCTCAACTCGCCCGGTGGTTCGGTGGACGATGCGCTCGCGATGTCGAAACTGATCCGCGAGAAGAAGCTCGATACCAAGGTCGCATCGAAGGCGCTCTGCGCGTCCTCCTGCCCGATCGTTTTTGCCGGGGGTGTCGCGCGTGTGGCGGAAAAGGACGCATTGATCGGCGTGCATCAGGTTTTCAGCGGCGGCGAGGAACGGCCGACACCGGCCCAAGCCATGTCTTTCGCACAATCCACCACGGCCAGAGTCGCCCGCCATCTCGATACGATGGGAGTCGGCCCGGGCCTCTGGATCAACGCTCTCGAAACACCGCCGGACAGGCTCTATTACCTGACTGAAAAGGAGATGGTTGATTTTCATCTGACCACGGAGCCGGTCGCGACAGCCAAGACGAAGGGCTAGGTGCAGCGGTTTTTCACGCGGAGATGCGTAGTATCCAAAGGCCTTTCATTTTTTCATTGAGACACTGAAAGACTCACGCCTCGTACATCTCAGTCACCCTCATCGGGTATGTTGAGCAGATGACCGCAGGCCTTGCAGTGGACGGCGTCGGTGTCGTGCCTCTGCAAGCCGCATTGAGGGCACGGGAAACTGACCTTGTAGGGTCTGACAACGGCCTGGGCGAGCCTTACGAACAGCGATATGCCGACGATCATCGTGATGACCGAGGTGAGCTTGCCGAGCGTGCCCGGCAGGGTGATGTCCCCGAAGCCCGTCGTGGTGATCGTAGCCACCGTGAAATAGAGTGCATCGACGAAGCCTTCGCCGCCTTCCCGGTGATAGAAGAACGTCGTGTAAACGAAGCCGGTGACGACGAAGAGGAATACGAGAAAGTTCAGACAGGCACGGAAGACATCCTGCAGATGCAACCACCCGGCGCGGCGAAGACCTTCGAGCAGGAGCGGACTCTTGCCGATCGCCCAGATGCGCATCACCCTGAGGAAGGCGAAGTTGAACAGCAGGTCGGGGAAGAGAAGCGTGCCGAGAATGACCACATCGATCCAGGTCATCGGCCGCCGGAGGAAACGCTCGATCGAAGGCGCGGCCAACGCTCTCGCGATGAGCTCGCACCCGATCCATGCGGCGATGATGTAGTCGATGATGAGATAGGACGGACCCGCTCTCAGATAGGGGCCCAGGATGAAAAAGGCGAGGATGCTGAGGTCGATGATGGCAAGCAGCGCCTGCCAGCGCAACGCCCACGGGTCCCGTCCGCGTTCCAATCTCTGAAGCGCCAGCCTTGTCGAATTTAACTTCGAATGCGCCCGCAGCTGGTCAGTCATATCCATGGAGCTGAAATAGGGGACGCCGAATCCCGGGTCAAGGAGCATGCCTTGGCTGTTCAGGAACGTGGCGAGCTCAAAGTTGCAGCCGTGCCGTTCAGGCAGCAATCCCAATCCAGCATGGTCGCGAGTGTCAGACGCCCGCAAGCTTCCTCAGGTCGTCGACTGCGCCGGGCGCGGCGGCAAGGACGATCGAGCCGCGGGTCAAACTCTCTCCCTCAGTGGGGAAGGGCAGGTGCCAGCCGCCCGCTTCCTGGACGAGACAGTAGCCGGCGAGACAATCCCATGCGTGCATATAGGGCTCGTAATAGCCCACCAGGCGGCCGGCGGCGACATAGGCAAGCATGAGTGCGCCGGAACCGTTGCGCATGAAGGTGCCGCCGGCCTCCAGCAGGTTTTCCACCATCTGTCCGACGAAGGCCGGCTTGACATAGTTGTTGGCGCCGAGCCCGGTCACGTGGTTGCGGATGGTGCGCGAACCATCGAGCGTGAGCGCCTTGCCGTTGAGACGCGCGCCGAGGCCGAGTGCCGCCGCGTAGAGTTCACCGTGACATGGTGCGGCGATGACCCCCACTACCGGTATGCCGGCATGAACGAGGGCGATGGAGACGCACCAGTTGGGCATGCCGTTGACGAAAGGGCTCGTGCCGTCGATCGGATCGACCGCCCATGTGAAGCCTGAGCGGCCGGGAACGAGACCATATTCCTCACCGAGCACGCCGTCGTCCGGGTACGCCTCCGCGATTCGATCGCGGATGAGATTTTCGACTTCGCGATCGGCAATGGAAACCAGGTCCTGCGGGTCGCGCTTCGTTTCGATGATCAGCGTTTCGCGGCGAGCGAAAAAATCGAGCGCCATTGCGCCCGCCTCGCGCCCGATGGTTTCGGCCAGTGCCAGGCGGGCTTCGAGCCCGGGGACGACGTGAGAAGTCATGAGGGAATCCTTGGTTGCAAATTGCCGGGGCTAACCGTTGATGAGGGCAATGCCGCGCTCCTTGAAGGCGATTGCCACATTCGTTTGGGGCGCAAGTGCCCGCTCCACCGCCGGGTCGACCACGAAGAGCGTCCCGGCTGCCGTCTTGACTTCGTACTCCACATGATCGCCGAGATAGGCCGTATGGGTGATCTCGCCTGAAAAACTGCCGGCTGCGGACGGCTCCAGCGTGATCGCGTTCGGGCGCACCGCAAGCTTCGCCGGTCCGGGGCGCATTCCGCGGCCGCTCACGCGATGCGTCAGCCGTTCCACACGGATCGTGGCCTCGTGGCCGTCGACGTCGATCACGTCGCAGGCAACGACATTGGCTTCGCCCATGAAGTCGGCGATGAAGGCGGAGGCCGGCGTTTCGTAGAGTTCGCGCGGGGCGCCCTCCTGGGCTATGCTCCCGTCCTTCATCACGATGATGCGGTCGGAGACGGCGAGGGCTTCGTCCTGATCGTGCGTGACATAGACCGCGGTGAAACCGAGCCGCTGCTGCAGTTCGCGGATTTCGGTCCGGACGCGGCGCCTCAGCCTTGCATCGAGATTTGACAGCGGCTCGTCGAGGAGGAGAACCTGGGGCTCCAGCACCAGTGCACGGGCGACCGCGACGCGCTGCTGCTGCCCGCCGGAGAGCTCGGCCGGCAGGCGCTGGCCCATGCCGGGAAGGCCGACCAGGGCCAGTCCTTCCTCGGCTCTTTCGCGCGCTTCCTTGCGCTTCATGCCTGACGACTCCAGGCCGTAGGCCACGTTGTCGAGGGCGTTCATGTGTGGGAAGAGAGCATAGGACTGGAAGACCATCGAGACGTCGCGCTCGTTTGCGGGCAGCATCGTCACGTCCTTGCCGCCGATCAGGATGCGGCCGGATGTCGGATGTTCGAGGCCGGCCAGCATCCGAAGCGTCGTCGTCTTGCCGCAGCCGGAGGGTCCGAGCAGGGTGACGAGCGTGCCTGGTTCGATGGTCAGCGACAGGTCGGGAATGGCGGTGAAGGCACCGAACTTCTTGCATATGTTCCGGAAGACGACGGAACCGGGAGCCACGACGGTCATGCGGTTTTCTCCTGGGGAAGGGGAGCGGGCGCGCGGGCAACGGCCTGGACGCGGTTTTCGCGCCGAAGCCTGCGTTCGCCGACGACAAGCTGGAAGCAGGCGATGACCGATATCATCACCACGATCAGCATGGAGGAATAGGCGATCGCCACACCGTATTCGCCGTTTTCGACCAGCCCGACGATATAGGCCGTCGCCATGTTGTACTCGGCGCTGACCAGGAAGATGACGGCGCTGATCGAAGTGATCGCGCGCACGAAGGAATAGACGAGCGCGGCCGTGATCGCCGGCCGCAAAAGCGGCAGAATAACCTTGCGGATGGTGCGGAAGCTATCGGCCCGGAGCGTCAGAGATGCCTCGTCGAGGCTTCGGTCGAGCTGGCTCATCGCCGCCACCCCGCCGCGCACGCCGACGGGCATGTTGCGGAAGACGAAACAGGCAACGAGGATCAGAGCGCTGCCGGTCATTTCGAGCGGCGGCAGGTTGAAGGCCATGATGTAGCTGATGCCGATCACCGTCCCCGGAATGGCGAAGCTCATCATCAGGGCGAACTCGAAGAGTTCGCGGCCGGCGAACCTCTGGCGCACGATCAGATAGGCGGTCAGGAGCCCGACGGCTGCCGTGAGCGGTGCCGAGATCAGGGCAATCTCCATCGTCGTCCAGAAGGAGTTCCACGCAACGCCCGTCCAGGCGATGCCGCCGTCGCGGAACTCGACGGAGAATGCCTTCACGTAGTGGGTGAGCGTCAGCGAGTTGTCCAGCCCCCAGGTCTTCACGAAGCCGCCGACGAGGATCATGCCGTAAACGACGAGCGTGAAGAGCGCCCAGGGAATGACTAGGGCATGGACCGCGATTGAAACCGTGCGCGGCAGGGCGGCGTGACTGCCGCTGTCGCCCTTTCCGGTAACCGTCGCGAAGCTCTTTCCCGAAAGCCAGAAGCGCTGCGCCAAAAAGGCCGTCAGCGTGAAACAGAGGAGAATGATGGCGAGCACGGCGGCGCGGGAGGGATCGTTCTGCGAGCCGACGACGGCGAAGAAAATTTCCGTCGAAAGAACGCCATGGCTGCCGCCCAGCACCAGCGGATTTCCGAAATCGGCCATGCTTTCGATGAAGCCGATGAGGAATGCATTGGCGAGCCCCGGCTTCATCAGCGGCAGCGAGATGCGCCAGAAAGTGCGCCAGCGGTCCGCCCTCAGCGTCTGCGAGGCCTCCTCCATCGACGGGCTGACGCCTTCGACGACGCCGATCAGCACAAGGAAGGAGATGGGCGTGAAGGACAGGACCTGCGCAATCCAGATACCGGTGAGGCCATAGAGCCAGCGGCCGGGCTCGACGCCGATCAGCGTGGACAGGGCTTCGGTGATGACGCCTGAACGACCGAAGAGCAGAGTGAGCGCGAGGCCGACCACGAAGGGCGGCGTGATGATCGGCAGCACCGTCAACAGCCGGAGGCTCCGTTTGTAACGGAAGCCGGTACGGGTCGCGACCAGGGCGAAGGCAAGGCCGAGGATGGTCGAGCCGCCCGCGGTCATCACCGCCAGCCAGAAAGTCCGCCACGCGATCCCGCAGCGCCCGCCGCCGACGACGCAGTCGAGACTCCAGATCGACGGATCCACGATATTGCGGGTGAAGCCTTCCGGATTGAAGGAGCCGTCGAAATCCTGGAAGGCGCCGACCAGCATGCTCCCGACAGGATAGAAGACGAAGACGGCGACGAGAAAGACAAGCATCGAGATGGCCGAGACGACGAAGGCGTCGCCCTTCATCACGCCGCGTTCGGCCAGCCCGAAGGCGAAAAGGAGGACGAAGACGAGCGCCGCGAACACCGCCCCCGCGCCCATCGAGGGCTGGCCGTCCGCAAGCGCGCCGAACAGCGATTCGCTGATCGTCCAGTTCCAGCCGGAAAAGCCGATGGCGAGGCCCTGAAGAGCCAAAACGGCGATGCCGCCTGCGCCTGTCCAGGCAAGGAAGCTTCCTCGCCGCGCGGGATCGCCGATGAGGCGAGCAGCGGCGGCGACCATCATGGCCAGCGCCGGAAGTATCAGCCACCATTTACCGAAGGAAGCGATCTGAAGCAGACCCGGCGCTGCGGCCGGTTCTTCCGGAAAGGCGGAAAGCCAGCCGAAGGCGAAGAAACCGCCGTCGATCCTGTACCAGGGAAGGAGGAGGAAGGCAGCAAGCCCGAGAGCCAGCGCGATATCCAGTCTGCGGTTGTGGGTTTTCATGGATGGGCTGTCCGTGCCGCCGTGTCACGATGAGTTCTTCCGAATACAAGCGAGATCGCTGCCGTTACAAAGGACGCGATGCGAGCGGAACAGCTCATCTGGCCGAGATTGCCGGATTCGAGCCGACGGTTTCCCGACGGCTCGAACCCGTTTGAAAGGCGCGTCGCGCGATCAGTTCGCGGCTGCGCCGATCTCCCGGTCCCAGCGCTCCAGGAGCTCTTTGCGTTTGGCCGGATCGCCGTAGGTCTTGAAGTCGTAATCGATCAGCTTGATGTCCTCGAACTTCGGCGCCTCTTCCGGCACCTTGGCCGTCTTGTTGGAAGGAAGCTGGAACGATTTTGCCTCCTTCATACTGGACTGCACGTCGGCGGAGAGCGCCCAGTCATACCACTTTTTGGCGCTCTCGAGGTTCTTTGCACCCTTGATGATCGACATCGAGCCGATTTCATAGCCGGTGCCTTCGCAGGGCGCCACGGACTTCACCGGGAAGCCTTCCACCGTCTGCGCCACCGCATCGTGCATGAACACGATGCCGATTGCCGTTTCCCCCCGCGCCGCGGCCTTCACCGGTGCGGACCCGGACTTCGTGTATTGCGATACGTTTGCGTTCAGCTTCTTCAGATAGTCGAAAGCCTCGTCCTCGCCCATGATCTGAACGAGCGTTGCAAGCGCGGTATAGGCGGTGCCGGAAGAATTGGGATTGGCAATCTGGACTTCACCCTTGAAGGACGGATCGAGCAGGTCCGCCCAGCACTTCGGCTCCTTCAGGTTCTTCTGCTTGAAGATCTCCGTGTTGTAGCCCCAGCCGAGCGCGCCGGCATAGACGCCGACCGTGCGGTAGTCGGCACTCTCGGCCTGCTTGACGGCCCATTCATGCAATTCGCCGAGCATCGGCGACTTGTATTCGAGCGTCAGTCCCTCGGAGGCGGCCTGCAGATGCGGGTCGCCGGTGCCCGCCCACCAGATGTCCGTCTTGGGGTTGCGCGCCTCGGCCCGGATCTTCGCATAGGTTTCGCCGGAAGACAGGCGAACCATGTTGACGGAGATGCCGGTCTTCTTTTCGAAGGCACCCTTCATCTGCTCGCAGATCACCACGTCGGCCGAGCAGATCAGATTGAGATTTCCGTCGGCGTGCGCGGAAAAGGCAAAGAACGTCGCACCCGCGGCGAGCGCTGCCGCGGCCAGTTTAACCAAATCCATCGGTTTCCTCCCAGATTGTGCCGGCGCCTCCGTGCCGGACGCTTTTTGCAAGCGCGTGCAAATGCTGCACGATGAGATGGGGAGTGTCAATAATTTTGTTCGATAGGGCTTGATATGATGGCGTTGCACGCAATTGCAAAATGGTGCAATTCTGCGTGCAGGATCGAGGAGGGTCGTGAATGCCGCAGAAGCCGTTTGTCAGCGCCCAGGAAGTCGCAGAGCGGGCGGGCGTCTCACGCTCAGCCGTCTCCCGTACCTTTACGCCGGGCGCCAGCGTCTCGCCCGAAACCCGGCGAAGGGTGGTGGAGGCGGCGGAAGCGCTCGGCTATCACGTCAACCATCTCGCGCGCGGACTGATGCGAAACGAGAGTGGCATTGTGTGCCTTATCGTATCCGAGATGAGCACGCCCTACCGCGCCAATTTGATCCGGGGGATGACGCAGCAATTGCAGAACGCCGGCAAGGTCGCCATGCTGATCAACACGGACCGCTCGGACAGCAGCGTCGATCTCGCGTTGCGACAGGCAATCCGGTACCGCGCAGATGCATCGATCATCCTGTCCGGAATGCCCGACCGGTCGATTACCCAGCTCTGCCTCAAGAACGGCCAGCGCCTCGTCCTCATCAACCGCGACGACGACCAGCAGGGCCCACTTCGGATCAATCTCGATGACGCGGAGGCGGCGGGGCGGGTCGTCACCGCTTTCGTGCGCGCGGGTTGCAGGCGTCTCGCCTTCGCGAATTCGCAAGCCGGCACCCCGAGCCTGATGGCGCGCGAACACGGTTTCGTGGCGGCGGCAAAAGCAGCGGGCCTCCCGGTTCTGGTCGAGCGTCACGGGCCGACAAATTACGAAAGCGGCCGCGTTCTGGCGCAGCGGCTGCTGACACTCGTCGAGCGTCCCGATGCGGTCTTCTGTGCCACGGATCTCCTTGCATGCGGCTTCATGGATGCCGCGCGCCACCAGTTCCGTGTCTCCATTCCCGATCAGCTCTGTGTCGCGGGTTTCGACGACATTGAACAGGCCGCCTGGTCCTCCTATGACCTGACCACTTTCGCGCAACCCGTGGACAGGATAGCCCGGGAGGCGGTTGCTTGGCTCGTCAGCGAGAGGCAGGAGCCGGTCGACCGATCGGTTCGCTTCCGGCCTGATCTCATTTGGCGCTCATCCGTCCGGGGAGGGTAGCTCCGGTTCGACACAGCACAGATGGTATTCGCGACCCGATTTAATGCGAATACCCCCAATTTGTTACTGGTTATAGTAATACGTTTGTGTAATATCCCACTTGCACCGACACATCTTCTTACATCGCTATGGCTTGTAATGGGCTGTGCTGGAGACCGTATTGCCGTGTCCGTGCTGTCTTATTGAGCTGGTGGGAAATGAATGGGGCCCTGGCCGATAACGGTCAGGGCCTTTCGCTCGGGTAAGCCCTGATTCCGCCAGGGCGTCGAGCTTCGAACCCATTCGGATTGCCGGCGTGCTGTGCCCCAGCCCCGGCGAGGCCAGTCGCTGAAGCGCGAGGCCTCTGACCGTCTTCCCCCGTCCGAGACGGCTGACGAAGGACTAGCACGCATAATGCTTCGGCTCCACTGACCCATCAGGGCTATCGCCGGTGAATATCGGGGATATCCGGAGCACTTCCAGGAAAAGTGCGCAGCGGTTTTCCGTCCGGAAGTGGGGAACTTAAAGGATTAGAGCACTTCCAGGAAAAGTGCGCAGCGGTTTTCCGTCCGGAAGTGCGAAGCTTAAAGGGGTTAGCGCACTTCCAGGAAAGGTGCGCAGCGGTTTTCCGTGCGGAAGTATGCGGCCTCAAGGAGCTAGACGGAAGCTTCCAGAAATGCGCGCGAAAAGCCCGGTTCCGTTACTTCGATCGTCCCCTCGGGGATCTTCAGCAGTCTTTCGACAGCCATCCCGTAGGTGCGCATCCAGCCATCCAGCGTCCGCGCCGCGCCGTCCAGGTCGCCGGCTTCGGTCTGCTGCAGAGCCCGATGCATCGTTTTGGCGACGCCAAGCCGCAAATACAACAGCATCGGCGCGAGGGCTTCAGGATCGGGTGCGTCGAGGCTCCCCTCCTTGTGACCGCGCCTCAGAAGTTCGGTTAGAAAGGGGAGTGTCACAGCGCTGACCGCTACGTCGATGCGATGATAGAGGACGATGTTCTCCGGCTTGAAAAGTGCGTTAAATGTATTCTTCAATTGCGGCGCCATGTCCACTTTCAGGCGCCGCGAGCCCGCGAAAAGGGCATTCAGCTGGCCGACGGCATCGAGGGAGGGATCCTCGAATACCGTTTGCAGTTCCATCAGGCTTTGGCGTGCCATGCGCGCGGCGACTGCCTCCAGCAGTGCCTCCTTCGAAACGAAGTAGTGATAAAACGCTCCCTTGGAAACATTCGCTTCCCGGATCACGTCGTTAACGGTCGTGTTTTCGTATCCCTGCTCGAAGAACAGGCGTTCAGCGCAGCCGATGATCTCATTCGTTCTGACGTCAGGCGATTTCTTGATTCGTGGCATAGACTTGTCCTGAACCGGAGAAGAACGTTCTACACGTGTTGGCAGGATGCGCGAAGTCCTGTGTGCGATTATAGACCGACGGTCGGTCTAATGCTATCCTGACAGTCTATGCGAGTGAGTTTCAGGAGTGGTTCGTGCGGCTTATGCGGCAGATGAGGCGCTACGCGGCGGGTATTGCGATAGCCGCCGCAGTCGGTGCGGTTGCCTTCTGGTATGCGACCCGGGCGGTGCCTGTTTCGGTCGTGATGCCGAAGCGCGGTGATGCGGCTGAGATCGTTTATGCGAGCGGCGTCGTGGAGCCGCGCGTTTGGGCAAAGGTCACTTCAACAGTGCGCGAGCGGATCGTCGAGCAGTGCAACTGCGAGGGCGACCGGGTGGAAAAGGGTGCCGCGCTCGCGCGCCTGGACGATACGGAGGCGCGGGCGATTCTGAGCGAGCTGCAGGCGCGCCTGTCGCTTGCCCAGGAAGAATACCGCCGCAAGCTCGCCTTGGCCGAAAGAAACACGATAAGCGAGCAGACTGTGGACAGGGCCCGCACCGACGTCGCTCAATTGGAGGCATTGATCGCGGGGCAGGAGGCGCGGCTTGCGGCCTATGTGCTGCGTGCGCCCAGCGACGGGCGGGTGCTACGGCAGGATGGAGAGATCGGCGAGGTCGCCGAGCCTGGGACCGTTCTCTTCTGGGTCGGAGAGCCGCGACCGCTGATCGTGGAGGCGGAGGTGAACGAAGAGGACATTCCGCGGGTCGAAGTGGGCCAGAATGCCTACCTTCGGTCGGATGCGTTTCCAGAGCGCGCGCTCGAGGCGGTTGTCGACAGCATCACGCCGAAGGGCGATCCCGTGACGAAAACTTACCGTGTTCGCCTTCGGCTGCCGGAGGACACGCCGCTCAGAATCGGCATGTCCACAGACGTAAACATCGTGGTCCGCGTGTCGCGCAACGCTCTGGTCATCCCCGCGGCAGCCGTCAGCGGGACTAGAGTCGCGGTGGTAGAAGGCGGGACGGCGAAACTGCGCGAGATCAAGACCGGCATCCGCGGTACGAACGGCGTAGAGATCCTTTCCGGCCTGGAGGAAACCGCACGCATAATCTCGCCCTTGCCCCCCGATTTAACCGACGGGACTCGGGTGGATGTAGTTGAAACAACGACGAATTGAACGCCATGCGCCTGATCTTCGATATCGCCTTGACGCACGTCGCCGGCCGCGGCCGCCAGACCCTCGTCGCGGTCATCGGTGTCGCCGTCGGCGTCGGCTTCTCGATCGCCATGGCGGCGCTGATGCAGGGCGGGCAGGACGATTTCGTTCGCCAGCTCGTCGACACGATGCCGCATGTCGATGTCACCGATGAACAGCGCTCGGCGCGGCGGCAGCCGGCGGAAGACCTCTTCGAAGCCGTCGCCATATCCGGGCTGAGGCCGCGGGACGACCGGCGCGGCATCATCAATCCGACGAAGGCGGTCTCCTGGCTGGAAGAATGGATGCCCGGCAGGCTTGCCGCGGTCCTGAACGTTCAGGGCGTGATCCGCTACTCGGGCCGGGAAGTCGGCGCCGTGGTGATCGGGATCGAGCCGGAGAAGGAGGTGAAGGTCTCGCCCATCGTAGAGGATTTCGAGTCCGGCAGCTTCGGCGCGCTTGCGGCCGGCGGCAACAACGTCGTGATAGGCGATACCATGGCCTCGAGGCTGGGTTCCGGGCTCGGCGATACGATTACCGCCGTGTCTTCGGAAGGCCTTGCCCGCAACTTCAAGATCGTCGGCCTGTTTCATACCGGCACCACGGCGCGTGACGAAGGCGAAGCCTATGTGCTGCTGAAGAACGCCCAGATCCTGTCCAACAGGCCGAATGCAATCAACGAGATCCGCATCAAGCTCGACGACCCGAACGCCGCGCCTACCGTGGCGCGTCGCGTGGAGGCCGAACTCGGCTACAAGGCGGTCGCGTGGCAGGAGGCGAACGAGTCCATTCTCGAAGCGCTCGTCGTGCGCAACGTCATCATGTACACGGTCGTCGCCGCGATCATGCTGGTAGCGGGTTTCGGCATCTTCAACATCGTTTCGACCATCACGCACGAGAAGGCGCGCGACATCGCCATCATGAAGTCGCTGGGCTTTTCGCAAGCCGACATGCGACGTCTGTTCGTGATCGAGGGCCTGGCGATCGGCATAGCGGGTTCCCTTCTCGGCTGGGCGCTCGGTTTTGCGATCACCTACGCTCTTTCCCGGGTGCGGTTCGAAATTGCCGCGACCGGCCAGGAAATGACCAGGCTGCCGATCGCGTGGAGCATTCTTCACTATGCCGTAGCGACAGCCTTCGCCCTGTCCTCGGCAGCGGTCGCCGGTTACCTGCCTGCCCGCCGGGCAGCACGCGTCAATCCGGTGGACATCATAAGGGGTGCCACATGAGCCCGCTGATCGAGGCTCGCGGCCTCACGCGTATATTGCATGAGACGGTTCCGGTAACGCTGGTGAAGGACATCGACCTCATCATTGACGAAGGCGAGTTCGTGGCCGTTACCGGCCCCTCGGGATCGGGAAAGTCGTCGCTGCTCTATCTGCTGGGGCTGCTCGACCAGCCGACGCAAGGCATGCTCCGCGTCCGCGGACGCGATACGGAGCCCATGAGCGAGAAGGAGCGGGCGGAGACCCGCCTCGCCACGATGGGGTTCGTCTTCCAGTTCCATTTCCTCCTGCCGGAATTTACCGCGCGTGAGAACGTCGAAATCCCGATGCGCAAGCTCGCCCGCCTCGACCGCGACGCGATGCGGGCCCGGGCGACCGAGTTGCTGTCCTCGCTCGGCCTCGCCGATCATCTCGACAAGCGGCCGGATCAGCTCTCGGGCGGCCAGCGCCAGCGCGTGGCGGTCGCACGGGCGCTTGCCAACGATCCGCCGCTGATCCTGGCCGACGAGCCGACCGGAAGCCTCGACAGCAGGAGTTCGGAGCAGGTATTCGCAATTCTCGACGGGCTTGTCCGCGAGCGCGGCAAGACGGTCGTCGCTGTGACGCACGACCTGGGCATGGCTGCTCGCATGGATCGCCGCATCCACCTCGTGGATGGCGAGGTCAGCAAGGAAGAATAGACGCGCGAGTTTCGCCGGACGGCGCGGAGCCGGCCCGGCGGATACTCAGCGCTGCTCGTCCATTTCGGCGAGCTTGCGCACCCGGCGCCGGAAATCCTCGTCGGTGGAGAATTCGGCGGCGAGGTAGGCTGCAACGAGATCCCTTGCCAACCATGCGCCGACGATCTGGGCGCCGATGCACATGACGTTGACGTCGTCATGCTCCACCGACTGATGGGCGGAATGCACGTCATGGCAGACCGCGGCGCGAATGCCTTTCACCTTGTTGGCCGCGATCGAGGCGCCGACGCCGGTGCCGCAGACCATTAGCCCGCGATCCGCCTTGCCCTCGATGATCGAGGAAGTGACTGTCTTTGCGATGTCGGGGAAGTCTACCGGGTTCGCATCGTACGAGCCTGCGTCATACACCTCGTGGCCGAGCGAGGTGACGTGGTCGATGATCGTGGCCTTGAGGTGGAAGCCAGCATGGTCGGAACCGATGACGATACGCATATTGGTGTCTCCTGGAGAAAAGGTTACTGGGCGATCAGGCGGGGCAGCCACAGCGTGAAGTCCTTCGCTAAAGTGAGGATGACAAGCGTGGAAACCAGCGGAACGTAAAAGGGTAAAAGCGCTCGCAGAAGCTGCCGGATGGACACCTTGGCGATATCCGACACGAGGAACAGCGACAAACCCATCGGCGGCGACAGCAGTCCGAGCATCAGGTTGAAGATCGTCACGATGCCGAGTTGAACCGGGTCGACACCGGCCATCACGAGCGGCGGGGCGATGATGGGAACGAGAAGCAGCGTTGCGGTCGTCGAGTCGAGGAACATGCCGGCGACGAAGAAGATCAGATTTGCGATGATCAGCAGCATCAGCGGGTCCTTCGACCAGCCGAGCAGCGTCGCCGCAAAGGTCTGAGGCACCTGCTCGACCGCCAGAATCCAGCCGAAAAGCGCGGCTGAGGCGACGATGATGAGGATCGCGCTGGAGCTGCGGGCCGTCAGAACCGCCGAATGCCACAGATGCGCCAGCGTCAGTTCACGGTACAGGACGCCGCTGATGAAGATGACATAGACGGCCGTTATCGCGGCCGCCTCGGTCGGTGTGAAGGCGCCGGCCGTCATGCCGCCGACCATGAGCGCCGGAGCAAGAATGGCCGGTAGCGCCGGCACCAGCGTGCCGACCAGCTCGCCTGCCGTCGGCCAGCGCTCCGCGCGCGCATGGCCGTGTCGGATGGCGACGATCAGCACCGTGAGCATCAGCAGGGCGGTACACAGCACGGCGGGCATGATGCCGGCTACGAGGAGCTGGACGATCGAGACGCTCGTGACCGAGCCGTAGACGATGAGCGGGATGGAAGGCGGGAAAATCGGCCCGAGCGTCGCGGAAGCAGCAGTTACCGCGCCGGCGAAGGATGGATCGAAGCCGCGCTTCTTCATGGCGTCGATCTCGATGCGCCCCAGGCCCCCGATGTCAGCCAGCGCCGCCCCGGACATTCCGGAAAAGATCAGGCTTCCGAAGACGTTGACCTGCGCCAGGCCACCCGGCATCCGCCCGACGAGCGTATAGGCGAAGCGGAAAATGCGATCGGTAATGCCGGAGAGATTCATGAGGTTGCCGACGAAGATGAAGAGAGGCACGGCCACCAGCGGAAACGAATCCAGCGCGTAGGTGACCCGCTGGGCAAGCAGCCCGAACGGCAAGCCCTCGACAAGTACGTAGAGAATTGACGGCAGCAGGATAGCGTAGACCACCGGGAAGCCAAGCATGAACAGACCGAGGAAGGCCGCAACGACCAGAAAACCCATGAACCAACCTTTCAGACTGCGACGTTCTTATCCGCCTGCGGCGGCTTGCGCAGATGCAGAAGATGGACGAGCGCCGCACCCGCGAAACCGAAGAGCGTGGCGCCCAGAAATATCCAGAACGGGATGCCGAGGGTCGGCGTGGCGTTGGTCAGGTTCCGGGTGATGTTCATGGCCGTGACCCAGCCGATGAAACCCGTGACGCCGATCGCGCAGGCCGAGATCGCGACATTCACGGTCGCGCGCGCCCTGCTCGACATTGCCGCCTTGAACTCGCCCATGACGATATTCTCGCCATGCCCGACCACGAGTGGATAGGCGAGGAACACCAGGCAGATGAGCAGGAAGCGGGTCAGTTCCTCCGCACCGATGAAAGGCAGGCCGAAGACGCTGCGCATGACGACCTGAGCCGTCGGAACGATGACCAGCCCCGCCATCACGGCAACCACGACAATCGTCAGGACACGTTCGGGCAGACGCATCTTCTCCCCTCCCATTCTGGCTGAAAAAATACAGGCGCTGCTGGGACAAGGGACAGTGGCTTGCCCCTGCAACTGTTCGGTTTACTTCACCGCTTCGATCTGCTCGATGAGCGGTGCGAAGTTCGGGAAGTCCTGCCGGATCTGGGCGCTGACCTTGTCCCGGAATGCCGCGACGTCCAGCCCTTCAGCCTCGGTGATGACGGTCATGCCGCGGCCCTTGAGTTCCTTCACCAGATCGGCCTCGGATTCGGTCGCCATCTTCAGCGATTTCTGAGCCTCCTCGTCGAGGACTTTCGTCAGAGCCGTCCGCTGCTCTTCGTTCAATCCCTGCCAGACGTCCTCATTGATGAAGACGGCGAGCACGGCGCGCATGTGACCCGTCATCGACAGATGCGATTGCACCTCGTTGAGATTGTTGGAGGCGATCATGGTCAGCGGATTTTCCTGCCCGACGACCACGCCCGTCATCAGCGCTGTCGGGAGTTCGGCAACCTCGACCGGGGTGGGAATGGCACCGAAGCCCTTGACCATGGAAACCCATAGCTCGAGCGGGACCGCGCGGAAAGGCTTGCCGGCAAGGTCCGCCGGCGTCTTTACCGGGAAGTTGGAGGAGATGTGGCGGTCGCCGCGATAGATGCGCCCGATGATCCGCACGCCCTGTGCGATGAGCTTTTCGTTGATCGCCTGGAGGGCGGGCGACGACTGCGGGTCCGTCGCAGCGAGCGCATGGGCGCCGTCGCGGTAGATGAAAGGCGCGTTGAAGACGGCGACCTCAGGCACCAGTCGTGCGAGGGAAGCGAAATCATGATGGCCCATGGAGATCGAGCCCATGCGCACGCCATCCACCATTTCCGCGACCCCGCCGAGCTGGCTGGCGGGATAGACTGTGACGGTGATTTCGCCGCCGGTCGCGGCCGCGATGCCCTCCGCCGCCTGTGCCGCATAGACCGTCTGGATGTCCCCCTCTGCGCCCACATGCGCATAGCGCAATTCGGTTGCGGACGCGGCTCCGGCAAACAATGCGGCTCCCAGCACGGCGCCGGCCATCCGGCCATGTTTCAGAAAGTTCAACATGCTCTCCTCCTCCCTGGATAAAACTAGCTGTCTGCTTCTTTTTCCTCTTCTTGCGGCGCGCCCTTCCTGGTGAAGGCAGCTATGTAGCTTTTGCGCCGAAGCTCGTCGCCGATGGCGAAATGTTCGCGCAGCATCCTGTCGGCCTTGTCCGGATCGCGCGCGAGAATGGACAGAAAGACCTCCCGATGGGCCTCCACGAGATAGTCGGTGATGCCGGGCGCGTGGCTCGTCTCGGCGCGCCGCTGGACATGGCTGCGCTTCAGAAGGTCGGATATCGAGCGGTAAACCGTGACGAGCGCGGGACTGCGGCTGGCCTCGACGATCGCCATGTGAAAGGCGAAGTCCGCAGCGCCCCCGTCTTCGGCGTCGTGAAGCGTGTCCATCAGCCGTGTCAGCAGGCCGCCGATGCGTGAGAGGTCGCTATCCGTCGCGCGGATGCAGGCAAGACGGATAGCCTGGCATTCGATCGCGACACGAGCCTGCATGATGTCGTCGAGCATGTCGGGCTGCTGGGCGAGGCAGAACGTCAGGAAATCACCGAAGACGCCCACGTCGGCCTTGCGCACGAAGGCGCCCTTGCCATGGCGGATATCGAGGAAGCCCAGATTGGCGAGTGACCGCAAAGCCTCCCTCAGCACCGGCCGCGATACGCCGAGAGCGAGGCAAAGCTCCCTCTCGCCCAACAGCCTGTCGCCCACCTTGAGCGCACCGGACAACAGCTGCTCCCGGAAGAAGGAGAGCACCTTTTCCGTTCCCGCAAGTTCGTCGGCGCCTTCGGATAGCACAGGGTTCATGCAAATGGTCCCAACTGGTATTACCAGTAAGCACCACATGCGCCTACCGGTCAAGCCGCGTTGCCTGAATTCTCGGAAAATTGTTGAGAATGGTCGGTCCGCCCGCCCGGCCAGGCCCGCGGATCACAAGAATCTCAGATGCGGCGAGGGACTCCGCTGCAGCAGCAACGCGTGCAGCCGGCTTGGGCTGTCGCTTGAACTGCTCAATCCGGGGAGCAGACAGCAGTGGCGAGGATTTCCAGGCGGATGCCGGGTGAAAGTAGCTCCGTGACGACTGTCGCCCGCACGGGAAAGGCAGGCGCGAAGGCTCGCCGGTGACAGGGTCCTCCGGATGTGCACCAACCAGAAGACCGCCTGGCCTTGCCGCGGCCTACCGAGCGAGAGAAACGATGACGTTGCCGACCGGTTTCCCGCTCTCGACCGCCTCGTGGGCTGCGGCGATGTCGTCCAGCGCGAATGTTCCGGCGATATGATGTCTGAGAAGCCCGGATGCCAGCTGCCCTTGCAGCGCGCCGACGGTCTGCTCGCGCACTTCCGGCGACATCTCATAGACGATGAAGAACCGCGCCGCAGCGCCGGCCAGTATCATCGGAAAGAACTCGAATGAGATTTCCGGCTTGCTGGAGCCGTATATCACGCAAAGTCCGTCCCGCGCTATAATGCCTGGCAGCATCTCGACATTCGTCGCGGCGTCCACCTCTATGACTCGGTCGACGCCGCGCCCGTTGGTGATGCTCCCTATCCGGTCGACGACATCTTCCGTTCTGTAGTTGATCGTGTGGTCGGCTCCCAGCCGCGTGCAGATTTCGGCCTTTTCCGACGAACTGACGGTCGTGACGATGCGCTCCGCGCCGTAAAGCCTGGCGAACTGAATGGCGTAAGCGCCGACTGCGCCCGCACCCCCGGTGACCAGCACGGTTTTTCCAAATACAGCTCCGTCCGTGGTCATCGCGCGAAGTGCCGTCAGCGCTGGAATGCCGAGGCACGCGCCCTCCTCGAAAGATACGTTATCGGGCAGGTGAACCGCCTGATCCCGCGGAAGGACCACATATTCGGCAGCCGTACCGTTCGAACGCCGCCAGGCGGCATTCCAGGTCCATACCCGCTCGCCGATGCGATCGCCTGCGACGCCCGTTCCCACGGCGTCGATAATGCCCGCGCCATCACTGTGCGGGATCATTCGCCCGGCAATGAGCGGCCGTCCCGCCCTGGCCTTCACATCGGACGGATTGACGCCGGACGCATGTATGCGGACGCGGACCTCTCCGGGGCCGGGGATAGGCTCGGGAAGGCTGCCAACCTCCAGGACATCGCGGGCGGCGCCATTTTTCTCGTACCATGCAGCTCTCATTGTCGTTGCCTTTCCGTCAGGCGTCGAGGACGACGAAACGGTCGCGACCGTCACGCTTTGCCGCGTAGAGAGCCCTGTCGCAACTGTTCAGCAGCTCCGCTCGTTGCTGCCCGTTGGACGGGGCGAGGGCGCCGCCGATGCTGATGCGTGCGAGGACCGCCTTGCCGTCGACCTGGAAGGGTTCGCGAAAGGCCGCGACCAGCCGCTGCGAAACCGCTGCGAGCGCCGGCGCATTGGGCGGATTTGGAATGAAAACGGCGAATTCGTCGCCGCCCATGCGGATCGCGATGTCGCCTGCTCTGATGACCGAGCGAATCCGGTTGGCGGCCTCGTACAGAACCTCGTCGCCGGCGTGATGGCCAAGCTCGTCGTTGATTGCCTTGAATCCATCCATGTCGAGATAAAGAGCCCCGAAGGTCTGACCCGCCGCGATCGCGTGGTGGAGAGCCCCGTCGACGATCGACGACAGGGCCGAGCGGTTGAACAGGCCCGTCAACGGATCGGTGATGGCCGCATTCTGTAATTGGTTATGGGCGAGGCCCATGACGAGATTCGCCTTCTGCAGGCTCAAAAGCGCACTGGCGACCGCCGCAAATCGGTGCAGGTTCTGCGCCTGCTCGTCGGAAAGATCCCTGGGTCGGCCATCGAGGATGCAGAAGCTGCCGACGGGCAGGTTTTCGAGATAGACGGGCGCGCCGGCGTAAAAGCGGAAGTGCGGGCTTCCGACCACATACGGTCTCGTTTTCAGTTCACGGTCTTCCGCCAGATCCGGAATAATGAGGAGTTCGTCCGCGAAGACGACCCGCGTGCATATGGACATCTCGCGCGAGCATTCGCCGATCCTCAAGCCCGCCTGACCGGCGATCCGCTGCCAGTCTTCGTCGATGATGTTGATAGCGGCGTAGGAAACGTCGAAGATGCCTTTGGCAAGCTCGGCCAGGGTTGCGAGTTCGGGTGTGGGAGCGCTGCCGATTGAATTCAGCGAACGGACTGCGAGCAACCTTTGACGCTCGTTCGTGGGGATTCGTACGGCTTGTCCCATTTCTGTCTCCGTCGTTCGTGAAGGATGGCGATCCCGGCGACCCGTCCCTTGCGAGGGGAGGCTCAGCGGCCTTCCGACCTATCGCAAAAAAACGTCGGCGCGCTATCCTTAAACCTTAGAGTAATGCGGGCACTCTCCGTCACTCGCCGAAGTTTCGCGCAGTTCACCACGGAAAACATGCAAATTTGAGGGTTGCTCAGCAAAGAATACCATTCAATCGTGACGGGATGCGGCGAGGCGGACTTGAGTTCGGGCACGGCGTCGCGAAAACAGTTGCAGCAGCGTATCAGCCGAACCGGCTGACCCCAGTGAGTAATTTGACATGATCCTCAATCATCGGCTCACACGTATTACCGTCGGCATTCTCCTCCTGGCGCTTGCAATTGCCGTCCTGCTGCCGGGGTTGACGGGCTACAGCAGCCTGGATGGGACGGTAAACGGACGCCTTGCCGTGATAAATGCGCCGATCGACGGCGAGATCGAGAAACCGGCGCCTCGAATCGGAACGCCGGTGGCAGAGGGTGAAACGCTTGCGACAATCCGTAACGAGCGTGTCAACAGAGCGATCCTGGCGTCGCTGCGCACCGATCATCGAACCGCCGTCGAGCGCGTCGCGGCGCTGCGGCGGGAGCGGGATGAACTCGCGCGATTGCGGGATGATCTTGCCGGGCGGCTCGACATCTTCAGGAACGCGACCATCGCCAGCCTGGAGCGCGAGGTTCAGATTCTCCAGAAGAGGGTCGAAGTGTCGCGCGCGCAGGACGTCGTAGCGAAGGTCGACCTCGTCCGGCGGCAGGACCTCGAGGCCAAGGGGATATTCACCCGCAAGATGGTGGAGGCAGCGGAAGCCGCCGGTGCTGCCGCCGGCGGCGAACTCGAGATCAGCAATTTGACGGTGGAACTGCTGCAGCAACGCCTCAACGCCGTGCGTCAGGGCATATTCATCGTCGGCGACGGCCAGAACGACGTGCCTTATTCCAGGCAGCGCCAGGACGAGGTTATCGTCCGCATCCACGATCTCAATACGCGGATCGCGGAGAACGAGGCACGGGCAAAACAGACGGACCAGCAGATAGCCGAGGAGGAGAGGCGGGTTCTCAGTCTCGAAGCCGCGACGATCCCGTCGCCCTTCGATGGCGTCGTGTGGAGCCGTAACGTGGTCAGCGGTTCCAATGTCATTCTGAACAACGAGATGATGCGCATCCTCGACTGCCGCGAGCTGTTCGTCGATATTCTGGTTCCTGAAGTCGATTATGACGAGATCTATCCCGGCCGCGAGGCGGAGGTCCGGCTCTTCGGTCGCGGAGATGTCTTCCGGGGTCGCGTACAGGCGGTCAGGGGATCGTCCGCGGTCGTGGAAAAGGACACGCTGGCCGCCAACGAGCCGGAGACAGAGGAGCGAAATGCCCGCATCCGCGTCACGCTCGCTCCGTCGGCACTCAACACCGATTTCGCGAATTTTTGTCAGGTCGGGCGAACGGCCCAGGTTCGTTTCTCGAAGCGCAGCCTCCACCTGGCGCAGTGGGTTCAAAGCTTGTGGTTCAGTCTCTTCTAGCGCTTGCGCCGACCTTACTCGTCATCGCCTTTTTTCTCCTCGGGCCTTTCAACTGGCCGCGCCACAGGAGCTGGTCGCGCGCGGTCACCTGCGCATTCGTCGCTGCCTTCGCGCTGCGTTACCTGATCTGGCGCTTCACCGAAACCGTTCTGCCCTATCCGAACGACGGTGCCAATTTCTATTGGGTCTGGTTCGTCTTCATCGTGGAGTTCCTCGCCTTTGCAGAGGTTGTGCTCTTCCTCATCCTGATGAGCCGCTACGTCGACCGCAGTGCCGAGGGGGATCGGCTGGAGCGGCAGTTTTTTGAGCGGGATGAACGGGAACTTCCCACGGTCGACGTCTTCATACCGACCTATAATGAGCCGCTCGACGTTCTCGAACGGACGATCGTCGGGGCGCTTGCGCTCGATCATCCCAAGGACAAGCTGAAGGTTTATGTGCTCGATGACGGCCGGCGCGACTGGCTCAGGACCTTCTGCGAGGGGCGCGGGGCAATCCATGTCACGCGCAACGACAACGCGCATGCCAAGGCCGGGAACATGAACAACGGATTGCGCGTCAGCTCAGGCGATTTCATCGCCGTCTTTGATGCCGATTTCGTGCCCTATCGCAGTTTCCTCCGGCGCACCTTGCCTTTCTTTATGGACGACACCATCGGCATCGTGCAGACACCGCAGCACTTCTTCAACGTCGATCCGATCCAGTCCAATCTCGGACTGGAGAACCTATGGCCCGATGAGCAACGCTTGTTTTTCGACGAGATCGCCCCCAGCCGCGACGGCTGGGACGTCAGCTTCTGCTGCGGCTCCTGTTCGATCGCAAGGCGCAAGGCGGTAGACGCCATCGGCGGATTTCCGACCGAGTCGATCACCGAGGACCTGCTGACGACGCTGTCGATGCTCAACAGGGGTTTCAAGACGCGCTATCTCAACGAGCGCCTTTCGATGGGTCTGGCGGCCGAGAATCTCACCGGTTATTTCGTCCAGCGCGAGCGCTGGTGCCAAGGCGGTATCCAGACGCTCTACCTGCACAACGGCCCCTTACGCGGGCCGGGTCTCTCGCTCTTTCAGCGCGTCATGTTCCTGCCCATGTCGTGGCTGGTGCAATATCTGGTCCGCTTCATCGTGCTTCTCATTCCCATAATCTATCTGTGGTTCGGCGCCCTGCCGCTCTATTTCACGGATGTCGCCGACTATGTCTCGAACCAGGTGCCCCTGCTCGCGGCCTATTTCCTGCTGATGTTTTGGCTCACGCCGACGCGCTACCTTCCGGTGGTTTCCACTGCCGTCGGTACCTTCTCGACCTTCCGCATGCTGCCGACCGTCCTTTCGAGTCTGGTCAGGCCCTTCGGCAAGCCATTCAAGGTGACCCCGAAGGGCAGCAGCAATGAGGAGAACGTCTTCGACGCCTATACTTTCACCTGGATCGCCGGCTTCATCGTGGTTACCGCGCTGGGCCTCCTGATCAACATCGTTCCGGAGACGGCGCGGGTAGAGGGTTCGTTCTCGGCCATTGCTGCGCTTTGGTCGGGCATCAACATCGTGGTGCTGATCATCGCCTCGCTTATCTGCTTCGAGAAGCCGCGGCGCCTGCTGCAGGCGTTCAAGCTCGACGAGCCGGTGGATGTGGATGGCCTCGAAGGCCGCCTCGTGAGCCTCTCGCTGGACAAGGCGGTGGTGGCGGTTTCGACGGAGACGCGGTTCAAATCGACCAAGGTCAAGCTGAACATCGAAGGCTTCGCGCCGCTCGAAGCGGATCTGAAGCAGGTAACGCAGCGGCGCGGGGACATCACCCGCACCGGCGACAAGCAGCGTTACTACCTTCATCTTCACTACGACCTGCGTGGTTTCGAGCGGGACAAGATGATCATCAAGCTCTACACCGGGCGCTATTCCCGGGACGTTCCCGATATCGACAAGATCGCCGTTTCGGTGAATTTGCTGTTGCGCGCATTCGGCCGCACGCGAACCGCCTGATCAGCGGTCTGCAGCCGAGCGGGATGCCTCCGGTCTACCTGCCCTTCGGGGCATAGAGCGTGCGGGAGCGCTCGAGGTGTCTGATCATCGCCTGCTCGGCTTCGTCCGGATTGCCGCGGCGGATACAATCGATTATTTCCTCGTGTTCCGTGAGGGTCACGTTCTCCCGGCCGGTCCAGATCAGCATTTCCGTATGATACTCTTTGAGCCAGCCGAGCATCGCCTCGCTGACGGCGGTATATATCGGATTGCCGGAAATCTGGGCAATGCGGGTGTGGAACGCCATGTCCGCGGCGATGAAGGCATCGGGATCCTCGAGTGCCGCCTGCTGCCGCTTCAAGGTTTCCTCCAGCGCCGCGATATCGCCGGCCTCGGCCCTGCCTGCCGCCTCCCGCGCCATGCCGCGTTCGAAGAAGATGCGTGCGCTCTTCAGGTGTTCGAGCGAATCCGAGGAGGCCGCAAGCATGATCTTGGCCGCGGCATCCACCTGCCGAAGCAGCGACCGCGCCGTCGGCTGCAGCACCTTGGCCCGTTCGCCATGCGAAATCTCGATCAGCCCCATATTGGCAAGCGCCTGCATCGCCTCGCGAATGGCCGGGCGTCCCACCTGGAAGCGCTCCATCAGCATCCGCTCGGAGGGCATTTCGTCTCCCGGTTGCAGCTCGCCGGTTTCGATCAACGCCTTCAGCCGGGCAAACACCTCGTCGGAAAGTTTCCTGCGGATGATGGGCTCGGATTGCATGACCATGTGAACTCCAGCAGCTTGCGGATCATTCTCTATAGGCAGGTTTCTTCCGGCAGGCGAGATTTCTCTTGCCTAACTCAGATACTCATTATACCAGTTGCGCGAGAGACGCTACTGAATCCAATGCAAAGAGCGCTGCCGTGATACGCATCACCTACCGCATCGAGACCTCGGGCGATGTCGAAGTCCTGGCGAGAAAGATCGCAAGCGACCAGTCGACCGGAACGTTCGTGCCGGTGCCGGGCGAAAGCGAAGAGCTGAAGGCGCGGGCGGCCGCGCGCGTAATGGCTATCCGCCACCTCGAACCCGCCGATCGAGCCTCATGGCCGGACGAGGCGGGAGGTGCCACGCGCTTCAACCGGGCCGATGCGGAGATTGCCTTCCCGCTCGATGCGGTGGGAACGGATCTTTCCGCCTTGATGACCATTGCGATCGGCGGCGTCTATTCCATCAAGGGAATGACCGGCATCCGCATCGTGGATATGAAGCTGCCGCCGGAGTTCGCGGCGGCCCATCCGGGCCCGCAGTTCGGTGTTGCCGGCAGCCGGCGCCTGACCGGTGTCGAAGGCCGTCCGATCATCGGGACGATCGTCAAGCCGGCGCTGGGTTTGCGGCCCGAGGAAACGGCGATGCTCGTCGGCGACCTGCTTTCCTCCGGGGTGGATTTCATCAAGGACGACGAGAAGCTGATGAGCCCGGCCTATTCGCCGCTGAGCGCGCGGATTGCAGCCATCATGCCGAGAATCCTCGACCACGAGCAGAAGACCGGCAAGAAGGTGATGTATGCCTTCGGCATATCCCATACCGATCCGGACGAGATGATGCGAAACCACGATCTGGTGGTCGCGGCGGGCGGCAATGCGGCGGTCGTCAACATCAATTCCGTCGGAATGGGCGGCGTCGCTTTCCTGCGCAAGCGCTCCGGCCTCGTTCTCCACGCCCATCGCAACGGCTGGGACATTCTCACGCGTCATGGCGGCTTGGGCATGGAGTTTTCGGTCTGGCAGCAATTCTGGCGCCTCCTCGGGGTCGACCAGTTCCAGATCAACGGCATCCGCGTCAAATACTGGGAACCTGACGAGAGCTTCGTGAAGTCCTTCGAGGCCGTGAGCACGCCGCTCTTTTCCAAGGAAGATTGTCCGCTGCCGGTCGTGGCGTCGGGTCAATGGGGCGGACAGGCGCCTGAGACCTATGCACGGACCGGGCGTACGACCGATCTGCTCTATCTCTGCGGCGGCGGCATCGTCAGCCATCCGGGCGGACCCGGCGCCGGCGTCAGGGCCGTATGCCAGGCCTGGGAGGCGGCAGTCGCCGGGATCCCGTTGGCCGATTATGCCAGGGATCACCCCGAACTGGCGCAATCGCTCGAAAAATTCGCCGACGGCAAGGGCGCCTGACTTCCGCGCGACCGGAGACCCCAATGCACATTCCCTTGCTCAGCTACTACGGCGACGATCTGACCGGCTCGACCGACGTGATGGAGGCACTCTCCTCCCACGGGGTCGAAACCGCGCTGTTTCTCAAGGTGCCTGAGCCTTCGCTCTTCGAGCGCTTCGGCCATTGCCGGGCCTTTGGGCTCGCGGGCACCAGCCGCAGCCAGACGCCGGGCTGGATGGCGGAATACCTTCCTCCGGCCTTTCTGTGGCTGAAGGCGCTGAAGGCGGAGATCGCCCACTATAAGGTTTGCTCGACCTTTGATTCGAGCCCCGGTGTCGGCAACATAGGCAAGGCGATCGAGATCGGGCGGGATGTCTTCGGCGCCGCACCGGTACCGCTCGTCATCGGCGCACCGCAGATCCGCCGTTACACCGCCTTCGGCAATCTGTTCGCCGCCTTTCGCGGCGAAACCTACCGCATAGACCGCCATCCGGTGATGAGCAGGCATCCGGTAACCCCGATGAACGAGGCGGATATCCGCCTTCACCTTTCGCGTCAGACATCGCTCAGCGCGGCTCTGGTAGACCTCGTGCAACTCGCATCGCCGGACGTGGACGCGTTCGCCGACAGGGCTTTCGCGGATCACCAAATCGTCCTTCTCGATGTCGCGGATGAGGGGAGCCAGGCCGTCGTCGGGCGCCAGCTCTGGCGGACGCGAACAACGGAAGGGCAATTCGTCTGCGGCTCGTCCGGCATCGAATATGCACTCGTTCGCGAATGGCGTCGCCTTGGCCTGCTCGGCGAAGCGCCGGCATTCGCGCCGCCCGGACCGGTCGACCGGATCGCGGTGGTTTCGGGCAGCGTCTCTCCGACCACGGAGCGGCAAATCCGTCATGCGATGGAGAACGGTTTCGAGGGGATAGGGCTCGATGCAGTCGCACTCGCGGCGACGGATGCCGGCTCGGCATTCGAGGATGCCGTTGCGCGGGGGCTTGCCTGTCTGAAGAAGGGCCGGAGCATCATTCTCTATACCGCACTCGGCCCCTCTGCCGATCGGGGCGAAGCCATTCCTCTGGAGGATGGCTCGCGTCACCGGATCGGCGAACGGCTCGGATCGCTGCTGAGAGAACTGGTGACGCGGGCCGGGCTCCGCCGCGCTGTGATCGCCGGGGGCGATACGTCGAGCCACGCCCTCGGCCAGCTTTCTGTCGACGCACTTACATTGCGGCTGCCGCTTCCGCAGTCGCCGGGATCGCCTCTCTGCACCGCGCATAGCGCCGATCCGAGGGTGGACGGCATGGAGGTCGCTCTGAAGGGCGGCCAGGTCGGGCTCGACGACTATTTTTCGATGATCCGGGATGGACGGGGCTAAGGCGCTTCCGAGGAAAAGTGCGTCGTTCCGAAGCGCTCTCATAGCAGCTTGTCGAGCGTTATCGGCAGCTCGCGAATGCGTTTTCCCGTCGCGTGAAAGATGGCATTCGCAATTGCCGCCGCCGCGCCCGTTATGCCGATTTCGCCGACCCCGTGTGCGCCAAGCGGCGCATGTTCGTCGGGAATGTCGTTGTAGATGACCTCGATATGCGGCACGTCGAGATGCACCGGGACATGATATTCGGCGAGTGACGGATTCATGATCCGCCCGCGGCGCGTGTCGAGCAGGGTTTCCTCCGCGAGAGCCATGCCGATCCCCATGACGATCCCGCCGCGAAGCTGGCTGACGGCCGTTTTCGGATTGAGGATCCGGCCGCAATCGAAGGAGCCGAGCCAGCGCGAGATCCGCACTTCGCCTGATTCCCGGTTGACGCGAGCTTCGCAGAATTGCGCGCCGTAGGAGGCCATGGAGTACTTCATTACCTCGAACGGCATTCCCGAAGTCTCTTCCACTTCAATGAAATCACGGCCGGCGCGCTTCAGGATCGAGGCATAGGTCTCGCCCTTGCTTCCCTCGCCGGACAGGAAAAGCCCGCCGTCGCGTGCCTCGATCTCTACGTTTGCACCTGCCAACGGCGAGCCGTTACCGGCGAGCTTGATGAGTTCGCGATGGATCTTTTCGACGGCCACCTGCACCGCCGCGGCGATGCTGCCGGTCTGGCTCGAGCCGCCGGCGATGATCGGCGAGTCCGGCAGGGCGGAGTCGCCATAGCGGAATGAAACCATCTCCAGCGGCAGGCCGAGACGGTCTGCTGCGTGCTGAATCTGCACCGTCGCGGTTCCCATGCCCATTTCGTTCGCCGCCGCTTGCACGAGTGCACTGCCGTCGGCGGAAATGCGAAGGCGAACTGCGGCGGGAAAGCGGAAGACCGGGTAATAGGCCGTCGCGACACCTTGTCCGATCAGCCATTTTCCATCGCGCTGCGAACACGGTTCGGCCGGCCGCCGGCTCCAGCCGAACTTTTCCGCGCCGCGCCGGTAGGCCTCGACGAGATGACGGCTCGAAAATTCGGTGCCTTTCGTGGGATCCTTTTCGGGCTCGTTCAAGCGGCGAAGTTCGACCGGATCGATCTTCATCGCGTAGGCGAGTTCGTCTATGGCCGATTCCAGAGCGAAAGTGCCGATCGATTCCCCCGGCGCGCGCATCCATGTGTTGGCGACGGTATCGAGATCGACGACCTTCTGACCGACGGACATTGTCCGCGAGGCGTAGAGATGCCGCGGAGTCAATGAAAATTGTTCGGGAAACTTGGCGTGGGTCGTCGTCGCCGTCACCCCGGTGTGAATGATCGCCGCGAATTTTCCATCCTCATCGGCGCCGAGCGCGACGCGCTGTTCCGAAGGCGTGCGGCCGCCGATGAGGCGGAAAACGTCTTCGCGAGCGAGCGCCATTTTGACGGGGCGATTGGCGACTTTGGCCGCCGCCGCACAGAGCGCGGTGTGATTCCACAAGGCGGCCTTGCCGCCGAAGCCCCCGCCGACGAATGGCGCGATGACGCGCACGTCGTCCCCCTTGAGGCCAAACATGCCGGCGAGTGCGTGCTTGCAGCCGTTTACGAATTGGGTCGAGTCGAAAACCGTCAGCCTGCCGTCTTCGTCCCAGGCGGCGATCGTCGCATGCGGCTCTATGGCGTTGTGGTTGTAGTGCGGTGTCCGGTAGAGATGGTCGACCTTGACTGCCGCCGCCGCGAAAGCCTTCTCCGGGTTGCCGATCTCGAGTTCCGGATCTTCGCCCATGACGGCGGACGGCACGGTCGCTTCCGCCTTGAGGTCCTCGAACGAAACCCGCGCTGCTTTCTCATCATAGTCGACGCGCACGAGCGAAGCCGCATGCTCCGCCTGTTCGAGCGTTTCGGCAACGGCAACCGCGACGGGCTGCCCATTCCAACTGATCTCGTCGTCCTGCAGAACAGCGAGATCACTGGCCGCGAACCCCTTGTCCATGTGCCTTACGTCCATGAGTGGCGGCCGTTTCATCTTCGGGGCGTTTTCGGCAGTGACGATCGTTATGACGCCTGGACTCCTCTCGGCATCGGAGGCGTCGATTCCGACAATTCGCCCCTTGGCGATCGTGCTGCAGACCGGAACGGCATAGGCCAGATTTTCGATCTCGAATTCCGCGGCGAAGCGCGCTTCACCCTTCACCTTCCGTTGCCCGTCAACGCGGCTGACGGGCGTGCCGAGGTAACCGTGTTTGTGGATGAGCGGGTCCGGCGCCTTGTCGGGCATGAACTGGACGACGGTTTCCATAAGCTTCTGCAGGACGCTCATCTTACCCTCCGGCCAATTCGCCCAACACGCCGACGATCGTGCGCTTCGCCAACTCGACCTTGAAGGCGTTATGGGCGAGGCCTCTCGCCGGCGCGAGTTCGGCTTCCGCCGCCTGTCTGAAGCTCTCGGCACCAGCGTTCGCTCCCGCCAGGACGCGCTCGGCTTCGGTAGCCCGCCACGGCTTGTGCGCCACGCCCCCGAGCGCCAGGCGGACGTTCCTGACCTTGCCGCTGTCGATCTCCAGAGCGGCGGCCACGCTGACCAGGGCAAAAGCATAGCTCGCGCGGTCCCGGACCTTCCGATAGAGCGAGCGCCTGGCGAAGCCGAGCGGCGGGATCTCGATGCCGGTGATAAGTTCGCCGGGCTGCAGATCGGTCTCGATATGGGGGGTATGCTCCGGCAAACGGTGGAAGTCCTCGAAGGCAATCGTGCGCGCGCCGCTGGGCCCGACGACGTTCACCTTCGCATCGAGAGCCGCCAGGGCGACGCACATATCGGACGGATGCGTGGCGATGCAGCTGTCCGAGGCTCCGAGGATCGCGTGCATCCGATTGAAGCCCCCGATCGCATCGCATCCCGCTCCCGGTGCACGCTTGTTGCAGCGCGCCGCGTGGTCGTAGAAATAGAGGCAACGCGTTCGCTGCATGAGGTTGCCCGCAACGGTCGCCATGTTGCGGATCTGGCCCGATGCTCCGAACACGATCGCCTGGGCCAGAAGCGGATAACGGTCCCGCACGACCGGGTGACCGGCGACCGCCGTGTTCCGCACCGTCGCACCGATAGCAAGGCCGCCATCCGGCCGCTCCTCGATCCGGTCCAGAGGCAGCCCGGTCACATCCACCAGCGCGTCCGGCTGTTCGATGTTCTCGCGCATCAGGTCCACAAGGTTGGTGCCGCCGCCGAGCAACTTCGCATTCGGCGTCTTGGAGAGGAGCTGCACGGCGGTTTCCAGATCAGTCGCTCTCGCATAGGCGAAGCTCTTCATTTCGCCACCTCGCGGTCAAATGCGCTGTGGATCGCCTCGCAGATGCCGACATAAGCCCCGCAACGGCAGAGGTTTCCGCTCATGCGTTCCTTGATCTCGGCGTCCGAGAATTCGATCGCAGCCGCGGCCATGTCCCCGGTCACGGCGCTCGGCAAGCCGCTTTGAAATTCTCGGAACATTCCGATCGCCGAACAGATCTGCCCGGGGGTGCAATAACCGCATTGGAAACCGTCATGCTCGATAAATGCGGTCTGAAGCGGGTGAAGCTCGCCGTTGGCAATGCCTTCAATCGTGGTGATCTCCCGTCCTTCAAGCTGAAGCGCCAGCGACAGGCAGGACAGGACGCGCTGACCGTCCACCAAAACCGTGCAGGCCCCGCAGGCGCCCTGGTTGCATCCCTTCTTGGGCCCGGTAAGGCTCAAATGCTCGCGCAGAACGTCCAGCAGAGAGGTGCGCGGGTCGATCGACAGGGAATGATCGACGCCGTTGATCTTCAGCAGGATCAGCGCCGCGCCGGCAGGCGGGATGGGTGCCGCCTTAGGCGTTGGGTGGGGAGATGGCATGAGCACACCCTCTCGATTTGCATCAGCCGCGGCATCTTTCGCCGCGGAGCGGGGCAGGTCAGTCGCGCGAGGCGGCAGGGGTTGCCAGAACCCGGCAATCGGATGAATGTTCCGAAGATTGTTCGCATGCGGCACGACCGCGGCGGCCGGGCAGGGACAGCGATTGGCGAGATGATCTATTTCACGGGCGACACGCATTACGGCGATCCGCGTGTGCTTCACATCGACCGCCGGCCGTTTTCCAATATGGCCGAACATGATGCCGCCCTGATCGCCAATTGGAACGAAACCGTCTCGCCGCAGGACGACGTCTGGCACCTTGGCGACTTTTCGGCAAAGAGAACCGGGCTTGCCCAAGATCTGCTATCCCGTCTGAACGGCCGCAAGCACCTGATCGTAGGCAACAACGACCCGATCGACACGACCGGGGCGAGCGGCTGGCACAGCGTGCAGCATTACGCGGAGCTGATGGTCGATGGACGGCTGCTCGTCCTTTGCCATTATCCGTTCCGGACATGGAACCAGATGGGAAAGAAGTCGATCAATCTGCACGGGCACTCCCATGGCAGATTGAAACCGATCCCGCGGCAGTTCGATGTGGGCGTGGATGCCAGAGGCCTGCGTCCGGTCCGGCTGGTTGATATTCTCCCTCAAGCCGGGCGGTAAACTCCCGCTTGGCGCTCGGGAACGTGCGAGCTTCTCGAATGTTCTACAAGGCAGGCTTGCGTCCCGAATGCGAGGTGCTTCAATGCAAGGAGACCTATTCGGAAACCCGCCCGGCAATCTGCCTGAGGGCTTCCGCTACCAGGCGGGTATCGTTCCGCAGAAGCTCCAGAAGGTACTTCTGGAGGCGCTGCCGGGGCTTCCCTTCAAGCCTTTCGACTTTCACGGCTACGAGGGCAGGAGGCGTGTGGTTTCATTCGGCTGGAAGTACGACTTCGACACCGAGGCGGTCCGGAAGATCGATGCCATTCCCCCGCTGCTTCTGCCGCTCAGGCAGCTGGCGGCCGACTTTTCCGGACTGCCGGCGGAGGGACTCCAGCAGGCACTGGTCACCGAATATGATGTCGGGGCCCCGATCGGCTGGCACAGGGACAAGGCGGTGTTCGGCGATGTCGTCGGGATATCGCTGCTGGCTTCCTGCACATTCAGGTTGCGCCGAAAGCGGACCGGCAAATGGGAGCGGGCTTCCGTCATTCTCGAGCCGGGCTCGGCATATCTCCTCTCCGGCAGTGCGAGATCCGAATGGGAGCATTCCATCCCGCCGGTAGAGCGCCTGCGCTATTCGATCACCTTCCGGGAGCTGCGCTCAGGGATTACCGCCGGCGGCCGTGCGTGACTCTGTCGATATCAGCCGATCAACGTGCCCCAGGACGGGTCCCATTCGACGTCCTCCACGAGCTCGACATAGATCGGGGCCGACGCTTCGCTGTGGCTTGCCGCCAACCTGAAGGCCGACTCGGCCTCCATTTCTTCTCCGGGAAAGATGACGTCATCCTCGGAGGGATCGGTGACCTTTCGCACATATCCCCGCACGGCGTTGCCGGAGTGGTAGAGTTTCACGACCATGGCGCCCGGCACGGGTCCTTCCGGAAGCCGCTGATAGACGGACATCGAGACCTCCTCGGTCGCGGCAAAGCTAATTCCGGCCATCGTTCGGCCTTGCCTTGTCGCCCTTCTTCTTCACCGTCGTCGCTGTCTTGGCATCCGGCTCCTGTCCGTAATAGGTGCCACCCAAATGGCCCCCGGCGCTCGTCTTCTCGGCCTGTTTTCGTGCGTCCTTCTGGGCTTGCTCGACATTGGTCTTGCTCATCTTGGGAACTCCTCTGATTGCTGCTGTGTAACCACAGGCGAGCGCTTCTGTTCCGGGGCAGCGTTTACGTCGGGCAAACGTCAAAGCCGCTTGGAACCCATCGGCAATTGCGGCGTTTCCCCCAATCGGCGGAGATTCCGGATGCGAGCTTTGAGGGTGGCGATCGGCATCGCGGCGGTCATCTTTGTGGCTGCCGCTGGTTTCCTTTTATTTGCGTGGCGTTCGGAGTTACCCGAAGACACCGCGGCGGCGGAGGCGCGCTTCGCTCCGGAGCTAGTCGCCAAGGGCGCGCAACTGGCGGCGCTAGGCAATTGCATCGCCTGCCACACCGTGCCTGGGAGACCGGCATTTGCCGGCGGCCTTGCATTGCCCACCCCCTTCGGCACGATCTACTCCACCAACATCACCCCTGACCGCGAAACGGGTATCGGCGGTTGGAGCGAGGCGGCCTTCGAGCGCGCCATGAGGGAAGGTGTCGACCGGGAGGGAAGTCACCTCTACCCGGCGTTTCCCTATGAGCACTTCACGCGTGTTTCGGCAGACGACAATCGTGCCCTCTACGCTTTCCTCATGACGCGTGTCGCGGTGAAAGCCGAGGCGCCGGAAAACGACCTTCCGCTTCCCCTTCAGTTCCGGCCTCTGCTTGCCGGCTGGAAGCTGCTTTTCCTCGACGGCGGCGAGCGAGAGCCGGACCCCGGCCAGAGCGAGGCCTGGAACCGCGGGCGCTATCTTGTCGAAGGCCTCGGCCACTGTGGGGCCTGCCATACGCCGCGCAACCCATTTGGCGCCGAAGACCGCGACCGGCATTTCGGCGGCGGCGAAGCGGAAGGCTGGCAGGCCTATGCGATCAACACGGAGTCGAAGGCGCCGATCCCCTGGGACGAGCAAAGCCTCGCCTTCTATCTTCGCAACGGCTGGCACGAATTCCATGGCGTTTCGCGCGGGCCCATGGCCGAGGTGACGGGCAATCTCGCTTTCCTGCCGGACAGCGATATCGCGGCGATCGCCACCTATGTAATGTCGATCATGGGCGCCCCAACGCCGGAACGCGAGCAAAGGGCGGCACAGTTGCGCGAGGCTTTTGGAGGGCAGCGCCCGGAGCAGGCGGCGGACAGCCAGCGTTCACTGGCCAGTGGGGCAGGCGGCCAGCCCGGCGAAGCAATTTATCTTGCCGCCTGTGCAAGCTGTCACGAGAGCGAGCGGCGTCAGCCCTTCGGGGGGCTGAATTTCCAACTCAGCACCGCTGTCAATGCGCCGAACCCGCAAAACATCGTCAACGTGGTGCTGTCGGCCTACCGCCGGCCGATGGCGAAGCGAGCGCGGTGATGCCGGCTTTTGGCCATCTGCTCAGCGATCAGCAGGTGGCCGATCTCCTTGCCTACATGCGCGAACGGTTCTCGGAGGAGCCACCCTGGGCCGGGCTCGTCGAGCAGACAGCCAGAACCCGTTCCGGGACCTACAAGGTGGCAATCCGGCCCTCTGACGGCATCGAAAGGGCGCCGCACCATGTCGGCGCCGAGGAGGATTGAAGATGGTATCGCTGACAGTCAACGGCAGCCCGCATCAGATCGAGGCAGATCCGGCGACGCCGCTCCTTTACGTGCTGCGCGACGAACTGGCGCTCAACGGGGCCAAATACGGCTGCGGACTTGGGCAGTGCGGCTCCTGCACCGTGGTCGTCGATGGCGAGGCGGTGCTTTCCTGCATGGTGCCTATCATGCTGCTGGAAGGGCGGGAGATCACCACCATCGAGGGCTTGGGAACGATCGACGCGCCGGGGCCGCTGCAGGAGGCGTTCATCGAGCTGCAGGCGGCGCAATGCGGCTATTGCATTCCGGGCATGATGATGAGCGCGCATGCGCTTTTGCGCCGTAACGCGCAGCCGAGCGAAGAAGACATCCGCGAGGCGCTTGCGACCAATCTTTGTCGTTGCGGCACCCATATGCGGATTCTCGCGGCGATCCGGCGCGCCGGCGAACTGATGCAGGCCGCCTCGCTGCCTGCCACTGATCAGGGGAGGACCGGCTGATGGGCCTGCTTCAGGAAGAAATCACCCGCCGCAGCGTCATCGCAGGCGCCGGCGGGCTTGTCGTCGGTTTCTCGCTCGGCCGTGCATTTGCCCAGGAGCTTCCGCCGGCAATGCCGCCGGCTGCGCCGGTGTCCCTGCCGGGCAGCCTTGACGACGAGCGTTTCCTCGATTCATGGATACGCATCGATCCCGACAATTCGGTCACGGTCTTCACCGGCAAGGCGGAACTCGGGCAGGGCATTCGAACGGCCCTGTTGCAGGTTGCCGCCGAGGAGCTCGAAGTCGACCCCGCTGAGATCCGGCTGATAACGGCCGACACCGGCCGAACCCCGAATGAAGGGTTCACGGCCGGCAGCCAGTCGATGCAAAACAGCGGTACCGCCATCAGGAACGCTGCAGCGCAGGTGCGGGCCCTGCTTCTGGCCGAAGCTGCCAGGCGCTTCGGCATGGCGGCGACGGAACTCAGGGCGGAAAACAAGGCGGTGCTGACAAAAGACGGACGGCGGGCGACCTACGGCGAGCTCGTTTCCGGACAGATGCTGCACGTGGAAGCCCAGCCGCAATCGGCATTGAAGCCGCCTGGTACTTTCCGCGTGATCGGCAAAACACTGCCGCGCGTCGACATCCCGGGCAAGGTGACGGGCGAGGCGGCCTATGTTCATGATCTTCGCCTGGAGGGCATGCTGCATGCGCGCGTCGTGCGCCCGCCGAGCCCCGCTGCCAGACTTTCGGAGGTGGATGCGAGCGCCGCCGAGGCGCTGCCGGGCGTCGTCTCGGTCGTGCGCGACGGCGATTTCCTGGCGGTGGTGGCCTCGAAAGAGTTCCAGGCGGTGAGCGCCATGCGGGCGCTGGCGGCGGCCGCGCGGTGGCAGGAAAGCGAGACGCTCCCCGACCAGACCGATCTGCCGGCGGAATTGCAAAGACTCGAGAGCGAGGTGGGGACGGTCGCCGAGGCCGGCATGCTTTCGTCCGATGGCAAGGTCTTCGAGGCGACGTTTAGCCGGCCCTATCAGATCCACGGCTCGATCGGCCCGTCCTGCGCCGTCGCGCGGATGAACGCGGACGGGGCGTTAGAGGTCTGGTCCCACACGCAGGGTGTCTTTCCCGATCGGGCGGCGATCGCCGAGATGCTGGCCATGCCGGAAGACAAGGTCCACGTCATCCATATGGAAGGATCGGGCTGTTACGGCCACAATGGCGCCGATGACGCGGCTGCGGATGCGGCCCTCATCGCCAGCAAACTGCCGGGCAAGCCGATCCGGGTCCAGTGGATGCGGGAGCAGGAGCACAGCTGGGAGCCCTATGGTCCTGCAATGCTCATGAAGATCAGTGCAGCACTGGACGACCAGGGCAGGATCGCAAGCTGGGCCTATGACCTTTGGAGCAATACCCACTCCACCCGTCCGGGCGGAGCCGGTGCGCTCCTGGCGGCGCGCCACAAGGCCGAAGCCTTCCAGCCGAAGCCCGCCAAGCTCAATATCAGCCCGTCGGGCAACGGCGACCGAAATGCCAATCCGCTCTATGTGATCCCGAACAAGCGCGTGCTCTGGCATTTCCTGGCCGAAATGCCGCTCCGCGTATCGGCGCTTCGCGCGCTTGGGGCCTATGCCAACGTCTTCGCGATCGAAAGCGCGATCGATGAGCTGGCGCTGATCGCCGAAGCGGATCCGGTCCAATTCCGGCTACGCCACATGGAGGACCCGCGAGCCCGTGCCGTGATCGAGCTGGCCGCGCAGCGCTTCGGCTGGGACAAGGCGCAAATGCCCCGTAACCGCGGACGCGGCTTCGGCTTCGCCCGCTACAAGAACCTTGCCGCCTATCTGGCGGTGGCGATGGAGGTGGATGTCGAACCCGAAACGGGCCGTGTTCACGTGGTCCGCGCCGTTTCAGCCATCGACAGCGGCGAGATCGTCAACCCGGACGGCATCCGCAATCAGACCGAAGGCGGAATTTTGCAGGCGATCAGCTGGACGCTCTATGAGGCCGTCGCCTTCGACCGGACCAGGATCACCAGCACCGATTGGTCCAGCTATCCGATCCTGCGTTTCGCCAGTGTACCGGAAAGCGTGGAGGTCCACATCGTCGAGCGTCCCGGGGAGCCTTTCCTCGGCACCGGGGAGGCGGCCCAGGGCCCGGCGGCCGCAGCCGTCGCCAACGCGATCAGGGATGCGACCGGCAAGCGCCTTTACGATCTGCCTTTTACCAGGGATCGAATTCGAAGCGCCGTCGGGCGCGCGTGATCTAACGGCAGGTCCTCACGACAGCCGGTATTGCTGGAAGACCTGCAGGAAGAGTTCGCGCTCCGTCGTGATGTCGAGCTTTTCATAGATGGATGACGCAGTCATCGACCCAATCACTTTGCCGGTACCCGCGTCCGACTTTACCAGTCGAGTATCGGCCGCGTGATCATGAGCCAGAAGATTGCGACGACGGCGCCGAAGGCCGGGAAGCCGAAGGCAAACCATAGGCGGAAAAGTTGATGATAGCGCTTCGGCAGCGGCTCGCCGGACTTGCGTGCCGTTTCGGCGAGCCGGCGCATTTCCATCTGCATCCACACCACCGGCAGCCAGAATGCACCTGTGATCACGTAGAGGAGAAGCGAAAGCAGGATCCATCCTTCCATGAGCGAATAGCCGACGTTCCAGGCAAGGGCGATCCCCGTGACGGGCTGCAACACCACGGCGGTGGCGGTGAAAAGAAAATCGGCGACGACGACCATGCGGGCCACGGCCGCGACCGTTTCCGTGCGGCCGGTCCGATGCGCCAGAAGCATGAAGAACGCGATCCCGGCGCCTGTGCCGAGGAGGACGGAGGCGCCGATGATATGCAGGAACTTGAGAACGAAGTACAGCATCAACGCTCCTCCAGGATCGCAAGGGCAGCGAGATGCAGTACCAGGATGGGCCAGATCTTCAGAAGCGGTCCGAGCGGCTCGTTCCACAATTCCGGGAGCAGGACCGTTCCGGCGATGGCATAGAATAGCGAGAGGCCGACCGCGCCATAAAGGCCGATGCGGCTGGTGCGGCGAAACGCAATTGCCATGCCGATCAGGATATCGGCGAGGGCTCCGGCGATGACGCTCGGCCCGGCAAGAACGCCGGCGCCTCCCCGTTCCATCAGATCGACGCCGATCTCATACCCCGATGTGAGCGAGATGACGCCCGTCGTGATCCAGAAGAGCGAGAGGACGACGAAGATGACGGGCTTGAGCAGATAGAGCTTGGCGAACCAGCGCTCCTGGACGGAGACCGGCGTTCTCGCCAGCGCGTCTGCGAGCGCTACCGGTTCTATTCCGGTCTCCTCGACCCACGCCCGGACGTCGCCGACGGCGCCGCGCACGATCTCTTTCTGCGCGGTGCTGCGGGTCGGCGGTCGCCAGCCCAGTGCCCCGGCGATATCGCTGAGCTTGTAGGTGAGGTTCGCGAGCGGCGTTGGCATGTTCACGACGCGAGCCGCGGGCCATCCGAACCAGCGCCTGTAGGCGCCTACCACGTCTTTGAACGACAGGGCCTCGGGTCCCGCAACCTCGAGGATAAGCCGCGAAGGAGCATTCCGGTCGACGAATATCTCGACCGTGCGCACTACGTCTTCGAGGCGCACGACCTGAAGCAAGCCGGTATTCGGCATGACCGGCAGCCAGGGCAGAGCGGCGAGGCCCCTGAAAAGAGCGCTGGCGCCGTAGGCTCCAGGGCCGAGCACGACGGAGGGGCGCAGGATGATCCAGTCGAGATCGCATGCCATCAGCGCTTCGTCGCCCTGAAGCTTGGTGCGCGAAAAGGGCGACGGCTGGGCCCTGTCGACCCCCATTGCCGAAAAGTGGATGACGCGGCGCACCCCCGCCTGCTCGCAGGCTTTGAAGAGGGAGGCGGGACCGCGGGCATGGACTGCCGTCGTATCGTCCCCCGGACCGTCCTGGAGCGTTCCCGCGCAGTTTACCACGGCGTCGATACCTGAGAGATGCGGCAGCCAGTCCTCAGGGCCGACGGACCGAAGGTCGAGTTCAAGGGCCCTGCCGGCCGTGCGGGGGCTTGGTGCCGAGCCGGGCCGGACCACGCGGACGATCTCGCTTCCGCGGCCATGGAGCCCCGCGCACACGGCGGAGCCGATCAGGCCGGACGCGCCGACCACAAGCACTCTCGTCATTCGTCCTCACAATCTTCCCGGGCGAGCCGCTATTCGCACTCGCCTACGTCCGACGCCAAACAATTGCGGCAAGGAAGATGTTCCTTTTGACTTGACCTGCGCTTTTTATGCGGCACTCTCCCGGTGGAGGAGTCTTAAGACCCTCTCCGCGAGGGCTCTCGACAATGGCCAGCTCTACTCTATTTGTTTCGAGGCGGTGCTGGATGCGAAAAGGTGGCTCTAGCACTTTGATTTACTGCATGTTTTTGTCTTGCAATCACCAGGATTCAAGGGAAGACGCAGTGGAGAGGAAGACGAGTGGTTCGCTTGACATCGGGAGTGTCTGCGAGCGTCTCGGGTGTGGTTGAGTACAAGGGAGGAGAATATTATGCGGTTGATTTCCATTTCCACGACGATTGCATTCGGCTTCGCTTTTCAGGCGCAGGCCGCCACGGAACTGCAGTGGTGGCACGCAATGACGGGTGCCAACAACGAAATGATCGAGGAACTCACCAAGGAGTTCAACGAGAGCCAGAGCACCTACAAGGTGGTGCCTGTGTTCAAGGGCACCTATCCCGAGACGCTGAATGCCGGGATCGCGGCTTTCCGGTCGAAGCAGCCGCCGGCGATCATTCAGGTGTTCGATGCCGGCAGCGGCACGATGATGGCCGCCGAGGGTGCGATCGTGCCGGCAGCGGAGATCCTCCAGAAGGGCGGCTTCACCTTCGACAAGTCGCAATATCTGCCCGGGATCGTCGCCTATTATTCGAAGCCGGACGGAACCATGCTGTCCTTTCCGTACAACTCCTCCTCGCCAATCCTTTATTACAACAAGGACGCTTTTCAGAAGGCGGGCCTGAACGTCGACAACCCGCCAAAGACCTGGCCGGAAGTCTTCGAAGCGGCGAAGAAGATCAAGACGAGCGGTGCGGCGCCTTGCGGAATGACGTCGACCTGGTTGACGTGGATCCAGACGGAGAACTTCGCGGCCTGGAACAACGTGCCCTACGGAACCAATGAAAACGGCCTCGGCGGCACCGACGTGAAGCTGCAGATCAATGCGCCGCTTTACGTGGAGCATTTCCATGCCATTGCGGATCTCGCCAAGGAGGGCGCCTTCCGCTATGGCGGGCGCACCTCGGAGGCAAAGCAACTCTTCACCTCAGGTGAATGTGCCATCCTGACCGAGTCTTCGGGCGGTCTCGGCGACATCGCCAAGAGCGGCGTGAACTACGGTATCGGTCAACTCCCCTATTACGAGGGTCACGGTCCGCAGAACACGATCCCTGGCGGAGCGAGCCTCTGGGTATTCGCCGGCAAGTCCGACGAGGAATACAAGGGCGTAGCGGAGTTCTTCAACTTCCTTTCTCAGACCGAGATTCAGGCCAAGCTGCACCAGGTCTCGGGCTATATGCCGGTCACGATGGCCGCCTACGAGGAAACGAAGAAGTCGGGCTTCTACGAGAAGAACCCCGGGCGCGAAACGCCGCTTCTGCAGATGATGGGCAAGGCGCCGACCGAAAACTCGAAGGGCGTCCGGCTGGTCAACCTGCCCCAGGTTCGGGACATCCTCAACGAGGAGTTCGAAGCGATGCTGTCCGGGCAACAGGATGCCAAGACGGCCCTCGACAAGGCGGTCGAACGCGGCGACGCCGCAATCGCAGCAGCAATCAGCAATTGATCGAAGCAGGTTGCCCGGCGCCGTCGTTCGACGGCGTCGTGCTTTCTGCGGTCATGCCACCCTGACGTGATCTCGGGCCGATCCGGCCCAAGATCATCGTGATCCAGGAGATTGCTCGTGCAGCGTGTCGTCTTTCCGAACAAAATCCTCCCTTACCTGCTCGTCGCTCCGCAGATCGTGTTGACGATCGTCTTCTTCTTCTGGCCGGCAAGCCAGGCGCTCTACCAATCGGTGATCCGTGAAGACCCGTTCGGCCTCAAAAGCGGCTTCGTCGGATTTGCAAACTTCAGCGCCGTGCTTTCGGAGGCGAATTATCTCAACTCGCTGAAGGTCACGGTGATCTTCAGCATTCTCACCGCGCTGCTGGCGATGGGCGTCGCCCTGCTTCTCGCCACGGCCGCCGACCGTGTCGTGCGCGGCAAGACCTTCTATCGCACCCTGCTGATCTGGCCCTATGCCGTGGCACCGGCCGTCGCGGGCATGCTGTGGCTCTTCATGTTCAATCCGGCGATGGGCACCTTCGCCTACATGCTGAGGCGCAACGGCATTCATTGGGATCCGTTGCTGAACGGCAATCACGCCATGATCCTGATCGTCGTTGCCGCGGCCTGGAAACAGATCAGCTACAATTTTCTCTTCTTCGTCGCCGGGCTCCAGGCCATACCCAAGTCGCTCATCGAAGCGGCGGCGATCGACGGAGCGCGCGGCACCCGGCGTTTCTGGACGATCATCTTCCCGCTGCTGGCGCCGACGACCTTTTTCCTGCTGGTGGTCAACACCGTCTATGCCTTCTTCGATACGTTCGGCATCATCCACTCGGTGACGGGCGGCGGGCCGGCGAGGGCGACGGAAACCCTGGTCTACAAGGTCTATAACGACGGCTTCGTCAATCTGAACCTCGGCTCGTCCGCGGCCCAGTCCGTGATCCTCATGGCGATCGTCATAGGCCTTACCGCCTTTCAGTTCCGGTTCGTCGAAAGGCGTGTCCACTATGGTTGAAGTCGCCAATGATTGAAAAGCGCCCCATATCCAACCTCATCGGGCACCTGATGCTGATCATCGGCATCATCATCGTGGTCTTCCCGATCTATTACACCTTCGTCGCCTCGAGCATGAGCTCGGTCGAGATCATCCGCCCGCCGATGCCGCTCGTTCCCGGCACGCGGCTTGCCGAGAACTATGGCGAAGCGCTTTCCGGTGGCGTCGAGCGCGTGGTCGGCGTCAGCCTGGAACGCTTGCTGTTCAACACATTCGTGGTGGCGATCGCGATCGCCGTCGGCAAGATCGTCATTTCCTTCCTTTCGGCCTTCGCCATCGTATTCTTCCGGTTCCCGCTGCGCATGGCCTTCTTCTGGATGATTTTCATCACGCTGATGCTGCCGGTGGAGGTGCGCATCCTGCCGACCTACAAGGTGATCGTCGATCTCGGACTGATCGACACCTATGCGGGGCTGACGCTTCCCCTGATGGCCTCGGCGACGGCCACCTTCCTTTTCCGGCAGTTCTTTCTCACCATACCGGGCGAGCTCGTTGAAGCGGCCCGCATCGACAATGCCGGGCCGTTCCGATTCATGCGGGATATTCTGCTGCCGCTTTCAAAGACGAATATCGCGGCACTTTTCGTGATCCTCTTCATCTACGGCTGGACGCAATATCTCTGGCCGCTGCTGGTCACGAATGACAGCCGGATGAACACGATCATCATCGCCCTGAGAAAGATGGTCGATTTCACGGATGCGTCGACCCCGTGGAACTACGTCATGGTGACCGCCATCCTCGCGATCATCCCGCCTGTCGCTGTGGTCGTCCTGATGCAGCGCTGGTTCGTTAAGGGCCTCGTCGAAACGGAGAAGTAATGGCAACGATCACTCTCAAGGATGTCCACAAGACCTATCACGGCGACATCGCCGCGATCCGCGGCGTTTCGCTTGCGATTGCCGACGGCGAGTTCATCGTGCTCGTCGGCCCTTCCGGCTGCGGAAAATCGACGCTGCTGAGGATGATCGCGGGGCTCGAGAGCATCACGTCAGGCGAGATCTCCATCGGCGAACGCGTCGTCAACGGGCTGGAGCCTTCCGAGCGCGACATTGCGATGGTCTTTCAGAACTATGCGCTCTATCCGCATATGACGGTGCGTCAGAATCTCAGCTATGGCCTGAAGAACCGCAACACGCCGAAGGAAGAAATCGAACGCCGGATAGCCAAGGCGGCGAAGTCCCTGGAGATAGAGCCCTTCCTGGATCGAAAGCCCCGTCAGCTTTCAGGCGGGCAGCGCCAGCGCGTGGCCATGGGGCGCGCCATCGTCCGGGAGCCTGCGGCCTTCCTGTTCGACGAGCCTCTCTCGAACCTCGACGCCAAGCTCAGGGTCCAGATGCGTGTCGAAATCAAGCGCCTTCAACGGGCGCTAGGCACGACCAGCGTCTACGTCACCCACGATCAGCTTGAAGCGATGACGCTCGCCGACCGCCTGGTGGTCTTGAACGGGGGCAGGATCGAGCAGGTCGGTACGCCGATCGAGCTGTACGAGAAGCCCGCGACGGCATTCGTCGCAACTTTCATCGGCTCGCCGTCGATGAACCTTCTCGATGTCGATACCGGCAATGCTGCCTGGTCCGCTCCGGCGGCGCTCGTCGGGAAGCCGGGGCTTGCGACGATTGGAATCCGACCTGAGGACATTACCCTGGCCGGTGCCACGGACGGCGGCGACCGCTTCAGAGCCCGCGTGCGTGTCGGCGCCGTGGAACTCGTCGGCGCCGAAAGCTACGTGCACGGCACCCTGGCGAACGGCGAGCCGCTCGTCTTCAGGGTTGCCGGCCGTTCCCGCATAGCCATTGACGAGGAGGTCGAAGTCGCCGCGGCGCCGGAAAGCCTGCATTGGTTCGACGCCGCCGGGCGGCGTTCATAGCGCGAAAGGGGTAGGGGCACCCCCGCTCGTCAAGTTTTTTGCAATCCTTTGTCGGCACGGCCTTTCCTGCAACGTCCTTGTGGGTAGCCATGCCGACGATGGCGAAAAATCAGGAAACCCGAGATGATGAAATTATATGGATTAGGTCCGACGCGCTCGCTTCGCGCGCTTTGGGCGCTTCAGGAGCTGGATGCGGAGTTCGAGTTCGTGCGCGTCAACATACTGGCCGGCGAGAACCTTCACCCGGATTTCCTGCGCCTCAACCCGGCGGGCAAGCTTCCGGTGCTGGTCGACGGCGACTTCGTCCTCACGGAATCCGCCGCGATCGTCATGTATCTGGCGGAAAAGTATGGTGACAAAGGGCTTATGCCGACGGACCTGAAGGAAAGGGCGAAGGCATATCGATGGTCTCTGTTTGCGGTTACCGAACTCGAACAGCCGCTATGGCGGATAGCCAAGCACACATTTCTTTATCCCGAAGACAAGCGCCTGCCTGAAGATATCGCTCTCGCCAGAGAGGAATTCGCGGCCATGGCAGCAGTGCTTGACCGGCACATGGACGGGCGCGCGTTCATCGTCGGCGACAACATAACCGTAGCCGACTGCGTCACTGCCTATGTTCTGGACTGGGGCAACGAAAACGGGCTGATCGACAGCTTTCCAAATCTCAAAGCATATCTGGAACGGATGTATGCGCGTCCAAGGGCGCCGCAGCGCATTGCGGAGGCCGTTGCGAGCCTTCAGAGCTAGAACGGGATCAGGAATGATCCAGAGCGCTGACCCCTCTGCCCTGCCGGCCACCGGCAGGGCAGAGGGGTCGTACTTGGTCCCGCTCTGCCGCTTCGCTCCGTTGTGCCCTTAATCAGGCACGACCACGAGCTTGCCGACGAAGTTCTTCGCCATGAAGTCCGTCTGTGCCCGATGGAATTCCGATAGCGGATAGACGCCGCCGACGAGCGGCCGGATCTTTCTCTCCTCGATATAACGGACGAGGCGGCGGAAATCGGCGCGGCTGCCCTGGCTCGATCCGTGCAGCTCCAACTGCTTCAGATACATCGTCCTGAGATCGAGCTGCACGACCGGCCCGGCGATTGCGCCGGCGGTGGTGTAGCGGCCTTCCGGGCGCAGGATCTTCAGGAGGTCGTTGAAGAGGGGGCCGCCGACGAGATCGGCGACCACATCGATCGGCCGGCCGCCGCTTGCCGCCTCCACCGCTTCGGCGAGGTCGCCTTGACCGCGGGTGACGACGGCTTGCGCGCCGATGTCGAGCATCGCCGCTTCCTTGCCCGGACCGGCAACGGCGATCGGAACGGCGCCACGGGCGCGGGCGAGCTGGACGATTGCGGAGCCGACGCCACCCGAGGCGCCGGTTACGAGCACGGTCTCGCCGGCGGCAAGCCGCGCCCGTTCCAGCATCCGCTCGCCGGTGAGATAGGCGCAGCAGAAGGTGGCGAGCTCGACATCGGTCAGGTCGGTCGCGACCACATGGGCATTTTCGGCCGGAAGCGCCATATATTCGGCATAGCCGCCATCGCGGCCATGACCCATGTAATCGATGTCGGCAAGACTGTCGTCGTCGCGGTTGTAGATCGAGAAATCGACCATGACGCGTTCGCCGATGCGCGCCCGGTCGACGCCTTCGCCGACGGCGACGACATGGCCGACCGTGTCCGTACCCTGAATGCGCGGGAAGGTCAGGGTGTTGCCGTGGCGGCGCCAGGTCGAGACGGCGGACGGATCGTCCTCCGTCCCATAGGCGCCTTCGCGCACCCAGACGTCGGTATTGTTCATGCCGCAGGCAGTGACCTTGATCAGCACCTCGCCCGCAGCCGGAGCCGGGACGGGTACGTCCCGGCTGTAGACCAGCTTCTCCAAGCCGCCGTGCCCCGTCAGAAGCACCGCGGTCATGGTCTTCGGAACCGAATGCATCATGCGCATTTTCCTCAGCGGCCGAGTACGGATTGGATGGCTTCGGCTGCCGCCTTGACGACGATGTCGGCTTCGTCTCGCGTCAGGCAGAGCGGCGGCGCGAAGCCCAGAATGTCGCCCTGCGGCATGGCGCGGCCGATGACGCCGCGTTCGAGGAGCGCTGCCGCGACCTGCGGTCCGACCTTGCGGCCCGGATCGAAGAAGGCGCGATCATCGCGGTCCTCGACGAACTCGATCGCCGCCATCAGGCCGTCGCCGCGCACTTCACCGACATGGCGATGATCGCCCACGGCTTTTTCCAGTTCGGCCCGGAAATAGGCACCCGTCGAACCGGCATTCTCGACGATGCCGAGTTCATCGATCAGTTCCAGGTTCGCGATGCCGGCGGCAGCGCAGATCGGATGGGCCGAATAGGTCCAGCCATGGCCGATGGCGCCGAGCTCGTCCGAGCCCTTCACCAGCACCTGCCAGAGCTTGTCGGAGACGATCGTGCCGGAAAGCGGTGCATAGGCGGAGGTCAGCCCCTTGGCGATGGTGATCAGGTCCGGCTTGATGCCGTAATGGTCGGAACCGAACATGGTGCCGAGACGGCCGAAGCCGGTGACCACCTCGTCGGCGACAAGCAGAACATCGTATTTCTGGAGGACGGCCTGGATCTTCTCCCAGTAGCCCTTCGGCGGCGGCACGATGCCACCGGTGCCGAGGATCGGCTCGCCGATGAAGGCGGCAACGGTGTCGGGACCTTCGGCGAGGATCATCTCTTCCAGCTTGTCGGCGCAGTACTGCGAGAATTGCTCTTCGCCCATCGAGCGATCGGGACGGCGGAAGTAGTAGGGCGCTTCCGTGTGTAGGATCGGCGCCCGCGGCAGGTCGAAGGCGTTGTGGAAGAGATGAAGGCCGGTGAGCGAACCGGTCATCACGCCCGAGCCGTGATAGCCGCGCCAACGCGAAATGATCTTCTTCTTCTCCGGGCGGCCGAGAATGTTGTTGTAGTACCAGATCAGCTTGATGTTGGTTTCGTTGGCGTCGGAGCCCGAAAGTCCGAAATAGACGCGGCTCATGCCTTCCGGCGCCCGGTCGATGATCATCTTGGAAAGCCGGATCGACGCCTCGGTGCCGTGGCCCACATAGGAATGGTAGTAGGCGAGGTTCTTAGCCTGTTCGGCAATCGCGTCGGCGATCTTCTGGCGGCCGTAGCCGACATTGACGCAATAGAGGCCGGCAAAGGCATCGAGGCTGCGCTTGCCCGAAATGTCGGTGATGTAGACGCCTTCGCCGCCGCCGATCACGCGGGTCGGGGTTTCGCCGCGCGCATGCATCCCCATATGGGTCGAGGGATGGAAGAAGTGGTCGCGGTCCCAGGCGGTGAGTTCGTTGCTTCTTTCGAGCATGGTCTTTCCTTTCATGAAATCCGGAGCATTTCGGCCGAACCGCGAAAACGCCCTATCCTGTTGTTTTTACCCAATTCGGACGCAAAACCGCTACGCAGTTTTGCTGGAAACAGCCCAGGTCAGGCAGCGGTGTCGATGCAGAGATATTTGAGCTCGGTAAAGGCCTCCATGCCATGGCGGGAGCCTTCCCGGCCGAGGCCCGATTGTTTCCAGCCGCCGAAGGGGATCGGGCCGCCGGTGATCTTCACCCGATTGATTGCCACCATACCGTATTCGAGGGCGCGGGCGAGCCGCATTTGGCGGGCGCCATTTTCGGTCACGACATAGGCGACGAGCCCGTATTCCGTGTCGTTCGCCCGCGCGACCACTTCCTCTTCGCTGTCGAAGGCGGTTACGGCCGCGACGGGGCCGAAGGTCTCATCGCGCATGATGAGCGCGTCGTCGGGCACATCCGTCAGAAGAGTGGGCTGGAAAAAGAGCGGCCCGGCGGCGTGGCGCTTGCCGCCGACGGCAAGCCTGGCGCCCAGCTTCACCGCGTCTGCGACCTGTTCCTCGACCTTGGCGACGGCGCGTTCGTGCATCAGCGGACCGATATCCGTGTCCGGCTCCATCCCGGAGCCGACTTTCAGGCCGGCAATTCGTGCGGCAAAAGCTTCCTGGAATGCTTTGAGAACCGGCCGCTCGACGTAAATCCGATTGGCGGCAAGGCAATCTTGTCCTGATGTCGCGAACTTCGCGGCGATCGCAATATCGGCGGCCTTTTCGACATTCGCGTCCGCAAAGACGATCAGGGGGGCATGCCCGCCGAGCTCCATTACCAGCCGCTTCATCGTCGGCGCACATTGGGAGGCGATCAGGCGGCCGATCTCGGTAGAGCCGGTGAAGCTCATGGCGCGTACCCGTGCGTCTTCGCACATTCGTCCGACGATCGTTGCGGCTTTGCCGGTAACGACATTGAAGACGCCTGCCGGAAGACCGGCGCGCTCGCCGAGCTCGGCCAGGGCGAGAGCCGAAAGAGGGGTTTCGGAGGAAGGATGCGCCACCACGGTGCAGCCTGCGGCAAGGGCGGCGGCCGCCTTCCGGGTGATCATCGCGGAAGGGAAGTTCCAGGGCGTGACGATGCCGACGACGCCGAGCGCTTCGCGGCGCACGATCATTTCGGCCCCGGCAAGATGGCTCGTCACGCTTTCGGCATTGAGGCGTTTGCCTTCCTCGGCATACCACTCGATGAAGGATGCCGCGTAATCGATCTCGCCACGCGACTCGGCAAGCGGCTTCCCCTGTTCAAGGGTCATCAACAAGGCGAGGTCCTCGCGGGCTTCGAGCATCAGGTCGTGCCATTTGCGCAGGATGGCGGCGCGCGCCTGCGGCAGCATGTTGCGCCAGGACCTGAACGCCTTTTCCGCCGCGTCGATCGCCTCGGAGGTTTGGGCAGCGTCGAGCGAGGCGACGAAGGCGAGGGCGGCGCCGCTGGCCGGGTCGCTCACCTCCAGGCATGTGCCGTCCCGGCCGGCAACCCAGCGGCCGCCGACATAGGCCAGCTCCCGCAGCAATTGCCGGTCGTTCAGGTTTTTCAACGCGTCGTGAAAGGCTGTGCGCGCAAAGACGGCGGTCATATCGGTTCTCCTCGACTGTTGCGGGAAGAGTGCCATGCTTGTCGAGATAGATTGTCCAATCGGCGGTGGCGGAGGAGAGAGTTTGACCAAAGTGCGGGCAATGGGGAGAGAGATTGTCTATGTGGCGTCCCGGTGGGGTGGCCACACCCGCTGCCGACTATTCCTGCCCTGCCGGGGCGTGCGGTAGCAGCGAGCCGAACGGCAGCACCGTTTCTTCCTTTACCGTTTTCGTGACGATGTAGGTGAAATAGCGGTCGATGCCGAGTTCGCGTTCGAGCAGGCCGTCGACCAGCCGCTGATAGGCATCGATGTCCGCGGTCATGACCTTGAGGATATAGTCGACCCCGCCGCCGACCGACCAGCAGGCGACGATCTCGGGGATCGCGGCGATGGCGCGCTCGAACCGGTCGAAATCGGCCTGGCGGTGATTGCCGAGCGTCACCTCCATCATGACGCTGGCGACCGGCGCCACCCGGCGCAGCGCAACGCGGGCGTGATAGCCGGTGACGATCCCGGCTTTCTCCAGCTTTCTGAGCCGCATCCAGCAGGGCGTCGGCGAGAGGCCGGCCTTCTCGGCGAGCGCCAGCTTGGTGATACGCCCGTCGGCCTGGATCGCTTCGAGGATCCGCAGATCGATCGCATCGAGCTTCATAAAGAGGTCCTTCCGTCGGTGTTGGTCACGTCAAAGCCGGGAAATGACATTGGGTGCTCACTTTTACATTGTCAATTGAGCTGATTTTGATCACTGTTCAAATCATGACAAATTGGACGCCCGACACGACACTTCTGCGCCGCCCCGCCTATCTCTCTCTGGCGGACCAGTTCGCCCGCGCCATCCAGGAGGGGAGGCTCCAGAACGGCACCCGGCTGCCGACGCATCGCAAGCTCGCCGACGATCTGAAGCTCTCGGTGCAGACGGTGAGTCGCGCCTATGACGAGCTCATACGGCGCGGCTTGATCTCCGGGGAGGTCGGGCGCGGCAGCTTCGTACAGACGCGGCCGCGCGAGCCGGAGCCGCCCTATCTGCCGGAACGCCTTGGCGAATTGATCGATCTTTCGATCTTGAAGCCCGTATGCGAGCAACACCATCTGGAAAAGATGCGGCAGGGTTTTGCCTGGCTTGCCGAGAACCTGCCGCCGAGTTCCGCGCTTTCCTTCCGCCCGAACATGGTGTTCCCGCGTCACCGCAATGTCGCGGCCGAATGGCTCTTGCGCTGCGGGCTCGATGTTTCGCCGCTGAACATCAACCTGACGAACGGCGCCACCTCGGCCATGACCGTGGCGCTGATGAGTGTCGCGCCGCCCGGTTCGACGGTCGCGACGGAGGCCGTCAGCCATCATACGCTCGTGCCGCTTTCGACCTATCTCGGCATCCACCTTCAGGGTCTCGCGATAGACGGCGACGGCATGATCCCGGATGCGCTGGACGAAGCCTGCCGCAAGGGCGTGATCCGCGCGGTCTTTCTGCAGCCCTCGGTCATCAACCCGACCGCGACCCTGATGAGCGCCGAGCGGCGGGCAGCGCTGGCGGAGGTGGCGCGCCGGCATGACATCGCCATCATAGAGAACGACATTCTCGGACCCCTGGTGGAAGAACGCCTGCCCCCGGTCGCCGCACTGGCGCCGGAGCGCACCCTTTATGTGACGAGCTTCACCAAGATTACCGTGCCGGGCCTCAGGATCGGCTATCTGGTTGCGCCTGACCGCTACGTGGCCGCCGTCGCCAACCGGCATCTGGTTTCGAACTGGATGGCGACCCCCGCGATTGCAGAGATCGTAACGCAATGGGTGAGCGACGGAACGGCGATCGAGCTGGTGAACTGGCAGCGCCGGGCGCTCGCCGCTCGCCATGCGATCGCCAAGGAAGTTCTGGCAAGCCTTGCTCATCACACCCATCCGCAGAGCCTGCATGTCTGGCTGCCGCTGCCCGAGGGGCACCAGGAAGATGCTTTCGTTTCCCAGGCGCGCTTGCGCGGGGTCGCGATCGCGCCGGGCGCGTCCTTCCGAACGGCGGACAGCGGCTGGCGTCCGGCGGTCAGGATATCGCTCGGCTCGACGACCGAGCTGGAGCTGAAGTCCGGGCTCGGCATCGTCGCCTCTCTGGCGCTCGGTGAGCCCGAGGCGCTGCTCCTCGTCATTTGAAGCGAATGCTCAGCTTTTGAGCATGTTTCAAATAATTGTCATGATATTATTATTCAGATTGACATGATTTTGGAACCGGATCATCGTTAGGACATTAACGCATGGCGCCCAGAAGTATGCAGCGGTCTGGAGCGACGTCATGCGCTTCAGTCTCAAAGGGAGAGGCGTGAATGTCCCAGCCGATCATTCGCATCGACAACATCGTCAAGCGATACGGTTCCCTCACCGTGCTCGACGGCCTGTCGATGGAGGTGATGCCGGGCGAGAAGCTGGCTCTCATCGGGCCGTCCGGTTCGGGTAAGACGACCATCCTTCGCATTCTGATGACCCTCGAGACCATCAGCGACGGTTTCATCCAGGTCGACGGCGAGCATCTCTATCACATGAAGAAGGCGGGCAACCTCGTCCCTGCCGACGAGCGGCATCTTCATAAGATGCGCGAGAAGATCGGCATGGTCTTCCAGCACTTCAACCTGTTTCCTCATAAATGCGTTCTCGACAACGTTACGCTGGCGCCGATGCTGACCAAGGGCATGGCGCGCGCTGCGGCGGAAAAGCGCGCGATGGAACTGCTCGACATGGTGGGCTTGGCCGACAAGGCCAAGAGCATGCCGGCACAGCTTTCCGGCGGGCAGAAGCAGCGTGTTGCGATCGCCCGGGCGCTGGCACTCTCACCCAAGATCATGCTTTTCGACGAGGTCACCTCCGCGCTCGATCCCGAGCTCGTGGAGGAAGTCCTGAACGTCATGCGCAAGCTCGCATCCGAGACGGACATGACCATGCTGCTCGTCACCCACGAGATGGGCTTTGCCCATGATTTCGCAGACCGGGTGCTTTTCTTCGACCGCGGCAAGATCGTGGAGGAAGGAAAACCGGAGGACATTTTCCGGCATCCCAAGCAGGAGCGCACACAGACTTTCCTGCGCAAGATCATAGCGGCAGGGCACCGCGTCTAAGCCTTACGGCCGACATTGCCTCAAGGAAAACATCGAGAGAACAGAGGAGTTGGGAACGATGAAACTGAGAGATTTTATAGCAATGGCGGCAGGCGCCACCGCGTTGATGGCAGTTGCTGCGGCGACGCCAGCCGCCGCGGACGAGAACAAGCTCGAGGAACTGAAAGAGCAGGGCTTCGCGCGCATCGCCATCGCCAACGAGCCGCCCTTTACCGCCGTCGGAGCCGACGGCAAGGTCTCCGGTGCAGCACCGGATGTCGCCCGCGAGATCTTCAAACGGCTCGGCGTTGCCGACGTCGTGGCCTCCATTTCCGAATACGGTGCGATGATCCCGGGCCTGCAGGCCGGGCGCCATGACGCAATCACCGCCGGTCTCTTCATGAAGCCGGAACGCTGCGCCGCCGTCGCCTATTCGCAGCCGATCCTCTGCGACGCCGAGGCCTTCGCGCTGAAGAAAGGCAACCCGCTCGGGCTCAAGAGCTACAAGGACATCGCCGACAATCCGGACGCCAAGATCGGCGCACCGGGGGGCGGTACCGAGGAGAAGCTTGCGCTCGAAGCCGGTGTGCCGCGCGACCGCGTCATCGTGGTGCCGGATGGTCAGAGCGGATTGAAGATGCTGCAGGACGGCCGCATCGACGTCTACTCGCTGCCGGTCCTTTCGATCAACGATCTCGTCTCCAAGGCGAACGACCCGAACGTCGAGGTGCTGGCCCCCGTCGAGGGTGCGCCGGTCTATTGCGACGGCGCCGCCTTCAGAAAGGGCGACGAGGCGCTCCGCGACGCCTTCGATGTCGAGCTCGCCAAGCTGAAGGAGTCGGGCGAATTCGCGAAGATCATCGAACCCTATGGCTTCTCGGCCAAGGCTGCGATGTCGACCACCCGCGAAAAGCTCTGCGCCGCGAAATAAGCTCCGGGCTGGGGCTTCCCGCCGCCTTCCGTTCGCACCACGCGGAGGAAGGCGGTGTGGGCGGCGACGACCAAGCCGAAACTCTGACTGGAACAACGAAACGATGATCGACTGGTCCGGCTATATCGGATTGATCCTGCAGGGCGCCTGGGTGACCGCGCAACTGACCCTCATGGGTTCGGCGCTCGCCGTCGTGGTTGCCTTCGCTGCCGGCCTCGGGCGCCTAAGCCGGTTCATGGCCGTGCGCGCGCTTGCCACGACCTATATCGAATTCTTCCGCGGCACTTCCATTTTCGTGCAGCTCTTCTGGGTCTATTTCGTATTGCCGTTCGCCGGCATAACGCTGACGCCGCTGCAGGCGGGCGTCCTCGCGCTCGGCCTCAATGTCGGTGCCTATGGAGCGGAGGTCGTGCGGGGTGCGGTAAAGGCGATCGGCCGCGAGCAGCGCGAGGCCTGCATCGCGCTCAACCTCACGCGGTTCCAGGCGATGCGCCACATCGTCCTGCCCCAGGCGCTGCCCCTGATGCTGCCCACCTTCGGCAACAACGCCATCGAGCTCTTGAAGGGAACGGCGGTCGTCTCGCTGATCTCGCTCAGCGACATGACGTTTCAGGCCCAGGTGGTCCGCGCCCAGACCGGCAGCACGCTGATCCCGTTCGCGACCATCCTGCTGCTTTATTTCGTCATGGCCTGGCTGATCTCGCTCGGCATGCGGTGGCTCGAGAGGCGCGTTTCGCGCGGCCTCGACGGTGTGAGGGTCTGACCATGGAATGGGACTGGGAATTCGTCCGCCAGATCATGCCGACCCTCATCGAGGGGCTGAAGATCACGATCCTCGCGACGGCGCTCGGCTCGGTGGTCGCAGCGGTGATCGGCCTTGTCTTCGCCATCCTGCGGATGACCGCACCGGCTCCGATAGCGCGTGTCACGAGCTTTGCCGTCGAGTTCATCCGCGGAACGCCGCTGCTCGTGCAGCTCTACTTCATCTTCTATGTGCTTCCCGACATCGGAATCCGCCTGCCTGCGCTGGTCGCCGGCGTCATCGGTCTCGGCATCCACTACGGCACCTACGCCGCCGAGGTCTATCGTGCCGGCATCGAGAACGTGCCGCGCGGACAATGGGAGGCGGCCAAGGCGGCGAACCTCACGACCCGGCAGACCTGGATACACGTGATCCTGCCGCAGGCGATCCCGCCGATGATACCGGCGCTCGCCAATTACCTGATTGCCATGTTCAAGGAGACACCCCTGCTTTCTGCAATCACGGTGCTCGAACTGATGAACCAGGCAAAGAGCATCGCCAACAGCAATTATCGCTATATCGAGCCGATGACGCTGGTCGGCGTGTTCTTCCTGATCATGAGCCTGATCTCGGTCTTCTTCCTGCGCTGGCTCGAAGAGCGTTATTCCCGGGTGGAGGAGCGCTGATGAGAACCCCTGTCGCCCTCTCGCTTGCGGGGCGCAGACCGCGTCTCGACGACCGGCCGCTCGACAAGCGGATCGGTCTCGTCATCCTCGCCACGGACCATACGACGGAAGTCGATTTCCAGCGCATCGTCGCGTCGGACCGGATCGGGGTCTATGTCACCCGTATCCCCTACGCCAATCCGGTGACGCCGGAGAATCTGCGGGCGATGCAGCCGTCGCTCACCGAAGCGGCAGCCTTGATCCTGCCGGACGAGACGCTGGACGTCGTCATGTATTCCTGCACCTCGGCTTCCGTGGTCATCGGCGACAGGGAGGTGGCTGCGGCGATCAAGGCCGCAAAGCCGGAGGCGGCCGTCGTGACGCCGACGGCTGCCTCGGTCCAAGGCTTGCGTGCATTGGGCGCAAACAGGATTTCGGTGCTCACCCCTTACACGATCGAGACCAGCCGGCCCATGGCCGACTATTTCGCCGAGCGCTGCTTCGCAATCGACAGGTTTACCTGCCTGGGTCTTACCGACGACCGTGAGATGGCGCGGATCAGCCCGAAGGAGATCGTGGCCTTCGCAAAGGATGCGGCAGCGCCGGAATCGGACGCGCTCTTCATTTCCTGTACTGCCGTTCGCGCGGCAGGCGTCATCGCCGAAATCGAGCAGGCGATCGGCAAGCCCGTCGTCAGCAGCAATTACGCCACCGCCTGGGCTTGCCTCCGCCTTTGCGGCGACCGGGAAGCACGCCCGCAACTCGGACGGCTGATGGAGCTGCCACTCGAGGGGGAAAGGCCGTGAGCGCTTCTCTCCCCGTGACGATCGACGACATCGAGGTGGCGGCACGACGCATTTCCGGCCGTGTACTTACGACGCCGCTGGCAATGTCGGGCTCGTTGAGCGAGCTCTGCGGCGTGCCCGTCGGCTTGAAGCTCGAGCACCACCAGACGACCGGAAGCTTCAAGCTGCGCGGCGCGACCAATGCGGTGCTTTCGCTTTCTGCCGGCGACCGTGCGCTCGGCGTGATCGCGGCCTCGACCGGCAATCATGGCCGGGCACTTGCTCACGCGGCAAAGGCGGAAGGCTCGCTCGCCACGATCTGCATGTCGCATCTGGTGCCCGTGAACAAGGTCTCCGAAATCAGACGCCTCGGCGCCAATGTGCGGATTGTCGGCAATTCCCAGGACGAGGCGCAGGAAGAAGTCGAACGGCTCGTTGCGGAAAATGGTCTCGTAATGGTGCCGCCCTTCGACCATCCGGCGATCGTCGCAGGGCAGGGGACGCTCGGACTCGAGGTCGTGGCGCAGATGCCCGATGTTGCCATGGTGCTTGTACCCGTCTCGGGTGGCGGGCTGGCGGCCGGGGTGGCGGCAGCCGTCAAGGCGCGAAGACCGGCGACGCGTGTCGTAGGCCTGACGATGGAGCGCGGCGCGGCGATGAAGGCGAGCTTCGCCGCCGGCACACCCGTGCTCGTCGACGAACAGCCGAGCCTTGCGGATTCGCTCGGCGGCGGCATCGGCCTCGACAATCGCGTCACGTTCCGCATGTGCCGGGACCTCCTCGACGACATCATCCTTCTGACGGAAGCCGAAATCGCCGCCGGCATGCGCCACGCCTATGCCGAGGAGCGCGAGATCGTCGAAGGGGCGGGCGCCGTCGGCATTGCGGCGCTTCTCGCCGGCAAGATCAAGGACGTCGACGGTCCCATCGCGGTCATTCTCTCGGGGCGCAACGTCGACATGGACCTGCACCTGCGCGTGATGAACGGCGAAACGGATCCATTCCGCGAGGAGACGGCATGACACGGATGAAGATACTGACCGAGGCGGAACTGCGCCGCATCGTGCCGCTCGATCGCGAAGCGGTTGCCTGCGTCGAGGATGCGTTCCGCGCTCTCGCCACCAAGGCGGTGGCTATGCCGCCCATCCTGAGGCTCGATATTCCGGAGCACCGCGGCGAGGTGGACGTCAAGACGGCCTATGTGCCGGGGCTCGACGGTTTTGCGATCAAGATCAGCCCGGGCTTCTTCGACAATCCGAAGATCGGCCTGCCGAGCACCAACGGCCTGATGGTGCTTCTGTCCAGCAAAACCGGGCTGGTGCAGGCGCTGCTGCTCGACAACGGCTATCTGACCGACGTGCGTACGGCGGCGGCAGGGGCGGTCGCGGCGAAACATCTGTCGCGGGAAGATTCCTCGGTGGCCGCGGTCTTCGGCGCCGGCATGCAGGCAAGGCTTCAGCTCGAAGCGCTCGCGCTCGTGCGCCCGATCCGGGAAGCACGCATCTGGGCCCGCGATGCGGCCAAGGCTGAAACCGCGGCCACTGCTTTTGCCGGGAAGCTCGGCTTTCCGATCAAAGCCGAAACCGATCCGAGAGCGGCCATCGCAGGTGCCGACGTCATCGTCACCACGACGCCGTCCGAGACGCCGGTCCTCAAGGCCGAATGGCTCGAGCCGGGGCAGCACGTCACGGCCATGGGTTCGGACGCCGAACACAAGAACGAACTGGACCCGCATGCGATCGCCCGCGCGACTTACGTCGCCGACAGCCTCAAACAGACACGCAGGCTCGGCGAGCTGCATCACGCGATTGCCGCTCATCTCGTGTCGGCGGAGGCCGAGTTCCCTGAACTCGGCCAGGTGATCGCCGGCCTGAAACCCGGACGCACGCGCGCCGACGAGATCACCATTGCCGACCTGACCGGCACCGGCATCCAGGACACGGCCATCGCCACGCTCGCCTTCGCGCGGGCCAACGCGGCGGACGCAGGCACCACATTGGAAAGTTGAGACCGGCACCCTGCAAGGGGCCGGAAGAACGAGGGAAGAGACATGACCCAACCCAACCTCAAATTCTCCCTTGGAGAATATGAAGCGCGGCTTGCGAAGACCCGAAAGGCGATGGAGGCGAAAGGCGTCGACCTCCTGATCGTGAGCGATCCTTCCAACATGGCCTGGCTCACCGGCTATGACGGCTGGTCCTTCTACGTGCATCAGGCGGTCATCGTGCCGTCTTCGGGCGAACCGATCTGGTTCGGCCGCGGCCAGGATGCGAATGGCGCGAAGCTGACTGCCTATCTCGATCACAAGAATATCGTCGGCTATCCCGACCACTACGTGCAGTCGACCGAACGCCACCCGATGGACTATCTCTCGGGCATTCTCGCCGATCGCGGCTTTGGTTCGCTCAGCATCGGTGTCGAAATGGACAACTACTGGTTCTCGGCGGCCGCCTTCGCCTCGCTGCAGAAACACCTGCCCAATGCGCGTTTCAGCGACGCCACGGCGCTGGTGAACTGGCAGCGTGCGGTCAAGAGCGAGACCGAGATCAAATACATGCGCAACGCGGCGCGGATCGTCGAAGCCATGCATCAGCGCATCTTCGACAAGATCGAAGTGGGTATGCGCAAGTGCGACCTGGTGGCGGAAATCTACGATGCGGGTACGCGCGGCGTCGACGGCATCGGCGGCGACTATCCGGCGATCGTGCCGCTTCTTCCTTCCGGCGTCGAGGCATCAGCGCCGCATCTCACCTGGGACGACCGGCCGATGAAGCGGGGCGAGGGCACCTTCTTCGAAATCGCCGGCTGCTACAACCGCTATCATGTGCCGCTGTCGCGCACGGTGTTCCTGGGTAAGCCGACCCAGGCCTTTCTGGACGCCGAGAAGGCGACGATCGAGGGCATGGAGGCAGGGCTTGCCGTCGCGAAACCGGGCAACACCTGCGAGGACATCGCGAACGCCTTCTTCGCTGTGCTGAAGAAATACGGGATCGTCAAGGACAACCGCACGGGCTACCCGATCGGTCTTTCCTATCCGCCGGATTGGGGCGAGCGCACGATGAGCCTGCGTCCGGGCGACAAGACGGAACTGAAGCCGGGGATGACATTCCACTTCATGACGGGGCTTTGGCTCGAGGATATGGGCTTCGAAACCACCGAGAGCATTCTCATCACCGAGAGCGGTGTCGAGTGCCTCGCCTCCGTGCCGCGCAAGCTGATGGTCAAGGACTGAGAGCATGAGGGAGCACCACTTGCGGCCGTCGCCGATCAGCGCGACGGTCGATTTCGAGGCCAATGGCGTCCAGCACGGCTTCCTGCGCCTTCCCTATAGTCGCGATGATTCCGCCTGGGGTTCGGTGATGATTCCGATTACCGTGGTCAAGAACGGGCAGGGCCCGACTGCCCTCCTCACGGGCGGCAATCACGGCGATGAATACGAGGGGCCGATCGCGCTCTTCGATCTCGCCCGCAAGCTGGATGCGGCCGACGTCGAGGGAAGGGTGATCATCGTTCCGGCGATGAATTACCCGGCCTTCCAGGCGCAGACGCGGACGTCGCCGATCGACAAGGGCAACATGAACCGCAGCTTCCCGGGGAGGCCGGATGGAACGGTCACCGAGAAAATCGCGGATTACTTCCAGCGTGTCCTGCTGCCGCTCGCCGACATCGTGCTCGATTTCCATTCGGGCGGGAAGACGCTCGACTTCCTGCCTTTCTGTGCGGCGCACATCCTGCCCGACAAGGCCCAGGAAGCGAAAGCTTTCGACTTCGTCCGGGCATTCGGGGCACCCTATTCCATGAAGATGCTGGAGATCGACGCGGTCGGAATGTACGACACCGCGGCCGAGGAGATGGGCAAGATCTTTATCACGACGGAGCTCGGCGGTGGCGGTTCGGCGACTGCCCGGACTGCTTCAGTCGCAAAACGCGGCGTAGCGAACGTGCTGAGGCATGCCGGGATACTCAAGGGCGAGATCGAGGCGGAACCCACCAAATGGCTGGACATGCCCAGCGACGATTGCTTCGCTTTCGCGGAGGATGGCGGTCTCGTCGAGTTCCTCATCGACCTTGGCGAAGCGGTCGACCGCGGCGCAGTGATCGCGTGCATCTATCCGATCGGACGCACCGGTGTCGCACCGATCGAGGTTCGAGCCAAGATGGATGGCGTTCTGGTGGCCCGACATAACCCCGGGCTGATCAAGTCGGGCGACTGCTGCGCAGTCCTGGGTGTCGAGGTATAGATCTAGTCCAGCCCGGAGTCGTAGGACTTCTTGCAAGAGACCCGTCTCCGGACTTGCTCCGGACGGCGGGTCTTTGCTTATCTGCGAAGCGCAAGTGCGGCCTGCACGATAATTGGGCATGACGTGGCGGGCGGCCCAATATTTGGCCATCACGGCAAAGTGCATGAAACCCGGGCCGGCTAATCTTTTGAATTCTCTCCCGCCTTGTGCGGATTTCGGTTTGGCACGCTGCTTGCATCCAATGTTTTGAGCCCGAGCAAGCCACCGGTGGCGCCCAATGTCGCGCGCCATGAGCAAGGTTGCCGGAGAGGATCGACGCGCCCCTTTGGGTGAGTGCGATGCCTGTTCGCGGCTATTCCCATGATCAACGACGCGTATCGCGCGAGCTATCGCGCAGGGAGATATCATGTCCGCTCTTCACCAGACGCAGTCGACCTACAAGGGCGCATCAGGACGCGCCTTGTGGGTCTCAACGGGTGCATTTACGGTCTGTTTCGCCATATGGACCATTTTTTCGATCATCGGCGTGCGCATAAAGGATGAACTCGGCCTGAGCGAAGCCGAGTTCGGCCTCCTGATCGGCATGCCGATCCTGACCGGTTCGCTCGTCCGCATCGTGCTGGGCATCTGGACCAGCCGCTATGGCGGCCGCCTCGTCTACACGCTCACCATGCTGGCGGCCGCACTCGCGACCTTCCTGCTCGCTTATGCCACGACCTATCCGCAGATGCTCCTCGCAGGACTCGGCGTCGGACTGGCGGGAGGCTCCTTCGCCGTGGGGGTCGCCTATGTCTCGCCTTTCTTTCCGCCGGAAAAACAGGGCACGGCTCTCGGGATATTCGGTGCCGGCAACGTCGGAGCCGCGGTCACGAAATTTCTGGCGCCATTCGTTCTCGTCGCCTTCGGCTGGCAGGCGGTCGCGCAGGTCTGGGCGGCCGCGCTCCTTCTCACGGCGGTTGTCTTCTGGCTCTCGACGGAAGACGATCCTCAGTTCCGTGCCCGCCGCGATGTTGGTGCACCCAGGAAGAGCTTCCTTAGCGAATTCGAGCCACTCAAGAACGTTCAGGTCTGGCGCTTCTCGCTCTACTACTTCTTTTCCTTCGGTGGTTTCGTGGCGCTCGCGCTCTGGCTGCCGCGCTATCTCGTCGGCGTTTACGGTTTCGACATCGAGACCGCGGGCATGATCGCCGCCGCCTATTCCATTCCCGGCAGCATCTTCCGCGCCTATGGCGGCGCCTTGTCGGACAAGCTCGGGGCCCGCAAGATCATGTATGCGATGTTCGCCGTGTCTGCCGTCGCGACCGCCATTCTGTCGATACCCGCAGGTGGGGCCGGCGGTGCGATGCCGATCCTGGTGACCCCGGTCGTCTTTGTCGTCGTAACCTTCGTGCTCGGCTTCGTCATGAGCCTCGGCAAGGCGGCGGTCTACAAGCACATACCCGTCTATTATCCCTCCCATGTGGGCGCCGTCGGCGGCATCGTCGGCATGATGGGCGGGCTCGGCGGCTTCGTCCTGCCGATCGCCTTCGGCTTCCTTAAGGATGTGACCGGCCTTTGGTCCAGCTGCTTCATGCTGCTCTTCGTCATCGTAGCCGTCTCCATGGTCTGGATGAATGTCTCGATCCGGCAGATCAAGCGCGAGGCCGACCGAGGTGTCCCGGCCGGCGCGCTTGTGCGATAGCCGTTCGGATCGTCGCTCCGCCGGGCCGTCGTGGTTCGCGGATCCATGCGTCGCGATATCCACTTCCCCTGCAGGGACGCCAATTCCCTGCCGACTGCCCGGCATTCTGCCGGGCATTTTTTATGGAAGGCGGAACTTGTCGTGAGGTGGCCAGCGGTCACCGTTGACACGAACGCAAGCACGAGTAATGTGGAGCGATTGGTATGACCACTTGGCCACCTGGCCGCAGGTCGCCGCAACGGGGATCATGATGTTCTCTGCCGTGGAATCGCGTCGCCTCTATCGCCAGGTGGCGGATCAGATGCGAGCCCTGATCGAACGGGGCGAACTGGCGCACGGGTCGCGGCTTCCGGCGGAGCGCGAGCTGGCGCAGATGTTCGGCGTTTCGCGACCGACCATCCGAGAAGCGCTGATAGTGCTCGAAGTGGAAGGCTTCATCGACATCCGCATGGGGTCGGGCATCTATGTGACGGCGCGTCCGGCGCCGGCGGCCGATGCGCCGCCCGAGGATTTCGAAGGCCCTTTCGAACTGCTGCGGGCCAGGGCCGTGGTCGAATGCGCCATCGCCGAGGAAGCGGCGCGGCTGGCACGCCCGGAGCATATTTCCGTTCTCGACGACAATCTTGCCCGGATGGCCGCCACACTCGAGGATCGCCGCCTCGCGCTTGCGATCGATCGCGAGTTTCACGTCATCGTTTCGAGCATCATCGCCAATGCGACTCTGAACCGCTTCGTCGGCAGTATCCACGACATGCGCATGACGCCCTATTTCGAAAAGCTGGCGAGCTATTTCGAAAACACCGAGACCTGGCGGGCTGCGATGGAGGAGCATCGCGTCATCCGCGACGCGATCGCGCTCGGGGATCCCGCCGCCGCGCGCGCAGCCATGCGGGCGCATCTCGACCAGTCTCAGCTTCGCCTGTCCGCAAGCTTCGATGAGGAGCCGTCAGACAGCACGATACCCGCCGCGTGGAGGCGCGTCGGGCGGTAATCCACACAGCGACGACTTCACTTTGGGAGGAGGAAAAAGATGACGATCAGACTGTTGACGCTACTCGGTGCCACCGCGACGATCCTGGCATCGGCCCTATCGGCTCATGCCCAAACGGCGCTCAAATGGGCCCATGTCTACGAAACGTCGGAGCCGTTCCATACCGAGTCCGTCTGGGCGGCGGAAGAGATCGCCAAACGCACCGAGGGGCGTTACAAGATCGACGTGTTCCCGGCGTCGCAGCTCGGCAAGGAAGCGGATATCAATCAGGGCCTGAAGCTCGGCACCGTCGATATCATCATTTCGGGCTCGAGCTTCGCCGCGCGCGATTATGCGCCGATCGGCGTCACCTATTTCCCCTATATCTTCCGCGACCCCGCCCATATGATCGCCTATACCAAAAGCGACGTATTCAAGCGTCTGGCCGCGGGATATGAAGAGGCCTCGGGCAACCACATCACCGCCGTCACCTATTACGGTACGCGCCACACCACATCGAACAGGCCGATTGCCAAATGCGCCGACATGCAGGGCCTGAAGATGCGTGTGCCGGACGTTCCGGCATATCTCGCCATGCCGCGGGCCTGCGGTGCCAACACCACCCCGATCGCCTTTGCCGAGGTCTATCTCGCGCTCCAGAACGGTACCGTCGAGGCTCAGGAAAATCCGCTGACGACGATCGAGGCGAAGAAGTTCTTCGAAGTGCAGAAACATATCGTTCTGACGGGCCACATCGTCGATCATCTGAACACGGTCGTTTCGAAGAACCTCTGGTCGCAGCTCTCCGATGCCGACAAGCAGATCTTCACCGAGGTGATGCAGGAGGCCGCCGTGCGTGCCACCAAGATCATCGAAGAGCGCGAAAAGGAGCTCGTGGCCACCTTCAAGGAGCGTGGCATCGAAGTGACCGAGGTCGACAGGGCCGACTTCGAGAGGACCGTCAATGAAAAGGTGAAGCTCGAAGACTTCGGCTACAACAAGGAAGACTGGGAGGCCATCCGCGCCATCAAGTGAACCACTCTCGCCGGCTCGCCCTCCATGGCGGGCCGGCGTTTCGTTTTTCCAGACGCCGGATGATGCCATGTCCCAGGAAGTCCATTTGCAAACGACGCCCGAAGAAATCGCCCATGCCTTCGAAGAGGCTCCGCCAGCCGCGGATCTCTCCAACTATGCCTTCGAGGATTGGGTGACGCTCGCCGTCTTCTGGCTGATGGCCGGATGCGTGTTCCTGCAGTTCTTCACGCGTTACGTGCTCAACGACTCCTATGCCTGGACAGAGGAGATCGCCACCAACTGCCTGATCGGCGTCGTGTTTCTGGGCTCCGTCATGTGCGTGCGGCTGTCGCGCCACATCCAGGTCGACGTGCTCTACCATTATCTGCCGCCGACCGTCGCCCGTACCCTGGCGATCTTCGTGGATCTGGTGCGTATCGTCTTCTTCGCCTATGCCTGCTGGCTGATGTGGCGCTACGTGGCGATCGTCGCCCACGAACGTATGGTCACCGTCGACCTGCCGCGCAACATCGTCTTCTATAGCGTGATGGCCGGTTTCGTTCTGATGCTGATCCGCTCCGTCCAGGTCTTCGTGGCCAATCAGCGCCGCGGCTATTCGGTTCTCGAAAAGCCCGAAGAATTCCACAAGGTCGAGGACTGATCCCCATGCTCCTGCTCGTCGGTTCCTTTCTCGTCCTCATGCTGGTCGGCGTTCCCGTCGCCATCTCCATGGCTGCAGCGTCGGTCCTCTATCTGGTTTCCTACAATGTCGCGCCCGACATCATCGCGGCGCAGCGGATGATTGCGGGCGTCGAAAGCTTTCCGCTGCTTGCGGTGCCCTTTTTCATCCTGGCCGGCAACCTCATGAACTCCGCCGGCGTCACCGGCCGCATCTATTCCTTCGCGGTCGCCCTCGTCGGCTGGATGAAGGGCGGGCTGGCACAGGTCAACATCGTCGGCTCGGTGATCTTCTCGGGCATGTCGGGCACCGCGCTTGCGGACGCCGCGGGCATCGGGACGATCGAGATCAAGGCGATGAAGGATCACGGCTATCCGGTCGAAGCGGCGGTCGGCGTTACCGCCGCTTCGGCGACGCTTGGTCCGATCTTCCCGCCGTCTCTGCCCTTCGTCATCTACGGCATGATGGCGAACGTCTCCATCGGGGCGCTGTTCATGGCCGGTGTCGTGCCGGGCGTGGTGATGACGGTGCTGATGATGCTGACGGTGGCGATCTTCGCCTATAAACGCGGCTGGGGCTCGGATACGCCTTTCGAAATGAAGCGGCTGCTTGCGGCTTCGCTCGAGGTCGTGGTCGTGCTTGCCGTTCCGCTTCTCATCTATCTTCTGATGGCGGCCGGACTGTCGATGAACCTTGCGGTCGGCATCGCACTCGTGGTGCTGCTGGCCCTCGACTGGTATTTCGACTTTTCCGCCGTCATGGCGCTGATGACGCCCATCATTCTGATCGGCGGCATGACCATGGGGTGGTTCACGCCGACGGAAGCGGCCGTCGCCGCCGTGATCTGGTCGCTGTTCCTGGGTCTGGTACGCTACCGCACGATGACGATGTCGACGCTCGCCCGCGCGACCTTCGACACGATCGAGACGACGGCATCGGTGCTCTTCATCGTCACGGCGGCGTCGATCTTCGCATGGCTCCTGACGGTCAGTCAGGCCGCGCAGATGCTCTCCGGCGCGATCCTGACGATCACCGACAACAAATGGGTTTTCCTCATCCTGGTGAACCTTCTGATGCTGTTCGTCGGCTGTTTTCTCGATACGATCGCGGCAATCACCATATTGGTGCCCATCCTTCTGCCATTGACCGCCCAGTTCGGAATCGATCCCGTGCATTTCGGCCTGATCATGACGCTCAACCTGATGATCGGCCTGCTTCACCCGCCGCTCGGCATGGTGCTTTTCGTACTGTCGCGGGTGGCAAAGCTCTCGGTCGAGCGGACGACCATGGCGATCCTGCCATGGCTTGTGCCGCTGTTCATCGCTCTCATTCTGATCACCTTCGTTCCGGCTGTGGTATTGTGGCTGCCGCAGTCCGTGGGACTGATCCGCTGATGTCGGGAGCACACATGCGCACACGCCTTGCCCGGCTTTACGGCCCACGCGATCTTCGGCTGGAAGTCGCCGACGTTCCTGCGCCGGGGGATGGCGAGGTGCTGTTGAAGATGGCCGCAGGCGGCATTTGCGGCTCGGATCTTCACTATTACCAGGAAGGGGGATTCGGGCCCGTACGGGTTCGTGAGCCGATCATACCCGGCCACGAGGCCTCGGGCCGCGTCGCGGCGCTCGGGGCCGGCGTCTCCGGCCTTGCTATCGATGATCTGGTGGCGGTCAATCCGAGCCAGCCTTGCGGGACCTGCCGCTTTTGCGGCGAAGGCCTCCCGGTCCACTGCCTCGACATGCGCTTCCTGGGCAGTGCAATGCGTCTCCCCCACACGCAGGGCATGTTCCGCGACTGGCTGGTGGTTCCGGCCGTCCAATGTCATCCCGCGGGCTCGCTGGTCAGCCCCGGCGAGGCAGCCTGCGCCGAGCCGCTGGCCGTCTGTCTTCACGCGGTCGCCCAGGCCGGCGAGATCCGAGGAAAGAAGGTACTCGTCACCGGAGCGGGGCCTATCGGCGCGCTCGTGGTGGCGGCGGCGCGCCATGCGGGAGCCGATGAGATCGTCGTGACGGATCTGGCCGATGCGGCACTCGACAGGGCGAAGGCCATGGGCGCGACCCGCATCGTCAATGTCCGTCGCGATCCGGCTGGACTTGCCGTATACGAGGCCGATAAGGGCCAGTTCCACGTGGCCTTCGAGTGCTCGGCAGCCGAACCTGCACTGCGCAGCGCGGTCGCGGCAGTTCGGCCGCGCGGCACGATCGTACAGGTCGGCGTGACGGGCGAAATCAACCTGCCGCTCCATTCGCTGGTCGGCAAGGAATTGCGGCTCGTCGGATCGCAGCGGTTCGACCGAGAATTCGCCATTGCCATCGCGCTCATCTCTAATCGCCGGATCGACGTGCGGCCGATCATGTCCCATCAGTTTCCGGTCGACGAGGCGGTTCGGGCCTTCGAGCAGGCCGGCGATCGATCCGCTGCATGCAAGGTGCAGCTGACATTTCTTTCCTGAGGAGTTCACATGCGACATACATGGCGTTGGTTCGGGCCGGTGGACCGGGTGAGCGTTCAAGATGCAGCGCAAGCCGGTGCGCACGGGATCGTCAGCGCGCTGCACCATATTCCGACCGGCGACGTCTGGCCCGTTGAAGAGATCGGCAAGCGGCAGGAGGAGGTCCGCGCAGGCGGGTTGGAGTGGGAGGTTGTGGAAAGCGTGCCCGTTTCCGAGTCCATCAAGACCCAGACCGGTCCTTGGCGCGAGCACATCGCCAATTGGCAGGAAACGCTGCGCCGTCTTTCATCCGCCGGCATCCACACGGTTTGCTACAATTTCATGCCGGTCCTCGACTGGACCCGCACCGATCTGCGCTGGACCGCGCGCCACGGCGCCAAGGCGATGCGCTTCGACCGCATCGACTTTGCGGCCTTCGACCTCCATCTCCTTGAGCGGCCGGGCGCTTACGAGGACTACGACGCGCCGACGGTGGAGGCGGCCGAGCGGCGGTTTCGTGAAATGACCGAGGAGCGGCGGCTCGCGCTCTCCCGCAATATCGGCGCGGGGCTTCCCGGCTCCGCCGACGGCTACAGTCTGCCGCAGCTTCGAGAGCATCTGCGCACCTATGACGGCGTCAGTCGCGAAAAACTGCAGCGTCACCTGGTAGAGTTCCTCGCGGAAGTGACGCCGGTGGCGGAACGGGCGGGCATCAACATCTGTGCCCATCCCGACGATCCGCCCTGGGCGCTGCTCGGCCTGCCGCGCATTCTCTCGAACGCCGAAGATTACGCCTTTATGCTGCGGGAGGTCGACAGCCCGGCCAATGGCGTCACCCTCTGCACGGGTTCTCTCGGCGCCCTTGCCGCCAACGATCTGCCGGCCATGGCCCGCCAGTTCGCGTCCCGAATTCATTTCGTCCACCTGCGCAACGTCCATCGCGAGGAGGAACGGACACCCTGTTCCTTCTACGAGGACGAGCATCTGGAGGGCGACACGGACATGGTGGCCGTCATTGCCGAACTGCTCAAGGAAGAGCAGCGGCGGCGCGCCGCCGGACGGTCGGACCACCAGATTCCGATGCGGCCGGATCACGGGCAGGAGATTCTCGACGATCTCTCCCGTGGGGCCCAGCCCGGCTATCCGGCGATCGGCCGACTGAAAGGGCTCGCAGAATTGCGCGGCATAGAGAGGGCTCTCTCGCACGCGACGTATGGTCTGCCTGCCGCGAGAAGTTGATCCTTGCGCCGTAGCGTCCGGAAACCGGTCCGACAAGATGGATCGGCCGCGGCTGCGTGCCCGCAGCCGAGTTCAACCCTTAGCCATCTTTCCGCCGGAATCACGCAAATTAACTCTCTGCAGTCGTGCGCCATTGACCGCGACACGTTCCGCGATAATTTTTCTGGGAATGGCAGGGTTGCATCGAAGATAGCGAACTGTAGCCTCAGGGGCTTGCTCGGGCGACACGGAACGGAAGGAAAGGCGAGGATGCCGGACGGCGATACGACACTGCCTGCTTCATCTTCCGTCGAGTCCGACTTTTTCGCCGGTTCCGACGAACTTGTCTCGCTTTATGACGCGAGTTTTCAGCTCGTCGAATGCACGCCGCGGCACAGACAGACCTATGCCGTTGATTCTCTCGTCGAGGCGTCCCTTTGGTACATCTATCCGGAACTGCTGGCGCCCGGACCGAAGTCCGCCGTCGAATTCGTCGTCGCAAGCGGATTGCCGCGAACCGTCGAGATTGCCCATGCATCGACCGGGAGCCGACGCACGCTCGTCATTTTCCGCAGTGCGCGCGGCATCGGGGTCGTCGAAGTTGAAAGCAGTTCCACCTACCGCGAAGCGTTCAGTCAGGGCGAGAGCGACCGTGCTCTTCTCCTGCATCAGGCGACCCATGACGTTCTCACTGGGTTGCCTAACCGGCGGCAGTTCAGCGATCAGCTGCGGGGCGCATTGCCTGTGCCGAACGGCGTCCGATTGGCGCTCATGCAGATCGACCTCGACGATTTCAAGCCGATCAACGACACATTGGGACACGGGGCAGGCGACGCCGTTCTCAAGATGGCGGCGGACCGGATCAGGAGCGTCCTGAGGGATCGGGAATTCGCCTACCGTCTGGCCGGGGACGAGTTCGCGGTCATTCAGTGGAGGGCCGATCAGCCGAGCGAAGCAGAACGTCTGGCAGACGCACTGATCAACGCGTTCAAGGAACCGTTCACGGTCGAGGGCATCAACGTCTTCGTCGGAGCAAGCGTCGGAATTGCCGTCGCGCCGGCGGACGGCAACGAGGTCGAGCAACTGATGAAAGCTGCCGATATCGCGCTTTATGCTGCGAAGAAGGACGGTCGGGGCCGGTCAAGCACGTTCAGCCGCTCGATGCTCATGGTGCTGGAACAAAGGGAAATGTTGCGCCGAAGCTTGCGCACCGCCCTTCAGGAGGGGCAGTTCTTCCTTGAATATCAGCCCTTGGTGAAGCCCTCCTCGGCGGTGGTCGGCTTCGAAGCTCTTTTGCGCTGGCGTCACCCGCTGGTCGGCATCATCCCTCCGAGTGTCTTCATTCCGATGGCGGAAGCCGACGGTTTGATGAGCGACATAGGGCGATGGCTGCTGGAGCGGGCGTGCCGGGCTGCCATGGACTGGCCGTCCCACTTCACGATCGCCGTCAATCTCTCTCCCGCCGAATTCCTTCACGAGGGGCTTACGGACCGCGTGGCCCAGACGCTCGACCTGGTCGGCATGCGCGCAGACCGTCTCGAGCTCGAAATCACCGAGTCGGTGCTTCTGGAGCGTACGACCAACAACCTCGATACGCTCAATACTTTGAATGTATTAGGCGTGCAGATTTCGCTTGATGATTTCGGCACCTTCTATTCGTCGTTGAGCTACCTGAAGAATTTCCCCTTCGACACGATCAAGATCGACCAATATTTCATCAGGGACCTGGAAAGGGACGAGAAGAGCCAGACGATCGTGCGCTCCATCATCGCGCTCGCCCACGGCCTCGGCATGGATGTTACCGCCGAAGGAGTGGAGACCGCGGAGCAAGCAGCCTGGCTCAGGAATGAAGGCTGCGATCGCCTGCAGGGATATTTTTTAGGGGTGCCTATGCGCGCGGAAGCGATAGCCGACTTTCTCCGCAAAACGCCGGCCATCCCTGCGGCAGGTCTTCAGCGAAGATGAGCGGGTCAATGCCGGAATTATTTAGTATAGCCTTTGAATCTCGTGGCGTTTTTGCGTAAGGGAGGGAGCCGCATGCACGGAGCCGAGAACCAGCCCACGGAAGCCGCTTTCGAGCCCTTGCTCCAGTTCGAGATGGAGATGGGCGCCTTTCTTTCCGATTGGAACCATTGCGATCAGCTGTCGACCTTCATGGCGCGAATGATAAGTCACAATCGCACTGATCCCGTTCGCCACTCGAATTTCTTCTCGTCCGCCCTGAACGAACTCCTCGAGGTCTCGTTTCGCAGCGGCTCGCCCGACGGCCGGATCGGCTGTGCGGTTTATCGATGGGGGCCGACGGAGCGGGTGGAGCTTACGTTCCCGTGCCCGCCCGGGCAGAGGCAGTTTTATCGCGAGGCGGTGTCGAAGACCCGCGACGGCGACGCCCATGCGCGCTACCTTGATTCCATCTCCACCGATCTCGCACCGAGTCGCGAGGCCGTTCTTTTGGACTTGTCGATCAATTTCGATGCCGACGTCCGGCTCGACGAAAGCGATCCGCCATCGATCAGGCTTGTCGTGGATCTGCCTCTTGAAGGAGTGGTGAGGTGAGTACGACAGCGTTTGCAGTTCCCTTCAAGGTGGAATTCGACCCGAATAGCCAGGAATTCGCTCTTTCCGGGGTGATGCGGCCGCGCTCGGCCGACGAGATTGCCGCATGCATATCGATGCTCAAAGGCGCAATCGAAGAGGTGCGGGGCGTTCTCTACATCAACGTCAAGCGCCTGGTACAGATGAACAACACGGCCTATCACGCCTTCGCGCGCGTCCTTCTCGATGCCTGTCGCACGCGGTCGGACATTCGCTTCGTCGTCGTGACCTCGAGCGTCGTGGGCTGGACCGAGCGCATGTTCGCCCATTTGAACAGGATCGAGCCGCAAGTGACCGTCGAGGTCTACGACTCGAAGTTCTATCCCGGGCAGAGCTTCGTGGAAAACACGAGCTTCATCCCGATCCTGCGCACGCAAACGAAAATGACCTGGCGCCACGAGCGCACGATCCTCCCGCGTCACGGCCTGCGCCCGGGTATGACGATGGCAGACATTTGTTGCGGCATCGGCGATTTCGCCATGCTGGCCCGAAAGGAGTTCCAGCCGGCACGCATCGTCGCGCTCGACCATTCAAAAGCGAGCCTCGCTTATGCACGCGATGTGGCGTCCGGTTTCGGCGTCACGGATATCGAATATACCTATGGCGATGCCTCCGAGATGCTGCTGGAGGATAACCAGTTCGATTTCGTCACCTGCCGCCATTCGCTGCAGATCTTCAATCAGCCGGACGTGCTCCTGAAGGAACTCTTCCGCATCTGCAAGCCGGGCGGGCGCGTCTATATAACCAACGAGAAAAATTCGCACTGTCTCGGCGAGCCGCGCGCACAGAGCATTCAATGGACCTACAACGAGGTCGCGAGGTTGTTCAGCCATTTCGAGATGGATGTGGAGCTCGGACCGAAGAGCAAGCGCTATCTTGTCGATGCCGGCTTTGACGATATCATCGTCGAATCGTTCATGGTCACCAATCTCGACGGAGACCCCCAGGACTTCGCCGATATCATCGCCGCCTGGGAGAATGTCTATGCCGGTGAAATGGCCGTAAAGCGCGGCGACCCGCCCGAGTTCATCGAACGTTTCCGGCAGGGTTTCCGGGACCACATATTCGCGGCCCTCCATCCCAAGGGTTATGCCGGCTGGCCGATCTGGGCCGCCTCAGGGCGCAAGCCGCTATGAGCCTGCCCGGGGAAAGCACCTCCCGATTGGGCCTGCGCTCTTTCCGCGCCAAGTTCGTGCTGGTCGTCGGAAGCGCGGTGCTTTTTGATCTGCTCGTGACCGGCGGTCTTGCGCTCTGGAACGTGCAGAGACTTTCCCGCGACGCGGCGGCGGAAGTCGGCCGCGGCCTTGAGGAGGCCAACCAGGACTATATCCGCTCCTATGCGGCAACCACGGCTGCTCGGGTCAACCTGCTGCTCAACCAGGTCCACTCCGATGTGGGCACACTGGCGGGGGTTCTTCAGGAGCAGATCGATCGGCCGGTGAGAAAGTCGGAAATCGGGGAGGCAATGGCGCGCGGCGCGCCGGGAACCGTGACGGTCGCGTACGATCAGAAAGGGGGATGGGCTCAGAACCTGCCGGGCCCTCCATCGGTCGTCAGCGTCTGGGGCTATCTTCTTGACCAGAATCACGTTCCGCTTCCCGACGTGCAGACGGACATCGAGAACAGCGCGGTTCTGGACCTTGTCGCGCCGAGCCTGCTCGCAAACGGTCAGTCGAAACTGCAGATGTACTATATCGGCCCGAAAGAGCGACCGATATTCAGGACTGCGCCCTACACTGACCAGGCCCAGACCTTCGATAAGCTCTACCCGGGACACAATTCGGCGGAGTTCTGGTCTTTCTTCTTTCCCGGGCTCTACGAATCTTGGGAACAATGGGTGCATGATCCGAAGTCACGTCCCGTGAATGGCGACGTCACTCAGACGGCGCCCTATACCGATGCGATAACCGGCAAGCTCATCGTGAGTTTCTTCCAGCCGCTGTGGTCGCGCGACCGCAGCCGTGTGCTGGGCGCTGCCGGCACGGATATCACGCTCGACCAGCTGGCCGAGATCGTCGAGAACGTCAAGGTTGCCGAGACCGGCTTCGGCTTTCTGACGATGTCAGACGGCAACGTCGTTGCCATCAATCCGGTTGGAGAAAAGATCATTGGCCTTCGGGCGTCGAACGCGGCTGCCAGCGGAGGTGTGACGGGTCTCGATCGCTCTCTCCGTCGCAGCGCCCAGCCGGAAATTGCGCAATTGCCTTTGGGCGAGGATGGCCTGCTCAAGCATATTTTCCTTGAGGAGAACGGCGAGAGGGTACCCTATCTGGTCGTGCTGAAACAGTTGCAGCCGACCAACCTTTGGGCATCCGGCCCGGTCCGCCGTGAAGCGATGCTGCTCGGCATCGCCGTGCCCGAGCGGGAAATCTACGCTTCGCTGTTTGCCGCCCAAGCCGGGATCTCGGAGGCGACAAACAGGATCTTGATTTATCAGGTCCTGGCGCTCCTCGTATCCCTGCTTTTCGTCATTGCCGCCGTATTTGCCATATCCAAGCGGATCACCGGCGGCATAAGCGCCCTTGCCAATGCCGCCAAGCGCATCGAGGCCAAGGACTATTCGGTGCGGGTCGACATTCCGACGCGTGACGAGGTCGGTGACGCCGGCGCCGCCTTCAATCGCATGGCGGAAGAGATCAGCTTCCACACCGAGAACCTCGAACAGCTGGTCGAGGATCGGACGAAAGAGATCGAGGAGGCGAACCTCCAGATATCAGCGCTGAACCAGCAGTTGCGCAGCGAGAACCTGCGTCTCGGCGCTGAACTCGCCGTTGCCCGCCATATCCAGATGATGGTCCTGCCGAAGGCCGGCGAGCTCGAGGAAATCGCCGAACTGGAGATCGCCGCCTATATGCGGCCCGCCGACGAGGTCGGCGGCGACTATTACGACGTTCTGAAAGACGGAAAGCGGCTGAAGATCGGCATCGGCGACGTGACGGGGCATGGTCTCGAGAGCGGCGTGCTGATGCTGATGGTCCAATCCGTAGCCCGCGCCTTGCAGGAAATGGGCGAGATGGAGCCGGCGCAATTCCTCAATCGCGTGAACCGGGCGATCTACAAGAATCTCGTCAGGACCAGGACCAACAAGCATCTCTCCCTGGCATTTCTCGACTATGACGGCGCGAGGCTGACGCTCTCGGGGCAGCACGAGGAGCTGATTGTCATCAGAGATCTGGAAAGGGTGGAGCGGATCGACACTCTGGATCTCGGTCTGCCCATCGGTTTGGAGCCGGATATTTCCGCCTTTGTCGCAACGCGCGAAATCTCCTTCGGTCGCGGCGACATGATCATCCTCCATACCGATGGCGTGACGGAGGCGGAAAGCGGAACCGGCGAACTCTTCGGTATCGAAAGGCTCTGCGAAAGCGCGCGATGCCGCTATGGCAGCAGCGCCGAGGACGTCAAGGCCGGTATCATCGAGGATTTGATGGCACATATCGGCACCCAGAAAATTCATGACGATATCACTCTGGTGGTGATGAGGCACAGGTGAGCGGATGACGACCTTATATGGACTGGAGGACCTTGCCGTCGGCACGGGCGAGAATTCGACGAAACTACGTCTCTTCGACGGCCCGCTCGATCTCGGCTGGAAGCATTGCGCGATGACGTCCGACTTCGTCGCCGAGTTCGCGGCTCTGCGCTACAAGACGTCCCGCGGCCTCTACAAGGAAGTCCGGCACAATGTCGGCTATCTGACCAACGAGTTGATAGAGAACGCCGTGAAATTCCGTGCAGGCGGCGAAATCGTCGTAGAGGCGGCGATCGCCTCCAACACGTTCCGAACCAAGATTTCCAATCTTGTCGACGAGGGCACGGCCGACAAGTTCCGCCATCTGCTTTCTGAAATAACGATAGGAGATCCGTCCGACCTTCTGATTGAGCGGATAGAGGCGAACGCAACAGGATCCGGCTCCGGTTCCGGCCTTGGACTTTTGACGCTCATGAGCGATTATGGTGCACACTTCGCCTGGATATTCGGATCCGGCGAAGCGGATGGCAAGATCCCGCTGGAAACCTATGCTTCTATCGCCATCCCCGACCTCTCGAATTGACGGACAACGAAAACATGGAAATCAAGGAAGACGAATATCGCGTTTGGTCGGAAGACAAGGACATCTATTTCGACGGGACGATGCGCTTGCCGAGCACCGAAGCCTACGCCCCGATTTTCTCCCTCGTAATGGATATGCTCGAAGCCGAGCCGGAGCGCATGACCGTGGATCTCACGGGACTGCAGTTCCTCAATTCCTCCGGAATCAACCTGCTCGCGAAGCTCACCATCGAAGCGCGCAAGCGGCCGAACATCCAGTTTACCGTTCGCGGAAGCTCCGAGTTCCCCTGGCAGACGAAGTCCCTGCCGAACCTCAAGAAACTCCACCCCGGCGTCGATCTGAGGCTAAGCTGAAGGGCGCTCCCCCAGTTCGAAGGCGTGCTGAGGGCATCACGGATACTGCACGCCGTTCGTTGCCGTGTAGATGGAATAGAGCGACCGGGTGGCCGTCATGAAGAGGCGGTTCTTCTTGGGACCGCCGAAGGTGAGGTTCGATACCGTCTGCGGCACGAGGATCTTGCCGAGCAGGGTGCCGTCGGGGTCGAAGCAATGCACTCCGTCGGCTGCACTGCACCAAAGATTTCCCGCCACGTCGAAACGGAAGCCGTCCGGATTGCCGTTGTCGATGGAACAGAAATAGCGGCCGTTTGCGAGGACGCCGCCAGCGGCGACGTCGAATACGCGAATATGGCGAGGAACCTCGTGCTTTGCAGATCCCGAGTCGGCAATAAAGAGCCGCGCCTCGTCCGGTGAGAAGGCGAGCCCGTTCGGCTGGATGAAATCGCTGACGACGGCCTTGATAGTGCCGGATAGAGGGTCGATGCGGTAGACGTTGCGTGTCGGCTGTTCCGGTTCCGCTTTGTGGCCCTCATAGTCCGACATGATGCCGTAGGTCGGATCGGTAAACCAGATCGAGCCGTCGGAGTGCACCACGGCATCGTTCGGCGAATTGAGCCGCTTTCCTTCATAACTGTCGGCGAGCACGGTGATGCGGCCGTCATGTTCCGTGCGGGTCACGCGCCGGCCGCCGTGCTCGCAGGAGATCAGGCGGCCCTGGCGGTCGCGCGTGTTGCCGTTTACGTAGTTCGAGGGGGAGCGGAAGACGGAAGCGCCGCCGTCAGGCGTCCACCGCATCATGCGTTGGTTCGGAATATCGCTCCAGATCAGGCAGTCGAGGTCGGAAAACCAGACCGGCCCTTCCGCCCAGCGGCAGCCGCGATAAAGTTCTTCGAGCGCTGCGCTGCGAACGATCAACGAACGGAAACGTTCGTCGCGAATTTCGTAGAGCGGATTGTCGGCCAATGCTGTTCCTCCATTTCCCGAGAGCCTTGGCGTGCGTGCGGGCAAATACCTCCGGCTGTAGGGTTTCACTTATAGTTTGACACCGGCCGAAGGGAACAGGCGCCACCCCCATCGCCTGCATGGATTTCCTCCAGCAGGGCATGAAGGCGCGATTTCGCCTGCTCGCTGCGTGACGCATTCCGCCAAGCCACGGAACAACTCCTGAGCCCAACGGGTTGTTTGGCGGAAGGGACGCATTTCGCATAACGGGAGAATGCCTGATGAAAGATCTGATCGTCAAAGGTGCCCTTGTTCTGGGTCTCGGGCTCGGCTGCTTTGCTGCTCCAGCAGCGGCGCAGAGCACGACCAAGAACAGCACCGTTACCGGCGCAGCCGGCGGAGCTGCTGCAGGTGCAGTCATAGGAGGCCCTGTCGGGGCTGCCGTTGGTGGTGTCGCAGGAGCAGTCGCGGGTGCGGCGCTCGACCCGCCGCCGCCGAAGGTAATCGAGTATGTAGAGGCTCAGCCGCTTCCGGCAGAGCCGGTCGTCGTTCAACAGGAGATCGTAGTCGGAAAGCCGCTGCCCGAGACGGTGGTGGTCACGCCGATCCCGGACGACACGCGCTATGCCTATGCGGTTGTCAACGAGAAGCGCGTCATCGTCGAGCCGAAGAGCCGCACGGTGGTGCAGGTCGTTCAGTAAATTATGGCTATTACACGCGTTCGAGCGGGAGAAGCCGCGTAGCCTTTCCTCTCCTGCTGTGAACCTCAAGCTTGCCCGGCGAGTATCCGAAGCCCGCCGGGCATTCCTATGACGCCGCGTTTTGCGTCAACACGCCCCAGGCGGCCATTGCGCCGTCGGCGACGTTTTTCAGCGCTTCATAGCTGCCGCCGTCGCGCGCGAGAATCGACATTCCATGTTGTACCGTCGCATAAAAGGTCGCGACGGCGCCGGCATCCACCCCATCGGGCAACTCGCCTTCGGCAATTGCAGCCTCCAGTCGATGGCGTAGCTTATCGATGTTTTCCGTGCGGTGACGGGTCAACGCTTCGCAGACCGCTTCGGGAATCGCTGCCTGGTGAAGTCCTCCGAGCGCTATCAGGCAGCCGTGCGGGGTATCCGGCTGAGAATAGGCTTCGGCTGTCGCGAAAAGGAATCTCTTGACCGCTTCCCTTGCCGTCGGCGCTGTCTCCAGCGGCTCCCAGATTTCGGTGCCGACCGTTTGCGCGTAGAGCTCCATTGCCTCCAGATAGAGCGCTTCCTTGCAGCCGAATGCGGCATAAAGGCTGGGCGCATTGATGCCCATGGCGGCGGTCAGCGCTGTCAGCGACGCGCCCTCGTATCCTTTCTCCCAAAACACCTGCATGGCGCGCATCAGCGCATCGGCCCGATCGAAGCTGCGGGGCCTGCCTTTGTCGGACATAGGATCAACTCTTTTCTGTAACGATCGATAAATATATCGCTTGACAGGCATTGGCAAGCTCGGGCAACATTTATGTATCGATCATTACAAAAATGGAGTTTTCCGATGACATCGATCAGTTTGGGCGGAAAGACCGCTTTCGTTACCGGCGGCAGCAGGGGTATCGGCGCGGCTATCGCCAAAAGGCTTGCTCTGGAGGGGGCAGCGGTGGCGCTGACTTATGTGAATGCGGCCGACCAGGCGCAGGCGGTCGTGTCCGAGATCGAGCAGGCGGGCGGTCGCGCCGTAGCAATCCGCGCCGACAACCGCGACGCCGAAGCCATCGAGCAGGCGGTTCGACAGACAGTGGAAACTTTGGGCGGGCTGGACATTCTGGTGAACAGCGCGGGCATCTGGCACTCGGCTCCTCTGGAGGAGACGACTGTCGCCGATTTCGACGAGGTAATGGCGGTCAACTTCCGTGCGCCCTTCGTGGCCATTCGTTCCGCGTCAAGGCATCTCGGTGACGGCGGCAGGATAATCACGATCGGCAGCAACCTGGCCGAACTGGTTCCTTGGCCGGGGATCAGCCTCTATTCGGCCAGCAAGGCTGCTCTGGCCGGCCTGACGAAAGGCCTGGCCCGTGACCTCGGACCGCGCGGGATCACCGTCAACATCGTTCATCCAGGCTCGACCAACACCGATATGAACCCGGCCAATGGCGACCATGCCGAAGCGCAACGGGAACGTATCGCCACCGGCAGCTACGGTGAGCCGCAGGACATTGCCGGACTCGTCGCCTGGCTGGCGGGGCCGCAAGGCAAGTTCGTCACCGGTACTTCGCTGACCATAGACGGCGGCGCCAACGCTTGATGCCGGAAACCACGACGATCATGACCGTGTCGATAGTCCATGACGCCCGAACAGGTGCCACGTGTGCGCCGCTCATCCCTCATCCTTGAACCGACTTGAGCCAGTCGCCGATCGTCGCCCCGCGGTCCCGCTCCGGCGGGGCAACGGGCGTGGCGAGGCGTTCGGCGGCCGCAGCCTTGCGGATTTCGCGCGGGCTCGCTCCGAATTCGTGGCTGAAGGCACGTGTGAAATTGGCGGCGAGGTCGAAGCCGGCCGCTTCGGCGATCTCCGCGATGGGCCGGTTGTTCGTCGGATCGCTGAGCTCCGCGTATGCCTGCAGGAGCCGACGTCTGCGGATATAGTTCAACACGCCGCCGCTCGGCTCGAATAGCTGATAGAGACGGGTTCTGGAAATGCCCAGCTCCCGGCATATGGCTTCGGGCGTCAGGTCGGCCGAGTGCAGGTTCAGGTGGATATATCGATGCGCCCGCTCCATCACTCCCATTTTCGCCTGGGAGCCTCCCGCATCCGGTCTCACAGCCGCCACGCAGGCGACGACCATGTCACGTATCGTGCGAACGATGCGCGGCACTTCTTCCACGGTGATGTTGCCGAGGTTTTCTTCCATGCCGTTGATATAGTTCGCGAGCAGGTCGGCGAGGCTGCCGGACAAGACCGAATTGTTTGCACCCTCGAGCTTGCCCGCATCGTCCGCGAGCAGTTCATAGGGCATGAAGAGAAGGATAGATGCGGCATCCGTCATGCGTCCGCGATAGGGATAGCCGAGCGACCGGAAGAAGAACTCCCCCGGCCCCGTCTCGGTGACGCGGCGGTCGGCTTCTGTCCATGACCGGCCGCTGCGAAAGAGACCGACGTTCCAATGATCGATGGGGCTCGAGCGCAACATAGTCTGGGAGCGCTCGTAACTATGTGCCGGCGTCACCTGTTGAACGATCAGCAAATCGCCCAGATGCCAACCGGTCAGTTCGGCCGCAAAGCCGTCCTCTTCGGACATCCCATCGGGCAGGCGCACGTCCACGAGGGGCGCCATATGCGCCCGCCAGGATCTAAATTGCTCTTGCGGCGGCAAATCACGGGTCGAGAATCGCGAAGGGACGAGCGCCGGCGACCTTTCGGCTGAACGGTCCTTTCGGGCTGCCGGATCGCGCGGCCACCGGCGCCGCTCCATATGGGCGGGCCAAGCAGGAACTTCGACGGGGTCATCTCCTGATCCGGCGTCCTTCGTCATGCAACCCTCCAGCGAAATGGATTGCCCGTCCGGGTGAGCCCGAACGAGCGATTTACCCGAGCGTCGAATCTGTCCCACTCTGACGCAACTCGCCTCAGGGTGGAATCGAATCGTCGAGGTACACCTACCAGTTTCCAGTTTATACCCCGTTATATGTAGAAATGCACGGCGGGATAACAATCGGGATTGGGTGATAACGACAATCCCCATCTGCTGCTTGTATTAAATACCTACAGTTGTTCCAAGCATTGCCCGAAAGTAATTAAGGTAGTTTCGAACGGTAAAGTTTCGATCACCAATTTATTGTGCCTGCTGTGGATGAATTTTGGAAGTTGGCAGATAGTGTGAGGATTATTCCGTGAACTATTTCAGAAATGACTTCAGGGGAACGCTCTTCGGCGCGAATGCAGATACAGATTCACTGCGGCGCCGAAGCCTTCAAAAGAGAATACTTGTTACCGGCGGTGCCGGCTTTCTGGGCTCGCATCTTTGTGAGCTGCTTCTCGGCGCCGGGCACGAGGTCATTTGCCTCGACAACTTCTCCACGGGCCTGAGGCGCAATATTGCGCCGCTCAAGCGCTTCGATACCTTCCGCGTCATCGCCCACGACGTCGTGGAGCCGATCGACCTCGAGGTCGACGAGATCTACAACCTCGCATGCCCGGCATCGCCGCCGCATTACCAGGCAGACCCAATCCAGACGACGAAAACCTGCGTGATCGGCTCGCTCAACCTCCTCGATCTGGCCGCGCGTCGTGGCGCCCGCATCTTCCAGGCGTCCACATCGGAAATCTACGGCGACCCGCACGTCCACCCGCAGGTGGAGAGCTATTGGGGCAACGTCAATCCATTCGGCCCGCGCTCCTGCTATGACGAGGGCAAGCGTTGCGCAGAGACCCTGTTCTTCGACTTCCACAAGTCCCATGGGGTCGAAATCAAAATCGTCCGTATCTTCAACACCTACGGCCCGCGGATGCGCCCGGATGACGGCCGTGTCGTTTCCAACTTCATCGTCCAGGCCCTGAAAGGTGAGGACATCACGATCTACGGCGACGGCTCGCAGACCCGCTCCTTCTGTTTCGTCGACGACCTGATCGACGGCTTCGTCCGCCTCATGGCATCGCCGCCGTCCCTTACCGGACCGGTCAATCTCGGCAATCCGGCGGAGTTCACGATCGGCGAACTCGCCGAAGAGGTGGTCCGGTTGACCGGCTCGCGCTCGAAGATCGTCCGTCGGCCCCTGCCTGTCGACGATCCCCGCCAGCGCCGCCCGGACATCTCGCTCGCGACGGGAGAGCTCGGTTGGCGTCCGAAGGTCGATCTGGCCGAGGGGCTTGCGCACACGATCCGCTATTTCGACGACCTTCTCTCCCGGTCGATACGGGAAAGCGCGGAGCTGGTCTAATGGTTGCGCCACGTATCCTCGTCACCGGTGGCGCCGGCTATATCGGCAGTCACACCGCGAAGCTTTTGTGCCTCGAGGGCATCGAGCCCGTCGTCTACGACAATCTGTCGACCGGAAACCGTTCCGCCGTGCGCTGGGGACCATTCATTCAGGGAGATATCCTGGACGGGCGGCACCTGATCAAGGTCATCGAGGCCTATCACCCGGACGCCGTCATCCACTTCGCCGCATCCGCCTATGTCGGCGAATCCGTCGCCGATCCTGCGAAATATTACAACAACAATGTCGGCGGCACGCTGTCGCTCCTCGATGCATGCCGCCAAACGGGTGTCGACAAGGTGATCTTCTCATCGAGCTGCGCCACCTATGGCGTACCGGCGTTGCTGCCGATCGACGAAGCGACACCGCAGGTACCGATCAACCCCTATGGCAAGACGAAACTGATGGCCGAGCACATGCTCGCCGACTATGCGGCCGCCTTTGCGCTGAATTACGTCTCGTTGCGCTATTTCAACGCATGTGGCGCTGATCCTGAGGGCGACCTCGGCGAATGGCACGACCCGGAAACGCACCTCATTCCGCGGGCTCTGATGGCCGCGGCAGGCCGCATTCCGCATCTGGAGATTTTCGGCGAGGACTACGACACCCCGGACGGAACCTGCGTGCGCGATTATATTCACGTGGCCGATCTTGCGAGCGCCCATGTGCTGGCATACCGGCATCTCGCCAATGGCGGCGGCAACCTCGCGCTCAACGTCGGTACCGGCCGCGGCTTCTCGATAAAGGAAGTCCTGCGAACGATCGGCGAAATTACCGGGCATAACGTCCCGGTCGTATTTCGCCGGCGTCGTGCCGGAGATCCGCCGGCGCTTTATGCGGATGCCGGGCTTGCCTGCCGGACGCTCGGCTTCGTGCCGCGATATTCCGATCTCGAGACGATCGTGCGAACCGCCGCCCCGTTCTTCGGGCTGGAGGTGCGGTCATGACCGTCCTTTCCGCCAATGAGCCGACGCGCATTTCCGAAGACGGTGAGCCGGGGCTCGTACCTGTGCTCACGCGCGGACGCCGGATGGAATTTCTGCTCGGGGCGGGGCTCTGGGTCGCGGCGCTCGTCCATTTCTGGTCCTGGTGGCTGGAGCCGCGCCATCACGTGGACGCCTTGGGCAGCACCATCGTGACCGCAGTCCTTGCCTGGGTCACCCTGCTGCCGGCCTATTTCATTGCCGTCTTCTATGGGGCCTTGAAACCGAACGGGCCGTTGCGGCTCCCGGCCGGCAGTCGCATTGCTATGGTCGTCACCAAGGCACCGTCGGAACCCTTTTCCGTCGTCGCCGAGACATTGGAGGCGATGCTTGCGCAGGACGTGCCGCACGACACCTGGCTTGCAGACGAGGATCCTTCCGAAGCGACGCTCGACTGGTGCCGCAGCCATGGCGTCCTCGTCTCCACCCGCAAAGGCCGGGCAGACTATCACCGGGCCACATGGCCACGGCGCACCCGCTGCAAGGAAGGCAATCTCGCCTTCTTCTACGATCACTACGGTTATGCCCGGTACGATTTTGTGGCCCAGCTCGATGCCGACCACGTCCCCGCACCCGGGTACCTCTTCGAAATGCTGCGCCCATTTGCCGACCCGGAAGTGGGTTACGTCTCGGCGCCGAGCATCTGCGACCGCAATGCTTCAGAAAGCTGGTCGGCACGCGGCCGCCTCCATGCAGAGGCGAGCATGCACGGTGCTCTCCAGGCCGGATACAATGGCGGGCTTGCGCCACTCTGCATCGGCTCTCACTACGCGGTGCGCACGGCTGCCCTCAAGGAGATCGGCGGTCTCGGCCCGGAGCTTGCCGAAGACCATTCGACGACATTGATGATGAATGCGGCAGGCTGGCGCGGCATTCACGCGCTCGACGCGATTGCCCATGGCGACGGACCGCGCACCTTTGCCGACCTGGTGACCCAGGAGTTCCAGTGGTCGCGTAGTCTCGTGATGCTCCTGCTGCAGTATTCGCCGCGTCTCGTCGGCCGGCTGCCGCTGCGACTGAAGTTCCAGTTCCTCTTCTCGCAGCTCTGGTATCCGCTCTTCGCGTGCTTCATGGCGCTGATGTTTGCTATGCCGATCGTCGCCCTTGCGCGCGGCGAAACCTTTGTCGCCGTGACCTATCCGGAGTTTCTGGCCTATTTCGCGCCGCTCTCGATCATCCTCGTCCTGCTGGCCTATCGCTGGCGGGCAACCGGCGCCTTCCGGCCTTACGACGCGAACATCCTGAGCTGGGAGTGCATGCTCTTCCTGTTTGCGCGCTGGCCCTGGGCGCTTGCCGGTACGCTGGCCGCTCTGCGCGACTGGCTCACCGGGTCCTTCGTGGACTTCCGTGTCACGCCGAAGGGATCATCCGAGGTCGATCCGCTGCCCCTGCGCGTGCTCGCGCCCTACTTTTTCCTGGCGGTCTTGGCCGCCCTGCCGGTCCTGCTCGTCGAAGACGCCGCGAAGGCCAAGGGGTTCTACCTCTTCGCGATCCTCAATGCGGCAATTTACTGCCTGCTTCTGCTGGTCATCGTCCTGCGGCATTCGAGAGAAAACGCCGTTGGCACCGCCTCCCGTTTCTATCGTCCCGCAATAGCGGCCGGGCTCCTGGCGGTTGCAGCACTGCCCGGCATTGCGACTGCCGAACACGGGAAAGATGGACTCGAGGCGCTTGCATGGGGCAGTGGGCACCTGCGCCTCTTCGAGGAGCGTTATGCGGTGGCCGGAGCCGGGCAGGGCGGTACGGCATTGCGCAAGATCGTCTTCCGGCCACGCTGGATTTCCGCCCCCGCGGAACAGCGGGACGGCAACTCTAAGAGGGGATAAGAACATGAAAGTGAAAGTCCCATTCTTCGGGAGAGAGGGCCGCGGCACCCGACATGCGCTGCCCGGCCGGCGCTTCGCCCTTGGCATGTTGGCCGTCCTTGCCCTCTGCCAATCACCGGCGTCCGCAGAAGTTGCCGTTCCCGAAAAGGCCCGCACCATGACGGGCGTCGAGCTCTACATGATCTTTCAGGACAAGACCTGGAAATGGGAGAGCGGCGCCGGCCGGATGGACCGTGAAGGCCGCGCCTTTCGGGCCTGGGTGCAATCGGCCACGGGGGAGAGCTGGGCCGAAGGCCGCTGGAGCGTGAATGACCGCGGCCAACTCTGCCTGACGGCCGTGTGGCACAGCCAGGGTGCCGCCGCCCGCGACAAGACCTGCTTCAGCCACCGCACGCTCGACGGAGCCATCTACCAGAAGAGGGAGCCGTCCGGCGACTGGTACGTCTTCAGACATGCCAAGACGCAGACAGACGACGAGTTCAACCGGCTGGTCAGGGAGGATCTGGTCGCCGCCAAGCTCGCAGCCTTCAAGGAGCGTATCGAGGGCCAAGTGAAAGAAACAAAGAATAGCGTTGGCCGGCAAGCCGGGATGAACGCTGTTGGAGGTGTTCAATGAACAGGAAATCAAAGGCCATTACCTTTGCATCTCTCGGACTGTTGCTGTCGGGTACCGTGCTCGCGGCCAACATGCCGCGGGGTATCCCCGAACTGAATTCGCCGACGATGGCGACACCATCGGACAAGCGGCCCATACTGACGGAGAACTCGATCGATTTCGGCGCTTACGATCCCCACGGCGACTTCGGCGCGCCGGGCAGCTCAAAGATCGAGCATCTTTTCCTGCCCTGGGAAGACGTCGATCTGTCGACACTGACGCTTGCCGACGACTATGCCCAAGCCCGCGGCCGTTCGCTCATGATCACCATCGAACCCTGGTCATGGTCGCCCGAGTGGCGCGTGACCGAAGGGGAGCTCCTGCGTTCGATCCTGAGCGGCGAACGCGACGAGAACATGGCCCAGGTCTGCTCCGCCGCTGCTGCCCTCAAGAGTCCCGTCATCATCCGCTGGGGCCAGGAAATGGACGAAACCGACAACCAGTTCTCCTGGTCCCATTGGCGGGGCGAGGACTTCAAAAAAGCCTATCGCCGCGTGGTGACTGTCTGCCGCAGCCACCTGAAGCACGCAAAGTTCATGTGGTCTCCCAAAGGCAACGAGGGGCTGGAAGCCTTCTATCCAGGCGACGACGTCGTCGATATCGTCGGGCTCTCGGTGTTTGGCTACCAGCCTTACGACCAGGGCACGACCGGCCGTGATCAGACATTTGCGGAGCGACTGGCGCCCGGATACGGCCGGGTGGTGAACTATGGCAAGCCGATCATGGTCGCCGAACTCGGCTACGAGGGCGGTGGTTCATACGTAGCAAGCTGGGCGGCAACGGTCGCCGAGCGCCACGCCGAATTCCCGCAGCTGACAGCCGTAGTCTATTTCAACGATCGCGAGATCTATGACTGGCCGCAGGGCTACGGCCGCCCCGATTGGCGGGTGGTCCGCGAAACCATTAGCGGGCAAGTGCCCGATGGAGGCATGTGATGAAATCGATATACCGAGGAATACCTTTGGCAATCGCGCTGGCCGCCAGCATAGCCGGTGCTTCGTTCGCCGAGGCCGCCACTGCGCGCCCGGAGAGGAAGGCAACTCCGCTGACGCACGCGGAACTGCTCCAACTCTACGGCCAGAAATCCTGGATATGGAAAGAGGGAGCGGGCTATTTCTCGGTGCAGGCGCGCCGGTTCACCGCGTGGTCCAAGGAGAACGGCAAACCGTCCTATGGGGTCGGGCGCTGGTTCATCACCGGCCCGGGGAAACTCTGCTTCCGCGCCGAATGGCACGCCAGGGATGGCTCGGCGCCGGCGACGACCTGCTTCAGCCACGCCAAGCGGGGTGGCGTGATCTTTCAAAGGCGAGAGCCGGACGGCACCTGGTACGTCTTCAAGAACGCACGGGTGAGGCCAGATGACGAATTCGCCAAGCTTCGACGCGGCAATTACGTGGGCGCGAGCCTGAGCCGCATCGAGGCGAGACTCGGCCGGGTCGAGTAACCCCGGTCGGGAAGGGGTTGCGCGGCTGGCCGGTGTCAGCAGTTCAAACCGGCTCCGCAGATGAGCCCGGCGTCGAAAGGCCCGCAACCCCGCCCCAAGCTTTTTCGGAATCGCTCAGCGAAGGAAACAGCGCGAGGTGCTGCCGAAGCCGCTGGGCGTGCAGACATAGGGAGCCCGCCCGAGATAGGCCGAGCGCACGAGATTGGGCGTTTTTTGCGTGACCGCTTGCTTGCCCGGCGCGGGCTTTCTTTCAGGCAAAGGGTAGCCGACTTCCCGCGCGATCGAAGCGGTCGTTTCCTGGCTGACCGTCGAGGAGCAGCCCCAGGTGGCCACGGCGAGCATGACGGCAAGGGTGCTGCGGGCGATAGTTTTGCGGGCTTCGAACAGTCCGGCCAATGCTTTCGACTTTACCTTCACAATCGGAACTCCCCGTTTTTTGCTTGTGAAGGAAGGTTAGCCGAAAGCCTTTAATTCACGGTCGAGGAAAAACCGACAATTCGCCCGGATTGCGCATCAGGCGCTTAACCATTCGGGCACTCACGGCGGCCAGGAAGCTGCCGCGCCGCGCCTCAATTTTCGGCCTTGTTGCTGAAATGCGCGTTGCCGAGGCCGGTCCCGATCGTCAGGATTCCCCAGCTCGATGCATTTTGTACGAAAGGTATCTGCGACAGACCTTGCACGACGGCGTCGTTGTGCATGATCACGAAGGTCTCGTGGTCGCCGATCTGCGGAATGGCGCCCTTGAGCGCGGCAGGCAGGTTGAAATGCTCGCTTTCCCAGTTGCCGCCCGGCAGGTTCTGGCCGCCGCGAAGGATCGAGCCATCTTCGTTGATCACGCCGGGGCAGGCCACGCCGATGACCGGCGCCGGCGCGAGGTCCGCCTTGTCCGCCTTGGCTATAAGCTTCTCGATCATGCCGATGAGCTCCTCGATGGTGGTGCTCCTGTTGGGCTTGTCATCCGCATGTCGCCAGATGTCCGATTTCCAGACCTTTGCCTTGGAGAGGTCGGTTTCATCCTTCAGGTGCAGCTCGACTATGCCCACGCGGATATTGGTGCCGCCGATGTCGATGGCGAGGATCGCCTTGTGGCCCTTCAGCATCCAGGCGGGCATGAGATGCGCGGCGCCGATGAGCCCGGCATCATCGGGATGGTGAACGATGGGGGAAAGTTCGATCTTGATGCCTTCAGCCTTCAGCAGCACCATTGCGCGGGCAATGGCCAGTTCGCCCGCTGCGCTTCCCCGGAAGCCTCCGCCGATGACGACGCGCTCCGTATTTTTCCAGCTCTTTTGTTGCAGGAATCGTTCGAGAACGCTGGCGAGCTCGCCGGCGAATTCGTCGACCGCACCCATGATCAGCGCGGCCGCCTCCTTGTCGTCGCCGCGCAGAAGGGCATCGACCTGCTTTTTGGACAGATCCTGGGTCAGGGCCTGGCCCAGCGGGTCGTCGCCGCCCTTGCGCACGCGTTTGCGCCAGGCGTCGAGCTTCTCCTGGAAGGCAAATTTGTTGGCCCTGTCGCCAAGGAAGCCGTCGCCGTCACGCAGCTCCAGATTATAATCGTCGACCGTCACCGACGGCAGATTGCTGGCGCCATGAATGAGCGGGACGCCGTTTCGTTTTTCGTTCGCGGATTTGCCCACGCAACCTCCCGAGTGACGCCTGGCCTGGCCTTGCCGAATAGCTGAGTACCTTACAACGTGGCGGGCGGTGCGATGTTCCCGTTGGCGATTTCGAGACGCGCGCGACGATCTGCGGGAGCGCGCGTCGCTTCGGCAACATTGTTGACGCAGGCATCCATGATTGCGACAACGCATTCATGCAGACACCGATCAATATAGACCCGGACTATCTCACCAGCCGCCTGAAAGCTCTGCTCGACATTGCGAGCCCGACCGGTTTCACCGATGAGGCGGTGCGCCACACGGCGCGTGAGCTCGAGCGGCTCGGCCTGGAAGTCAAGCTGACCCGCCGGGGTGCGATCCGCGCTCTTCGGCCGGGGGCTGCCGAGCGCCCGGCCCGCGGGATCGTCTCGCACCTGGACACCCTCGGCGCGCAGGTGAAGGCGCTGAAGGAAAACGGCCGCCTCGAACTGGTATCGATCGGGCACTGGTCTGCACGGTTCGCGGAAGGGGCTCGCGCCTCGATCTTTTCCGGCAAGGGCACCTATCGCGGTTCAATTCTCCCGCTGAAAGCCTCCGGTCACACTTTCAACGAGGAGGTCGACACGCAACCGACGGGCTGGCGCCATATCGAGCTGCGCGTCGATGCGCTCGCACGCGGCCGGAACGACCTGGTGCAGCTCGGAATAGACGTCGGCGACATCGTCGCCATCGATCCGCAGCCCGAATTCCTCGAGAACGGGTTTATCGTTTCGCGGCATCTCGACGACAAGGCGGGGGTCGCCATCATGCTTGCGGCGCTCGAGGCCATGCAGCGCGAGAAGGTGGAAACGCCGGTCGATACCTACTGGCTCTTCACCATCGGCGAGGAAGTGGGTGTGGGCGCGTCAGCGGCAATCGTCCCGGAAATCGCCTCGCTGGTGGCGATAGACAACGGCACGACCGCGCCAGGCCAGAATTCGGACGAGTTCGGCGTGACGCTCGCGATGGCGGACCAGACGGGACCCTTCGACTATCACCTTTCGAAAAAACTTTACGAGCTTTGCGGCGAGTATGGCATCCGCGTCCAGAAGGACGTCTTCCGCTACTATCGTTCCGATGCCGCTTCGGCGGTCGAGGCGGGGCACGACGTGCGCACGGCGCTTCTCACCTTCGGTGTCGACGCGTCGCACGGCTACGAGCGGATCCATCTCCATGCGCTGATGTCCGTCGCGAAGCTCGCGGTGTATCACGCGGCAAGCGAGGTCCAGATCGAGCGCGACGCGGAGGAGGTCTCCGGCCTCCGGGGCTTTACCCGGCAGAAGGTACGACAGGCCGAGCAGGATTTGAAGGCGGACGAGCCGGACGTATCCTGAGCGCCATCCACACGGCCACGGCAACCATCATCAGGTTTTCGGTCAGCGAGACGCTCGATCCACCTTGGCTGCCAGGCCTGCCGGGTAGCGCGGCAATCGACAGCAGCTGCCGATTGCCCGATTATTTTGCCTCTGCGACCGGCAAACCTATCGCAAGTCGACAGTTCCAATTCGCCGTGAAACAGGAGTCTCGTCTTCCACGAGCGTGTGCGCGACGATCGCATTCGCATGGCCGTGGCCAATTCCGTGTTCGCTCTTCAGCATAGCGACGAGTTCCATGTGCTTCGCTGGATAGTGCATCCGCACGAGCGCTTGCCAATCACTGATCGGACGGCCGTATGTCTTCTCGATCGATGGAAAATAGGAAGCCGGTCCTTTGATCTTGTCGGTGGTCATACCGTGTCAGCCCCTTTTCGTGCCGCATCGATCGCAGCTACGTCGATTTTCCTCATCGACATCATCGCGTCGAATGCGCGTTTTGCCTGTTCGCCACCAGCCGTAAGCGCGTCCATTAGAGTGCGAGGTGTGATCTGCCAGGATACGCCCCACTTATCTTTGCACCAGCCGCATTCGCTTTCCTGACCGCCATTGCCGACGATGGCGTTCCAATAGCGATCTGTTTCTTCCTGATCCTCGGTGCTGATCTGGAATGAGAAAGCTTCGCTATGCTTGAATGTGGGGCCGCCGTTCAATCCGACGCAGGCGACACCTGCCACCGTGAACTCGACGACCAACACGTCTCCCTCTTCTCCGTCGGGGTATTTGCCGGGCGCGCGGATGATGGCTCCGATCTTGCTGTCTGGGAAGGTGTCCGCATAGAAGCGGGCGGCTTCCTCGGCGTCCTTGTCGTACCATAGACAAATGGTGTTCTTAGACATCGCGTCGTCCTCCTGGTCGTTGTGCTTCAGATCGAAAACCCGACCTGATGATAAAGAAGACGCACCAGCCGCCGCCGATCCGACATCATCGTCAAAAAATCACCACGCTCTTTCGACCGACCTCGTTTGGCGGGCCGAACGCCTCGGGCCGAGGGGCCCGTCGGGGGCCATCCCCTCCATGTCCCGCGCGGTGAAGGTCAAATTCAATCATGATAAATTATTGCAACGTGAAGATTTATCGTTATAAATACATCCTCGCGAACTGAAGCCAAATCGAAAGGATCTTCCCCATGAAGAGGCTGTTTCGGAGCGCCATCGCCTTGGCCGCTCTTGCTTTTGCAGGGGCTGCCGCCGCACCGGCCGCAGCGCAGACTCCGCCCGACGTTCTCGTCGTCGGCCAGATTGCCGAGCCGCAGTCTCTGGACCCGCATACGGTGACCGCAACCAACGACTTCCGCATCCTGGTCAACGTCTATGACGGCCTCGTCCGTTTCAAGGACGGTACATTGGAGGTCGAGCCGGCGCTTGCGGAAAGCTGGAAAATCTCGGATAACGGCAAGACTTATACGTTCAAGCTAAGACAGGGCGTGAAGTTCCACGACGGTTCCGATTTCGATGCCGAGGCGGTGAAGTTCAACTTCGACCGCATGCTGAAGAAGGACCATCCATTCTACGACACCGGGCCATTCCCGCTTTCCTTCAACTTCGCCTCCGTCGAAGCGGTCAACGTGCTGGATGAGCATACGGTCGAGTTCAGGCTCAGCGAAGCCTTTGCGCCGTTCCTTTCCAATCTTGCCTATCCCACGGGTCTGATCGTTTCCCCCGCCGCCGTGGAAAAACATGGCAAGGAATACGGCCGCAGCCCGTCGGGGACCGGCCCGTTCAAGTTCGTAGAGTGGCTGTCGAACCAGCGCGTCGTCGTAGAGCGCAATCCGGATTACTGGGATGGCGCCGCGAAGCTTCAGGCCGTCGTCTTCCGTCCCATCACCGACGCCAACACCCGTGTCGCCGAGATGATGGCCGGCGGTATCGACGTGATGGTGGAGGTGCCGCCGGACAATCTCGCTACCTTTGAGCAGGATGCCAATTTCGCCGTGGCCGAGCAGGCGGGGCCGCATGTCTGGTTCGCCATCCTGAACACAAAGGAGGGGCCTTTTGCGGATAAGCGCGTGCGCCAGGCGGCCAATTATGCGGTGAACAAGCAAACGCTGGTCGACGACGTGCTGCAGGGAACGGCGACGGTCGCGGCCGGGCCGATACCGCCGGCCTTCAACTGGGTGGAAAGCTCGGTGGAGCCCTATGCCCATGATCCCGAAAAGGCCAAGGCACTGCTGGCGGAAGCCGGCGTCGAAAATCCGCAGGTGACGTTCTACGTTACCGAAGGCGGCTCGGGCATGCTCGATCCGATCACCATGGGTGCAGCGATCCAGGCGGATCTCCAGGCTGTGGGCTTCAAGGTCAAGATCGAGACCTACGAGTGGAACACCTTCCTTGGCCGCGTAAATCCCGGCCTTGAGGGCAAGGCGGATATGGCCGAGATGGCCTGGATGACAAACGATCCGGATACCGTCCCCTATCTGACGTTGCGCACCGATGCCATGCCCGACAAGGGAGGCTTCAACTCCGGTTACTATTCCAATCCGCAGCTGGACGAGCTTCTGGAAAAGGCGCGCAGGTCCACCGACCAGGCCGAACGCGGCAAGCTCTATGGCGAGGTACAGTCGATCGTGCATGACGACGCGCCGTGGCTTTTCGTCGCCAACTGGAAGCAGAACGCGGTGACGACCGCCGCGGTCAAGGGGTTCAAGCTGCAGCCCTCATTCCTCCTCGATCTCCATAACGTGACGAAAGAGTAGATCGCGCACCCGGAACGGCCACCGGCATGTTCGTTCTGCCGGTGGCGACCAACACGGACCTCCCGGGAGGGTTATCCATGCAAGCCTATGTCCTGAAGCGGCTTGTTGCCGTGGTGCCCGTCCTGTTCGGGCTTTCCATCATCGTCTTTCTCGTCATGGCTCTGATCCCTGGCGACACGGCGACGGCCATTCTCGGCTCCTATGCGACGCCGGAAAACGTCGAGCGCATCAATCGTGACCTCGGGCTCGACAAACCGCTGGTGCAGCAATACGCGATCTGGATCGGCAACGTGCTGCAGGGCGACTTCGGCCGGTCCTTCGCGCTGAACCGCCCCGTGCTCGACGAGGTGCTGGAACGGTTTCAGGCGACGCTGGTGCTGGCCGGCGTATCGCTGGTCCTGTGCTCGGTGATCGGGCTTTTCGCGGGTGTGATTTCAGCCGTACGCCAGTTCGGCTGGGCCGACCGCATCATCACCTTCTTCGTACTGGCCGGCATCTCCACGCCGTCCTTCTGGCTCGGGCTGCTGCTCATCTACCTCTTCGCCGTTCATTGGCGCATCCTGCCGGCCTCCGGCATGTACGCCGTATACGGCGGGGGTGACCTCAAGGATCTGCTGCTCCATCTGATCTTGCCGGCGGCCACGCTCGCCGTCGTTGCCGCAGGCGTCATAGCGAGGCTGACGCGTGGAGCGATGCTGGAGGTCCTGAGGCAGGACTATGTGCGCACGGCCCGCGCCAAGGGCCTGCCCGAGCGGCGTGTGATCTACGCCCATGCCTTCCGCGCGGCGCTGGTCAGCGTCGTTCCCGCGATCGGCATCCAGGCGGGCTTCGTGCTGGGCGGCGCCGTCTATGTAGAGACGGTGTTCCAGTGGCCCGGCATCGGCGCGATGCTCGTGAAGGCGATTTCGACGCGCGATATCCTGCTGGTGCAGGGCGGCGTGCTGGTCGTTGCGGCGAGCTACGTGCTGTTCAACCTTCTCGCCGACGTCGTCCAGTCCATGCTCGATCCGAGGATTCGTACATGAGCGCGCTGGTAGCATCGCCGGCTCCGCCGAGCGGGTCGGCACGGATCACCTCCTGGCACCTGTTGCTCAACAACCGGCTCGCAGCGGCGGGGCTCGTGCTGCTCGGACTGATCCTGTTGCTGATCGTTCTGGTCCCGGTCCTCCCGCTTCCGGACCCGGATGCGACGGCACCCGCCGCCCGGTTGAAGCCTGTGCTGACCGCCGGGCATCTTCTCGGCACGGATCAGCTCGGCCGGGATATTCTGAGCCGCCTGCTTTGGGGCACGCGGGTCTCGATCGCGGTCGGTTTCGCCGCAACCCTCATTGCCGCCGGGATTGGATCGGCCATCGGTATCGTCGCCGGTTACGCCGGCGGGCGCACCGACAATGCGATGATGCGCGGCATCGACATGCTGATGGCTTTTCCCTACATCCTGCTGGCGCTGGCGATCGTCGCCGCCCTCGGGCCCGGACTGATGAACGCGCTTTATGCGATCGCTCTCGTAAATATCCCCTTCTTCGCCCGGAACGTGCGCGGCGTGACGCTCGGCTACGCCCATCGCGAATTCGTCGACGCGGCGCGGCTTTCCGGCAAGGGACATCTGTCGATCATTCTCACCGAAGTTCTGCCCAACGTTATGCCCGTCATCGTCATCACCATGTCGACGACGGCAGGCTGGATGATCCTCGAGACGGCCGGGCTCAGCTTCCTCGGCCTCGGTGCGCAGCCGCCCCAGGCCGATCTCGGCTCCATGCTGGGAGAGGGCCGAGCGCAGCTCTTCACGGCTGCGCATGTTTCGATCGTGCCGGGCGTGATGATTTTCCTGACCGTCATAAGCCTGAACGTTTTGGGTGATGGGATCCGCGACGTATTGGACCCACGGCTTCGCTCCGGCGCTCTTGCGCGGCCGGGGCCGGTGACCGAAGTTGCCCCCGACCGAGCCGCGCCGGCAAACACGGCGGAAGGTGCTTCCCTCGCGATCCGGAAGCTGGAAACGGGTTTTCGGCGGGGAAAGGAGATAATCCCCGCAGTTCGAGACGTCTCGCTGCATGTGAAGCCCGGCGAATGCCTCGGGCTTATCGGCGAGAGCGGCTCGGGCAAGAGCGTCACCGCCTTATCCGTCATGGGGCTCGTCGCCTCGCCGCCGGGTGTGATCCGCAACGGTGCGGTCTATCTCGGAGACGACGATGTGCTTTCCATGCCTGAAACCAGGCTGATCGCGAATCGCGGCAGCCGGGTCGCCTACGTGTTCCAGGACCCGCTCACGACGCTGCATCCGATGTATCCTGTCGGGCGGCAGGTGGAGGAGGCGATCGCAGCGCATCAGCCGGTCAGGGCGGCCGAGCGGCGGGAAAAAGCCGTCGCGCTCCTGGAAAAAGTAGGAATCCCGGACGCTCGCGAGCGGTCGGTGCATTATCCTCACCAGCTTTCCGGCGGTCAGCGTCAGCGAGTCGGCATCGCCATGGCGCTCGCCAGCGATCCGGAGATCATCATTGCGGACGAGCCGACGACCGCCCTGGACGTGACCGTTCAGGCCCGCATTCTGGAGCTCCTGCGCGATCTTCAGCGCGAGCGGGGCATGGCGCTGCTGTTCATCACCCACGACTTCGGCATCGTTTCGGAATTCTGCGACCGCGTGGCCGTGATGAAGGATGGCGAAATCGTCGAAACCGGTAAGACCCGGGAGGTTCTCGACAATCCGCAGCATGCCTATACGAAGCGGCTGATCGCCTGCGTGCCCGAGCTCGGAACGGGCGAGCGTTTCCTGGATCGTGTCGGCGAACTTTTTGCCGGCAGCAAGGAGGTGGCGCAATGACGGGTGCTGCCATTCAGGTTCGGGACCTTTCCAAGACCTTCGGCGGAGGCCGCAGCCTTTTCGGGAAGGCGAAGCATGAGACAAGGGCGGTGAAGGCGGTGTCGCTGGATGTCGCGCGGGGCGAGACGCTCGCCGTCGTCGGCGAAAGCGGGTCCGGCAAGAGCACGCTTGCGCGCATGCTCGTCGGCCTCGAGGAGCCGACATCCGGCAGCATGCTTATCGCAGGCAGGGATGCGGCGGCGCTGCGGCGATCCGGCCCGAGGGCCTTCGGCAAGACGATCCAATATGTCTTCCAGGATCCGGTCGCTTCGCTGAACCCGCGCAAGACGATTCAGGATATTCTGGAGACGCCGCTGAAGCTTTTGTGCGGCTACGAAGCCCCCCGCCGTCGCGCCCGGATGGAGGAACTGCTTCACGCGGTGCAGATGCCGGAGGATACGCTCTTGCGCTACCCGCACGAGTTTTCCGGCGGACAAGCACAGCGGATCGCGATCGCCCGGGCGCTGGCGACGGAGGCCGAGATCATCGTGCTCGACGAGCCGGTGAGCGCGCTCGACGTGTCCATCCAGGCGCAGGTCCTGCTTCTGCTGCGCGATCTGAAACAGCGCTTCGGCCTTTCCTATCTGTTCATCAGCCACGATCTGGCGGTGGTCGAGGCGATCTCCGATCGGGTGGCGGTGATGTATTTCGGGGAGGTGGTCGAGACCGCACCGGCCGCCCGCCTTTTTACCGACCCTGAGCACGCCTATACACGACAGCTTGTCGCCAGCGCGCCCCGCATCAGGAAAGAGTGACGGTTCATGCCAGTGGTCATCGAAAAGAAAAAGGAAACCGGTGGAGACGGCCAGCGTCTCTTCGTCCCGGCCGAGCGCACGAAGCGCAGACCTGAGGCGATTGCCGATCGGATCAAGGATTACATCCGCCTGGAAGGATTGGGGCCGGGGGACCGGCTTCCGCAGGAGCGCGACCTGATCGACACCTTCAAGGCGGCCAAGGGGACCGTACGCGAGGCGATGAAAGCGCTGGAGACGCAGGGCCTCGTCTTCACGCGCAGCGGTCCGGGAGGCGGGGCATTCGTCGCCAAGCCGTCGGCGCGCCACGCCATGGAGCTTCTGTCGACACATTTCTTTTTCGATCAGCCGAGCATTTCCGACATATACGCCATGCGCAAGATGCTGGAGCCGGAGGTGGCGGCGCTCGTTGCCGGCAGGGTGACGCGGGAGGAACTCATCGCCCTCGAAAATACGATCCGCATTTACGATCATCCCCCCGCCGATCTGGACGAGCAGTATCGTCAGCGCGTCGCCGAACTCGATTTTCATTCGATGCTGGCGCAACTCTGCCCAAATCCGCTTCTCGGCTTCGTCTGCGGCCTCATGCACAATCTGCTGCGCGAACTCCCGGCCGCACGGGCGATCTATGCCGACCCGACGTCGCTTTCGCGAGAAACGGGCTTGTCCTTCCAGTACCGGCTCATGGCCGCCCTTAAGGACGGGCGGTCGGAGGATGCGCGCGCGATCGCCGCCGAGCATATGGCTTTCGCCGAAAGCTACATGGTCGAACGTGCAGCCGCGACCAAGTGACGCCCATGGCGGAACTGTCGGCCCGGTGGGGCATTGGGTTTTCATAGCGACGTCAGGGCCGCAGATCGATCCGCGGCCCTGACGTCGCGTCTTGTACCAACAATGGAGGTTTCGACCCGGTTCATGTGTGGAATTTGTGGAGAAGTCAGGTTCGATGGCGGTTCGCCATCGGTTACGGCAGTCTCGATCATGGCGGACGTCCTTGCCCCTCGCGGGCCGGATGCGTCGGGCGTGGTGGTGCGCGGGAATGTCGGGTTGGGACATCGGCGATTGCGTATCCTCGACCTCTCCGACAAGTCGCAGCAGCCCATGGTCGATCCTGATCTCGGCCTTTCGCTCGTCTTCAACGGCTGCATCTACAATTTCCGCGAACTGAGGTCGGCGCTTGAAGAGAAGGGTTACAGATTCTTCTCGTCCGGCGATACCGAGGTCATTCTGAAGGCGTGGCATGCATGGGGCGAGGAATGCGTCTCGCGCTTCCATGGCATGTTCGCCTTCGTCATTCACGAGCGTGACAGCGGACGTGTCGTCATGGCGCGCGACCGTTTCGGCATCAAGCCGCTCTATATCGCCGAAGCCCAAGGCGCCTTGCGCTTCGCTTCCGCCTTGCCCGCGCTCGTCAAGGCGGGTGGCGTCGACACCTCGATCGACGTGGCTGCGCTCCACAACTACATGACCTTCCACGCGGTCGTGCCGCCGCCGCGCACGATCCTGAACGGCGTGCGCAAGCTGCCGCCAGCGACCCTTCGCGTCTATCAGCGCGACGGGAGCTTCAAGGACCGGCGCTATTGGGATCCGCCCTATCGCCGCCAGGCAGGCGATGCAGCCATTAGGCGCGAGGAATGGCAGGAGCAGCTTTTGGACGCGCTGCGCATTGCCGTCAAGCGACGCATGATCGCCGACGTGCCGGTCGGCGTGCTTCTTTCCGGCGGCGTCGATTCCAGCCTGATCGTCGGGCTGCTTGCGGAAGCGGGCCAGCGCGGCCTCATGAGCTTTTCCGTCGGCTTCGAGGAGGCGAACGGCGAGAAGGGCGACGAATTCGTCTATTCGGACCTGATCGCCGGCCACTTCGGTACGGATCATCGCAAGATATTCGTCCCGTCCGCCGATCTGATGGGGGCCTTGCCCGGGACCATCGCCGCAATGTCCGAGCCGATGGTCTCCTATGACAATGTCGGCTTCTATCTGCTCTCGAAGGAAGTTTCGAAGCACGTCAAGGTTGTACAGTCTGGACAGGGTGCGGACGAGGTCTTCGGCGGTTACCACTGGTACCCGCCGCTGATGAACTCCAACGACGTCGTTGCGGATTACGGCAAGGCCTTCCGCGACCGTTCCCACGCGGTCCTGGCCACCCAGTTGTCGGATTCCTGGATTGCCGACCACGACGTGAGCGGCGACTTGCTGAACGAGCATCTCCTGCGCGAGGGCGCCGATACGTCCGTCGATCAGGCGCTCCGCCTCGACAGCAACGTCATGCTCGTCGACGATCCCGTGAAGCGCGTCGACAACATGACCATGGCCTGGGGCCTGGAAGCGCGCGTGCCTTTCCTCGACCACGAGCTGGTGGAACTTGCCGCCCGCATGCCGCCCGAGGAAAAGCTGCGCGACGGCGGCAAGGGCATTCTGAAGGACGTGGCGCGCCGGATCATTCCGAGCGAGGTCATCGACCGCAAGAAGGGCTATTTCCCCGTGCCGCAGCTCAAATATATCGCCGGTCCGTATCTCGACCTGATCCGCGACACCTTGCGCTCTCAGAAGGCGCGTGAGCGGGGCATCTTCAAAGAAGCTTATCTCGACCGTCTGTTCGAAGCGCCGTCGGATCACATCACGCCGCTACGCGGCTCCGAGCTGTGGCAGGTCGGACTGCTTGAAATGTGGCTTGAAGCGCAGGGGGTGTAGCATGAAGAAGACGCGCGAGATCGCATTGCCGCGTCAACGCAGCAAGGGCACCAAGGCAGTCACGCACCGTTTGAACCGGCTGCGGACGCACACCCAGCCGGGGCGCGACGCCGAGGGGTCGAGGGCCTCCGGAGGGGCGAAGCGGGATGTCGTGCTCGACTGCGGTTGGGGCAGGCTCCTGTTCGCCCAGACGTTTTCCGACGACGAGAAGCTCTTGTCCGAGTTGCGCGAGGAGGCTCCCTCGAGCCGGGATATCGCCTTTTACGTACGGGACCCGCACGTGCTTCTGTCACGGGCGCCTCAGGAAATTTTCCTCGACCCGTCGCACACGTACCGGCTCGACCTGTGGACCTACCGTGCAAACACCCGCCGCACGCGAGGCATCACGATCCGCAGGCTCGCGTCGGAAGCTGACGGAGACGGCATCAACCGGGTCTATGCCGCCTGCGGCATGGTCCAGATCCGATCCGATTTCTTCTCTTCCGAGCGGGACGACCGATCGCTGACCTATTTCGTGGCGCAGGACGACGCCACGGGCGAAATCGTCGGCACGGTCACCGGGATCGACCACCAGAGACTGTTCGACGATCCGGACCGCGGCGCTTCGCTGTGGTGCCTCGCGGTGCATCCGCAGGCGCGCCAGCCGGGCATCGGCGAACATCTGGTCCGCAAGCTTGCCGAGCATTTCCAGGCACGCGGCCTTTCCTATGTAGACCTGTCGGTCATGCACGACAATACGTTGGCGATCGGGCTCTATGAGAAGCTGAATTTCCGCCGCATGCCGCTTTTCGCCATCAAGCGGAAGAACGCGATCAACGAGAAGTTTTTCGCGATTCCGCATCAATCCTACGATGCGCTCAATCCCTATGCGCGGCTCATCGTCGACGAGGCCACGCGGCGCGGGATCCATGTCGAGATCACCGACGCGGAAGGCGGGTTTTTCCGCCTCTCCCATGGCGGCCGCTCGATTCATTGCCGCGAGAGCCTTTCGGAACTGACTTCGGGCGTCGCGATGTCGATCTGTGACGACAAGGCAATTACGCGCCGCATGGTCTCCACGGCCGGCCTTGTCGTGCCGGACCAGATGGAAGTGGGGGAGGACCGCGAGGCAGTTCGCGCCTTTCTCGAAAAACACGGCAAGCTGGTGGTCAAGCCGGCGCGCGGCGAGCAGGGCCGGGGCATCTCGGTCGGCATCACGACGATGGAAGCGCTGGAGGAGGCAATCGCATCGGCCCGTCAGGTCTGCGACCGGGTACTGCTGGAAGCCTTTTTCGAGGGAGAAGACCTCCGTCTCGTGATCATCGACTATACGCTCGTTGCCGCCGCGGTTCGCTTGCCGCCGCGCGTCATCGGCGACGGCCGCAGCAAGATCGCGTCCCTCATCGGGAAACAGTCGCGACGCCGCGAGGCCGCTACGGGTGGCGAAAGCCGAATTCCGCTCGACGCGGAGACGGATCGCTGCCTTGCGGAGCAGGGTCTCGATCTCGAAACGATACTGGACGAGGGGCGGGAGATTACGGTTCGCAAGGCCGCCAACCTCCATGCGGGCGGGTCGATCCATGACGTGACGGAGATCGTGCATCCCGATCTTGTCGAGGCCGCCTGCAGCGCGGCGCGGGCAATCAACATCCCCGTGGTCGGCATCGACCTGATGGTTCGCGATCCGGCGGAACCGGACTACGTGTTCATCGAGGCCAACGAGCGCCCCGGCCTGGCAAACCACGAGCCGCAGCCGACGGCGGCGAGCTTCATCGAGCTGCTTTTCCCCGGCAGCCGCACGGCGGTGTAGCAGCCCGTCAATCCTGCGGTATCTCGCTGTCCATCAGCGCGTCGAGCGGCCCGGTCAAGGCCGTTCTCGGCGGCACGAGCTGCGGCTGGATCATGTGTATTTGCAAGGATGCTCTCGGTTCTTCGATCACTTCGAAGGCCTTGGCGATCATTCCCTCGATATTCTGCCGGATCATGATGACGGGGAAGGGGAGGAAGGAGGCGAACGGGTCGTAGTCGTAGCATCCGACGACCAGATCCGTGAAATTCTCGAGCGGATGCTCGGCCATGAAACGCAGCAATCCCTCGAAATTTATCGATGAGTTGACGAAGAAGCCGCGTGGCAGTTTTCCATGCTGTTCGTAGAAAGCTTCGAAGGCCTTTCGCGCGTTGTCGGCGGCATAGCCGGTCGGCCATATGCATTCGTCCGGATCGGCCCCCAGCAACTCCTCCTTCACGGCGCGGAAGCCGCGGATGCGCTCGCGCGTGGCGTGATCGTCGCGGCCGCCGAATAGGTAGAGATCGTCGGGCTCGAGCGGCCGCTCGGCGGGGAAGTGGCGGATGATCGCCTCGGTCAGGAGGCGGCCGCCTTCGAAATTGTCGCTGATCACCGACGGCACTTTCGTACCGGGAAGATCGATATTGATATGCTTCAGGCCGGCCGCTTCGCAGACCTCGTGCACGCCATCGGGATCCGTCGCGCCGCAGATGAACAATTCGTCGATGGAATAGGAGATCAGCGTTTCAGCCGTCCTGCGCTCCTCCTCCGGGTCGCGGCTGGCACTGACGACGATCGGACATTGACCTTTGCTGCGCACATGCGCCTCGAAGGTCTGGGCGAGCGAAGAAAAGTAGCGGTTGTCGTGCACGGGCAGGAGCAGGCCGACTAGGCCGGAGCGGGAGCTGCGCAGGCCCCGTGCTTGCCTGTTGGCAGTGTACTGATGCGTTTCAGCCAGGTTCCGGATGAGCTCCGCGGTGCTTTCCTTGATCCGTCGTTTGCGCCACGTGCCGTTCAGCACCGCGCTGACGGTGGAGGGCGAGCTCCCGGACAGCACCGAAAGATCATAGATGGTCGCCTTCTTCCTGCCGCCGTTCGTCATCTGACCTCCTCCAAACTCCGGAAAACCGATGCGCGCGTTTTCTGGAACTGCTCTAGTGCCGATTTCGGCTTGACGTAAGATTAACTCTGCACGATAGTCATTGCACCATCGATTGTGCAAAAAAGAAATATCGATTGTGCAAATCGTAGGTGCCGTCTGAGGAGGCGGCCGTCGGCGGCGGGACATTCCCTCCCGTCCAAGAGAATCGAGCTGGAAGCCGGCGCATAACGCGCCCGGGAGCGTTCCCTTGGGGGAACATGTGGAGGAGAGACATGATCAGGAAAATTCTTGCCGCCGCACTGGCGGCGTCGCTTTCGCTTGCGGGTGCCTATAGCGCCGCTGCGCAGGATGCGGGCAAGGTCGGTGTCGTCGTCAAAATCGGCGGCATACCGTGGTTCAATGCCATGGAGGCCGGTATCAAGGAACGCGGCGAAGAGCTCGGCGTCGACGCCTTCATGGTCGGGCCGACCAGTGCCGATCCGGCACTGCAGGTTCGCGCAATCGAAGATCTGATCGCCCAGAACGTCAAAGTCATCGGCGTCGTACCCAACGACGCCAAGGTGTTGGAGCCGGTCCTCACCAAGGCCAGGGAAAAGGGCATTATCGTCATCACGCATGAATCCCCCAGCCAGAAGGGCGCGGATTGGGACTTCGAACTCGCGTCCGCCACCGGCTTCGGTGAGGCGCATGCGAAGTTGCTTGCGGAGAAGATGGGCGGCAAGGGCGAATATGCCGTCTTCGTCGGCTCGCTGACGGTGCCGCTGCACAATGCCTGGGCCGACGCGGCAATTGAATACATCAAGAAGACCCATCCCGAGATGACGCTCGTCGGCGATCGCTACGGCGTCGCAGAGGATGTGGACAAGAGCCGCTCGACGGCTCTCGACCTGATCTCCGCTCATCCGAATCTCAAAGGCTTCCTCGCTTTCGGAAGTCAGGGGCCGATCGGCGCCGGCCGCGCCATCGAGGAGCGCCGCAAGGTCGGCGAGATCTTCGTGCTCGGGCCCTTTTCGCCGGGCCAGGGACAGAAGCTCATCAAGTCCGATGCGATTTCCGGCGGCTTCATGTGGAATCCCAAGCAGGCCGGCGAAGTCTTCGTGACGCTCGCCGACAAGCTCATGAAGGGCGAGGAAATCAAGGACGGCGAGGAAATTGAAGGTCTCGGCGTGATCCATCCCGACTTCGAAAACCGCAACATCATCGTCGACCAGCTCGTACCGATCAACAAGGAGACGGTCGCCGACCTCGCCGCAATGGGCCTCTGAACGGATAGAAGCGGGGCGGGAGCCAAGCGCATCCCGCCCCGCCAACGGGTTCTCCCGGCTGCTGGGCCGGCTCCGGTCGGCCTGGCAGATCCTCTGGAAACACCATCGATGGGCCTCGATAGCATGCACCAGTCGGCAAGCGCGGCGAGCACGGACAAGCCGCTTCTGTCTCTTCGCAACATCAACATGACTTTCGGCGGCGTCAAGGCACTGAAGAATGTCAGCTTCGACGTGCGCCCGGGCGAGGTCCATTGCCTCGCCGGAGAGAACGGCTGCGGCAAGAGCACACTCATCAAGGTGATCACGGGCGTCTACCGCCCGGCCGAAGGGGCGGTCATCGAATATGAAGGCGAAACCTATTCGCATATGTCGCCGGTCACCGCACAGGATCGCGGCATTCAGGTCATCTGGCAGGACCTTGCGCTTTTCCCGGAAATGAGCGTCGCGGAAAACATCGCCTTCCACGAGGTGCTCGGCGGGCGGCCGCGGCTGGTGGATTACGCGCGCATGCGCAGGATCGCGGTCGATGCGCTGGCCCGGCTGGGCATCACCCTCGACGTGGACCTGCCGCTCAAGGAATATGCGATCGCCCAGCGTCAGATCGTGGCGATTGCCCGGGCGCTGGTCGGGGAGGCGAAACTGGTCTTCATGGACGAGCCGACGGCATCGCTGACGCAATCGGAAACGGACCATCTGCTCGAAATCGTCCGCAGCCTGTCCGCCTCCGGCGTCGCGGTCGTCTTCGTCAGCCACCGGCTTGCCGAGGTTTTGGAGATTTCGAGCCGGATCACGGTCTTGCGCGACGGCGCGCTGGTCGGGGTCTATCCCGCAGCCGGGATGACGCAGTCGAAAATCACCGAACTCATGACCGGCAAGACTTTCGATCAGCACGTTCGCGCGCGCCCGAAGGAGGACCAGCCGGCCGTTCTCGAGGTTCGCGGCCTCACCAGGCCGGGCGACTTCGAAGACATTTCGCTGACCGTTCGCCGCGGCGAAACGGTCGGCATAACCGGTCTGCTCGGGGCAGGGAGGACCGAGCTGGCGCTCACCCTCTTCGGCATGCTCAAGCCCGCATCCGGGACGATCAGTATCGATGGCCAGGAGGTCCGCTTCGGCTCGAACCGCGAGGCGATCAGGGCCGGCGTCGCCTATCTGTCGGAGGACCGTTTGTCACTCGGGCTCATCCAGCCGCAGGCGATCGCCGACAATCTGGTTATCGCCTCGCTGCACAAGATTCTCTCCGGGGGGCTTCTTTCCGAAGATCGCAAACGAAGTCTCGTCTCCCGCTGGATCGCCGATCTCGGCGTCAAGATCGGCCATCAGGCCGACGCGATATCGACGCTTTCCGGCGGCAACCAGCAGCGCGTGGCGATCGCCAAATGGCTCGCCACCGATCCCAAACTGCTGATCCTCGATTCGCCCACCGTCGGCGTCGACGTCGGGGCACGGGCCGGGATCTTCGACATCGTCGCCAAGCTCGCCGAGAGCGGGCTTGCGATTATCCTGATCTCGGACGAGGTGCCGGAAGTCTACTTCAACGCCGACCGTGTCCTGCACATGGCCCAGGGCCGCATCGTCGGAACCTATGATCCGCGCCAGTCGCCGCTGGAAGAGATCGAGGCGGCCGTCTATGCGTAGCTTGATCCGCACTCACGCGACGGAATTTTCGCTGCTGGCGGTGATCATCGTCATCAGTGCCGTGCTCTCCTTCGCAACGGCGAATTTCTTCTCGCTCGGCAACGCCTTCGATCTCCTGAACATCAGCGCCGTCAACATCATCTTCGCCGTCGGCCTTCTGGTGGTGCTGATCGCCGGCGGCATCGACATTTCCTTCGCCGTGGCCGCTTCCGTCGTCCAATACGGCACGGCGATCGCGCTCGGCTTGATCGGTGGTGGCGGCTGGATCTCCGGGCTTCTCATCGCCGGTTCGCTGGGCGTGCTGCTCGGCTGCTTCAACGCCTTTCTGATCCACCGCTTCCGGATCATTTCGATCGTCGCCACGATCTCTACCTTCAACATCTATTTCGGATTGCTGATGTTCTTCACCCGCGGCGTGTCGATCTACGACCTGCCTGACTGGCTGACGGACCGCGTGATCCTCTTCGAGCGTGAAATGCCCGACGGTACCTGGATCGAGATCACGCTTCCGGTTCTCGTCATGGTCGTCTGCGTCGTTGCGACATGGACGCTGATCACGCGGACGACGACGGGCCGCCAGCTTTACGCCTTCGGCGACAATCCGGAAGGTGCCCGCCGCTTCGGCATCAATATCGGTGCCATGCAATTCATTGCCTTTGGCTGGCTTGGCCTCATGGCCGGCATAGGCGGTCTCATCCAGGCGCATTACGCTCAGGAAGTCGTGCCGAACGCGCTTTATGGCCGCGAACTCGACGTGCTCGCCGCGGTCGTGCTCGGCGGCGCGCGCCTCGGCGGCGGCAAGGGCACCGTGCTCGGCTGCGTGCTCGGCGTGCTTCTGATCTCGATCACTCAGAACGGACTGAACCTGATGGGCGTATCGCCCTTCGCCTTCAAGATGATTATCGGCGCGATCATTCTGATCGCCATCACGCTTTCCAACACGCGGATAGAGCGCCTGCTGCCTTTTGTAGGTCAGAAGGGAACGGGCCGATGACCACAGTCTTCGAAAGGATCAAGGCCGCCATAGGGCCGGAAATGGCCGGTCCGGGGCTCGCCTTCGTCGCGGTCGTCCTCGTCTTCGGAATCGCCTCGCCGCAATTCCTGAGCGCCGCGACCTTCGGCTCCGTCGCCTTCCAGCTGCCGGAACTCGGGCTGCTGACGCTTGCCATGCTGCTGCCGATCCTGACCGGCGGCCTCAATCTCGCAATTACCTTCACCGCCAATCTGGCCGGACTGACCCTTGCCTGGGTCCTCAAGGCGAACGGAGGGGCCGACGCGGGCTTCGGCATCTTCCTCGTCGGCTCCCTCCTTGCCGTGATGGTCGGTGCGGCAAGCGGAGTCATCATGGGCCTGGTGATCGCGTTCACACGCGCCCATCCGATCCTCGTCTCCCTGTCGATGATGATCTTCCTGCGCGGCCTTGGCGAGTTCCTGACGCGCGGGGGCGACATCTCCGGATTCCCGCCCTTCGTCGGCGTGATCGGCCACGGCTCCGTCGCCGGCATTCCCGTCCCGCTGATCGTTTTCGTCGTCTGCGTGCTCGCCTGGCATCTGCTTCTCGGTCGCACAAAGCTCGGCTTCAACACCTATATGATCGGCTCAAATCTCGAGGCGACGCGCTATTCAGGCATCAACACGCGCAAGGCGATCGTGCTTGTCTACACGCTTTCCGGGGTCATGTGCGCGATCGCCGGCATCATCATGTTGGCGCGCTTCAATTCGGTGCGCATCGGTCATGGCGAGTCCTATCTGCTGATCACGGTGCTCGCGTGCTTCCTCGGCGGCGTCAATCCGTTCGGGGGCTTCGGCCGGGTGATCCCCGTCTTTGTCGCGCTGGTGGTGCTGCAGCTTCTTTCGTCCGGGCTCAATCTCATCGGAGCCAACCAGCATCTCGCGACCGCCGTCTGGGGCATCCTTCTCGTCGGCGTGATGATTCTGCGTTGGGTCGTTTCGAAAATCAGGATTTCAATTATCAGAAGAGGATCATGACGATGCAGGGTTTTGGCGTACATACGAGCATGTGGACAATGAACTGGGACCGTCCCGGCGCCGAACGGGCGGTAGCCGCCGCGGTCAAATACAAGGTCGATTTCATCGAGATCCCGATGCTCAATCCGCCTGCCGTCGACACGGAGCACACCCGCGCCCTGCTCGAGAAGAACCGGCTGCGCGCGGTCTGCTCGCTCGGCCTGCCGGAGCCGGCGTGGGCCTCGGTGCGGCCCGAGGCGGCGATCGACCATCTGAAGATCGCAATCGACAAGACTGCCGATCTCGGCGGCGAGGCGCTGTCGGGCGTCATCTATGGCGGCATCGGCGAGCGCACCGGCGTGCCGCCGACCGTCCAGGAGTATGACAACATCGCCCGCGTGCTGCAGGCCGCGGCCAAGCACGCCAAGTCGCGCGGCATCGAGCTTGGCGTCGAGGCCGTCAATCGCTACGAGAACCACCTGATCAATACCGGCTGGCAGGCGGTCAAGATGATCGAGCGGGTCGGAGCCGACAACGTCTTCGTGCACCTCGATACCTATCACATGAACATCGAGGAAAAGGGCGTCGGCAAAGGCATCCTCGATGCCCGCGAGTACCTTAAATACATCCATCTTTCCGAAAGCGACCGCGGCACGCCGGGCTACGGCACCTGCGGCTGGGACGAGATTTTCTCGACGCTTGCGGCGATCGGCTTCAAGGGTGGTCTTGCCATGGAAAGCTTCATCAATATGCCGCCGGAAGTGGCTTATGGCCTTGCCGTCTGGCGTCCGGTCGCAAAGGACGAGGAGGAAGTGATGGGCAACGGTCTGCCGTTCCTGCGCAACAAGGCCACGCAATACGGCTTGATCTGAACGAGGTTGGCGCGAGCACGGTCGGGGAGAAGAGACGGTGGATGCGATGAACGATCGAGACAGCGGTGCGGCTCCGGTCGCCGTTCTCGACATCGGCAAGACCAACGTCAAGCTGAGCGCGGTCGGGGCCGACGGGACAGTGGCGGAGACGATCAGCGTCCCCAATCCCGTCCTCCCCGGGCCTCCCTGGCGCCACCACGACCTCACGAAGCTGGGCGAATGGGTTTTCGCGACGCTGGCGGCTCTGTCGCGGCGCCATGAACTTGCCGCCGTCGTCGCGGCCGGGCACGGCTCGGGCGGCGTTCTGACCGGTCCCGACCCCGGGGCCGGCGATGGTGCGGCGCTTCCTATGGTCGATTACGAGCAGCCGTTGCCGCCGGATATCCGCGACGGCTATATCCCGCTTGCCGGTACGTTTCTCGACCGCGGCAGCGCGACCATGCATGGCGCGACCCATCAGGCCCGCCAGCTCTATTGGATGGAGGAGTGCGAACCGGAGGCTTTCGGGAAAGCGCGCTGGTATCTCGGCCTGCCGCAATATTGGGCCTGGCGGCTTTCCGGCGTCGCCGCGTCTGAAGCGAGCTTTCTCGGGGCACAGTCGCATCTCTGGAACGTCGCCGAAAGGCGCTTCTCACCGATCGTCGAGGCCCGCGGCTGGGAGCGGCTGATGCCGCCCTTTGCCAAAGCCTGGCAGACGCTCGGGCCGATCCGGCCCGAACTCGTCCGCAGGTTCGGACTCCCGGCAGAAATGCGCGTGCTGACGGGCGGCCACGACAGCAGCCTCAATCATTATCGCTATCACGCCGCGGGACTTCGAGATTTCACGGTGATCTCGACGGGTACCTGGATCGTCGGCTTTTCCCGAACGACACCGGTCGAGCGCCTCGACGAGCACCGGGGCATGACGCTTAACAGCGACGTTTTCGGAAACCACCTCGGCGGGATTCTGACAATGGGCGGGCGGGAATTCTCCCAAATCGCCGGTTCCAATCCGCCGACGGACGACGCCCCCATTGAGGTCCTCGGGCGTCTGGTTGCGCAGCGGACCATCGCGGTGCCCTCCTTCGGCGACGACGATGGTCTTTTCCCCGGCAGCGCCGGAAGCGGGCGCATCCTTGGACCTGTGGCCGAGACGGCAATGGAGCGCAAGGCCCTGGCGCTCCTCTATTGTGCACTGCTGACGGTGGAATGCATCGAGGCGCTTTCCACGGATCGCCTCATCGTGCTCGACGGCAGCTTCCTGCGCGATCCTCTTTATGCGGGTGTGGTTGCGGCATTGCTTCCCGAGCGCCAGGTGCGCTTCAATCTCGACGCCTATGGTGTTGCCGCCGGTGCGGCGCTGCTTGCCGGTCACGAGACGCGTAAGGGGCCGGCGCCGCTTGCCCTCAGCGAGCCCGTCGATCTTGCGCGGCTCAATCCCGAACTTTCCCGCTATGCCGCCGATTGGCGCGCGATCGCCCGCGCAATGCCGGGCAACAGAGATAAATTCCGGAACACGAAAGGAAATCTTCATGGCTGAGACGGACAAGCTGGCACTCCGGCGGGAAATGGTGGACATCTGCCGGCGGATGAATTCGAGCGGCATCAACCAGGGCACGGCCGGCAATCTTTCCGTCCGCACCGATGACGGCTTCCTCATCACGCCGTCCTCCATGCCTTATGACACGATGCAGCCGGACGACCTGGTGGAAATGGGCTTCGACGGCACCTATGTGGGCCACCGCCCGTCATCGGAGTGGCGCTTTCACCGCGACATTCTGCGCGCGCGCACCGATATCGACGTGGTCCTGCATTGCCACTCGATCTACGCGACGACGCTCGCCTGCCATCACAAGACCATTCCGAGCTTTCACTACATGACGGGGATTGCCGGAGGCACCACGATCCGCTGCGCCGAATATGCGACCTTCGGAACGCAGGCGCTCTCCGACAACGCGCTTATTGCCCTCAAGGACCGTTTGGCCTGCCTGCTCGGGCAGCACGGTCAGATATCGCTCGGCAAAACGCTGGAACAGGCATTGTGGCTTGCAATCGAGGTGGAGACGCTATCGCGGATTTATGTTCAGGCCCTGACGCTCGGGGAGCCGCCCGTACTGCCGGACGACGAAATGGAGCGGGTGATCGCCCAGATGCGGCGTATGAGCTATGGCCAGGCGCCGGACCCGGAGGGAGTGAACGACGTAGCGCGCCCGCGCGTGTCGTGAAGCCGGGCAGAGGGGGTGGCCACTCTTCGTGGGTGATCTCCCTCGCCCTTCCGCCGCGGATCGCCTTCGCCGCCCAATTGCGTCGCGGCACTCAACTGTGCGCTTCTTCAGAGAGTTCGCTGATTTCTCGCGCAGAAAGCATCATTCGGCAGGCGCGAGCCACGGCAATTGCGATCGATAGCCCTCTTGGCGAGGTCACGAGACTAGCACCTCGGCAAAGCGGGTTGTCAGCCTTGGTATTCGAACTGTTCGTCGGTATTCGGCCGCCCTCCGGGAGTGAGGTCCAAGAGGGTCCACATCGGCTCGACAGTGCCCAAATGCCGTGGATCCTGCCCCGGCTCGGCCGGCAAGAACAACAGTTCAGAGGCCCAGCTCAGCCTGATCAGCCCGTCCGCGCCTTTGTGAAACACGGTAAGGATCGGCAATTGCTGGCCCTCCGCGTCCTCGCCGTGGTAGTCGCGTTTGAAGCTATTGTTCGCGGCAGAAAGGAGCTTCAGCCTGCGCCAGCCCCGATGAGCCGCAAAGGCTGCAACCTGCTCGATAGGCGCCTTTGCAACAGCCGCGATGTTTACGCCCATACCCTCTACGTGCGGCACCGCTCCCTCCCAGTTGTCGAGTAGGGCAGTACATGACGGGCACGGACCGTCTTCGATCGGCAGCTCTGCCATCGGCCCGCTGCTAGGTTTCGGCCGCTTATCGCTGCGATGGCGAGGGAACATATAATGGTAGAGCATCAGGACATCGGTGCCGGGCCGAAACAGCTCGGAGAGCCGCACCTTTGCCGATGTCCCCTTTCGGTCCATGTGGTCGAATTCATAGTCTTCGGGAACGACCCCGCCCGGAGGGAGTGCTCGGATCTCTGCGGCCACGGATTCCATTTCGCGCCTGAGTGCTGCTTCGCGCTGCAGTAGCTTGTCGCGAGCGGTGCGATAACTTGAACTTTCGTTCGGAAACGTTATGCCCATGGGACCACTCCATTGAAGCGATGGGCCGGAGTGTAACACAGCTCAAGGAGTCCGCTCAGCCGGCTGGTCGCCGCAAGACTGCCGTCAGGACCGTTCAGCACCTCCGGCGCACAATCTGCTCGGCTCGTCCTTCTAAGGTCGCGTAGGGATCCAGGAACAGCTCCGCTCGTTTCGCGCAGGCTCTAAAATGACGATAACCACTCCTCGGTGTTCATAACCTTTACTTGAACTGAGAAGCGCTTGCTGAGAAGTTCCAGCGATGCATCGTGCGTTTGATCGGTCGCGCTACATACCGCATCCTTCAGCAGGATAATATTATAGCCGAGATCGATAGCCCCAAGCGTCGCGGCCAGCACGCAGATGTCCGTCTCGCCTCCTGTTACGACCAGTGTGCCGATATCCTGATGAAGCAAGGCGCTGTGCAGGCGACCATCCGTCCAGGGCGAATAGGTCCTTTTGTCAAAAATGCGCGCTGGCGGTACCAATCTTTTCAGGTCCGGAACGAGATCCACCAGAACCGGATCAAGTTGGGTAGTCGTCATCATCGGCCATTTCTCGTAGTACGCCCTCCACATGCCTGGCAGTTCCTCAGGGGCCGACGGCGGCACGAAACGCGTGAATATCGTGCGCTCCGGAAACCGGCCTGCAACTTCAACGACCTGGTCGAATACCTTCGGCATCCAGGTAACTTGCCAAGGAGTATCCTCGGCGAACATGCGCTGCATATCTATGCACAGATGCGCCCATTTTTCCGGCTTCATTTCCTACGCATCGTCCTTCTTCTGAGAGCGACATGACGGTAAGAACTCCAACAGAGGAGTGGAGTTCCAGCTCTCACGGACTGGCCAGGTGCGCGAAACGCTCGGATTGGCTGCGGTGACGCTGCAAACGTTATGAAACGCCAGTTCTGCGGCCCTACGACACCCTTGATTTGCTGGAGAATGAATGGCCGAACCACGGAGAGCGCAAGTGGTGGACGAGCTTATACCTATCGGCTCCTTGCTTTTCCTCAGTAAGCGTGTCGCCAGCCCACGAGGGTGTCAGAAGATGCGAGTGATCGCCGGAGTTACGCAATGCTTCAAGCTTGCTGATCAACAGGTTCAGCCTGTGAATTCGTGCCGAACTGCGACCTGAGCGTGTGACGCTAACCGACACGTCGCATTTGCGCGAGTAGTTTCTTGCGGAAGACTTCTGCGGGCGTTCGGTAGCCTAAACACTTCCGCGGCGTCGAGCTCTGGCTGCCAAGGCTGCTTGGTTACCAGGGCTGATGGGAGTGATCATGAAGCCGATCTACGTTCTGAACGGGCCTAACCTCAACCGCCTTGGCAAGCGAGAGCCTGAAATCTACGGGACGACGACACTGGCCGAAGTCGAGGCCTGGTGCCGGGAGGCGGCGGGAGATCGGCCGGTAGAGTTTCGTCAGACCAATAGCGAAGAACAGTTGATCGACTGGGTTCATGAAGCAATCGACGAGGGCGAGGGGATCATTATCAATCCTGCCGCGTTCACGTTCACCTCGGTCGCACTCCTAGACGCCCTCAAGATGTTCAAGGGGCCGATTATAGAATTTCACATCAGCAACGTTCATCGCCGCGAGCCGATTTATCACCGCTCCTATGTCTCGATGACGGCGACCACCGTCATGGCGGGGCTGGGGGCGGAGGGATACCCGCTGGCTGTGAAGGCGCTGGAGATGCTGATCCTGAAACAGATTTGATAGCGCACCCACGACTCAATTTAACTGTTCTCGTGATGGCAGCAGAGCGCCTTCGCCCCTTGACGTCGCGGGTAGCGCGTCTAAGGAGCTGGCCCTGCGCGGCGCGCGAATCAGCCGGATGTGCGCTGAAAAGTCGATCGCAATCACAGTCGGCGGGCATTGCGCGAAAAAAGCCCATCATTTCCTTACGGCGCAACTTCTTGCGCAGGATCGGTTGCTCAGCAGCGTTGACGCCATGCAATTGAAAGACATGTTTTGACGTATCCATGCCAATACGAATAATCTGCTCCACGGACGGCTCCCTTTGCTTGAGTTCACAACGACTCACTCTGGCACATTCGATGCCGTTCGGGGCCGTCCAACCCCAACAGAAGCAAGCACTCGGCGAGGGATTAAGCTCACAAGGGATTGGCGCAAAGCCCGTTTCAGAAGATCGCATAACGTATCGGCCGGAACCTGTCTGTGGACTGGGAACAGAGCTTGGAGCGGACCGTTGTTACCATTAACGCAATTTTGGTAACAACTCCCGGGTGACATTGTAGCGAATTTCTGCTATTACCATCTATGCGAACATGGTAACAACGCAATGCAGAACATCTCGCACACCTACCAGACGCTCTACAGCGAGCTCTCGCAGCGATCTCTTGATGGCTCGTTCGCAGGCGAGTTCAATGTAGAAGGCCGGTTTATCACTGCTGAGGTGAAAGGGCGTCGATACTGGTACTTCGATCTACCGGATGGGGCGGGCGGCAAGAAGCGAACATACGTCGGCCCTGTCGAGGATCCTGAGATCACAAGACGGGTCGAAACTTTCAAAGATTTAAAGGCAGGCATCCGTGAGCGCCGAAAGTTGGTGTCAACTCTCGTGCGCGAAGCGTATCTACCCCGCCCGGAAAGGCAAACGGGGGACATTGTGCAGGCGTTGGCTGAGGCCGGTTTTTTCCGGTTGCGTGGCGTCCTGATCGGTACCGTCGCCTACCAGTGTTATCCGGCAGTATTAGGCGTTCGCCTGCCGGGGACGGCAATGCTTACGGCCGATGCGGATTTCGCTCAGTTCTATTCGATTTCGGTGGCTGTGGACGATCAAGTGCCGCCCATGCTCGAGACGCTGAAGAAGGTCGATCCGACATTCAGGGAGATCCCTCACCAAGCCGACGGTCGCTTCACAACGCAGTACGCGTCTCGGAAGGGCTACAAGGTCGAATTCCTTACTCCAAATCGTGGTTCTGAAGAATATGGCGGGCGACCGACACCCATGCCCGCACTCGGCGGAGCTGCGGCTCAGCCGCTCCGATTCCTCGACTATCTGATTTACCATCCGATCCGAGCCGTTCTGCTGCACGGTGCCGGCGTGCTGGTGAATGTCCCCGCTCCGCAGCGGTACGCCATTCATAAACTCATCGTCGCCAGCCGTCGCCTGACGGACGATGACGGCATGGCGAAGAGTCGTAAGGACCGAGCACAGGCTGCCACCATAATGGAAGCCATGATCGAAACGCGACAGACGGAGGACTTGGCCGACGCCTTCATGGAAGCGTACGACCGTGGTCCAGCCTGGAAAGAGGCAATTCGCAAGAGCATAGACCAGCTCGAGAATGATGTTCGTCATCGTATTCGATCAGGGCTTACCGAGGGTATCCACAAGTTGGAGGAGAATCCCAACAACTACGATCTCCGGGAGAGAACTACGGCTTCACCCAAGTGAGACGCTGGTTGAACAGAGATCTTTTCTCAACCAGGGAGCCTCCAAAGGTAAGCCTTCTGTGCTGAGAAGATCGCCCCGACGCAAGCGTGCGATAGTCAGTAAGAGGGGCGTAGCTCCTAGCCGAGCCGCTGGAGTGAAGAGGGTGAGGATATCTGAGTTCGATCAACAACGGCAGGCTGCTCTTGCGGTGGTGCGCTGCTCGACGTTTTCGCATGCGAAGCTATCTACCTCCTGAGCAGCGGGAAGCCGTCTCGTAGTTGCCGCTCTGGTCCCTGATCTCTGATCGGAGGGAGGATCGATATGCCGTTCCGTCCTGCGAAAGCACTTGCCGCGGCGACCATGCTCCTTGGCTTGCCGGCGTTTGCTGAGGACACTGTGCGGGTATCGGGTTGGGGCGGGTCCGAGGTCGCCATCGTCAACGGCTTATTAACCAACGTTCTTGCCGACGAGCTCGAAAAAGCCGGCATCACGGTAACGTACGAACCCGTTGATGGCGACTTTTCGCAATTCATTATCAACGGCCTTTCGGCGGGCACCGCTCCAGACCTCTTCTACGTCGATATCTTCTGGGCGCGCTCCATTTTCAGCGCCGGGCAAGCAGCACCGGTAACGGAGGACGTTTTCGGTTTTGCAGCCAATCTCCTCGAAGCCTTCACCTATGATGGGAAGCTTTACGCGATCCCGAAGGACTTCAACACGCTGGCGGTACATTTCAACAAGGACATCTTCGATGATGCGGGGGTTGCCTATCCAAGCGACGACGATACCTGGACGACGCTGCAGGAGAAACTCGTAGCGGTGCACAAGGCTCTTCCGGAGGTCGATGGCCTCTGCATCGTTCCGGAATATGCCCGCTTCGGCGCCTTTGCAGTGTCGACGGGCTGGCGCCCTTTCGACAGTCGGGGAAAAACTATGCTCGATGAGCGTTTTCAGCGGGCGTTCGATTTTTACACCGGCCTCGTGAAGTCTGGGGCCGCCGTTATGGCCGCCGACGCAGGTCAAAGCTGGAGCGGCGGTTGCTTGGCGTCCGAGCGGGCTGCCACAGCGATCGAGGGCGCCTGGATCATCAGCGCCCTGCGCGATAGTGCTCCAAACATGAGCCTCGGCACTGCCCGGATGCCGAAAGACCCTGAAAGCGGCAAACGAGGAAATATCGTCTTTACCGTCGGTTGGACCGTCAATGCGGCCTCGAAAGTCCGTAAGGCTGCTGCAAAGGTCGCCGAGCTCCTGACCACAGAGGAGGCCCAGCAATGGGTTTTGGAGCAAGGGCTGGCCCTCCCGAGCAGGACCGCTCTGGCTCGCAACCCCTGGTTACGGGGCGGCCAGTCCGAACAGATGACAAGCCGAGTGGTTTTTGAAGGCCTCTCGGACGATCACGTCACGCCATATTTCTTTGGGAACGTCGGAGGAAGTTGGATGCAGCCAATCAATGCTGCGCTCAATGCTGTCATCCTCGGGGAGGCGGATGCCGACACCGCTTTGGCATCGGCACAAAGCGTCTTCGATCGGATGCTCGCAAAGTAGGCCGAGTTCTCGGATGCGCAACGTGAAGCAGGGCACCTGCGGGAGGGGATGCATGTCGCGAGCAGGTTCGGAAGAGAGGAGCGGCTGGCTCTTCGTATTGCCCTTTACAATCTCGATGGCGCTGTTTTTCGTCTACGCGATCGTCCGGACAGCCTGCTACAGCTTTACCGATTTCGACTTGTTCAAGGGACCGGGCTTCGTCGGGCTGTCCAATTACACTGCACTTGTCTCCGATGAACTTTTCCTTATCGCCCTGCGCAACACGATCGGCTTCTCGCTCATTGTCACAACATTCCAGAGCATGCTTGCGCTTGCCCTGGCGGTTCTCGTGAATCACGCCGTCCGGGCGAGGGGACTCATTCAAACGGTGTTTTACCTGCCGTCGATCATGTCTAGTACGGCCATGACGCTTATCTTTCTCTGGCTCTTTCAGAGAGATGGCTTCATGACCGCGACAGTCAGCGTCGTCCTTGCCTACCGCGGGCACATTCTGTTGTTCTTCATGGGCTTGGTTGCGTTGCAGGGCGCACTCGTTCTCAACGCGCGGCGCAGGTATGAAGGGATCTCGATCCTCGATCCCTTCTTTCTGCTCGCGGCCGCCTTTGGCGCATTGACGCTTGTCGTTACCTGTGCTTTCGCGGGATTGCTGCCTGTTTTCGATAACAATCTGCTTATCACCTGGTTAAATACCCAGCAGCATTTCCTTTTCATGCCGGTCACGCTGTGGTCCGTGGCGTTGATGAATGTCTTCACGACAGTCCCGACGCTGATGCTGCTGTTCCTGGCGGGGCTACAGTCAATCCCAAACGCTTTGTACGACGCATCCGAGATCGACGGGGCCAATGCTTTTCAGCGATTTCGCCACATAACCGTGCCGGCGCTCAGACCGGTGACCTTCGCCGTCGTTACGATGGGCGTCATCGGCACCCTGCAGATGTTCGACCAGGTCGCTATTCTGGGGGATGCAGCGCCCCTCGCAAGCCGCGTCACGCTTGCCTACTACATTTATGAGAACGCCTTTCCGGCTGGCGCCTCGTCCAGGATTGGCGTGGCGAGTGCCGCTGCGCTCGTCCTTGGCATTCTCACAATCGCAGTCGTCTACGTGCAAAAATCGGTCGGTGTGAAGGAAAGGGCCGACTGATGGCGAGGATGACCGCCGTGACTGCTTCGCCCCCGCGCCGCCGTCTGCCGGTTGTCGCACTTCGCCGGCGGCAGCTTGCGGCACGCGCCTGGTTGTATATGACCTTTCTTGCCGTCGCGACCATAATGGGGGGGATGTTCGTTCTTGCCTTCATGGCGAGCCTAAAGGTCGATCCACTCGAAAGACCATTCCGCATCTATTTCGATCAAATCAATCCGGCCGCATGGATTGCCGCGGCGCGTTTGGGACATGAGGGCGCGGGCGACGCTTTGTGGGGAGGGTTTGCTTATGGAGCCAAAGTCGAGTTCAGTGTCACCTACGCGGCGGTCGCCGACATCGTCGAACCGAAGGCCGAGATTCCTCGTCGGCGCCCGGGATCGGGCATCGCCGCTGCGCTCATGCGGGACTATGCGGCGGATTACGCGTCGATTGCCCTGAAAAGTTCCAGTTCGGCAACGATGGAGGTTCATGACGAAAGCGGCATTCGGCGAGTGTGGCAGACTCGAACATTCGTCTATGAGATCGCCTACCGTACCGACCGCCGGAACGGGCCGCGGATCGAACGCACGCCGCTCAATCTGACCGCTCCGCCTTCTCAAACGCTTATCGACAGTCCGATTTCACCATCGCGATCCGAGCGTCGTGGACGTCTGCTGAGTTGGGACAACATCACACCAGGCGCTCTCGGGTTGATCTTCAACAACTACCGGCGAGTTATAAACGAGACGGCTGACCTGCAGACAGGGAAGAGCCTGTTCGGAAGCTGGCTGGTCAATAGTCTTGCCATCGCTACCGGGCGCCTGGTCCTGACGCTCGTCGTCGCCAGCCTTGCCGGATATGCGCTTGCGCGGTTCAAGTTCAGGGGCAGCCGGCTACTGTTCGCAGCACTGATCTTCTCAATGACGATTCCGGCCCAAGTGACCTTCGTCTCAAACTATTTGATTTTCCGGGACCTGTCGCTTCTAAATACCCCCTGGAGCGTAATCGTTGTTTTCGTCGCCTCGGCCAATGTCCTGTTAATGAAGCAGTTTTTCGAGGGGTTCCCAAGAGAGATAGAGGAAGCTGCCATCGTCGATGGCGCTAACCGTTTTCAGGTCTTTTGGAAGATCGTTCTGCCAAACGCCAAGCCGGCTTTGTTGGTCAACGCGATTCTCGCCTTTCAAGGCGCTTGGAACGACTTCTTTTGGCCCCTTGTCCTTATCACCAGCCCACCTGAAGCGCTGACGGTCCAAGTCGGGCTCCTCAGCCTACGTCGTTCGTTTGGGGGTGTGCAGGGCGATTGGGGCCTCGTTCTGGCAGGTGCGTTCCTCTCGGTCGTGCCGGTCCTCATCCTTTTCGTGCTCTTCCAGCGGCACATTGTCCCCACTCAGTTTACTAAGGGCGTCACATAAACTCCCGGTTTGGTGGCTACCCGGAGAGATCGTCCAGGCCGGATAGTCTGACACAGCGCAGTCTCAGACGGCGGCAAGCATAGGCGGGCAGGAACCGCATTGCGACTTAGATAGGCTCCGACAATCCGGCTTGTCAGCTCCAGCTTCCGCTCCGCATTGCTCGAACCCGATTCGCTCAATATCGTCTCCTTTGCTTGCTGTCGTTCAGTCCGGTTCGGTCAAAATGCAGGTATTTCGGCCGGAACGAAGGCGGCAGACGGTTATTTCCGGAAGGGGCGCCGCAAGCGAAACTACCAGCCGCCGGAGGCGTTCTTCATCCCGTGAGTTTAACATCAGGAGAACAGCCAATGGCGGACGACAGCACCACGACAATCCGGGCCACGTTCGAAACACGCGAAGCAGCCGATCTGGCAGTCGAGCATCTGGTCCAGCAGCACGGGATTTTGAGGCCCGATATCTTCGTTCAGTCGGCAAGCGACCGGAACACTGCGGGTGCGAGGCCCTCGGGCGGGGATGCCTCTCATGACGGGGGCGCCCGTCGAGACGCGCCGCTCGCAGGCGAGATCGAGGTCTCCGCCGATATCGCGTCCAGCCAGGTCACCGCCGTCCGGCGCAGTCTTGGAGATGCCGGCGCCATCCGTGTGTCGAGCCGCTGAGCATGGCCAACAATCTTGCAAAATACACCGCCATACGGGATTTCAAGAAGACTAGCGAACCGAGCGGCGAGACGCATGTCAAATCAAGGCGGACAGGGTGATCTCTGAAGCGTGGCTGCCAGGCGATGTGATATGGAACGAAAGGACACATCCGAACCACGCCCGCGTGAGGGTGCAACGACCGAGTTGCCGCACGACCGGATAACGGTCGCGCGGTTTCGGGAGGCGTTCCCGCGCGCCAGGTGGAGCGACCGCCTCAATGCCTGGTTCGTACCGGGCCGTACCGCCGAGAAGCGGATCGGCCGATGGCTGGCCGAGATGGAGGCTGAAGAAGGTAGATTCGCCGACGAGAAGGGTCGGGACGTCTTTGCCTTCGAGCCGATCGAAAGCCGCTACCTTGAGGCGGCACCGGCAACCCTCCAGATCCGGACGCCCTATTCACGGACCGTGGTCAACGAAATCCGCGAAATTCCCCACGCGCGTTGGGACGCCGATCGCCGCCTCTGGACGGTGCCCTACCGCTCATTTGAAGAACTCCGGCAACGCTGGCCGGCAATCGAGGCGGCCGCCGAGCGCAATGAGCCGGAAACAAGGCGGGCGCGGCGCGAGGCGATCGAGGGGACCGAGCAGGACGAAGCACGCAGAGCCAGGACAAGGGAGCGGCGGCGGAAGCGCTACCCGGCTCCCAGCAATGACGCCCCGCCCTTGGATCGCGCGATGGGCACGCATGTCGGCGTCGTGTTCTTTATCGGCACTGACGGAGAACTAGCGGACCCCACCACGGTCAGCGCATTCTACTTTCCCGCAGTGGATGGCGAGGAGTATGTCTGGGCGTCGTGGCGGCCGGGCTCGCTGGACGAACTAGTGGCAACTTGGCCGTCGCGGACGCCACCGGAACAGCACGAACTGAATCGCGGCTGGTGGATGCCGACGCTCGAGGAGTTACGAGACGCGCGCCGCAACGCCAGATCCAGACGGCGGGTCAAAAAGCGCCAGCATAAGGACAACTGATCCGCTGAAAGACCAGCGGAGAGCGCTTGAGGCGTTCCAAAGCCTGCCGCCGATCGAGCCGCGCGAACTCGTCGGCGTATGAAAAGGGCGTAGCATTCCGGCCGGCCATTCGTTCGACGGTGTGATGGAAAATTTCGGCTGGTTCGGCAAGCGCTTCAACTCGGACATGCGCGCGGACGCCTTGCTGTTTCGCTCAGGCGAGCGCCGCCTGATCGCCATCGATACAAGGTGGATACCACTTGGCCTGACGCTGCGTTTCCATCAAGTCGGCAGGACGCGGGTCGCGGGAAACCTGTTTTCATATCTTGAGCGCCGTCTTCGGGCACTTCAAGTGTCCGTTGTTAGACCAGGCGATACCTTGTAGGTTGGAACGACACCCGGGAGATTGGAAACATGGCGCTCAAGCGGATGGACAACGTCGGAATCGTCGTCGAAGATCTCGAAGGGACGATTGAGTTCTTTCGCGAGCTCGGCCTCGAGCTCGAAGGGCAGGCCACGATCGAAGGAGAATGGGCGGGACGTGTTACTGGGCTGGGCGATCAGCATGTCGAAATTGCCATGATGCGCACCCCTGATGGACACAGCCGGCTAGAGCTCTCCCGCTTCCTCAGGCCATCTGTCGTCGCGGATCACCGGAACGCCCCGGTCAACGCTCTCGGCTACCTCCGCGTCATGTTCACCGTCGACGACATCAACGAGACGCTGGACAGGCTTCGCAGCCGCGGCGCGCAGCTCGTAGGCGAAGTCGTCGACTATGAAGACGTCTATCGGCTCTGCTACATCCGTGGGCCCGAAGGGCTTCTCATCGGACTCGCCCAAGAACTCGGCTGAGCAACATGTCAGAAGTATGGTGCAGCGCTTTGCCAAGGCGGCGCCGACATTGCCGCCGGCGCCGGTAACGTCTTGGACAATCACCTGCTGGCCGAGATCCTCTTTGCTTGAGTTCACAACGACTCACTCTGGCACATTTCGATGCCGTGCGGGGGCCGTCCCAACAGAAGCGAGCACTCGGCGAGGGATCGAACTTACAAGGTATTGACGCAAAGCCCGTTACAGAAGATCGCTTACTCGCTGGGGCTTGAGCGGCGAAAGATTGCAAGCAGTCCTTTATTCATCGGCCTGAGGTGCCTGGGCGCCTAGCCCTTATACTCTCGATGTGCGGCAGCGGTGGGCACTGGCGAAACAGAGCATGGTTGTGGCAGGCACACGGCCACTCTGGCGTCTTTGACTACGCCCTGAAGTCATGTCTCGGGTTTGAATTGGATCTGCTTTTTCACACCAATCTTCCCTCAGAAGTGCTCAAGAGCCTGCCCTACTGGCACGGTAAGGAAGTATATTTTTGCATATGCTCTCCATGCGTGGGCTTGATCAAAGATAAATCAAATCCCCGGCGCGCACCGTCGCGTCTACCGGGTCTGAACACCCACGGATGCGCGGTTCGTGCGGGGGGCGCCAACGCTGGTTCCTGTTACTTCCGGAACTGCCGCAGAGGCTCAGACCGGGTACCAGTAACAAATGGATGGCTCGTGCGGGCTGAACGACGATGGCACGCGGGCTGGACGAGCCTTTGCCACCACATCTGGAACAACAAGGCGGTGGCTCCGTCGCAACAGCCGCATTGGTGAGTGTCCACCGACAGGCCGACACTCAGACCAAGAGGGAAGCACCATGTCTAAGACCTCCTTCAACACCAATCCGTCGCCCTTTTTGACCACGGCACTAGGCACAGCCTTCTCGAGCTGCGTGGCACAGGTGGCCCAGGCAATCCACCGTCGCCGACAAAGCGGTCGTGCACGCGGGTGCGCTCTGCAGGAAATGCCGGATTACATCCTCAAGGACATCGGCGTGACGCGTTTCGAAATTGAATACCTCGTCAAATCTGGACGGGCCTGCAAACGCCGCAAAAGCGAGTGAAGCGGCCGAATGCCACCGTCTTTCACATCGAAACTATTGAGAATGACCATGAACACACACTTCTCTCCAGCGCTCTGTCCCACAGCGATCCTCTTCGTCGCCGCTCCGGCCCTTGCCGATGACGCGAAGTACCGCCTGGCGAAGAACACTGAACTGAACCGCCAGCTTCCGAGGGACGGGTATCGACGCTGGCGGCATAGTCCAGCAGCCCAGCACGATGAGCACAATGCCTCGCACGAAACCATTGAAGCAGGATCAATCCGGGCCCGCGCCGCCACGTCGCCGGTCAGTTCCAGCGCCTTTTGGAGTTGGACGGCCCACGCTCACGTTCGAGGGTCGATTTCCAGGATGCATCATCCACCCCGAGACCCGTCACCTGGAGTGGATGAGGACGCCGCGTGCGGTTTGCCTGGGTTCCGAAATCGCGATCTACTGTCGCAGGATCGCCTCGGCCGCCTTTTCCGCAATCATGATGACCGGAGAATTGGTGTTGCCCGAGACGATGGTCGGCATGATCGACGCATCGACGACGCGCAAGCCAGAAATCCCGTGGACTTTCAGCGAAGAATCCACCACCGCCATTGGGTCGCTGCCCATCTTGCAGGTGCCGACCGGGTGGAAGATCGTCGTCGCGATGTCGCCGGCGCGTCGGATGAGCTCATCCTCGCTTTGGAACTCCGCGCCGGGCAGCATTTCCGCCGGCTTGAATCTTGCGATGGCCTTCGTCGCCATGAGATTGCGAGCGTGGCGGATCGCCCGTGCCGCAAGCAGCCGGTCGCCGGCAGTGGACAGATAGTTCGGCCGGATGTCCGGCGCGGCGGATGATTCCGTTGTCGTGACATGCACGCTCCCCCGGCTCTCCGGCCTCAGATTGCAGACCGAGACCGTGACGGCCGGGTATCTGTGGAGCGGCTCTCCCAATCGGTCGGTGCTCAGCGGCTGGACATGGTATTCGAGGTCGGGGGTTGCGACGGAGGGGCTGCTTTTCGCGAATATGCCGAGTTGGCTCGGTGCCATGGACAGCGGACCGGAACGCCTCAGCATGTATTCGAAGCCCATTCCCATGCGGGAAAAAATGCTGTGATAGAGCTGGTTCAGCGTCTTCGCGCCTTCGATCCGGAATACGGTGCGGATCTGAAGATGATCCTGCAGGTTCTCGCCAACCCCGGGGAGGTCGTGGACGACCTGCGCGCCGGCTGCCGAGACGACGTCCGGTCGGCCCACCCCGGATAGTTCGAGGATTTTCGGCGAGTTGATCGCGCCCGCAGAGAGGATGACCTCGCGCGTGGCGCGCGCCACCTGGATGCGGCCGCCCGACCGGAAGCGCACGCCCTTCGTCCGGCGGCCGTCGAAGATCAGACGCTCGGTCTCGGCGCCCGTCAGCACCCGAAGGTTCGGCCGCTTCATGGCGGGGCGCAGGAACGCCTTGGTCGTGTTCCAGCGCAGGCCGCCGCGCTGGTTCACCTCGAAATAGCCGGATCCCTCGTTGTCGCCGGTGTTGAAATCCTCAATCTTCGGAATGCCGAGCTCTTCGGCGGCATCGCGAAAGGCATCAAGGATCGGCCAGGACAGACGCTGCCGTTCGACCCGCCATTCCCCGCCGGCGCCATGCAACGGCGACTTGCCGCGGAAGTTGTCCTCCGACTTCAGGAAATAGGGCAGAACATCGTCCCAGCCCCAGCCGGTATTGCCGGCCTGGCGCCAGCCGTCGTAGTCGGCCGCCTGCCCACGCATATAGATCATGCCGTTGATGGAAGAGCAGCCACCGAGCAGCTTGCCGCGAGGATAGGGGAGGCTGCGGCCGTTGAGACCGGGTTCCGCGGCAGTCCTCATCATCCAGTCGGTGCGCGGATTGCCCATGCAGTAGAGATAGCCGATCGGAACATGCACCCAGTGATAACGGTCGCTGCCGCCGGCTTCGAGCAGCAGGACCCGGTTTTTCGGGTCGGCGGAAAGCCGGTTGGCAAGAACGCAGCCCGCGGAGCCGGCGCCGATGACGATGAAATCGTAACTGCCCGCATCGGCGATCTTCTCGTTGATATCCGCGTTCACGCCGCAACTCCCGCCGTGATGGCCTGCATTGCCGAAAGCCGTCGCCAGATCGGCGTCATGGCGTCCGCGATGTCCCTGTAAAGCGCGTATCGCCGGGCATAATGGGCCTCCAGCGCCCTGTTCGGACGATAGTGCCGCTCGGTTCTCACCATCGCGGCCGCACCCTCGGCGAAGTCGGAGAAAATGCCGACGCCGGTGCCGGCGGCGATTGCCGCCCCCAGGGCGCCCGTCTCACGCGAGCGGGCCACGGAGACCGGGACGCCGAGGACGTCGGCGAATATCTGCGGCCATATGAGACTGCGCGATCCGCCGCCGGAAAGGATCGCCTCGTCGAAGGCCGCGCCTGCTTTGCGCATCGTCTCTATGTGCTGGCGGTGACCGAAAGCCACGCCTTCGAGTACCGCGCGGACGAGGTGGCCTTTTGTGTGCCAGCCGGCGATCCCGTAGAAGCCGGCGCGCGCGCTGCCGTCCTGCTGGGCGCCGTAGAGATAGGGGTGGTAGATGGGGTCGTCGGAGGCCGGATCGCTTGAGGAGGCGAGCTCGCAGCAGAGGTCGAAGGGCGAACGCCCATCGGAGCGCACCTCGGAAAAGAACTCCCGCACCAGCCATTCGAGGTTTGCGGCGGAGGTCGCGCTGGACTCGATCGCCAAGTAGCGGTCGCGGTCGAAGGTGGAGGACATGAACACCGGTCCCTGGAGCTCCGGGCTTTCGATGATCACCTGATTGATGCTCCAGGTCCCGGCGATAATTGAAGCTGCCCCGGTGCGGGTGACCCCCGAGCCGATCGCCGAGGCGACCACGTCGAAGAGCCCGCCGACCACCGGCGTTCCGGCGGCAAGTCCCGTCTCGGCCGCGGCCGCTTCGGTGATGCGACCGGCGACGTCGGCGCTTTCCACCAATGGCGGCAGGAGGTCAATCGTTTCTGAGAGCCCGTAAGCTGCCATGAGTTCCCGGTCGTAGTGCCGGCCGGCGACGTTGAGCAATCCGCAGCCGGTCATGTCCGAGACGTCGCTGACGCGCGTGCCCGTCAGCCGGTTGACGATGAAATCCTTGCAGAGAAAGACCGTGCCGATGCTGGCGAAGACCTCCGGCCGATGTCGTTTCAGCCAGGCGAGAAGAGTGGGGGTCTGCGAAGGCCAGGGCCGTTGCTGGCCGATCGGATAAGTCCGGTCGCCGACACCCTGCGACCTCCACTCTTCGACAAGCGCCGCCGCCCGGGTGTCGAGCGACTGTATGCCGAGAAGCGGACGCCCCTCATGGTCGAGCGCGTAGAGCCCGTTGCCATGGCCGGCGCAGCCGATGGCGGCGATTTCGCCGGCGTCGATCCCGGCCTCATCGACACATGTGCGGATGACCCGGCGGGCATTCTCCCATAGCTCGTCCAGGCTGCGTTCGACATGGCCGGGGAACGGCATCCGGCTGTGCCCTTCCGCCGCGGCCGAAGCGATTTCCTTGCCCTGCCGGTCGAAGACCACCGCCTTGATGACGGTGTTGCCGGCGTCGAGGCCCAAAAGATAGTCTCCCATGCTGAACCCCTCCCAAGGTCCGATATCAGATCAACCTTGACGATACAGCGCGAAGGCCTCTTCGCCGCTCGCATTGTCGTGAACGATCGCCATCAGTCCGCGCACCACGGCATTCGGATTGGAGTGCTGATAGACATTGCGCCCGTAGACCATGCCCATGGCGCCCTGCTTCATCAAGGCCGCCGACTTGTCGAAGACGGCTCTCAGATCCTCCTTGCCGCCGCCCCGAACGAGAACCGGGCAACGCGCCGCTTCCACCACCCGGTGGAATTCGTCCGCATCGGTGGTCGGGTCCGCCTTGACGATATCGGCGCCCATCTCCCGGGCAAGCCGTGTCAGCGTAACGATCTTGTCGGCATCGCCGTCCACCATGTAGCCGCCATGCTCGGTAACCGGCTGCATGACGAGCGGCTCTATCATCAGTGGCATGCCGTATTTGTCGCAATCGGCCCGGACGCGGGCGATGTTCTGCACGCATTGGCGGAAAAGATCCGGTTCGTCCGGCAGCATGAACAGGTTGACGACGACACAGGCCGCATCCATCGCCAGCGCCCCGATCAGCGGCTCGGCTTCGTTTTGCAGCACCGCCCACATGTCGCGGTGGCGGACGCGGTTATAGGGATTGCCCATGTCGATGCGCATGACGAGCGCCGGCTTGTCCTTTCCGGGCAGATCCTGCAGCAGATCGGCCTGGCCGTAGTTCATCTGGATCGCGTCGGGCGCCGCCGCGGTGAGTGTCTTCACCACGGACTCCATGTTCTCGAGTCCGCTCAGGAAGGATGGCTCGTTGCAGACGCCGTGATCGATCGCCACGTCGAGGCAGCGTCCGCCGTTGAACAGGCGGTTCATCCGCACCTGGCTGTTGATTCTCATGCTCTTCTCCTTCGTCGTAGGTTGCGCGGCAGCCTGAGTCGGGGCCACCGCAAAAGATTGCGGTATCAACCCGCCGCGACGGCCTTCGCCAATGGGGGCGGCATTCGGGCTGCAAGGGCTTTCTCGTCGACCCCGTGCCGGTCTCGCAGGAGCGCCAGGCACCGGTTCCGCTCACTCAGGCGGCGCGCCTCGGACCACGCCTTCTCCTCCGTCAGCAGTTCGAGCGCAGCGTCGAGAATGGCGAGCGAGAGCGTGCCCGAAATCGCGAGCGTCGTGCGGCGCAAGAGCAGATCGTCCAGATGCTCGACCGCCTCGTTGCGGATCAGGAACAGAAGTTCCCGCATCGTATGAGCGGCGCCCGGGATCACGGCATCGCTTCCCTGGCCTATGAAAGCCGCCAGCGCCTCCGCCTCTGTTCCGTAGCGGGAGAACAATTCGGCGACGTGCGGCGGTGGCAGGCCGCAGCGAGCGGCCAAGGCGGCAATCCAGCTTTCGCGATCGGCCGGAAATCCCCGCCCTCCGCCGATGGCGCGGTCAGCCGTCGAGACGCGGCGTGAAAGGCCGAGGCGTTCCAGCGCCGTATCGGCTGCAAGTTCGCCGAAGGAGCGAAAGGTCGTCCACTTGCCGCCGATCATGCACAGTACCGGCGTGCCGGCGCTCTCGATCGTGGTGCAGAAATGGTCGCGCGGGATGCGGCCGGTGAAACTGTCGCTGCTGGCGGGCAGCGGTCGCACGCCGGAGAACTGGAAGACGATTTCCTCCTGCCCGATCTCGATACCAGGCAAGACGAAGCCCAGCGACTGCAGGATGTAATCGCGCTCCTCTTCCTCGCACTTGACCGTCCCGGGATCGTCGACCCGGATGTCGGTCGAACCGACCAGCACCTTGCCGAAATAGGGAAAGAGGATGCAGATGCGGCCGTCCTCGTTCTCGTAATAGATCATGTGATCGCCGAGTGCGTCGCGCAGATCCATATTGTCGATGATGAGATGCGATCCCTTCGTGCCGCCCATCAGCGGGGTGGAGGGGTGATCCGGCGGCAAGAGCGCGCCATTGGTGATGTCGATCCAACCGCCGGTCGCGTTGACGATCAGACTGGGCTCGATTTCGACGCCGACCCCATCGATGCCGTCGGCGATGATGTATTTGCCGGCCTCGTTTCGGCGAAGCTCGGCATAGTTCAGCGCCGCCGCCTCGCTCGAGGCGGACAGTCCGTCCCGCAACAGCTCCATGCCGATCCGCTCGGGGTGGCTCACCCAGGCATCGTAATAGGTGGCGGAACTGCGTATCTTCGGGTTCAGCGCCGGCCATTTCGCCAGCGTCGCACGACGGCCGCGGAACCGGTGACGCGGCATCAGTGCCCGCTTGCGCGTCAGCAGGTCGTAGATCGAAAGTCCGGCCTTGATCGCAATGGCCCCGCGGCGGCTCGGCCGGCGGCTCAAACCGAGAAAGCGAACGATGCCATTGGCAAGCCCGGAGAAAATGTCGAAGACGGGAACCGTCGTCGCAAGAGGCGCCACGAGGTGCGGCGCGTTCCTGAGCAGCCGGTCGCGCTCCACGAGCGACTCCTTCACCAGCGTGAACTCGCCGTTTTCGAGGTAGCGCAGGCCGCCATGCACCATGCGCGACAGCGCAGCACTCGCGCCCGAGCAGTAATCGTGCTTCTCGACGAGCAGGACGCGCACCCCCTGCAGCGCGAGCTCGCGAAAGACGCTGAGCCCGTTGATGCCGCCGCCGAGGACGCAGACGTCCACCTTCGGGCTCCGGCGGAGCCCGTCCAAAATCTCTGTCCTTGTCATGGGGCGGTCCGTTACCTGTCCATATTCGCCAGCTCAGCCGCTATTGCCGCCTCGACCGTCGAGAGGTCCTCCGCGCTGAGCCGGATCGTGCCGGCTCTTGCATTGTCGAGCGCCTGGGCGGGATTGCGCGCGCCGCAAAGCGCGAAGGTGATGCCGGGTTGCGCCAGGGTCCAGGCGATGACGATCTGGGCGATCGATGCCTCGTGCTCTTGCGCGATCGGCCTTATCGCTTCGGCGAAGCGCGTGACCTTCTCCCGGTTTGCGACGGAGAAACGCGGATTGTCCCTGCGCTGGTCGTCACCGGAAAAGACGCGTTCCGGCCCGATCGAGCCGGAGAGAAGGCCCAGAGCGAGAGACGAATAGCTGAGCGTTGCCACTCCGTTTGCCGTCGTGACCGGCAGGAGTTGCGCTTCGATCTCCCGGTCGAGCATGCTAAACCGTTCCTGGATCGCATCGAGACCGCCGATCTTCACATAGATTTCGAGTTCTTCCAGGTTGACATTGCTGGCGCCGATCGCCCGGATCTTGCCGGCGGCGCGCAGGTCCTCGAGCGCCCGCATGGTTTCCTCGATCGGCGTCGTCGGGTCTTGCCAATGGGTGATGTAGAGGTCGATATAGTCCGTGCCGAGCCGGCTGAGGCTTTGTTCCACCTCGTGGCAGATCGATTCCCGACCGAGATGGCGATGGACGGGCCTGCCGTCCTGGTCGAAGAAGTGATTGCCCTGCTGTGTGTGCCAGACGAGGCCGCACTTCGTTGCGATCACCGCCTTGTCGCGGCGCCCGGAAAGCGCCTTGCCGACGATCTCTTCCGCCCGCCCGAGCCCATAGGCGGGTGCCGTGTCGATCAGCGTCACGCCTGCATCCAGGGAGGCATGGATGGCGGCGACCGATTCCCGTTCGTCCGTGCCGCCCCACATCCAGCCGCCGATTGCCCAGGTGCCGAGGCCGACCGCCGAGGCTGCGACCCCGGAGCGGCCGATCTCCCGCATGATTTGTTGTCCATTCATGAACGCTCTCCGCCTTCCTTGGCCAGTTCGAGAATGCGCGCTCCCGTCGCCTGATCCGTGACGAGCGTGTCCAGATGATTGCCGCGCATGACGCTTAAGATCGGCCCCGCTTTGCTGGGCCCGCTTGCGACACCGATCTTCGTTGGGATCGAAGCGAATTCGGAGAGCGTCAGCGAAACCAGACGCCGATTGAGCCCGTAGCCGCAGACGCGCCCGCAATCGTCGAGCAGATGCGCCAGCAGTTCGCAGGAGGCGCCGGATTGCTCGATCGCTTCGCGATCGGTGCTGGAGGAGGGGTGCAGGTCGTAATAGCTGGAGTCGTCCGAAAGGATAGAGCCGATGCCGACCACGGCAATCTTCGCGTCGCGCGCCCGCTTGAAGACGTCGGCGACCGAGCGCATGCCGAGCAGCATTTTCCCTTCCGCTTCGCTGTCGGCGAAGAGCGGCGCGTGTATCTGGAAGGAATGCCCGCCGAGCCGGTCTGCCATCAGGGTGGCGACGTGGTTGACGTCGGTATAGTGCTTGCCTTGAACGCAGCCGGTCGCGGGAATGACCTCGATATCGAAGCGGCGCGACGGCTGCAAGCCGGCAACCACGGCGCTCACCCCCTTGCCGCCGGTGATGCAGATCGTGTCTCCGTCGGCGATCTGTTCGAGCATGAGCCGTGCCGCGGCTTCGCCGACCGATTGCAGGGCGATCTGGGGATTGTCCGAGACCGTCGGCACGACGACCGCGCGGCGGATGCCTCCGAGCGCCAGCAGTTGTTCTTCGATTTCCACCAATGGCTCGACCGGCGACTTGATCTTGATCTCGACGAGGCCCAGCTGGCGCCCACGCTTGATGAGGCGGTTGACGGTCGCATGCGAGATGCCGAGCTGGTCGGCGATCTGCGCCTGCGTCAGGCCCTCCAGGAAGTGCAGCACCAGGGCTTGATGCATCTGCCTGGCGATGACGATTTCTTCGCGGGGGGCGGATTGTGATTTCGGTTTGGCGTTCGCCATGTCAGAGAGCCTTCCGCTTGTGCAGCAAGTGATCGATCGAAACGGCGGCGAGCAGTATGCAGCCCTTGATCATGTCCTGCCAGTACACCGAAACGTCGAGCAGGATCAGCGAGCTGGTGACGACGGAGAGCAGGGCGATGCCGAGGATGGCACCGAGGATCGTGCCCGAGCCGCCGTTCAGCGAGGCGCCGCCGATCACCGCCGCGGCGATGATGTTGAGCTCCATGCCCACACCGAAGGTCGGCGTCGCCGCGCCGAAGCGTGACATGTAGATCGTCCCCGCCACGCCGGAAAGCGTCGCGCAAAGCACCGTCACCCAGAATTTGACCTCCTTCGTCTTGATGCCGGAGTAGAGCGCGGCCTTCTCGTTGCTGCCGGTGTAGAAGACCTTGCGGAAGGCAGTTGCCCGGCGCAGCAGGAAATCGAAGGCGGCGACGACCGCGATGAAGATCAGGATCACATAGGGAACCCCGAAGAAGGTTCCCTGGCCGACCGCCTTGAATGCCGGCGGCAAGGTGAAGAGCGAAAGCGGCGTGCCCTTGGTGATGACGAGGCAGAGACCGCGAACGATCACCATGGCCGCAAGCGATGTGATGAAGTGGTTGAGCCCGACCACGGTGACGAAGAAGCCCATGATGCAGCCGATGGCGGCACTGGCGGCAATTCCGACGAGCGATGCCGTCCAGGGATCGACGCCGATCAGGAAGAGCGAGCCGGAGAGCACCATCGAGAAGCAGACGACGGAGCCGACCGAAAGATCGATGCCGCCGACGATCAGCAGGATCGTCATGCCGACGACGACGATGCCCTCGACCGAGAAGGACATGAGCATTGCCCGGAAATTGCCAAGCGTCAGGAAATGCGGCGAGGCGAAGCTCATGATCACCGAGAGCGAAAGGATGATCGCAATCAGTCCGGCCTCGCGCATCGTGCCGATCCGCTTCCATGCCGGCCTGCGCGTTTTTCCCGCGACCGCCAATGTATCGACTGCCATAGTCCTGTCTCCCGCTTCTTCAGGCAGCATGCCCGGATGCCTTCAAGGTGGTTTCGCTTGCCGACCCGATGCCGGATGCAAGCCGCATGATCGCCTCCTCGGTCATTTCGTCGCCCGATACCTCGCCTGCGATCCGTCCCTCGCGCACCACCAGGACGCGGTCGCAGAGGCCGATCAGCTCCGGCAGTTCGGACGAGATGACCAGAATGCCGATGCCGGCATGGGCAAGCTCGCGCAGCAGGCGGTGGATTTCCGATTTGGCGCCGACATCGATGCCGCGCGTCGGCTCGTCCATCAGGATCACCTTTGGATCGACGGCCAGCTGCTTGGCGATCGCCACCTTCTGCTGGTTGCCGCCCGATAGCGAGGAGACCGGCATGTCGACGCCGCCCATCCGGACACCAAGCCTGCGGGTCAGGTCCTCGGCGAGCACTCTTTCCTTGCGGGAGTTGAGCAGGCCAAGTGAGGTCAATGCCTTCAGATCGAGTGCGGCAATGTTCTGGGCGATCGAGAGATCGAGGAAAACGCCCGATCCCTTCCGGTCCTCCGAAAGATAGACGACGCCGGCTTTGGCCGCGTCGGAATAGCGCCGCAGACGAAGCACCTGGTCATGCAGCCGGATTTCGCCTTGCGTCACCGGTCGCAGTGCGCAGATGCCCTCGGCAATTTCCGTCCGCCCGGAACCGATCAGGCCACCCACGCCGAGAATTTCGCCGTGGCGGAGCTCGAAGCTGACGTCGCGGAAGCGTGCGTCATCGCCGAGATCGCGGACTGAAAGAATCGGCTCGCCCAGGCGTTCGGAGGGATGCGGCTTGTCCGGATAAAGCTGGCTGATCTCGCGGCCGACCATCAGTCGGACGACATCGTCAGGAGTGACGTCCGCTATCTTTTCCGTGGCGACATAGCGCCCGTCGCGGAAGACGGTCACCCGGTCGCAGAGATCGAACACCTCTGCCATGCGGTGGCTGATATAGATGATCGAGATGCCGCGCGCCTTGAGATCGCGGATGATGCCGAAGAGCACCTGCGCTTCGGTCTCTGTCAGCGCCGCCGTCGGCTCGTCAAAAATAAGCACGCGGCAATCGAGCGTCAGCGCCTTGGCGATCTCGACGAGCTGCTGACTGGAGATCGGCAGGTCGCCGACCTTCTGGCTGACGTCGATCGGGGCCAGACGATTCATCACGGCCTGCGCGTCGCGCTCCAACTGAGCGTAGTTCATCAGAGCCGAGCGTCGGCGGTTCGTCGCCGCCATGAACATGTTTTCGGCGATGGTCGCGTCGGGGCAAAGCGCGATCTCCTGATGCACCAGGCCGATGCCGAGCGACTGTGCGACCGCGGGCGAGGCAATCTTCACGGGTGCGCCTTCGATGAGGACTTCCCCGTCCGACGGGTGCAGCACGCCGGCAATGACGTTCATCAGTGTCGACTTGCCGGCGCCGTTCTCGCCGCAAAGTGCGTGAACTTCGCCTCGTTCGAGCCGAAAGTCTACGCCTGTCAGCGCCTTTACGGGGCCGAAATGTTTGCTGACATTGCGGATCTCCAGCACGGTCTCTGACGTCATCGCGATTTTCCCCTCCCGCCTCGTCGGCCGCCCGGAGCAAGGATCCGGTCGGCCGCCCATGCGATCTTATTCCTCGATGCCCTTGGTACCGCGGCGTTTCAGGTACTTGTCCCAGTAGAAATCGTCGGCGTTATCGGCCGTGACGATCGAGAGCCCGTTGTCGACGACGGGGATGCTCATCGGATTGAAGCCGGATCGCTTGGCATCGTTCATCGGGTCGATCAGCTCCGGGTGCTTGGCGAGCCAGAGCAGCAGGAAGCCCATATAGCCCTGCATGCCCTGATTGGGGTTGATCGAGCCGAAGACCTCGCCCGCCTTGATCATGTCGAGAATATTGGCGTTGACGTCGGCGCACATGACGAGGACTTTGCCGCCCGTTTCCTTGTTCGCCTGCGCCGCGCCGATCGCCGAATTTGCTTCGGGCATGAACACGGCGCTGAGATTGGGGTTGGCCTGGATGAGGCTCGTGAGTCCCTGATAGGCTTTGTTAGGGTCCTGGTTGGAAGCGGCCCGCCCGACGAGCTTCATGTCGGGCCATTTCTCCTCCATGCGGGTGATGAAGGCTGCGATGCGCTTGTCGTGATTGTCCTGGCCGGGATTTTCGAGCACCGCATATTCACCCTTGCCCCCGAGCTTTTCGGCGATCTTGTCGGCGGCGTAGATGCCCTCGCGTGTGTTGTCGGAGGTGATGTAGGAAACGCGCTTCGACAGGGGAGAATCCGCGGCGAAGGTCACGACCGCCGTGCCCTGGTCGGTCGCCCGGTTGATAGGCTCGATAAACGGATCCGAATTCATCGGGTGAACCAGAATGCCGGCCGGGTTCTGCGCCAAGGCTTGGTCGAAGCTGGCGATCTGCTTGTTGACGTCATATTCCGGCGTTCCGGTGTATTCCGTCTCGCAGCCGAACTGCTGGCCGGCCTGCTTGAACATCTCGTAGACCGGGAACCAGTATTCGACGCCCGACACCATCACGTTCATGACGTATTTTTCGCCCGGCTTGCAGCGGAACGGGTTTTCCGTGGCGGCGGCGGCCGTGCCGGCAAGAAGCGTGGTTGCGAGGACCGCCATCGCGGTCGTGCTGAGAAAATTGCGCAAGAGTCCTCCTCGAGGCCGAAGCCCCTCCCAAAAAGCGCGTCGGCGCGCCAAAGGCGGCCGCTGTGTTCGTGAAGTCCGTTCTTCCTCCTCGAAGTCCGGTAGAGGCAGGAAACGCTAGGAAGGGAAGCATGTCAATATATTTCTATATGTGAAATATATTTCACCAATGCAGGCGCTGCGGCGAAACGCGTAAACCCAGCCCAAGGGTTTGGGCTGGCATGATTTCTGTGACAGGGAGAGGACTAAGGATTGAGAACCGAGGGACCTGCGTCCTTCGTGCCGGAAATCACCCTCGCGACCTGCCGGCGACAGAGCGCATATTGTCGAGGAGGACCGCAATCAGCAGGATGAGACCACGCACCACATACTGGTAGAAGGCCTGGATGTTGAGCAGGTTCATGACATTCTCGGCAATACCCATGATCAGAACGCCGACGACGACCCCGGTCATGGTCGCCCGGCCGCCGGCAAGCGAGACGCCGCCGAGAACGCAGGCGGAAATCACCGAGAGTTCGAGGCCTGTGGCCGCATTCGGCTGACCCGAAGTGATGCGCGAGGCGAGCAGCACCCCTGCTACCGCACATACCAGCCCCTGCAGGGCGAAGATCCAGATGCGCATTCGCGCAACGTCGACGCCGGCCAGCCGCGAGGCCTCCGGGTTGCCGCCGATCGCAAGGGTGTTCTTGCCGAAGACGGTCCGGTTGAGCAGGAAACCGAACACGATGAAAAAGAGGGCCATCACCCAGATCGGCGTGGGTACCGTCAGGAACTTCGACAGAGAGAGCTGGTAGAATGCCGGATCGTTGATCCCGACGGCACGGCCGTCCGATGCAATCAAGGCGAAGCCGCGTACGATCTGCATCGTCGCCAGCGTCGTTATGAGCGCATTGATGCGGAAACGGGCGATCACGATGCCGTTCGCGAGACCAACGATCCCACCGCAGGCAAGAGCCGCCAGAAGGCCGAGCACGATCGAGCCCGTCGCGTTCGACGCCATTACGGCAACCATTCCCGAGAAGCCTACGGTAGAGCCGACCGAAAGATCGAAGTCGCGTGAGGCCAGGCAGAACATCATGGTGCAGGCGACGACGCCGATGGTCACCACCGACTGCAGCAAGCCGAGCATGTTGCGTTCGGTGAGGAAATTCGGAACCGTCAGAGACACCACCACGAAGGCGGCGGCAAAGATCACCAGCAGGCCCTGTTCGCCGAGAAGAATTTTTTTCAAGGAAGTCGTCATGGTCAGCTTACCTGTTCGGGAAGGGTGGCCGTCGTGGCTGAGGCATCCGGAAGTGCTGCTGCGAGTATCCGGTGTTCGTCGAAATCGCTCCGGTCGATTTCGGCCGCGATCCGACCCTCGCACATCACGAGAATGCGGTCCGCAATCCCCATGACCTCGGGCAGTTCGCTCGAAATGACGACGATCGCCATGCCTTGAGCCGCAAGCTCGTAAAGAATCTCGTATATTTCCGATTTCGCGCCGACATCGATGCCGCGGGTCGGCTCGTCGATCAGAAGCACCTTGACGCCTTCTTCCGACAGCCAGCGGCCAAGGATCACCTTCTGCTGGTTTCCGCCGGAAAGGTTGACGATGTCCTGGTGGCGCGAGGGCGTGCGCACCCGCAGCTTCGCGATGAAACGCTCGGCAAGGTCCGCCTCCTTACGCTTGTCGACAACCCCGAAGGGCGAGAAATGACGGCGGGAGGAGATCGCCATGTTCTCCTCGATCGAGCGCCCGTGCACGATGCCATCGGACTTCCTGTCTTCCGGGCACAAAACGACGCCGGCACGGATCGACAGCCGCGGGCTGTTCGCCGGTACGGCGGCGCCATCCATCAGGACCTTGCCCTGCCGCCGGCGATCGGCGCCATAGACCAGACGGGCCATTTCGCTGCGGCCCGCGCCGATCAGGCCGAAGAAGCCGAGAATCTCGCCGGCGCGGACGGCAAAGCTGATCGGTTGGGGCAGGGTGGTGCCGGAAACGCCTTCGACCGAAAGCCTCGCAGCTCCGAGCGTCCGGGCGCGCCAACCCCAGATGTTCGAAATTTCCCGCCCGACCATCTCGGCGATGATCTGCTCGCGGCCGACTTTCGAGATGTCCGGATGATGGGCTGCGAGCCGGCCATCTCTCAGCACGGTCAGGCTGTCGCACAGGCGGAAGATCTCGTCCAGCCGATGGGAGACATAGAGGATGACCGTGCCGTTCGACCGCAATCTTTCGATCAGGGCGAAAAGGATTTCGCTTTCTCGCGAGGAGAGCGAAGAGGTGGGCTCGTCCAAGGCAATCACGCGAGCGTCGGTCATCACCGCTTTGGCTATCTCGACCATCTGCCGCTCGCCGATTGACAGGGATGCAACCTTCGCCTCGGGATCGACGTCGATACCGATTTCCCTAAGCCTGTCGGAGACGACGCGAACCAATTGTCGACGGTCGATGACGCCGGCATTGCCGGGGAAGCGGCCGAGCCAAAGGTTTTCGGCGACCGTCAGCTCCGGTACGAGCTGCAGTTCCTGATGGATGACGATGACGCCCGCGGTGAAGGCATCGCGTACGGAACGATAGTGCTGCGGCTCACCGTCGATGCGGATCTCGCCGGTGTCGGCCGCCTGGTCTCCGGAGAGCACCCGTATCAAGGTGGACTTCCCGGCTCCGTTTTCTCCCATCAGCCCGTGAACCGCGCCCTTGCGTACAGAGAAGGAGACCTCCGACAGCGCCTGAACGCCGGGATAGCCTTTTGAAATCGATTGGAATTCCAGAAAGTCCTGCATTGCAGCGCTCCGGGAAGGACGCCCGGCGCTTGGCGACACCGGGCTCGTTTCAGTCGGAGCAGGGCTCACTCGATGCCGAGTTCCTTGCGGACGGCCTCATAGTTGTCGCGCAGCGCGAGCTGGCCGGCGGTCAGGATCAGCTTTTCCGGTTCCTTGCCGTTGGCGATCCACTCGTACATGTTGAGGGCCGTCTCGTAGCCGTGGCGTTTTGGCGAGATGATGACGGTGCCGTAGAAGCCCGTCGCGGTAGGCTTCTTGAACTCGTTGATCGCGGAGTCCGCGCCGCCGATGCCGATGCCGATCATGCTGTCGGCGGGGATGCCGACCGTCTCGGTTGCACGCACTGCGCCAAGCACGGCTTCGTCGTTGAGACCGACGGCGATCCACTTCTTGATGCCCGCATTTTTGTTGAGAACGACTGTCGCGGCATTGAGAGCGGCTTCGGTGTCGGTCTTTGCCTGCGGCGCGTCGAAGATGTTGGCTTCGGGGAAGCCGTTCGCCTTCAGAACGGAGAGCGCGCCTTCCACCCGGTCCACGGCGGTCGGGAGCTGGTCGTAGGAAACGCGGATAGCGCCGACTTCCTTCATGTCCCAGCCGCGCTTCTTGATCTCCGCGACGATCGCCTCGCCCACGGTCTCGCCGATCTTGGTGGCGGAGATGCCCATATGCGGAACGTCCTCGATCGGGCTGCCGTCGGCGTTGACCAGCCGATCGTCGACCGTCATCAACTTGAGGTCGTTGGCTGCCGCCTTGGCGACGATGCCGGGGCCGAGCTTCACATCCGGCGTGCACACGATGAAGCCCTGCGCGCCTTGGGCGCCGAGATTGTCGATGGCCGACTGGACCTTTTCGCCATCCTGGGCGCCGATCTTGACGAGCGTGAAGCCCTTTTCCCTGGCCGCTTCGTCGGCGAATTTCCATTCGTCCTGGAACCACGGCTCCTCCGGCTGCTTCACGATGAAGCCGATCTTCACGTCGGCGGCGAAGGCGGATGTTGCAGCAAGAATCGCGACGGTGCCGGCCAAAGCGACGGCTTTGATAAAGCGCATGATTTCTCTCCCTGTTCGAACTGCTCCCAGCAGCCGCATTTGTGTATGATGGAAAGATCATACTTGTCAATTGAACATGTATGATGAATGATAATCGCGTGTCTGATAATGCATGCTGCTCGAAGGGTCGTCACTTCGGCTCAATTGCGATAAGCATCGCTTCAAGTCCCAGGCAAATAGCGGCCCGCGCATGGAGATTTCGGTGCAAGGACAACAGGATCAATCGATGGAACCGAGCGGCGCGCCTTCCCGCCGGCCCCGTGTCCAGAAGGATGTGACGCGGGCGATCGCCGCCGAGATCTGCGGCGACGACTATCCGGCAGGCAGTTTCCTGCCGCGGGAGAACGACCTGTGCGAGCGCTACGGCGTCAGCCGCACGGTGATTCGGGAATCGCTGAAGATTCTCGAATCGAAGGGCCTTGTGCGCGGGCGTTCGCGCGTAGGCACCGTCGTCTGCAGCAAGGACGAGTGGAACATTCTCGACCAACAGGTCCTGGAGTGGATCGGCGACCGGATTTTTCAGTTCGATCTTCTGAACTGTATTCTGGAAGCGCGCCGTGCGATCGAGCCGGTTGCGGCGGAGCTGGCTGCTGCGCGCGCGACGGTGCAGGAAATCGCCGCGATCGAGCGCGCCTGGCAGCAGATGAAGGACGCCGAAGGCGACATCGTGAAGTTTACTGCGGCGGACGTCGCCTTCCACGAATCGCTCCTGAAGGCGAGCCACAATCAGGTGTTTCAGCAGCTGGCGAGCATCATTCAGGCGGGCCTCAAATTCTCTCTGCAAGCCTCGAACGAGGCGGCGGACACTTGCGGCGACGCCGTGGAAATCCACAGGCAGTTGGTCGAAGCGCTGCGGATGCGCGACACGGCGGCAGCGCGCAACTGTTCGTACCAGTTGCTGGACCTTGCCGCACGTGATCTTGCCGTCGCCGTCGAGCGGCGTTCGCCGCAAGGCTGACCACCAACATAGACGCCGTTCGGATCGCCATATTCCTATTCAGATTGGACGCATTTCATGAAAATCACGAAGCTGACCACCTATATCGTTCCGCCGCGCTGGCTGTTTCTCAAGATCGAAACCGATGAGGGTGTCGTGGGGTGGGGAGAGCCCGTGGTCGAGGGGCGCGCCCTGACGGTCGAAGCTGCCGTTCACGAGCTTTCGGACTATCTCGTGGGCAAGGACCCCTTCCTGATCGAGGACCATTGGAACGTCCTTTATCGCGGCGGATTCTACCGCGGCGGCGCCATCCATATGAGTGCGCTTGCCGGCATCGATCAGGCGCTTTGGGACATCAAGGGCAAGGCGCTCGGTCAGCCCGTCCACTCTCTGCTCGGCGGCCAGTGCCGTGACAGGATCAAGGTCTATTCCTGGATCGGCGGCGACCGCCCGAGCGATGTCGCGAACAATGCGCGCGAGGTGGTCGCCCGCGGCTTCAAGGCGATCAAGCTCAACGGCTGCGAGGAGATGCAGATCGTCGACACCAACGATAAGATCGACAAGGTGGTAGAGACGATAGGGCTGATCCGCGATGCGATCGGCCCTCATATCGGCATTGGCGTCGATTTCCATGGGCGGGTCCACCGTCCGATGGCGAAGGTACTCGCCAAGGAGCTAGAGCAGTTCAAACTGATGTTCATCGAGGAGCCCGTGCTTTCCGAGAACCGCGAAGCCCTGAGGGAAATCGCCAATCATTGCTCGACGCCGATCGCACTCGGCGAAAGGCTCTATTCGCGCTGGGACTTTAAATCGGTTCTCTCGGACGGCTTCGTCGACATCATTCAGCCGGATCTTTCCCATGCCGGCGGGATCACCGAATGCCGCAAGATCGCTGCCATGGCCGAGGCCTACGACGTGGCTGTGGCGCCGCACTGCCCTCTCGGGCCGATTGCGCTTGCCGCCTGCCTACAGGTCGATGCCGTCAGCTATAACGCCTTCATCCAGGAGCAGAGCCTCGGCATCCACTACAACGAGGCGAACGACATCCTCGACTACATCTCCAACAAGGAGGTCTTCGCTTACGAAGACGGCTTCGTTTCCATTCCGCAGGGGCCCGGTCTCGGCATCGAGGTGGACGAGGCCTATGTGATCGAACGCGCGAAGGAGGGGCATCGCTGGCGCAATCCGATCTGGCGGCATGCGGACGGCAGTGTTGCCGAATGGTGAAGACTATGCGCGGACCGAAGGGAGGCAAGGGATGAGTGACCGGCTTAAAGGCAAGCGGATCATGGTGACCGGTGCGGCGCAGGGTATCGGCCTTGCGATTGCCGAAGTGTTCCTTTCGGAGGGGGCAGCACTCTTCCTCGTCGACCGAGACGGTCCCCTGCTTGAAATGGAGGCGAAGCGGCTGCAGCGGGAGGGGCGGGCGCTCGCCTACGCCGAAGCCGACATTACGGACGCCGATGCGATCGAGGCGGTGGTGTCGGCAGCCGCTTCATCGATCGGTCCGATCAATGCGCTCGTCAACAATGCCGGGGTCAACGTCTTCTCGGAGCCGCTGGAGATGAGCGATGCCGACTGGCAGCGCTGTTTCGACATCAACCTCCGTGGTGCCTGGAACTGCTGCAAGGCGGTGCTGTCTGGCCTGATCGAAGAGGGCGGCGGGGCGATCCTCAACATTGCGTCCACCCATGCCTTCACCATCATTCCGCACACCTTTCCATACCCCGTCGCAAAGCACGCGCTGCTCGGCATGACGAAGGCGCTCGGCATCGAATATGCCCCAAAGGGCATTCGCGTGAATGCGCTGGCACCGGGTTATGTGTTGACCCAGAAGGCTTACGACTACTGGAACAGTTTCCCGGACCCGGCGGCAGCCGAGGCGGCAACCATGAAGCTCCACCCGGGCGGCCGCATCGCGACGGCAGAAGAGATCGCCCGCGCCGCCGTCTTCATGATCTCCGACGAGTGCCCTTTCATGAACGCGACCTGCCTGACGGTGGATGGCGGGTTGAGCGTCCTGCATCATCCGGCTTGAGCTTTCTCCCGCGCGGCAGGTGGTTACCGCCGTGGCAAAAGAGCCGCTCGCCAAGACATTTCGATGAAGTTTGAATTCATCAAAATGTCGCGTGGCTTGGACTTATGCTCGCGTGCGAGCTGACGCTGGCCGGAACCGATGTTGCCATTGTCGAGCGTCGCGGCACTCCGGACGTTGTGGCGTCGCGTGCGTGCGGTCTCCATTCCCGCAACATTGAGGTTTTTGATCAGCGGGGCATCGCTGACCGGTTCCTCTCGGAAGGACAGGTGGCCCAGGTCAGGTCCGCCGCGGCCAAGCTCGACATTAGCGACTTCCCGACCAGGTACCCCTACGGGCTCGGTCGATGGCAGAACCACATTGAGCGGATACTTGCCGGCAGGGACGACAAGCTAGACGTCACGATATATTGCGGAAGTGCGGTATCGGACTTTGCTCAGGACGACATCGGCGTAGAAGGGTCAATCGCTTCGGGCCGAATACCTCGTCGGGCGTGATGGTGGGCGCAGCCTTGTTCGGAAGATAGTAGGGATTGAGTTCCCTGGATGGGAATCGACGACAAGCAGCCTTATCGCGGAGGTCGAAATGCCCCCGATGGGCACTCACCATACTTCTCTTGGCATCCACTCGTTCGGCAGGTTGGAGTATGAGATCCGTGATGGCGAGATTGTCTATAAGGACGAAGGGCCGGTACGCGTTCTAGTACCCGAACGGCATGTCCGCGGAGCGGCTGGCTAGCCCACCCTGTGCGAAGTTAGCGCCGCGCTCATCGCCGCGTGCGGAACCGACTTCGGGGCGCACAGCCCCACATGGATATCTCGGTTCCCCGACATGGCCAGGCAAGCGGCGTCCTAACCAACGCCGGCGGCTACCTGCGTGATCTCACGCGAAGGGCGGCACGCGGCGAGTTTTCGCTCGGGCCAATGCTGATGGCGGTGATGCGGGCGAACGGCGCCCCGGGACCGCTAGGCTCCGTATCGTCCGCTAGGTCTTTGCGCCAGTGCAGATGGTTTCCAGGAGTTCAATCGTCATTGACTAAGGCACGTGCGGAATATCGGAGAAGCTCTTTCGTTAGAGAAGTCTCGTCATGATGGTTTCCGCGAACTGCGTTTCATCTGGCGAGCAACTTTCAGGGCCGCCTCGCATTTATCCGCCGCTAGGGCGTCATTGAGGTATTCCACGCCGTGAGTTTCCATGACGCAAGCGATATCGAACATGTCGCGGGGCTGCATCGGGGGGGTAGTAAACCTTCTTTGTGATGATCTCGCCGGGGGCTTCGAGCAGAACGTGTCACCCGCGCACCTTCACTCTCAGCGCCGAGTTGCCGGTCAGGCTGGGGGCACAGATAAAGTCGTTTTCGCCAACATTCTCGAAAACAATCTTCAACGTCCGCGACCCATCGGATCCAGGGCTGATGTCGAGGGCGTAACCCTGTGTCTTCGGATTCAGATATGGCAGAAGTTGCGGATCATCGAGGAGAATGTCGACGTGGAAACTCTCGCGGTGATCGATCTGGAGTATCAGGGCCGTACCGCCCCCAAAAGTCCAACTGGCGCAGGCCAGGGGAGGGGGTCACCGGTCGCCAGGGGCACCAGGCCTCGAGGTAGCCGAGGTCGGAGGCGAGCGCCCGCAGCGTGTTCTCGCCCATGCCTTCGCTTGCGAGATGTTTCAGGGTCGCGACGTCGTCGCCGGTCAGCAGCGCGGCGAGCTGGTCGCGTCGGTCGAACGGCAGGATGGCGTCGAGCGCGTCGAGCTCTTCGGCGCGGCGCAGGATCGCATCCTCGCCGATTGTCACAGGACAGGTCCCCTTTGCCACAAGAACGCCTTTCCGTTTGCACCTCCTAACGGTCTTCACGCGTATGCCAGAGCCGCAGCACGTAGATCGTCGACTGCCGGATCTCATACCGTATTTCGTAATGGCCAACGAGAATTCGCCGAACCTCTCGAGGGTCGAATTCCTCCAGCCGTTCGCCGATACGCGATTGTTCGAGCAGGCGTGCTGGAGCGCTCGTCAACGATTGCACAGAACGAGCCGCAGCTTGCCGATTTACCGGTGTCAGGAAATCATAGAGGCGCCCAAGATCGGCGACTGCCTTATTCGTCCACCCAAGCTTCATCACAGCGGCAAGGATAGCGGCTTGTCACCTATCAAGACTGTCGGCCCAGGCCTGGACGGCCTGGTGATCGATAACACGGCCAGCGTCGACGTCGGCAAGCGCTTCCAGCGTCAAGCGTCGGCGCTCCTCTTCCTGGTCGACCCAGGCGGTCAGCGCCTGCTTGACGATCCACCCGCGCGAGCGCTCAAGCCGGGCCGCGATCTGATCGACTTTCTCGGCGAGCGGCAGTGGTACGTGCGCCGTCAGCACCTTCGTTTCCATGTTTGGCTCCTGCCGAAGTTTGGCTCCTGCCGATGTTCGGCTCCTGCCGATTCATTTTCAATCACAGTGATTATTATTGATTATTGAAGCGAAATCAAGGGTTGGGGCGCTGCCCGGACATCGCTTGGGACAGGCTCCATCTCGAGGATCCGCCTCAGAGTAGCATCAAAGGTGCCACAAACGGCAAAAACCGGCTAAATCGATCACTACGATACTTGAATACTATCGGTAGTGATCGGGCACGGAATTCGGCGTCCGGATGACAGAAAGATGAGCCGAGTTAGATTCCGTTTGCGAAATGAAACGAAATCATACGGTTAATTCTTCATGAATTGCTCGTGCTGCCGCTAGGCAGGGTGTACGTGGGGCAAAGGATGGCGGCGCCGAAACTCAGCTGGTTGATGATGTTGTGGGTAGCTGTTGATCCGCATTGCATTGGTCGAACTTCGGAGTGACGATCGTCCGGAATGGAGGCCCAGGACGCACGGGATCAACCTTGACGCCTTGAACGAAGCAGAGCTGATTGAATTGCACGACGCGGTCGTCGATCGGCTGCACGTTCTACATCAGCAGAAGACGACGCATGCTTTGCTTGAACTGGCGATCGGCGAGCGCGTGATGTTCGAAGACAATAACGGCCAGACGCAGGCCGGAATCGTCATCCGTCGAAACCGCAAAACGGTGACGGTGCACGGCGACAACGGCCGGCAATGGAACGTCTCGCCGCAGCTCTTGCGAAAGGAAAAAAGAGCAGGCGCCGCGCAAGGCGGCAATCTCGTGCCATTTTCGCGGAAGGGGTGACCGTCAGGCGGTGCATGCCACAGGTCGGCCAGCGGCGGTACTTTTGACCCGCCGGTTTCCGGACCAAGGAGGGGATCACCGAGATAGTGGCAAACGCGAGCTGGGCAGGTCTTCGTGAGGCCCAGCATGACACCGCGAAGCAATGCGGCCGTCGCGGCTGAGGGTGCCGCCGGAGATCTTGCGCCTGGTGATGAAGGTCCGCAGTCCGTACTCGGAAGCATTGGTCTCCGGATCCGTCGCTTTCTCCATCCCATTTGGTCGAAGGGCGGGCGGGACGGCAGCTCCTTCAGATAGGCGATTTAGTCGCGCAGGGGCCTATTTTCGGCCTTCAGCCTGTCGACGTCGGCCTCGGCGCGTTCAGGCTTTGAGCTTGCCGCTTTCGATTGGAGCAATCCCAATTCTGAAGTTGCGGCTTCACGGGGGGAAGATGGGGAGGGGTCGCTGTGAACCGGCCAGGGGCACTCCGCTCCGCGCAGGGCGCCTACTCGATCATGTAGCCCAGCGCCCGATAACCCGCGCGACGCCTCGCAGCCATCCAGGCCAGGACCGGCACTGTGTTATCGACATAGTCGACGACCAGGACATCTTTCTTGCCATCATGCAGACGATGCAGACGACCGACATACTGCGCTCTCATGATCGTCATGGGCGTGGGAACGCACAAAAAGCCATCGCCGAGTTTACATCGGCGGGTGATGATTTCAACCTGACTGGGGTGCCGCGATCCGATCGGACGACGATTGATCACGCTCTCATCCGCGGATTGATTACCGCATTTCCCATCTTCGTCGCGGGCCTTCCCTCACTCTAAGGACGGGCATGAGCCGTACGCTCGCCCCAGCGTAGTCCGAGGATTTCCCATCATGCCTGGATTTCGCGGCACGCCAGTCAGGTTGCTATGTGATGATCAGATCCTAGGCCTCCCTGTTGCGGTGTCGACGCCACCGAGCGGCTTCAGCCCGATTGGACCTGCCGGCTCACGTCCCAAACGAAGCCGGCCAGTTCGCGGGCTATGGCCGTGATCACTTTCGGCTGCGACTTGCCTGCCGCCGCTAGGCGGCGGTAGCGCTGGCATAATCGGGCCTGCGCCTTCCACGCAATGGCCCTGATCTCTTCCGGAAGCCCCTCGACGCGCATGCGGTAGCGTTTCTCCTCGCGGGCCGGAAGGCGGTAGGACCAGGCGGCCTCTACCAGCATCGCCCGCGCTTGCCCATTGCCGGTCTTGGTGATCGCGCCGCGCCGGGTGCGCGTTCCGGTCGACGCCTCGGAGGGAACTAGGCCGAGCCAGCCCATCAGGTGCTTCGGCGTTCGGAAGCGGCCGAAGTCGCCGATCTCGGTCACCAATGTGGCGGCGATCACGAGGCCGATGCCGCGCAACGCCTGCAATGCCTTGACGAGCGGCGCCAGAGATCAGCCCAGTATCGCCTCCTGAAGCATGCGGTCCAGCCGGTCACACCGGGCCTGTGCCTCGTCGATGCGGCGAATGCCTTCGGCAAAGACGAACTGCTGGTGCGGGGAGGAAAAGGCCTGCTCTCCCAGCCAACGCCAGTGCATCCGTGTCCAGTTCGTCCGCCCGGAATACTTGCGCCCGTGCCGCAACAGGAACCCGAGCAACATCTGGCGAGCGGCGACAAGATCCTCCTTCGCCTGCCGCCGGGCACGGACAAGATCGCGCATCGCTTCGTGGTCCTCGTCGGGCACCCAGATGGCCGTCAATTCGCCTGCCCGCAGCAAGCGCGCCAAGGCAACTGCATCGCGGCGATCGTTCTTGATCCGGTCGCCACGCTTCTTCGGCATCATCGCCGGCGATATGACGCTGCAGACGGCCCCGAGCTGCCGAAGCTGGCGATAGATTCCGTAACCGCACCCACCCGCTTCATAGCAGAACTGCGGATCGGAACCTGAACCGGAAAGCCGTTCGAAAAGCCGGCGAACAGCTTCCGGCGTATTCGGGATCGTTCCATAAAACCGGACTTCGCCATCCCGACCGCCATCAGCAATCGCAACCGCGATGGTCTCCTTGTGGACGTCAAGACCAATGAACTTCATTTCTTTCATCGTCATCCTCCGGGTGAGCAACATTGGCGGCTCCCATGCTACCCACCGGCCCCGCGGACGGGGAGAATGACGATCATTGGGTCTAAGGTTCCCTTCCAGGCGATCGGCATCGTCAAGAACAACGTGTCGAGCCGGGCGTCATCAAAGCCTTCGCCGATGTAGCGGCCCGTCGCGATGATCGGCCGCTCCTGGTCATCCGCGACCCGCAAAGCCGCCTTTGCCAGTTTTCGGTCGCTCGCGGACATGCCGCCGCGCAACACCACGAGATTCTTCACGAACGGCGCGAAGCGCTGCTGAAGATAATCGAGATGGTCCTTCCGCTCGGTCAGCACGACGGGGGAACGCTTCGCCTCGCGCGATCTCAGCACATCATCGAAAATGAGAGCGTTCCGCCCGCTGTCCTGCGCCAAAGCCGCATAGATCGCGGGCATCGAAGGGCGTTCGAGCGAAGCCAGGGACGGCGGCAACTCGAACTTCGTTGCACGATCGCGAGCGCGATGACGAATGCCGCGTTCGGCAGCCTGAACTCTTGCATCAACCCGATGGCGAACGGGGCCGCATTGCATGAAGATGATTGGATGATGTCCGTCCTTCCGGCGACGGTCGCGGATAGGCCCACCACGTATCGCGCCTTCGACCGGCGAGCGACAAGCTCAAAGCTTGCGGCGGACAGATGGTGGCATTCATCGACGATCAAATGGCCATAGTCGGCGACAAGGTCCGCAACTTCACCGTTGCGGACAAGGCTCTGGATGAGCGCCACATCAATGACGCCCGTCGGCTTTCTTTTCCCGCCGCCGATAATGCCGATCTGCTTCGAGTCGATATTCAGAAAGGAACTGAGACGCGTGACCCATTGATCGAGCAGTTCCCGTCGGTGGACGAGGATAAGGGTGCTTCGCAATGAGCGCTGCGGCGACAACGGTTTTGCCGAAGGCGGTCGTCGCCGCGAGCACGCCGTTGTCGTGAGCAACGAGAGCGTCGAAAGCCTTTGCCTGCGGCCGTCGCAACTCGCCCTGGAAGGCCGGCGAATATCCTGAGCGCCCAGCCTTTCAGTTTTCCCATCGAACAGGAAAAACCTCGGGGCGTCCCGCGAACAAGCGGCGAAACAGTTCGATTTTCTCGATCGATGGCGAATTATTGGTGACCGGCGCATCGGCAGAGGCCGATCCTTCGGATGCCCGACTATCGGATGCCATCTTTTGCTCGAGCGCTTCCAGCGCACGCTCAAGCGCCGCGCGCTCGGCATCGAGTTCGGCCAAGCGCCGCCGAATGCGCCCAATCTCTTCCGAAGTCTCATCCCAATTTGCATCGTGCGTTTCACGGGCAGCCTACTCAACGAAAGCGTCGAAACCCATGTCATTGAAGGCGTTCCCGTGAAGGTCTTTGGGATTGCCAAAACAATTGCCGATTGCTTCCGCCATCGCAGCAAGATCGGCCTTTCTGTGGCGATCGAGGGGCTTCAGGAAGCGCTGCGGCAGCGCAAGGCCACGCCTAGCGAAATTGCCAACCAGGCCGAACGTGGTGGTGTTGGCACCGTGATCCGCCCCTATCTCGAGGCACTGACCGCCAATGGCTAAGGACATCAGCAATGTTGGTGCCTCGGTGCGCGCCCGCCTGTGCAACTGGCCAAGGCAAGCGGACAAAGCTTCGATCTGGTTCTGACTCGTTTTGCGCTTGAGCGGTTACTGTTCCGGCTCAGCCGGTCACCCCATGCCGGTCGTTTCGTGCTGAAGGGCGCCGTGCTTATGATGAGATGGTTCGACGATCCGCACCGCGGCACGCGCGACCTTGACCTTCTGGGCTTTGGCAGCCCCGAACCGGACCCGATGCTGGAGACATTTCGGGAAATTCTGGCGCTAGAGATTGACGATGGTGTCATGTTCGACGCCGATACTCTGCGGGTGGATCGCATCCGGAGGAGCTGGAATATGGTGGGCTCGGCTACGGGTCGTTGCTTCAATCAGCGGCGCCCGGATCAACCTGACGATCGACATTGGCTTTGGCGATGCGCTGGAGCCCGGAGCGGAGATACTGGACTATCCTTGCATGCTGGATTTCCCGGCGCCACGGCTGCGGGCCTATGCGCGGGAGACGGTCATCGCCGAGAAGTTCCAGGCGATGGTCATGCTCGGGCGCGTGAACAGCCGGATGAAGGACTTTTACGACATCTGGATTTTCAGCAGGTCCTTTGATTTCGATGATGACAGGCTGGCGCGCGCAATCGCCGCCACCTTCGAGCGCCGCGAAACGCCGATCCCAGAAGACCTACTACCGGATGCTTTGACGGATGCTTTTGCTAAGGACGAGCAAAAGCAACGGCAATGGCGCGCTTTTGTCGAAGGCGTTGCGCACAATCCGGGTAACGAGTGTCATCGCGGAGATTGCCGCGTTCCTGATGCCGCACGCTATTGCAGCCGCGAACCTGGGAATAATGAGCTTGGCGTCAGACCTTCAGTCTGCGTCGAGATGTCGCCTGCTCGATGGCAATGACAGGGTCAGCAGTTCGCATCCGATCAACTGCCCAGTGTCGGATGGCGGGTCTCACGTTCTGCTCCCGTAAAGGCGAGGGATAGGAGCCGACATCCCGGCTGGGGGCGTGTCGCCCGCTTCCGATCGTCTCAGCAGGGTGGTGACCGGTCGTCTGCAGCGGTTAGCCCGAATGGCCGAGATGCGGACTTTCAAGACGTTCGGATTGGCGGCTGGGAGGGTCGGGTTCGACCCGGTGCGGAAATTCGAGATCTCGCGCCCGGTGGTACAAGGCGGTACAATGCCGACATCCCCGTGCCAATCCATCGGCCCGAACTCCGACATTGAGCGGCGTTCATGTATCTCTTGGGGCATTTTGGGGGCCAACGTCACGTCCGAACCGGTCAAAGTTCCCCGCCTTCCTGCGACACCTGGGATGTGGACATCTCTCGAAATCGGACTAGAGTCCCATTAATGACCCAACTCATCCGCCTTCTTGCTGTCGTGCTGGTCGCGGTGCTTGCCGCGGGCACAATCGTGCACACGGCCAAGGCGGCAGCCATGTCGGCGGCCATGTCGACTGCTGTCATGGCAGATGCCGACATGGGCGATTGTGATGAATGTCCGCCTGCCGATGACGGCAGGGCCTCGTCATGCATCGACTATTGTCTCGCATCTTGGGCCGCTATTCCGGTAACGGCCCGCGTTGAGTTTACGTTTGTCACGCCCGATTTGCCGGTCTTGCCCTTGGAAGTATTGGCCGGCCGTGCGGTGCCGCCTGACCCTTTTCCTCCTCGAACCGTCATTCTGTAGCTGACCGCTGGCCCCGTATCTCGGTAGCCGGCGTGATGGCCTTTGGATGCGTATGCGCCCGAAGCCTAGTCGCAACCGCTCCTGCGGATGCATACCTCAGATCACAGGATGCATGTTCATGTTCAACTTGTTTGCTCCGATGCTTACGCGTCGGGCCCTTCTCGCATCGTCGGCTGCCGGCGCGACAAGCTTGATGGTCCCGTTCTCACCGGCAGTTTCGGCTGCCGCAACCATCCGCCACATCTCATTGCGGGCTGCGCCGGGACGCATGCGCCTGGCACCTCGGCCCTTCGGCGAGACGGCGGCGTGGCACTACAATGGAACTGTTCCCGGTCCGGAGATTCGTCTCCGCCATGGAGACCGGCTGCGGGTCGCAGTCGAGAATGCCTTGGCGGAGGCGACGACCATTCACTGGCATGGGGTGCGCGTGCCGCATGCCATGGATGGCGTGCCCCATCTTACGCAAAAACCCATTGGAGCGGGCGAACGATTTGTTTACGAGTTCGACGCGATTGACGCCGGCACCTACTGGTATCACCCGCATCAGCGAAGTTTCGAGCAAGTCGGGCGTGGGCTCTACGGTCCCTTGATCATCGAGGAGCCGGAGCCGCTGCGTGTCGACCGGGATGTGACCTGGATGCTGGGCGACTGGCGGCTGACCAAAGCGGGCGAACTCCGCGAGGATTTTGGTAACGGGCACGACATCCATCACAATGGCCGCGTCGGCAACACGGTGACCATCAACGGCCGCGTGCCGGACGGTTTTGCCGTCCGGCAGGGCGAGCGCATCCGCCTGCGGCTGATCAACGCCGCCAATGCTCGCATCTTCAGCCTCGATTTTGCGGGGCACGAGCCGATCGTGATCGCGCTCGACGGCCAACCGGTCACTCCGCACGCGCCGGACAAGGGCCTGGTGGTGCTGGGGCCAGCAATGCGTGTCGACCTGATCATCGACATGACCGGCAAGGGCGGCAGCCGAGCTTCGGTCACGGACCGGTTCTATGAGGGGCTGGAATATAAGCTCGTCGACATCGTTTATGACGCCACGCCACTGAGGGAGCGCCCGCCCGACTGGCCGCTAGCCCTCCCGGCAAATCCATTGCCCGAGCCCGATCTCAAGACCTCGAGCCGCCACCAGGTGGTCTTCACCGGTGGCATGATGGGCGAAATGGTGGCGCAGGACATGGGTGAAAGCATGGGGCCGGACGCGCCGGGTGGAATGATGACTGACACGAATTCGATGATGTCCGGGATGATGCGGATGATGAACTCCGGCGCCGCCTGGTTCATCAATGGTGTCGCCGCCGATGAGGCCAGTCACGACATGAGACCGGCGCTGACGCTTGCGAAGGACAAGACCCACGTCTTCGCCATGACGAACGCCACCGCGTGGCATCATCCAATCCATTTGCATGGTCACTCTTTCCGGGTGATTTCTCGTAACGGCCAACCCACTCGCCATCGCGAATGGCAGGACACAGTGCTGATTTCGCCGCGCGAGAAGGTCGAAATCGCCTTCGTTGCCGATAATCCCGGTGATTGGATGTTTCATTGCCACGTTCTCGAGCACCAGGCTGGCGGCATGATGGCTGTCTTCCGCGTCGCCTGAGCGCCCGACAGCCACGAAAGGAGAAGCTAATGTCCACACTTCTGAAAGCCCTTATCGTCACCACGATCCTGTCTGGAGTTACTCCGGCGCTCGCGGGCCAAAAGGACGTGACCCTTTACAAGAACCCGGAATGCGGTTGCTGTGAGGGCTATGCCGATTATCTGCGCCAAAACGGGTTCAACGTGGCCGTCAAGCCGACGCACGACCTCACCCAGATGAGCCGGGACGCCGGCATTCCGGAGGACGCCCAGGGCTGCCACCTCTCGATGATCGACGGTTATGTGGTGAGCGGCCACGTGCCGATCGGCACGGTCAACAAGCTGTTGACCGAACGTCCCGACATTAAAGGAGTGACACTCCCGGGCATGCCCATGGGTTCGCCTGGAATGAGCGGCACCAAGGAAGCACCGTTCGAGATGCTGGAGATCAAGAAATCCGGCGGCGTCGGAGGCGTTTACGCCAGGGAATAGGACCAGCCCGATGATGGAAGGCATGAGCGGCATGATGTTCGGCATGGGTCTGGTATGGCTGCTCGTCGTCGTCGTGCTCGTCCTCGGGGCTACGGCGCTCGTCAAATACTTGTTATTCCGGAACGGGAAATGAGAAGGACTTCAGTTCTCATGCCGATGCTCTTGATTGCCGCGGCGGGTTTTGGACTCGCATGGGCATGGCCTTGGCTTGTCGCTCAGATGGCGAGCAGCGATGCCACGGCCGCGGCGATCGCGCTCGGCAAGACGCTCTATGGCAAGCACTGCGCCGCCTGCCACGGCGCGAACCTCGAAGGTCAGCGGGACTGGAAAAGTCCGCTGCCTTCGGGGCGCATGCCTGCGCCGCCGCACGATGTATCCGGCCACACCTGGCACCATCCGGACGGCGTGCTCTTCCGCATCATCAAGGACGGTCCGGCGTCTGTCGTTGGCGGGGGCTACCGAAGCGACATGCCGGGGTTCGGGAATGTGATGAGTGACGACGAAATCCGGGCAGTGCTGGCTTTCATCAAGAGCAGCTGGCCGGAACAGGAAAGGCGATATCAGGCGGAGATGAGCCGCCGTGAGCAAGAGGCGGCGCAGTAGATGTGCCGCCCGCGCGCCTGATCCCTCCTCACTTGGAAAGCATGGTCATGAAATCAAGAATCGCAATCGCTACACTGTCGCTGTTGCTGGCCTCCGCGCCGGCCACGCTGCCGCATCATCCGGGAGCGGATCTCGACAAGATGATGGGTAGCTCGGAAAAATTCTTCCAGGTCATCGACGAGCCGGTCGCGCCGCCGTTCGAATTGGCCGATGCGGACGGGAAGATGGTGCGCCTTTCCGATTTTTCCAACAAGATCGTCGTGGTGCTCTATTTCATCTTCGCGAGTTGCACGGATCTGTGTCCGATTCATTCCGAGGTGATCGCCGACATTCAGCGCAAGATCAACATTACACCGATGAAGGACATGGTGCAGTTTCTGGCGATCACCACCGACCCATCAAAGGACACGCCCGAAGTGCTCAAGACCTATGGCGCCGAGCACGGATTGGACGCGAGCAATTGGATGTTTCTGACGATAGGACCGGGCCAACCGGAGGACACGACCAGGAAGCTCTCGGAGGCTTACAAGGTCCGTTTCGAGCCGCTCGACGACGACCAGCAGATGCACGGGGCCGTCACGCATGTCATCGACCGCGGCGGACGCTTTGCGGCGAAATTCCATGGTCTGAGGTTCGATCCAATGAACATGCTTCTCTACATCAACGGCCTCAGCAACAACGTACAGAAGCCAAGACGCGAGATGCCGGGTTGGTGGGAGCGGTTGAAGACCATTCTCGAGTGATCCTCGGACTGCGGCCATGATGTCGGCTCGCCGAACTCTGCGACCTGGAAGGACCGGATTGGGCTCAATCGAGCCATTCCCGGTCCTCGTCCCTACGGCCGCAACGGGTCGAACCGAGCCGTTCTTCACGAGCCCCGTGCACGGCTTGTTGCGAAGGATGTCCACCGTTCTGGGCCAGGAAGATCGCGTAATGTATCGAAGGAATGCGTTTTGCTGAACGCGGAAGGCGCGCAGACTTCCCTCATACGGTCATACGGACGGCAGTCAACACAGAGTCTTTCTGCCGGACTCTTGCAAGGATCCACTGGATGGGCGGCATTGTCGCAGAGGTGGACGGTTCAGATCTCTTGTCTGTCTTCGATAAAAGACTCCCAATTGAGCCCGCCGCCCAAGCTAGGCAAAGTGGAACTGGCCACCATGTCAACTGGACGTCTAATGGTGTGAGCCGTCGGTCGCGGGTACGGTGAATTTCACAACCTTTCCGCCGAGCACTTCGTGTTCTGGCGTGGCCATTTCGATGAGCACTTTGTGTTCGCCTGGCGGCAGCCCTGTCAGGACGATTGCGCCGGTGCCGCCTGCATCGGCCCACCGCCATGGCAGATCATCGATGCTGACATGGAGGTGCCCAGCACGCGGGGAGACATCGGTCGCGCCGGCGCCGAAGATGGGCAGGATGCGGAAGTTCTCGGCGCGATAGGGAATGATCGCCACGCCTCTGGTAGTCAGCGGTCTCGCAAGGGGCTGATCCACGAAGAGTCTGGGTGCGGGCTCGTTCTTGATCGGCAGGAACTGTGTGGCTGCATGTTGCGGCGTTTGCGCGTGGCTGGGTGTGCCCGCGGCGAGCAGGAAAGCGGCCGTTGCGAGGGCGGTTGCAATCTTGGTCATGAGAATAAACCCGTGGTAGTCGTGCCGGTCACGACCGAAATATCTCGGGACGCCGGCGCGGTGTTAAGCTGGAGGGCCTTGATCGGACAACGATCAAACGACGTTGAGCTCGACGGCGATGTTGCCGCGGGTGGCCTTGGAATAGGGGCAGAGCTCGTGGGCGCGCTCGACCAAAGACTTGGCGAGGCCTGCCTCGATGCCCGGCAGCTTCGCATTCAGCCGTGCCTGCAGCACCTAGCCATCGTCATTCAAGACCAGTTCGATCTCGGCATTTATCGCAGCGTCGGCCGGCACGCGGAGCTGGCGCTCGGCAGCCGCCTTTCCGATTGCGCCGAGGAAACAGGCGGACCAGCCCGCCGCGAAGAGCTGTTCGGGATTGGTGCCCAGGCCCGAAGAGCCCGGCGGCGACAGTTTGATATCGAGACGCCCGTCGGAACTGCGAGACGCGCCGTCGCGGCCGCCCGTGGTGTTGGTGTTGCCAGTGTAGATGACTTTCGACATTGAGATGTACCTTGTTGATTTTCAGCCGGCGAGATAGCGGGCTGCTGGCCTGTTGGTAGACAGATTTCCGGCCATGGCCTGCCGGGCGGCTTCGTAGACGTCCCACTGCGTGACATCGTGCAGGCTGGGTATGGTGACGAACTCTTTCCGGGAAAGCCCCAGAAGCGCCGCATCGACCAGGGCATCGGCCGGCATCACAATTTCCTCGGGCAGGTGGGCGACGGGCAGACCGGCGGCGTCCCAGAAGTCGGTGGCGGTAGCTCCGGGAAGGACGACCTGAACGTGGACATTGCTACCCTCTAGCTCCTGCCGGAGGCTCTGACTGAAGGCGAGGACAAACGCCTTGCTGCCGCCATAGACCCCGTTCAGCCTTTCGGGCGTGATCGCCACGACCGATGCGATATTGACGATCGTTCCCCGCCCGCGCGCTACGAAGCCGGGGACGGCGGCGTGGGTCAACCGCGTCAGCGCCTCGACATTGAGTGCGATCATCGCGCTCATCGCGTTGGCGTCGGATCGAAGCAACGGCGCGGTCGCTCCCACGCCTGCATTGTTGATCAGTACGGTGATCTCGGCGTTGTCAGCGATCAGGCTGGCGACGCGATTGACGTCACCGGTCAATGTCAGGTCGGCAGTGATGGTCTCGATGGTGCGGCCTGTCTGTTCGCGGATCGAACGCGCGATCCGCTCCAACCGCTCGGCACTTCGGGCGACGAGCACCAGGTCGTAGCCCTGCCGGGCAAGGCGATCGGCATAGAGAGCGCCGATGCCGCTCGAAGCCCCAGTAATGACGGCCGTTCCCAATGTCTCAGGCATGGCATTTCCTTTCAAGTTTGGTGGACGCCGCCCCGACCAATGCGATTGTGGGCTGCGATGACCGAAAATATGAGCTTGGGAAAACTTGCCCGGTAGCGGGCGAAAACGAGAGTGAGCCTCTCGTTTTGGATCAGCGACGCTTCAGGTAGCGAGTCGCGGGATCGCCGTGACGATGTCGAAAAGCAGTGCGTGTTGGGCAGTTTCGGCTTCCAAGGAAGCGCGCGAGCGCGCCGGGGCGTTCGGCCCGCAGTGAGAGCAGCACGAGATCGTACCCGCGGCCTACGAGGCGGTCGGCCTAGACCAGGCCGATCGCACAGGACGCATCGGGGATCAGAGCGTTGGGGCGCTGTCACGACATGACGGGTGTCCTTTCGCGATCGGATCCAACGGTTTCCTCCCCCTTGAGAACTTACGGGATTCAAGAGGCTGCCTCTCGGGTTTCCCGGCTACCGCTGCTGCCGAAGTCGCGCGACCTTCGAAGACACAATCCGGGATCGTAACCGCCAAGGCGATCCCTGTTTCACCTCGAACCGGGAGACCGACATGGACACGCATTTCAAACGCAAGATCGCCTTCGCCCTGTCGATGGGTATCGTAACGACAGGATTGATCTCTTTCACGTTGCTCGCGCTCAATCTGGGCTTCTCAAGCGGGTTCGTCCTGACATGGCTCCGGTCGTGGAGCATCGCCTATCTCATCGTTATCCCCGTCATCCTGCTGGTCGGCCCGCGCCTCCAGGTGCAGATCGACCGGGTTGTCCGTTGAAGTGAGACCAGGCTGGAGCTACCGACATGACAATGGCCAATTTTCGACGGCTGTTTGCCGCCGCAGCGGTGTTTTTCTCGATCGCAACCGTGACACATGCCGAGATCAGCTCGCATCAACCGAGGGCGAGTATCAGCTTCATTCAGATCGACCACGACATCTAACTGAGAAGGTCGGTAGTCCATTGTATCGACCCGAAGGGGTGCTCTTCCTGCATCGCTTCACTCTCGCCGACGATTACGAGGCCCACGCTTTCGATTGGCCCGGCTTCCGTTTGTCGTCGCGGCGACGACCGACACTGGCTATTGCCCGCATCTCCCGGATTTGGAGAGGACGGTCGAGGAGGTGTGCGCTTCATTCCGGTGACGGCGCATCGCAATAATTGCTGCAAGCCGCGCGAAGCCGGGGGAGCGTCCAATCGATAAAGGAACGCACTTTGAGAGCGATCAACCCCTGACGCGAGTAGACGATGTGGATCGGCTTGGGCCTACCGCCGTAGTCCCCCAAGATCTGCACGAGCGCGCCCGAGGACACTTCCTCCGGAACCTGATAGTCGAAGAGGCGGGCGATCCCGGCTCCATTTCGCGCGGCTGCGACGCAACTGGCCGCAGTGTTGACCTCGATCCGGCTGCGTGGCATCGCCTCGACAGAATTGCCGTCGACCTCGAAACTCCAGAAGAACGACCGGTTATGAAACATGATTCCGTCATGATTGGTGAGCTCGGTGGGATGTTGGGGAACGCCATGCCGTTCCAGATAGGCCGGGCTTGCGCAGGTCAACAGGCGGAACTCGCCGGCCTTGACGGCGTAGAGGGAACTGTCGGCCAATTCGCCAAGTCGGATGGCGACGTCGACCTTCTCGTTGGCGAGATGAACAGAACGGTCGAGGGACAGGACGTTCAAAGTCACCTCCGGATGCTCGTTCATGAAGTCGAGTGCGATCGGCAGAACGTACCGGTGGCCAAATTCGATCGGCATCGTGATGGTGAGCAGTCCCCGTGGCGTTTGATATTCGCCGGAGGCCCGGCGTTCGACTTCCTCCAGATCGGCGATGATCTTGCGTGCCGCATCGACATAGTCGCGACCGGCGTCGGTAAGCTGCAGGTTGCGGCTTGTTCGGATGATGAGGTTTGCGCCGAGATATCGCTCCAGATCGGCGACCTTGCGGCTGACGCTCGGCAACGGCGCATTCAGCTTCCGACTGCCCGCCGACAAGCTCCCGGCGTCAACCACCGCAAGCAGAACCCGCATTGCATCAAGCCGATCCATAACGTCCCTACGAGTGGAAGCCTCGATGTTGAGGATATGAGAAATCAGTTCTGCTGAATAGGAGCAGCCGTCTGGTGAATCGTATCTGGGTCATGGTCCGATGAGTGCGTATCGAGAGGGTGGTTCTCATTTTCGCTGAGTACCGCCACAGGCTCGCGGTCGGTAATTTTCCTCATTCGCTCAAGGATCTCGCTTGATTGCTAACGAAAGCAGTCAGCGTCACCGCAATCAAATACCAGTGACGCAAACTCAAAGGGATGCTCTATGAACAGGGTCTTTTATGTTGGTGTGTCAGCCGCTCTCTTTGCGGCCTTTGCCTTTTCGCTCAACTTCGTTGTGCCCTTTATTATCGGTGACTATTCCACCTTTGATTTTGCGCTGGTCCGGCACGTCGTTTCTTCGCTCGTCGGGCTTTACATCCTGGCTTCCGAAAAGGGCGTCATGCGCCACCTCACGCTTGGAAACTGCCTGCAAGCCGTCTGGCTCGCTTTCGTCGGATATGTCGGCTACTTCCTGACAGTGACAGGAGCGGCCATCTTTGCCGGCCCAGTCATCGCTCCCGCATTTCTGGGTCTCGTCCCGATTGTATTGATGGTCATCGGTAATCAACGCCAGGGAACAATGCCATGGCGATTCCTTATGATGCCTTTGGCGCTGGTGCTGGTCGGCCTCGTTCTTGTCAATGGCACGGCATTCACGGCCGAAGGATTGAACTCTGTCCAATCAGTGTGGATTGGCGTGCCGCTATCGCTCGCTGCCGTGGGCCTTTGGGTCTGTTTCGCCCTTGTCAATCAGGCTGCACTCGCCGCCCGACCAGAAATGCCCTCCGGTGTGTGGTCAGCGCTGATACTGGTCGGAGGCGGCGTCTTGATGCTGGCGTTTTATCCCGTCGGTGCCGCGATGGACCTCTTCCGGCTTCCAACGTTGGGGTTCGGCTGGAGTGCCGCCGGCAGCCTATATGCTTGGGGTGTGTCCCTCGCGCTGCTGGCAACCGTAGGCGGGGTCTGGGCGTGGAACATTGCCGCCCGGAGCCTGCCGGTTGCCTTGGCCGCGCAATTGATCGTCTCGGAAACTGCCTTTGGTGTCATCGGAGGACTTGTCGTCCATGCCCGCTGGCCAACCCCGATCGAAGTGGCCGGGGTGGTTGTGCTGATCGCCGGCGTCGTTCTGTCAGTGCGGATTTTCCACGATCGCCAATTCGCATCGGGAAAGATATCGCTTGCGCACGAGTGAGCTGCTACGCGCAGGATCAATGACAGGCACTGGATCGGAGGTGAAAACACAACCAACGCAGCGCCCAAATCGCCCGAAGCTGCCACCAAGAGCGACAAATGCAGGGTCGACAGTTCGATCCATTCAGGCGAGGGGTAGGAGTCGACAAACCGGACAGGGCGCATCTTGCCGGCTTCCGATCATCTCAGTCAGCTCATGAGCGGAAGCGGTGGGCAACTTGCTGAGTGACAGCAATGCGCGCCAGAAGCCGATTCTTCCAAAGAGCGGAACGCAAGAAATTCCAAACAGGAGCCGCTTTTGTGCGTTCATCGTCGTCGAGACGCGCCGAGACATGCTCGGCCCAAGAGATCATCGAAGTTGGTGCTATCGTCCTGTCACTGGGCACCTTACTTCACAACCGTTCTTATCTTCGCCACTGGCTCGAGCGTTCGATGACCGGACACTTGCCGGCGATTTCGGCGATCTTCCCGCGAAGCTCCTCCGAGACATCGCTATCAATGGAAAATGACGCGTTCGAAACGATCGATCCTGCCGCTGCGGCCACGTTCCAGTTCGGTGCACTCCTCGCAATCCTTCGCATGGATTTTGGTGTGCGAGACGTCAACGCCGATGCGCCCGAGGGCCAGCTGCTTGTGACAGGCATAGAGGCGCAGCGTCATAGCGGTGCAGGCGCCAAGCGCAATAGCAAGGAAGTCGTAGAGCGATGGTCCGAAATCGAGACCGCATTTTGAACCTTGCCTTCGCCCGTTTCCCTCACGCGCAAATGTTCGATCGGACCCGCGCCTTGCGGCGTGTCGGCGGCAAGATTGCGTGTCAGCCATTCCGAAATCATCCGTCCGGCAAAGACTGCGTCCTCAGGGTCGGTGAGCAGGTAGTCGGCCTTGTCCCAGCGAGATGAAGCTTTTCGGATGCCTGGCCGCGACGAAGATCTCGGTGGCGTTCTCGATCTCGACCGTATGGTCCAGCGGCGCGTGAAGGACGAGGAGCGGCATTTTCAGCCTCCCAACCGCATCCTTAAAGCGGTGCGCACGCGTATCCTCGACAAATTGCCTTCTGATAAGGAATGTGCGCCCGGCGAGATCGACGTCGGCCTTACCGTTCTTGTCGATGTCCTCGAGGCTCGCTCCGAGGTTCTTCAACACGTGGCCGACATCGGCCGGCGCGCCGAGGTGGCTACGGCGCGCACTTCCGGAATGTCCCGGTGACGGCCAGGACCGCTGCGCCGCCGAGCGAGTGGCCGATCAGCCCCGCGGGTGCCTGATAATGGTGGCGTAAATAGTCCGCGGCTGAAAGAAGGTCCGCAACGTTGGAGGAGAAGTTCGTCGAGGCAAATTCGCCTTCGCTCGATCCCAGCGCCGTGAAATCAAAACGCAGGACAGCGATGCCTTCACGCGCAAGCTCCGCTGCAATCCGTTGCGCTGCCGCCAGATCCTTGGAACAGGTGAAGCAATGGGCAAAAAGCGCGTAGGCGCGCAATGGCCCATTTGGCAGATCAAGGCGGCGCTAAGCGCCGCGCCGGAATGACGGAAAATTGGAGCCGTTGCGTATTGAATGCCATGGTTACGACCCTCCGCTGCAGATAAGTATTCTACATCTGCAACGGCTGCTGCCTAGGCGGAAGTCGTCAACGCTCGAGTTGCTGGTCAGCGTAGCTCGCGCAGCGCAGCCTGGCAGGGGTGTCGACTGCTCGACCTGCTTTTCCGAGGAGCCCGGAGTATCCGCAAGGCCCCTCGGAGTTGCTTTAGGTCGCGAAAATCTCCGGCCGTTTACTCGGCCGCCGACCGCCGGGGCAGCACCCAGTTGGGGCGCGGGAAGTGGCAAGTGTAGCCGTTGGGGTAGCGCTCCAGGTAGTCCTGGTGCTCGGGCTCTGCCTGCCAGAAGTCTCCAACGGGCTCGACTTCGGTCACAACCTTTCCCGGCCAGAGGCCTGACGCGTCAACGTCCGCGATCGTCTCCTCGGCTATCCGCTTCTGCTCTTCGTCGACGTAGTAGATAGCCGAGCGGTAGGAAGCGCCGATGTCGTTGCCCTGCCGATTTCTCGTGGTCGGATCGTGGATCTGGAAAAAAAGCTCCAGAATTCGCCGGTAGCTGATCGTCCCGGGATCGAAGATGATCTCGATGCCCTCGGCGTGAGTGCCGTGATTGCGGTATGTCGCGTTCGGCACGTCGCCGCCGGTGTAGCCTACGCGGGTCGCTATGATGCCCGGGAGTTTGCGGATCAAGTCCTGCATCCCCCAGAAGCAGCCACCAGCCAAAACAGCTCTCTCAGGTCTTTCACTCATCTAGATATCCTCTACCTGGTTGATATAGTCGCCGTAGCCCTCGGCCTCCATTTCCTCGCGCGGAATGAAGCGGAGTGCGGCGGAATTGATGCAGTATCGCAACCCACCCTGGTCTTCTGGACCGTCGGGAAACACATGGCCGAGATGGCTATCGCCATGCACCGAGCGGACCTCGGTGCGGATCATGCCATGCGAGTTATCCCTGAGTTCGTTGACGTTTGCCGGTACGATCGGCTTGGTGAAACTCGGCCAGCCGCAGCCGGAATCGAACTTGTCGGCCGAGGCAAACAGCGGTTCGCCGGAAACGATGTCGACGTAGATTCCCGGCTCCTTGTTGTCATTATACTCTCCTGTGAAGGGGCGTTCGGTGCCGTTCTGCTGGGTCACCCGATACTGCTCAGACGTCAGCTTCCGAACCGCCTCGTCGGTCTTTCTGTAGGTCATGGCCCTTACCTCCGTTCCTGTTGCCTGAATATGGCGAAGGGTGATGAGGATTCCCAATATCGGATGTGCATAGATTCCATAGCCGAGCGATAGGCGCACCCGCTCACGACCAGTCGTGCCGGGCCGCCAGCTGCGCGATTTTGCGGATCTCGAGCGGTGTGCCGGAACCGGAAACCGTCACAAGTACCAGTTCGCGCGCCAGGGAAATCCCTTCCACCGGACGGGTAACTATGCCCTGCACGACGATGGACCGCTCGGGCATGATGCAGATCGCACGGCCCTCGGCGACGACCTGCTGGACCCAGTCCTCGCGGTCGGCACTGAAGCGCGGCTGCATGACCGCGTCATGGTCCATCAGGTGCTCGGTGATCTCGGTGTGGAACTCGCAGGCCAGCCGGTCGACATAGGGGTAGGCGGCGATCGCCTCGGTGCTGACGACATCCGTGCCCGCCAGGGGATGGCTCTCCGCGCAGGCGAGGAGGAACGGCTCGCGAAAGAGCGGCACGACGTTGAGCTTGGGGTTGGAGCGGGGAGCCCGCGGCAGGACACAGGCGTGATACTTGCCCGAAAGCACTTCGTTAGCGCCTTCGCCAGCCAATAGCTGATGCATGTTGATCTTCACCGAAGGAAGCTCGCCAAGCGCGTCCTCAAAGAACGCGACAAATGCGGCAGGGCCGATGGTCGGGGCGACAGCGATATCGAGGATCCGGCGCCGGCCGAGCACCGTGTTTTCGGAATGCTCGCGCACGTTTCTAAGCGCGAGCTCAATCCGCATGAACTCAGCCTGGACGTCGCGGCCGAGCGCCGTCAGGCGGCTATCCTTGCCGTCGCGATAGATCAGCGGACTGCCCAAGTCTTCCTCGAGGCGCTGAATTGCCCGCGTGAGACTGGGCTGCGAGACACCGCTTCGACGCGCGGCTTCGGTAAAGTTCAGTGTTTCAGCGAGATTGAGAAAGTATCTGACCTGATTGATGTCCATGGATCGGTCTCGCTTGGGGTTGGATTGAACGGGCCATCATCTCGGCAAGGAAAGACATCGGCGGCTGCCGGATACCGGTTGTCACTCCGGCGCCGTTCGAATGCAAGGGCAGCCGGAAGGCGTAGGGAAGGCACGGACCTCCGCAGTGATGCGGGCGGGTCCGCGCTTTCCCAAGGGCCCCTCGTTTCGTCGGTGATCCCCCGCACTTATACTTCAGCCATCTCCGCTTCACGCGCCTCGATCGGCCAAGCGACCGAATCGGGTGAATGCTCGGTCAGGAATTTCTCGGCTTCCAGGGCCGCCATACATCCCATGCCGGCGGCACTGATCGCCTGGCGGAATACCGGGTCGATGACATCGCCGGCGGCCTGCACCCCGGGGACGGTTGTTTTGGTCGACCAGGAGCCGACCTTGAGGTAGCCGTCCGCATCCATGTCGAGCTGGCCGCGAAACAACGCGGTTGCCGGATCGTGTCCGATCGCGACGAAAAGGCCGTGCGTCGATAGCTCCTTCACCTCGCCCGTCTTCACGTTGCGGATCCGGACGCCGGTTACCGACTTCCTCGGCTCGCGTTCGCCGATAACCTCATCGATGACGTGGTTCCAAATGACGTCAACATTCGGTTTGGACAAAAGGCGGTCCTGCAGGATCGACTCGGCGCGAAAACGATCGCGGCGGTGGACGACCGTCACCTTGGAGGCAAGATTCGACAGATAGAGCGCTTCCTGCACGGCTGTGTTCCCGCCGCCGACAACGACCACTTCCTTGTTTCGATAGAAAAAGCCATCACAGGTTGCGCAAGCGGAGACGCCGAATCCACTGAATGTCTTCTCCGAGGTAAGGCCAAGCCAGCGGGCCTGGGCTCCCGTCGCGATGATGATCGCGTCAGCGATGTACGTGTCGCCGGAGTCACCTTTGAGATGGAACGGGCGCTTTGAGAGATCTACAGAGGTGATGATATCGTACACCACCTCGGTGCCGACATTCTCCGCCTGCTGCCGCATCTGCTCCATGAGCCACGGGCCTTGAACGGGTTCGGCAAAGCCGGGGTAGTTCTCGACATCCGTCGTGATTGTGAGCTGACCGCCCGCCTGCAGCCCCGTCACAAGGAGCGGTTTCAGGTTGGCGCGGGCAGCGGAGATGGCGGCGGTATAACCGGCCGGTCCGGCCCCGATGATCAGGACCCTGGCACGATGCGTGTTCATGAGGTGATCTCCTTCTGCGTCACAGTCTGGGATCAGCCGTGACGCAGTCTCGGGGGTTCATTGGTCGTATTGCCGGCGCGCGACGACGTCGATTTCGTTGCGGGCAATGCCGACATCGTCGAGCAAGTGATCGTTCAATTGCGTGAACGCGCGAAGGGTCTGGCGATAGCGCTGGTGGGCGCGGATCTTAGACAGAACAAAGGTCAAGTACATGGGACGTTCCTTTCGTTGAACCGACCGGCACGGCCGATCTGGGGATGGTGGTTTCGTTCAATGCAATTAGGAATGCGGGCGGAGGCGGGGCTCCGCCGTCGTTTTCGGTCATGCCCTGGTTGAGCGGAGCGCCGCGAGCGAGTCGACGGCAATCCAGAGGGAAAGGGCGAGCAGGCCGATATCCTTGAGCAGAAACTGGCCGGGAGCGACCGAAATCGCTGGAAAACCGAGCTCCGGCACGGACACTCCCGGGGTCGTCACCATGAAGCTGAGCGTGGTTGCGAACAGCCCGGCGGAGAGCAAGCCGCCGACGAGCGAGTAAACCGGGTTGACGAGCCGTGCCGCTATCAGGGCGCCGATGCTGAGTTCGAGGAGGCCGAGAAGGCTTGAGAAGTCCCTTACGCTGAAGATGGAGTAGGTCCAGCTCAACAGCGGACTGTTGCCGACTAGGCCGGTCAGCCCTTCCGCTTCATAAGCGGTGAACTTCATACCGCCGAACCAGCCATAGATCACGACCAGCGAAATATAGAGGCCAGCCGCGCTGACGGCCCGACCGTGGTGCTCGGCCGCATCGAGGAAAGCGGCGCGAGTCTGCGCGCGCCGATGGGCCGCGGCGCTGCGGATGGGAACATGAGGCATTGTCTTCTCCTTGGGTTGTCGCGGTGGGCGATCCCCCGACTGACGCGGAGTAACGATACCGATCTGTATCGAACGAGAGAAGAGGTATACCGATCTGTATCGTTTCGCAAGAGCGAGCTTCTGAAAGGATCCTGGCCTTGTTCCCCAGGGAACTTCTTTTCCCGGGGCTGCCGTGAGCCGAAAGGCTGCCCGTTGCAAGGAATGCCTCAGAAAGCCCCTTGAATTTGTTTTCCGTGACCGGTATGAAAAGATACAGACCTGTTACGCATTGCGAGGACGATAATGCGCCGTTCGGAAATTCGGGAACACCTGCTCGAAACCGCACTGCGGCTGTTCAACCAGCACGGCTATCACGCGACGGGCGTCGACCTGATCATCGCCGATGCGGGGGTGGCCAAGACGACGCTTTACCGGCACTTCGAAAACAAGGAAGACTTGATCCTGGCCGCGCTCGAGAGGCGCGACGAGGAGGACCGCAATGCCATGCGTGCCTTTGTCGAGCAGCATGCGAGCGATCCGGTCGAACGCCTTCTGACGACGTTCGATTTCCTCGAAACCACGGTCCGCGACAAGCAGTTCCGCGGCTGCATGTTCATGAGCGCGGCGGGAGAACACAAGGACACGGTCGATCCCGTGTTTCGCGCTTCCTTGATGCACAAGCGCTTGGCGCTCGCCTATTTGGAGGAACTCGCCCATGCGGCGCGGTTTGCCGAGCCGAAGCGGATCGCGGCCGAGATCAACCTCCTGCACGAGGGGGCGGTCGCCGTTGCGCAAATCACCCGCGTCGCCGAGCCCGTCCGGCAGGCCAAACGTATGGCGCACCAATTGCTCGTGGCGGCAGAACGGTTGACGCCGCCGACCCGGGGAGAGGATGGCGGTAATCGAATGCACGGGTGAAACTTGATCCCCGAACGCCCGCCGCGGCGCGGCATGGTGCACGGCTCAGGCGGATCTCTTCCTGGGTGACCCGCATCATATTTTCGGTCTTCCGCGAAGGTTCACCGGCCTCGCGGCCCCTGAGTGCGACTTCGACGATTGGCTGCTACTGGTCTCGAGTATAGCCGTGGGGAACAACACAGTTATCGCGGCAGCCTCGACTCAGAACAGCGCATAATCCGACAGCTCGATTGTGACGGCGTTGAAATTGCGGTCGAGAGTGCCATCCGGCTTGAGTGCGTACACGCTACGGCGAGTCGGGTATTTCAGTCCGTCTACGTCGACGTAATCAGAAATAAAGTGCGCGGCCGGCGTGTCCGCCCACACATCAACCGTATAGTCGTGACGGCGCAGCAATCCATCCAGGCCGAAGTAGAAGCGCTGCTCCCGCGTATGGCTATGCACGGAGTCAGGGAAACGTACGGCTATGCCACGAAGCCTCTCACCTTCGGTCTCGATCGGGACAACGTCGCGAGCTTCATAGCCGTGCTCGCCGAAAACAAAAGGCGCCGCATGGTATGTCCACATGGCATAGCCGTTGAAGTAGGCGAGGTTCAGCGGGTCCCACTGTCCATTGAAGCTGCGGTCGAACGCTTCACGCCCGTTGTTTCGCTCGGCGACAATCGAGCCATCTCCAGCAGTGATCTCCACATGCTCGGGAGTCCAGGTCATGGCCCAGTCGGGTTCTCCAAACGGAGTGACTCGGGTCCACTGGCGGAGAAACTCGCTTGTTGCGCGCCGCGGAACAGGAATCAAAGGAGCGCCTTTCAGCTCCCATAGCTTTCCACCAGTCCGTATGGTCGAGGCAATACCCCTGAACGTGCGCCAGCGGTCGTGCCCGCCGTGCGCCTCCAGAGCTTCTTGCAGAAGCGGGTGCAGCGTGCCACTCATCGATCCTCTCCCTAACTTTAGCCCTACGTCATAATACCATCCGACGGTGGGGCGGTCTTCTGTCGAGCGTCATGTCCAAGCTTTTGCGATCGAACCGAGTTTGACTATAAGTGCGGCGAGCGTCGCAACGAACAGCCCGTAGGCGAGCGCTGCCTGCCAGGCTCCCGCGGGAAGACCAATTAGCAGCAGCGTGTCGTTCCCACCGGGAATGAGCAGCGCACCCAATCCCATGAGCATGCCTGCGAGCGATCTCTTGAGCATGGTCTTCACTGACGGCCATTTCAGCATGAATCCATGCCTCCTAAGTCTCGCGGAGACGAGGCTGCCGCCGAACATGCTGAACGAAACCAAGGCGCCCGCGACGGGTATCGAAGCGATCGGCCCAAACGATGCCGTGAGCGAGAACCCGGGCGCAAGAACCGCCAGGATCGAAGAAGTGATGCCGACCGCACCCATCGACAGCGACAGTCGTCGGAAACCAGACTTGGATCTGTGTGACACGCCAAGCCTGACAATCACGAAGGTCAGCAGTAGAAGCGAGGGAAGCGCCGCCCCAAGCGATGGGGCAGCATCTATCGCCGGCCGATCCGTAAGCAGATCGAGCAGGGATTCAATGTGGACGACCGCATAGATGCCGAGAAACGTGAACGCGAATTCGATTTCGCCATTGCCGAGATGCCCAACAGACCCGAACACGCAGGCGCCGTTCAAATAGGAACCGATTCCAAGCAGAATGGCTGCGGGAACCAAGTAGCCGAGTGACGACCAGCCCTCTGGCATCATCGGTGCCGTTTCGAGGATTGCGTAGACGAGGGCCGCCCAGGCGGCACATTCGACCAGAGCGATGAAACGCGCTGGCCTCCTCTCCAATACTAACTCCCTCGTGGCGATGACGGTGCAGATCGAGCCGCGGTTCATCGCGAAACCGAGCACAAATC